>CAYREY010000004.1:32529-141298 GCA_964423405.1 uncultured Chitinophaga sp. | reverse complement strand
CACTTGCAGTGGCCGAACAACCGTTACCATCGGTACCGGTTACGGTATAGGTTTCCGTTGCGTTTGGTGTAAAGGCTACACCATCGGTTACACTGCCGCTCCAGCTATAGGTAGTAGCGCCGCCACCGGTTAAGGTAACCTGGCTACCTGCACATACAGCCGATGAAGATGCACTGGCTGTTACTGAAGGTGCAGTATTTACAGCTACTGTAACACTTGCAGTGGCCGAACAACCGTTACCATCGGTACCGGTTACGGTATAGGTTTCTGTTACATTTGGTGCAAAAGCTACACCATCGGTTACACCGCCGCTCCAGTTGTACGTAGTAGCTCCACCACCGGTTAAAGTAATTTGCTCACCGGCACATATTGCCGATGAAGTTGAACTGGCAGTAACAGAAGGGATATCATTTACAGCTACACTAACACTTGCAGTGGCCGAGCAGCCGTTGCTGGTGCCGGTTACAGTGTAAGTATCTGTTGCGTTTGGAGTAAAGGCCACACCATCGGTTACACCACCACTCCAGTTGTAAGTAGTAGCTCCACCACCGGTTAGGGTAACCTGTTCGCCGGCACAAATAGTTGACGAAGATGCGCTGGCAGTAACAGTAGGTATTGGATTAACTGTTACTGTAACAGAAGCTGATGCTGAGCAACCATTGCCATCGGTGCCGGTTACGGTATATGTATCGGTACCATTAGGTACAAAAGCCACACCATCACTAACCCCACCGCTCCAACTATAAGTAGTAGCACCACTACCGGTTAGGGTAACCTGCTCACCGGCACAAATTGAAGTAGAAGATGCATTGGCTACCACATCAGGAGCAGCATTAACGTTAACTATCACGCTGGCGGTAGAAGAACAACCTCCTGGATTAGAAACAGTAACAATGTACTCTGTAGTCTCGGCAGGTGCCACACCAAGAGGATTCTGATCGGTTGAAGTAAATCCGGCAGGGTTTGATGTCCAGTTATAAGTCAGGCCGGTATAGTTACCCGATAGCTGAACATTATCTACAGCCCAGTACCAATCCCATGTTGCTTTGTATCTAAAACGAATAGATACAGATGCCTGGTTTGAGTAAGTGGCAGGAAGTAGCACAGTAGCAGGCGCAAAAGCATTAAAGTTACCTACCGTAGCTGTATATATCTGCACTATCTGCCAGGTAGTGCCATCCAGCGATGCCTCAATAATTGCGGTATCACCTGCATCATCTATATCACGATAGTAGTGGTAAAAATCAAGTTTAACCGAATCGATACCGGTAGTGCTGAAAACAGGGCTGACAAGACTTGCGTTTGTTGTACCGCCAGAACCCTGATCGTCACTATTAGACATTACAAACTGTGTACTATCGTTACTGCGATACGTGTTGCTGCTATATACATATCCGTCTGCGCGATCAGTCCAGGCAGCATCTGCAATGGCACCACCGGTTGAGTTGTTTACGCGGGTCCAGTTGGTAGCGCCCAAATTGAAATTCTCACGCAATATTACAGTTTGAGAGCTTCCGGTTGAAGACAGGTCAATGGTTTCACCTTCACATATTGTAGTTTCTGAAGCAGATGCCGTAACATCGGTTACTGCACCAGGCGAGTTTACCAATACTGTTGCCGTTGATGAACATCCATTAGCGTCGGTTCCGGTTACAGTATAAGTGGTATTAGCAGATGGCGATGCATCGACAGAAGTACCGGTAGTAGCGCTAAGTCCTGCAGCCGGAGACCAGGCGTAAGTAGAGGCGCCATCAGCGGTAAGTGTTACCGGTGTACCACAATAAGCAGTACTTGATGCAGTAGCAGTTACCACAGGTAGTGGGTTTACGTTTACTGTTACTGTAGCTGTAGAAGCACAACCCAATGACGGATCGGTTACAGTTACTGTATAGGTGGTAGTAGCAGTAGGTGCATGCGTTGCATTTGCAGTATTGGCAGTAAAGCCTGCCGGGTCTGAACTCCAGCTATAATTGTAGAAAGTAGCAGCAGAGTTAATGGTTACATTATCTAACGACCAGTACCAATCCCATGTAGCACGATATTGGAAACGGATCCGTACAGATGGTTTATTTTCAAAAGCTGCAGGTAAGTTAACTGTTGCCGGAGCAAAAGCGGCCTCGCTGCCCGCAGAGGCAGTATAAGCAGCCACCAAAGTCCAGTTTACACCGTCCACACTGGCCTCTACCATAGCTGAATCGCCTGTATCGTTTGCATCTCTGTAATAATGGAAGAAATTAACACTGATAGCTGCACGGCCTTGCGTACTGAATGCCGGAGATACCAGCCTTGTACGGGTAGTGCTGCCAGAACCCTGTGCATCGCTGTTGGTTTGCACAAACTGCGAGTTATCGTTACTGTGATATGCAGTACCTCCCGAATAAGAATAACCATCCGGGCGATCGGTCCATGCAGCGGCGGCTGTTGACGTTCCACCGGTTGATAGATTCTCGCGGGTCCATGCAGATGCCCCGCTATTGAAATCCTCTGTAAGCAAGGTTGCTGAAGTAGATGTGCCCGAAGCATTCAATGTTACACTACCTCCTGCACATATCTCAGTAGGAGTAGCCGTAACCGTAGCCCCTGTACTACCGCTGATAATGTTCACAGTTACCGTAGCAGTACCCGTACAACCCACGTTATCGGTACCGGTTACGGTGTACACTGCCGTAGCAGATGGGCTTGCATTTACGGTTGTGCCTGTGGTGGCGCTAAGGTCGGTAGCAGGTGACCAGCTGTAAGTAACAGCCCCGCTGGCAGTTAAAGCCACAGGTACACCACCTAAGCAGTATGTGGCTGGCGATGGGGTAACACTTACAGGCAATACAGCATTAACTGTTACTGTAGTAGTTGCTGTTGCTGTGCAACCACCCGGCGCAGTAATTGTTACTGTATAATCTGTAGTAACAGCATGCGCTACACCAGCAGGGTTTTGATCGGTAGAAGTAAAACCTGCCGGGTTAGAACTCCAGCTATAAGTAAGGTTAGGTGAACTACCTAGTATGGAAACGTTATCTATTGACCAGTACCAGTCCCAGGTTCCTTTATATCTGAAACGAACGTATATAGCTGCCTGGTTATTAAATGTAGCTGGTAAGCTTACAGTTGATAGCGCAAAATTATCTTCAGCGCCAATTTCAGCTTGATAAACGCCGGCTATTTGCCAGTTGGTACCATCCAGCGAAGCCTCCACAATAGCAGAGTCGCCGCTGTCGCCAATATCGTTGTAATAGTGGTAGAATTTAACTGCAATTTGAGATAAGCCCGTTGTATTTATGGCAGGAGACGTAATTGAAGTATTGGTAGTACCTCCAGAACCCTGCACATCGCTATTGGCCTGTACAAATTGAGAGTTATCGTTACTGTGATATGGAGTACCATCATAATCAAAACCATCTGGCTGGTAGGTCCAGGCCGCAGCAGCCGGGTTAGTGCCACCGGTTGAATTGTTAGTGATAGTCCAACCGTTAGATGAGTTATTGAAACTTTCGCTCAGAATTACACTCGGAACCGGATCGGCAGAAGAGGTAAGATCTACTGTACCGCCAGGGCATATAGCTGCTGCAGATGCACCAGCAGTAGCATTGGTAACCGAAGGCGAAGAAGTAACTGAAGCCGATGCAGTGGCCGAACATCCATTAGCATCGGTACCGGTTACCGTATATACGGTAGTTGCGTCTGGTGTAGCTGTTACAGCACTACCTGTAGCAGCGCTAAGTGATGATGCAGGAGACCATGCATAGGTTACTGCACCCGAAGCTGTTAAAGCAACACCTGTACCCGGATTGCAGTAGTTAGCAGATGATGGAGTTACTGAAACCGATGGTAAACTATTAACTGTAACAGTTACCGATGCAGTATCGGTACAACCGGAAGAAGGATTAGTTATAACCACCGTGTACTCGGTAGTAGTAGTTGGTGTAACTGTAGCGCTTTGGCTGGTTGAGTTAAAGCCCGCAGGGTTAGAGGTCCAGCTGTAATCGTTAATACCTGCATCGGCAGTAATAGATACGTTATCGATAGACCAATACCAGGCCCATTCTGCATTATACTTAAAGCGTACATAAACGGTAGCCTGGTTATTAAAGGTCGCTGGCAGGTTAACATTGGCAGCTGCAAATGCAGTTGCAGTACCCACTGTTGCATCAAATACTGCTACGGTGGTCCAGTTAGTGCCATCGGTAGATGCCTGAACTATGGCTGAGTCAGCACCAGCTTCAATATCACGGTAGTAATGATAGAATTGTAATGCAAGGTTTGCGTTTCCGGTAGAGCTGAAAGCTGGTGAAGTGAGTATAGCTTCTGTTACACCACCCAAACCCTGATCATCGCTATTACTTTGTACAAACTGGCTGTTATCGTTGCTGTGGTATGCCGGACCCGAGTTGTATGAATAACCATCGGGGCGATCAGTCCATGCAGCATCGGCAGGTGTACCACCGGTAGAGTTGTTGGTGCGGGTCCATGCCGGAGCACCAGAGTTAAATTTCTCTACTAATAAAGTAACAGGAGTGGCAGTATAAGTGGCATTCAGGTTAACCGAAGCACCTGCACAAATTTCAGTTTCGGATGCGGTGGCAGTAGCACCTGTAACACCTGCAAGGGTGGTAACAGAAGCTGCTGCGGTAGCCGAACATCCAAACGGATTGCTGATTGTAACATCAAAATCTGTATCGGCAGATACGGTAGCTGTTGGATTTTGCGCAGCAGAGGTAAACCCAACGGGGGTAGAGGTCCAGTTATACGTAAAGTTAGTGCTACCACCTGTTATAGATACATTATCGATAACCCAATACCATGCCCATGAAGCAGCATACCTGAACCGTACATACACAGTAGGCTGGTTTTCGAAAGCTACAGGCAAGGCCAACGTAGCCGATGCGAATGCACCCGCCGCGCCGGTAGTTGTTTTGTATGTGGTAATAAGTGTCCAGTTAGTACCGTCGGTAGATGCTTCTACCGAAGCCGAATCTGTGGCAGAAGAAATATGACGGTAGAAATGGAAGAACTTAAGGCTAAGGCCGGTAATACCTACTGTACTAAAGGCCGGAGATACTAACTCTGTTTTGGTAGTGCTACCCGAAACCACATCCTGCTCATCGCTGTTAGACATTACAAACTGTGTGGCATCGTTACTGCTAAATGTATTGGAGCCGTACACATAATTGTTTGGCCTGTCTGTCCACGCAGCATTGGCTATTGTTCCACCAACCGAGTTGTTTACGCGGGTCCATGCCGGAGCGCCCGAGTTAAAGTTTTCGGATAAAATTGTTGTTGTATAAGGGTTGGCTGTTGCATTAAGAGCCGTAGTGCTACCAGAACACACCACCGTAGGTGTAGCTGAAGCCGCTGCCCCGTTTACACCGGGAGACGAGGTAATAACGCTTGAAGCAGTAGCTGAGCAGCTATTAGCATCGGTAACGGTTACTACGTAGGTGGTTGTAGACGATGGATTAGCATCTACTGTAGCACCGGTAGTGGCCGATAGGCCGGTACCCGGAGACCAGGCATAGGTAGTACCACCACTGGCATTTAGCGTTACAGCTGTGCTACCCTGGCAATATGTTGCAGATGCCGGAGATACAGCGGCAGTAGGCTGTGGGTTTACTGTGATAGTAACTTCATTAGAGTTGGCCACTATAGGGCCGTTGGCACAGGTTACCTCAAGTATGGCGTAGAAAGTACCTGCCGAGAGAACAGGTGTGGTATAGGTAGTTGTATTGGCACCGCTGCCGCCAGGTATTACAATATATGGTCCACCCGATGTAACAGCACCCTTCCATTGGTAAGTAATTCCGCTACCGGTTGTTACTCCGGTTGAAGTTAGTGTTACTGTTTCGCCAGCACAACGAGAGTAAGTGGCCGGTGTAATAGTACCACCTGCTGCCGTAGAGCAAGGAGGCAAGTCAAATTCGTCGGCGCCAATATCGGGTGTGGTAGCGTTACGGGTATTACCATCAAAATCTGTAGTAGTACTTAATACGGCAGCTTTGCCGTCAAGGCCATCTGCACCAAGAGCAACCGGGTCAATATGTAAATCAGTAGCAGACACAAAAGGTGCTGCAGATGATGATGCATAAGAAGCATTATCATTAGTACCGGCAGCCGATAATGTGCTGGTATAAGCACGCAGGTTGGTAGCCGGTGTAGTAGCTACTGCGTTAAAATTGGCAGGCACAAAAAAGTTAGTACCTGCAGTAGTACCTGCCTGGGCTATGCCCTGACGGGCAGCATCGGTGCCGCAGTAATAAAAGTTGTTGTTGATAGTAGCGTTCATGGTGCTGGTTGCGCCAGAAGGAAGGTACAATGCAACGTGGGCAATTGATGTGGTACCGCCTGTAATGGTATTAGATAGCAGGTTGTTTTGTACAACAAGGCCTGTGCTGGCGGTACTTACAATTGAAAGTGCTGAACTAAGCAGCGATGATGTAGCGGTGCCCAAAAGTGCTCCACTCAGGCTAACGGTATTGTACACAATCTGGTGCCCTGTACCGGTTGCAACCCTAATACCGTGCACACCATATTGCGTTGAAAACGCAATTCCTCCTGACATATCTTGTTTGAGATCGCTAACAAAATTATTGCGTACAGTAACGTTGTTTCCTGCTGCTATGTTAATACCAAATGCACCATAAGTACCGGTGTTTATGTTATATACTTTCGAAACTTTATTACGCTCAATAGTAGCCGATGTAGCTGTGGTATTTACATCGATACCCGCAATTGTTTGCGACAAAGTAGTGCTGCTACCTAACCACTGCACATTGTTAACTACGTTGCCACTAATTGTGTATGGCGCCCCAGCGTTACCTACAAAAATACCTTTAGGAGCATTGCTGTTAGCCGCATTCTGCACCACACCATCAATGCTATTGTTAGCAATGGTAATGGTACCTGTACCTATGGCACCAGCCAGTTCAATGGCCGACATGCCGGTACCTACATACGACAATATGTTTTGAATAGTGTTGGCTGAAATTGTAACAGCAGTAGTTCCGTTAACCCATATACCTTTGGTATATACAGTGGTTGCGGGAGAAGTATAAGGGGCATTACCGGTTAGTGTACCACTACCGCCTATAACGTTGGCAGTAATAGTAACCCCTGTTGAAACACTTGTTGCAGCACCGTTAAATACCACGGCACGAGCGCAGGCGCTTATCTCGTTGTTATCTACCAGTAAGCTATTTACAGTAGTACCCGATGGTGCAGAGTTGGTTGTAACGCTGGTTATTGCAGTAGGAGCATCTATAGCGGTGCTTCCGCCGTTACCCCCCACATAAATACCAAAGGTGGTATTTTCAGAACCTGTAGTAGAAGTGTTTGCCGAACCGTTTCGCCCTGTAGCGTTGCCTGTTAATATCAGATTTTTAATACTAATACCGTTGGCACTGGTAACGTTGGCTGCTGTTGCAACACGTACACATGAGGTGTATGTAACTGTAGCTGCAGCAGTGTTAATAATGCTAAGGTTTCGGTTGTTACCTGCGGTGTTAGGGTTGTCACCATCTATGGTTACATTATCGGCACCTTTCAGTTCAATTACACCACGGCCGGTGGCGGTGGCCCCCGAAACAGATACCCCATCGGCAGACGGGCGTATTAATACCGAGGTGTAGGAAGCCGGAGCAGCGTCTGAACTGTTAAGCACACACGGACCGGTTTCGGTGGTATTGGCGCTTATTTCTATAACAATAGCCCCCTGGTGCGTACCAGCGTTAATTGCCAGAAAGGCGTCATTTAAAGTGGTGTAAGGGGTAGGCCCGGTGGTACCTGCTGTAGCGGTTACACTTACCTGTGCCAGGGTAACACCCATCAGCCCCCAAACCAGCAGGGCCGATAAGAGTGTCGCTCTCATCGTAGCTCGTAAACTTTCTTTCATAGTCTTAAGTTTAATTCACAAAATAATTGTTGAAAGTAACAAATTAGAATTTGTATTTCCTAATAAAAATTGTAATGTATTATAAACCAACTTATTGCATTGTAGCAACGAGCTTATTTTTTGCAGGTATTTTTCTTTGCCTAAACTGAGGGTTATGCTGGCCTATGTAAGTTACTGGCTGGTTTACAAACAACAACAGGAAATACTATGTTGTGTACAAGCATTATCTTGTTGGCGTTAAGGTGCCGGTACTATAAATAATGTTGTTTACTAAAGCGGATATGTGTTTTAGTGCAACTATTTGCCGGCGGTAAATTACATTTACAACCCTCATACAGAACTAAATAACCGATATATGGCCAGGCCGAAATTTGAATTCCCCCAACAAGCATCTACTTCAGATGATTTGCTTAAAACAATAGCACTTAAAAAACAGAAAGATATTAACTGGCGGAAAGGCAGGGCGTTCTGCCTTATTTACCACCCCGGCGATGAACGGGAACACACCATAAAAAAAGTGTTTGACCAGTACTATGCCGATAATGCCCTGAACCCTACTGCTACCCCCAGTTTGGTAGAACTGGAAACAGAGACGGTGAGCATGTGTGCCGACCTACTAAACGGCGATGAACAGGTTTGCGGCAATGTTACTTCGGGTGGTACCGAGAGTATAATACTGGCCGTAAAAACCGCGCGCGATTGGGCAAAGGCAAATAAGCCCGGCATTAAAAGGCCGCATATAGTAATACCCGACTCGGTACACCCGGCGTTTATTAAAGCTTTTCACTTTTTAGATGTAGATTTTAGTGTTGCCAAAACCGATAGCACTTATGCCGTAAGCCTGGCAGAAATAGAAAAAGCTATTACCCCCAACACCATACTGCTGGTTGGTTCGGCGCCATCTTACCCATATGGAATAATTGACCCTATTGAAAAAATTGCCGCATTGGCTAAAAGCAAAAACATATTATGCCATGTAGATGCCTGCGTGGGCGGCTTTATTCTGCCATTTATAAAAGAAATTGGCTACGAGGTACAGCCATTTGGTTTTGATGTAGATGGAGTAACATCCATTTCGGCCGATATACATAAGTATGGCTACTCGCCCAAAGGAGCTTCGGTTGTACTATACCGAAACCGTGAACTGCGCAGGTTTCAGTTTTCTATATACACCAAATGGGCCGGCGGTGTGTATGGCTCACCCACCATTACCGGCACCCGCCCCGGCAGTAATATAGCTGCTGCCTGGGCTGCATTACGTAGCATAGGGCGCAAGGGCTACACCGAAATGGCTCGCGACACCATGGATGTAACCATAAAAATGCGTGAGGCGATAAAACAGATACCCGAACTGGAACTAATGGGCGAACCCAACATGAGTATAGTGGCATTTAAATCGGGTAAACTGGATGTGTACATACTTGCAGATGAACTAAACAAAAAAGGATGGCATTTCGAAAGACAACAGTTACCCCCCAGCCTGCACTTTACTGTTAACTATATACACAAAGAGGTAATAGACGAATTTATAGCCGACCTGCACATAGCAGTAGCAAGTGTACGTGAAAAAAGGATGGCACAAATGGGAAACAAACTTCAATCGGCGCTTGTAAAAGGGCTTAGCAGTGTTTTGCCGGATGGTGCCCTGGCCAAAATGCAGAAAAACCAGACAGGAGCGCTGGAAAATGAAAACAAAGCTGCTATGTACGGAATGATGGGGGCCCTATCGGGCACCAGCGACCTGGAGAACATAGTGCTTGATTTTATGGATACTATTTACAGCCCTAAACCATAGTATGGTAGAGGCGGCCTGGCGGGGGGCTGTAACGGGGCTGGTACTGGCAACGTTTATTGGCCCTATATTTTTTACCGTAGTAGATTTGGGATTGCGCGGCAACATAAAAGGTGCTGCTGCTGTAGCCCTGGGCACCTTTGCAAGCGATATTATATGGGTGCTGTCTATTTATCTGCTGGCCGCGCAGGCCGACCCACAATCTACCATTATAAAATTAATGTATGTAGCCGGCGGCCTGATACTTGCCGGAATGGGACTGCAAAATTTACTGAAAGCCCGTGTAGATGAAACGCACCCCGATACCCTGCACACCAGCAACCGCGCTTTACTGATAAAGGGGTTTATTATTAATGCTACCAACCCCAATGTGTTTTTCTTTTGGTTTGGCGCAGTAATGGTGGCCGTAAAGCAATACACCAACAGGCCTGCTATGGTACTTACTCATTTTTTTGCTGCCTTGCTAATGGTGTTTGCAACCGATTTTTTAAAGGGCTATGCAGCCTCTTTTTTACGGCCATATATTCAGCAAAGTACACTTACCACATTAAGCAGGTTATCGGGCTTAATACTGATAGGCTTTGGCGTAAAGCTTATATTTTTCCACTAACAGTTACTGCAATACCACACGCTTTGTTGCCCTGGTGTTGCTACCGGTAGCTGTAAGGGTATAAACTCCCCTATGCAGCATAGCTACGTTTATAGTAGTAATATCATTGCTAACAGTTACCGGCACAATAACCTGCTTGCCGGCCATGTCGTACAAAGCTATCTGCACATTGGCTGCACCCGATATAATCAGTTTATCGCTGGCGGGATTAGGATATACATTAATACTAACAGCCGCACCGTTATCGTTTATACCTGTACTGGTTTCCGGCTCGTATAAAACAGCGCCGCCGGGTATGGTATTATGCGCCGATTGCGGGCCTACATTACCCGATTGCACTACGCCATAATAATAGGTACCCACCGTATAAGGATAAACCGGCATCTGGTTGCTATCGATAGTTACAAAGTAGGCATAGGTGCCGGCAGGATACTCGGGCGTAATACTAAAACGGCCATTGTACTGGTCCAGATGGCCAAGCCCCTGAACAAACTCATAATCTTCGAGATATTTACCCAGCGGATATTGATTATTGATGGCAGGGCCATACTGGTTAGCCTGTAGTGCTGTACCATCTGGTAAGGTGGTACGGTCGGTAATGTTACGCAGGCGGTAGCCGCTAAGCATACGGGTAATACCACCTGTACCATCAGTATTGGCATAGGCATAGGCCCCATATATAGGGTAACCATCAAAAGCATAACCAATAATGGGTGAATGAACACCAGAAGCCTGATCATCGTACAGGCAACGCGGGTTTACGTGGTGGTGGTACTCGCCATTAGGGGCAGGGTGGCCCAGACATTCGTCGAAACTGATACCTTCATTAGGATAGGCGTCCTGATTCCATACTCCGGCGCTGTTATATGAAAAGGCATCTTTGGCATTGAAGATGCTTACCCCGTTGGTCCATACACCTATGTGCCCTAAACTGGTAGCAGTTTTAGTACCTGTTTTCTCGACAGGGTTACGGGTAATTTTATAGCAAAAATTTTGATTGGCAGGAGTATTAGGATTACCTGCCCAAGGGCCTATATCGTAACCGGGTATGCAGGTGCAGGTTACATATACATCGGTGTTGGTGTACTTAACCTGTTGTACATTGGCACTAATACCACTATAGCCGGTTGCATTGTTGGCATTAATAATCCATGAAGTTATTTCGGGCGCTGTAACCTGGGCGAAAAGGTTGCTGCTTATAAAACATGTTATGATAAACGCTGCAAGTGGTTTGTGTTTCATTTAATTAAGATGTGGGTTTTGTATTACACCAATTTAAGTACTTTGACGTTACTGCGGCCCAAAACCTGCGGTGGGTTAAGCAGAAGTATCTTATCGGCATACAAATCTTATAACATTTTTGAGTTTTACTGTAACAGTTACGGCGTAGCGGGTTAGTAAGTTTGTAACACAAATTACAACACCACTTGAACGAAACCCTGCTGATAACCCAACTGCAACAAGGCAACCAAAAAGCATTTGCCCTGCTGGTCGAAAATTTTCAGGACCGGGTGTATAACACCTGCCTGGGTGTGTTGCATAATATGGAAGATGCCGAAGATATAGCGCAGGAAGTATTTGTAGAAGTACACCGCTCGGTACATAACTTTAAAGCAGAATCGAAGCTTAGCACCTGGATTTACCGGATTTGTGTAACCAAATCGCTGGACCACCTGCGCAGCAAAAAGCGTAAAAAAAGGTTTGCACTGGTTAAAAGCATTTTTGGCGAGCACGATAACGCCCCCCGTATAGATATACCCGATTTTGTACACCCGGGTGTGCAACTGGAAAACAAAGAAAGAGCGGCTTACTTGTTTAAAGCCATCAACCAACTACCTGAAAATCAAAAAATTGCATTTACCCTCAATAAAATAGAATGCCTTAGCTATCAAGAAATAAGTGATGTAACCCAGCTTTCTGTATCGGCTGTAGAATCGCTGTTGTTCAGGGCCAAACAAAACCTAAAAAAAATACTGGAAGAATATTACGAGGAAAATGAGAAGTAAACGCAGGTTTCGGATGTTATAAGCATCTAACCAACTATGCGTACAGAAAAAGAAAGCCGGGTGAGCGATACCATTAGTATTGCCGATACGATTACCCCTGCGCGGGCACCTGCCGGCTTTTATGAGCGGGCACTACACAGGCTAACATACGAAACCAACTACACCACAGCATTTACTATTAAGATTGCTGCATCTGTATTGCTGTTAATTGGTATTAATGTATTGATATTTATTGCTACCCGTGAGCAAGCTGGCATGCAACAGCAGGCCTTTCAGGCTTTTGCCAGCGAGTATTTACTAACCGGTAGCTACTACTACAATTACTAATGTATGATAAGCAAAACCAGGGTACTGTATGGAGTAATTGCAATACTGACATTGACTAATGTTGTATTACTTACCGTTATGCTTTCGCATGGCCATGCCGGTAAACACGGCCCTGGCAAACCGCATGAATGGCTGGCACGGCAATTAAACTTTACCACCGCACAACAAGAACAATACAACACATTGCACCAACAGCACCGAAACAATATGGAGCCACTGCTGCAACAAGACCGCAACCTACACGATAGCTTGTTTGCACAACTTAAACAACCACAGCCCGATACAGTTATGGTAAACCATTTCATCGGCGCCATTAACAACAACAGAGCACTAACAGAAATAGCAACCTTTCACCATTTTTTGCAGGTGCGTAATTTATGTACACCCGGTCAACAAAAAATATTTGACGAAGTAATAGGCGATGCCCTACGTATGCCGCCACCAGGCCGCGGGGCACATGGCCGGTAGTGAGGGAACATTTTTAGCTGTTTACAAAAATCTTTTAGATTTATGCCTTACCAGTAAACAGGTGTTAACCCAAAACATACAAGTTGCTATTTAATTCGTTACCCTTCCTTGTTTTCTTTCCGGTTGTAACTATTCTGTACTTCCTGCTGCCGTACAAACGGAGGGTATTGATGCTACTGGCTGCCAGTTGCTTCTTTTACATGTTTTTTAAGCCGGTTTACATCCTCATTCTCTTCTTTACCATTATTATAGATTACTATGCCGGTATACTAATAGAGAATGCGTCGGGCCCTAAACGGAAGTTTTATCTATCGTGGAGCCTTGTTGCCAACGTAGCGGTGCTGGCTATTTTTAAGTATTACAACTTTATAAACGGCAACATTGAGGTACTGCTACAGAGTTTCGGAGTTGAGAACCCTATCCCCTATTTACAAATATTGCTACCCATAGGGCTCAGCTTCCATACCTTTCAGGCAATGAGCTACACTATAGAAGTGTACCGCGGCAACCAGAAAGCAGAGCGAAACTTTATAACCTATGCACTGTATGTAATGTATTATCCGCAACTGGTAGCCGGGCCAATAGAGCGCCCCCAGAACATGCTCCACCAGTTTTATGAGGAGCATAATTTTGACTACGACAGGGTTATTTCGGGCCTTAAGCAAATGATGTGGGGCCTGGTAAAAAAAATGGTAGTAGCCGACAGGCTGGCCATGTTTGTAGATGTAGTGTACAACGACCCGGGCCAGTATAGTGGCATTACTGTAATATGGGCTATTATCTTTTTCACGTTTCAGATTTACTGCGATTTTTCGGGCTACTCAGATATAGCACTGGGAGCATCCAGAATAATGGGTATAGAGCTAATGGTAAATTTTAATGTGCCCTACATTTCTACCTCTATTAAAGATTTCTGGAGCCGCTGGCATATATCGCTTTCTACCTGGTTTCGCGATTACTTTTATATATCGCTGGGGGGAAACAGAGTATCGCGCCCACGCTGGTACTTTAATGTGTTTGCTGTTTTTCTGGTAAGCGGTTTATGGCATGGCGCTAACTGGACTTTTATTATCTGGGGCGCGCTACACGGCACGTTTCAGGTGGTTGGCCACTATACCGCCGATATACAGCAGAAAATAAAAGACAAGCTTAACGCAATCCGCTATTTAGTAACAGGTATGGAATGGGTGTTTACTATGGCGCTGGTTATGCTGGCCTGGGTATTCTTTAGGGCCAATAGTGTACATGATGCCATTACCATACTTAAAAATGCGCCTAAAATAGAACCCGGTGTATTGTTTGGTGTACCTATGTTCAGCACATTTTTTAATGTAAGCTGTGTAGCTGCCATAGCCATTATGTTTGCCATAGAGTTTGTTTTTTATAAAAAATGGCAGAACAGATTACTGGGCACCGGCCCACGGCCACTGGTTGTAGATGTTTTGTATTGCGCCACGCTGGTTATACTGGTGTATGTGTTTGGCATTTTCGAAGAACAATCATTCATTTATTTTCAATTCTAAGGAATGCGCTTTATACGGTTTATAGCTTTATGGTTAATACTATGTATGCTGGCAGCAGCATTGCTTGAGTACGCGTACCGCAACTATCAAACCCAGGCTTATCAGCTATTCAACAAGTACTACCGCAAGGCAACCACCATAGAAAAACTATACATAGGAAACTCGCATGTAGGTGTGTTTGTGGCATTGTACCCCGAGCAGGCTGCTGAAGTGGGTAATATGTCGTTAGGCGGACAGGATATTTACCGGATGTACACCGTTATAAAAACGGTTGTACCCAAAAGCCCTAAACTGAAAACAATATACATGGGGCTGGATTATGACCTGTTGGGTTATAACCAAACCAAAAATGGTGAAGAATATCTGGACAGAGCGTACTTTCCATACACCGGCGAAATGTACAACGATAACTTCACCAACCGGTTGATGAGTAAATCAAATTTCTTTCGCGCCAACCGCGATATGGCCTATCTTTTTTCGCGAAATAAGGCACCCAAAGAGATTAACTTTATACCTGTAGCCACTGCTACAACGGCAAAAGATACTACCATAAAAAATATGCCGGCAGATACAGGTATAAAACCTACTATAACTACTACTGCCGCTACGCATAAAAAAATGGATCCGTTTATGTGTAGCAAGAGAGCGAAAGAACACACCCTGCTTAAATACAAGGAAAAGTATATAGCAGAGAACCTGGGCTACCTTTTGTCTATCATAGAAATTTGCAAAAAGCATGGTGTTAAATTGGTATTCTTTTGCCCACCTAAAACAACATGCTACATGGCTGGTTCTGATAAAACCAACATAGAAAACGCTAAACACACTATTGACTCTTTTACTGTTGCAAACCATGCTGCGTACTTAGACTTTTATGGCAGCCCGCTTTTTAACGACGATATGTTTGTAGATTTTGACCACCTGAACCCTACCGGTACTACAATACTAAACGACACACTTACAGCCTTTAAATAAGGTTGTGCTTTGTAAAAAACACATATGCACAACCTGTGTATTGAGAAATTTCGATTCTAACATTATTTTAATTTTTGTAAGCCAACTCAGTTTTTTAATCGCCGTATCGTACAAATGTGCGCGGCAGTAAAAGTGTAACAGCTATGAAACATCTACTTTTTGCAATACTGTTAACTGTTTCGGTAGTCAACCTATCGGCACAGGCACCGCATAAATTCAACTATCAGGCTGTTGCCCGCAATGCTGCCGGTCAGGTTTTATCTAACCAAACCATATCGGTGCGGTTTAGTATCCGCGATATATCTAACACCGGTCCTATCCTGTATCAGGAAAAGCATGAGTTAACTACTAATCAGTTTGGTTTGTTTACCGCGTTGGTAGGCACCGGAGATGTACTAAGCGGCGATTTTGTTTCTATCAATTGGGGACTGAACGATAAATACATACAGATAGAATATGACCCGGAAGGTGGCAGCAACTATCTGCTGGCCGGCAACCAGCAACTGGTAAGTGTAGCCTATGCATTGTACGCCGAGCGCGCAGGTAATGGCGGCAATGGCAGTACCGGTGCCACAGGGCCTACCGGTGCTACCGGCACAACAGGAGCCACAGGCCCCGCGGGCACTAATGGCGCTAACGGAACTAATGGCATTAATGGCAATACCGGTGCTACCGGGCCAACGGGCCCTACCGGTACCGGTGGTGGCGCTACCGGCCCAACCGGGCCCATAGGACCTACAGGCCCATCATCGGCGGCAAACATACATGGCACACTCAATTACCTGCCCAAATTTACACCCGATTCATCATCGCTGGGTAACTCGCGCATAGTTGACAACGGGCAATACATTGGTATAAACACCACAACACCCCGCACGCATTTGCACATAAACGGAGATACAGCAACAGGCTTATTGCTTACCAACGCTGTATCGCCAAATGGTTTTTCTATTTCGGTGAATGCCGACTCGGGCACCGTAGCTGTTGTAAATAACGAAACCAGCGATTTATACATAGGTACCGCAGGCAACGAGCGGGTACGTTTTACAAAAGATGGCCTGCTGGGCATAGGCACAGCCACACCTACCCGCGATTTGGTGCTGGTAACCCAAAGCGGTTCGCCTACTACCTTGCAAATAGCCAGTGCGCTTACCGGACAAACAAACAGCGATGGCCTTATACTCGGCCATAGCGATGGCTTTGGCACAGCTTTACTGATGAACCAGGAAAACAAGGCGTTGCTGTTGGGAACGAATAAGCTGGAGCGGATGCGGATAAGTGAAACCGGTAAGGTAGGTGTAGGCATGACTACTCCCCTGCGCGAGCTGGTAGTATCTAACGGGTTTGATACGGCAGCTATACAGCTTGTATCGTCGGTAACCGGTAGCGGCGCTACCGATGGCTTTGTGATAGCGCAAGCCACTAATACCGGAGAGATTACCCTAATGAACTATGAAAACCAGGGACTGCATATTGGCACCAATGCCACACCACGTTTAACGGTATCGCAAGAAGGTAAAATAGGCATAAATGTAACATCGCCGGTGCGCGATGTGGTAATTAAAAATGCCGGCCAGCAACCAGTCACCATGCAACTGGTATCAGATGCTACCGGTACCGGCCCATCTAACGGCTTTATAATAGGGCAAAGCAACGCGCAGGGTGCCGCACAAATTACCAACCTCGAAAACCAGCCTATTAGTTTTGGTACTGCTGCTACAGAAAGAATGCGCATTACAGAAGCCGGGAAAGTTGGTATAGGCCTTAACGCAGCCAATCCGGTGTATAACATAGATGCAGCCTTTGCTACCGATGCGCGTCTGCGCTTGCGCGGACAAGGCGGTGCATTTAACCGCTCGCTGCTGATACTGGATAAAACCAACGAAAGCACTGATCAGGCTGCCGTACAATATAGTCTGGCCGATTCGGCACAATGGCTTACCGGTACTTTAAACAATAGCAACTACCGCATATTTAATTTTGGCACCGGTAACGATGCCGTAACTGTAAATTATACAAACGATAATGTAGGTATTGGCACCCCACAACCCACTGCTAAACTGGAAGTAAACGGACAGGTAAAAATTACAGGCGGGGCACCAGGTGCCGGCAAAGTACTTGTTTCTGATGCATCGGGCCTGGCTACATGGGGAGAAGACAATCCTAAAAAAGCATTCAGCGCATATAGCAACTATGGTTTGCTGGATGTAAATGCAGGTACCGAAACACCGGTATTGTTTGATAACATAAATTTTAACGATGGCAACTATTACAACACAGCCACCGGCTCTTTCAATGTACTATCTGAAGGTATGTACCATTTTGATGCACGGGTTAACTGGCAGGCATTTACACTAACCGGCGAGGTAATACTGGCGCTGCGTGTAAATGGTGTAATTACCGAACAAGTGCGTACAACCGTTGCAGCCGGCAATAGTACCACTCAGCAGGTACTATCCTCTAATTTTAAACTGTATGGCGGCGATGTAGTAGATGTAGTGGTAATACAAAATACCAACACCCAGCAACTACTAAACCTGAACCAACTTGATGCCGGATTTTCGGGATATAAAGTTTACTAATGTGTTTAGTGGGTAAGGGCCCGCTTTTTTATCATACCACCCTTGGTATCTTTCACACTATTCATTACAATAAAAGCATTAGGGTCTATCTTCTCAATCTCTGTATTCAGCTTGTTTAGCTCCAGCCTGGTAATAACGGTATATACAATATCAATTTCCTTTTCACCGCTTTTACCAAAACCGCGTTTACCGCTGTATACGGTTACCCCTCTGCCCATTGAATGAATAATCATTTGTCGTATTTCTTCGTTGTGAGTAGAAATTATGGTAACACCGGTGTATTCATCAATACCTTCAATTACAAAATCAAGCGTTTTAGATGCTGCCAGATAGGTAATCATTGAATACAAGGCAGTCTCTATTGATAGAAAGTAAGCTGCGGCAGAAAATATAATTACATTAATAACAATAATAATATCTCCCATGGTAGTAGATAGCTTACGGCTTAAGAAAATAGCCAGCACTTCTGTACCATCTATTACAGCCCCACCACGCACATTTAAGCCAATACCCGCACCTAAAAAGAACCCACCAAATACAGCTACCAGTAGTTTGTCGTGTGTTACCTCCGGAAAATGAACTGTAGCAACCACAATAGCCAAACCGGTGATAGCAAAAGCTGCTTTTATGGCAAACTGCGGACTGATAACCCTGTAGCCTAATATGACGAATGGTATATTAAACAGTACGAGCAATACCGGTAATGGCAACCCTTGCACCTCTGCTACCAGCAGCGAGATACCGGTAACACCGCCGTCGATAAAATTGCTGGGCACCAAAAAACTTTCGAGGCCAAAAGCGGCGCTGCCAATACCCATGCCAATGAGTAAAATATCTTTCAGTAACCGTACCAGGTTAATCTGTAATTCGCGATAGCCTTTTGCCAGTTCAAAATCGGAATAACGCTGGTTAGTTGCCTTCGTTTTTTTTCGTTTGCGCAACACGGCCTGTGTTACAACCTGTGCCAGAAATGGGTTCATACGTACAATTTAGTTATTTATAAAAAGCTCTGCCCTTTGCGGGCAGAACTTTTTAGGCTTACAGTTATAATACAAAATATTTGATGGCTATGAATACCGCCAGTACCGCTACTGTAATGGCTAGTATTATACCCACTGAAGCTATCGGACCATAGCCCTGTTGCTCCTGATTTTCATTCTGTTGCATACTACATTTGCTTATTTAGGATAAAAGAAAATTGCACAGAACCTGCTGTGCTTACCAATGGCGGCAGAAAGCCGCCGGGGATGTACCGAGTGGCAAAAATCTAAATAAGCAATACGCGGTTGGCAATATACAACCGCGCCAGTGTACCGGAAAGGTTAGCAATAAAGCTACGGGAGCATGCCAGACAAACGGTTCCGGCAGAATTGTTTTGAGAAAAAATATCGGAAAACTGCTTTTCGCCAGGTACCGGAATACGTATGGCAACAGGCACCTGCTGCACCACGACCAGCGTGGTAGTAGTAATTGCATCATCGCAGTTAGAGATAGCCGATGCTGTCCAACTTTGTGTAACAGACACAACTTCACCTACAACGTTGCGCGGCTCTGCAACAGAAGAGCTACCGGCTAAACCGTGTACTAAAAAAACAAAAGCAATGAATAACCGCAGCCACATAAGTGCGGCTAATATACCGTTATGCCTGAGAAATAAGTGTTAACAACCTTTAAGCTTTATGTTACAGGCATAATGAAAGGGCGTAACATGAAAACTCTTATACGCATTACTACTCAAAATGTTCCGGCCAGATGATATTAATTTTTTAAACATGACATGGGTTGATTTTTACTTCAAAAAAGCAACACCAACACACAACTTTCCCCTATGAAAGCCGTAAAAAAACACAGGTATTAACCCTACCTAAAACGCAACAAAAAAGCACCCTGTAAACTGCTTGCAGAAAAAAAGCACTGTTTGTGAAGAACAATGGTAACACGGTTACAAAAATGTGATTATGAAAAAAATTTACTTAGCGCTTTTTCTCGTTAGCCTCGTAACAGGCCTGCACGCGCAGATAGCTGTTACACAAAGCTCTAACTCGCAAACGCTTTCGCAGTTGTTAGCCGGTAGCGGTGTAACTATCAGCAACTATTCGCTTAGTTGCTCAACAAACGGTTCAGGAACATTTACCAATACCAACACTAACCTGGGTATGCCGGGTGGTGTAGTGCTTGCATCGGGGCGGGTACAAAACGTACCTAATGCAAGCAATGTTTTTGCATCCACCCAGTTTACAGCCACCGGCGATGCACAGCTATCTACACTAACCACCGGTACCATTTACGACCCTTGCGTATTACAATTCGACATTGTACCACAAGGCCCGCTTTTAAAGTTTGATTATGTATTTGCCTCGGAAGAATACCCGGAGTGGGTATGTTCGCGCTTTAACGATGTATTTGGTTTTTTTATTACAGGACCTAACCCCGGAGGCGGCAACTACAGCAATGCTAACATTGCACTGATAAACGGCACCAACTTACCGGTTGCCATTAACACTATCAACCCGGGTGTACCGGGTGCCAATGCAAATGGCGGCACCTGTAATACAGCCAACCAAAGCGTATCGTACTCATCGCTTTACACCAACAACCAGGTACCGGTTAACGCCAACATAGTGTATGATGGTATGACACACCTGCTTACGGCTACTGCATCGGTAGTGCCTTGCCAGACCTACCACCTTAAAATTGCCATTGCAGATGTGGCCGACCGGATATACGATTCGGGGGTATTTCTATCAGCCTATTCATTCAATGCCAACCCTGTAAGTGTAACAGCGGTTGGTAATCTTGATTATGCAGGTTTTTCATCGGCTTACGAAGGCTGTGTGGGTGGTACATTTACGCTGACTTTATCGCAGGCGCAGGTGGTAGATGTATATGTAAACGTAGTAGTAAGCGGCACTGCCACCAACGGCAGCGATTATACAGCTATACCTACTACAGTTATGATACCGGCAGGACAAACATCGGTAAGTATAGACCTGAACCCACTGGAAGATGGTATAGCTGAAGGTATGGAATCGGTTACCATAGCCACCCTTAACCCATGCACCGGTGCTGTTTCATCGAGCGCTACCATTAATATACGCGATAACACACCGGCTACTATTACAGCAACCGATACTACCCTGTGCCCCGGCCAATCTACCCAACTGGATGCCAACGGTGGTATAACTTATAGCTGGACACCCACCAACGGACTAAGCAACCCAAACATTAAAAATCCGGTTGCCACACCATCGGCTACTACTACCTATACCTGCAATATGACCTTTGGTGCCTGCACCAAAACAGTTTCGCAAACAATATATGTAAGCACTCCCTCGGCAAGCATTACAGCTAACCCGGCCGGTACTATTTGTAACGGCGGCACGGTACAAATGACAGCTGCTGCTGGTGGTGTATCGCCATATAGTTACCTGTGGAGTACCGGTGCCACTACCCCGCTGGTTACCGTAACCAATGGCGGCAGCTACCAGGTAACTACTACCGATGCGTATGGCTGTACAGCAACAGCAACCAGCTCGCTGGTTATATCCAACCTTACCTTAACAGGCACCAGTAGCAATGTATCGTGCGTAGGGCTGAATAACGGTGCTATAGATATTACAGCTACCGGAGCCAATGCACCATTTACCTATAACTGGGGCGGTGGCGTAGTATCGCAGGACCGTACCAACCTGGCAGCCGGCACCTATACCGTAACGGTAAGCAATACCGTAGGTTGCTCGGCCAGCGCTACCTATACTATTACCCAGCCTGCCAGCAACCTTACCTCTACAGCTACCAATACCACGGTAACCTGTAACGGCGGCAGCAATGGCAGCATTAACCTTACTCCGGCTGGTGGTGTAACCCCTTATACCTTTACATGGAGCAACAGCGCAACCACTGAAGACATAAACAACATTGCAGCCGGTGCATATAGTGTAACTATTACAGATGCTAATGGTTGCAGCACCTCGCGTAGCGTAAACATTACGCAACCATCGGCCATAACAATTACCGAAACCCACACCAACGCTACCTGTGCAGGTGGCAATGGCAATATTGATGTAAGTGTAACGGGTGGTATAAGCCCTTATACTTACGCCTGGAGCAATGGAGCGGCCACACAAGACCTTACCGGTGTTTCGGCCAACAACTATACAATTACTGTAGCCGATGCCAACGGCTGCACAGCCAGCAGAAGTATAACTATTACCCAACCGGGAAATTTAGCAGCCACAGCTAACGCTACTACCCCATCGTGTAACGGCAACAACAACGGCACTATCAGTTTAACGGTAACCGGTGGAAGTACCCCTTACAGCTACCTGTGGAGTAACGGATCAACCAACGCATCTGCAACGGGCCTTATTGCGGGCGCCTATACCGCTACAGTAACCGATGTAAATGGTTGTAGTGTATCTGTATCATCGGCCTTAACGCAGCCACAGCCTTTGGCTGTAACAGCCAGCACTGCTAATGTAAGCTGCAATGGTGGTACTAACGGAAGTATAACCACCAGTGTAACCGGTGGCACCACCGCTTATACTTATAGCTGGAACGGTGGCATTACTACTCCTAACCGAACTAATATCGCAGCAGGCTCGTACTTTTTAACTGTAACCGACAGCAGAGGTTGTACCGCATCGCTTAGCGCAGTTATAACCCAGCCATCGGCGCTAACCATTAGCGAAACACATACCAATGTACAATGTAACGCAACCAGCACCGGTGCCATTGATGTAACACTAACCGGTGGCTCGCCGGCCTATACTTATGCCTGGGCCGATGGTGCCACCACACAGGACCGTAACAACCTGGCAGCAGGCACCTACCGGGTAACTGCTACCGATACCAGAGGCTGTATAGTTTCGGTAACTGTTGCCGTTACGCAACCGGCAGCCGTAAGCGTATCATTAAATACTACTAACCCCACCTGCAACGGAGCAACAACCGGTACTATAACCAGTACTACTACCGGCGGCACTGCACCATACAACTACAACTGGAATAATGGTGCTACCACCAGCAACATAACAGGAGCAACAGCAGCTACCTACACACTAACAGTAACCGACAGTCGCTCTTGCTCGGCAACCGGGAACAGTACTGTTACACAACCTTCGGCTATAAGCATTACACCAACCGTAACCAGTGCCACCTGCGCAGTAGGTAACGATGGTACTATTACACTAAGTGTTAGCGGCGGTACCGGCGCCTACAGCTACAACTGGGGGGGCGGCATTACCACACCCGGCCGCACCGGTTTAACAGCCGGCACCTACACCGTAACTGTTACCGATGCAGCAGGCTGCACGGCCTCGCTACCGGTTGCAGTAACCCAATTCGGCAATGGCATAACGTTATCATCGGCGGCTACCAACATAACCTGCAACGGGCAAAACAACGGCGCCATAAATATTACAGTTAGCGGGGGTATCAGTCCGGTTACATATAACTGGAACGGTGGTATTACCACTGAAGACCGCACCGGCCTGGCGGCCGGCACGTATAGTGTTACTGTTACAGATGGTGCCGGATGCTCGGCCATTGCAAGCCATACCTTAACCCAGCCGGCTGCTATTACTGTAACCAAAAGCACTACAAATGTTTTATGCTACGGCGCAACTACCGGCAGTATAAATATAACTGTATCGGGTGGTACGGGAGCTTATACATATAACTGGGGTGGCGGAGTAACTACCGAGGACAGAACCGGCCTGGCGGCAGGCACTTATACTGTTACTATTACCGATGCCAACTTATGCCAGGCTACCAATACTACTGTTATCAGTCAACCGGTGGCGGCATTGGCGGCAAGCGGCAGCGCTACTGCAGCAAGCTGCTATGGAGGAGATAACGGCGCAATTAATATTGCCGTTAGCGGAGGTACTACGCCTTATGTGTTTAACTGGAGCAACGGAGCTTCGTCGCAAAATATTACGGGTGTTTCGGCAGGCAGTTATACTGTAACTATTACAGATGCTGCCAATTGCAGCACTGCCACTACTACTATAGTATCGCAACCGGCGGCGGCACTTACTACCGATGTAGTAATAAATGATGTACTGTGCTTTGGTACAGCTTCGGGTTCTGTTTCGCAAACTGTAACCGGTGGTACATTGCCATATGCTTTTGTATGGAATGATGGCAACACTTTGCAGAACCGTACCGGCCTTACTGCCGGCAATTACGCAGTTACTGTTACTGATGGTAATTTATGTACTACTTCAGTTGAGTTCTCAATAAATCAACCATCTGCTATTAATATAGTGACTGCGGTTACAGATGTCAAGTGCTTTGGAGAAAATAATGGAACTATTTCTGCCGAAGTAAGCGGTGGCACAGGTGCCTCTACCTATATATGGAATACCGGCAGCACCAATGCCAACCTTAGCGGATTAATAGCAGGCACCTATACTATTACCGTAACCGATGCCAACGCCTGCACTGCAAGTGCTGCTGCTACAGTAGCACAACCAACGGCCCTGGCAGTAAGTATAAACAGTGGTACCAGTGTATGTGCCAATGCCACCGGTACTGCAACGGTAGTAACCAACAATACCGGCAGTGCCCCCTACAACTATGTATGGAGCAACGGCGGTGCCAACTCACAAAACCAAAACGGACTGGCACCCGGCCCTATATCGGTTACCGTAACCGATAGCCACGGTTGCTCGGTTACCACATCGGTAAACGTAGGGCTTAGCGGCAACAATACCAATGCGGCCTATACCTATACCGGTGCGCCATGCGGCCCTAATGCAACTATCAACTTTAACCACACCGGTTCTAACAACGTATCGCACGTTTGGGATTTTGGCGATGGAACAGGCTCTTCTACTTTTAGTGCACCGGCCTATACTTTTGGAGCAGCAGGCACCTACCAGGTAACCCATATTGTTACCCGTGGTTTCTGCAAAGACTCGGTTAAACAAAACATAACCATACTTAGCAAACCGGTTATAGCCTCGCAAAACTATAACATTACCTGCAACGGCCTTGCCGATGGGCGCATAGACCTAAGCGTAAACAGCGGCAGCACACCTTACCTGTTTAACTGGGGCAGCGGCATTACAACTGAAGACAGAACAGGCCTTGCACCCGGCACCTATACCGTAACTGTAACCGATGCAACGCCGTGCTCGGCAGTGTATAGCGCAATTATTACACAACCGGCTACACTAACTGTAACTTACACCAGCACGCCACTTAGCTGCAACGGCGGCAGTAACGGCAGTATTGCAGTAACTGTAAGCGGCGGCACTACCAGCTACGCCTACAACTGGAATGATGGTAACACCAACGCTAACCGCACCAACCTAACCGGTGGCACTTATACCATTACAGTAACCGATGCTAACCTATGCACCGCTGCAAACAGTATATCAATCTATCAACCAGCTGCTATTGCAGTGGTACCACAGGTTACCCATGCACTTTGCAACAATCAGCAAAACGGGGCTATTACACTGGGTGTAAGTGGTGGCACCGGTGCCTACAGTTACAACTGGGGTAACGGTATTACTACAGCCAACCGCACAGCAGTTGGTGCAGGCACTTACCACGTAACCGTAACCGATGCGAATAACTGCTCGGGTAGCGCCAGTGCCATTGTGCAGCAACCGGGTGTGCTTGCCGTTAGCTTACAGGCTACCAATGTTGCCTGCTATGGTGGCAGCAACGGCAGTATCAGCACGGTTACCACCGGTGGCACATCGCCGTATGCATACTTGTGGAACGATAATAACACCAACGAAAACCGCTACACCGTAAGTGCTGGTAGCTATACTGTAACAGCAAGCGATGTAAACAACTGTACCGCTACAGCAGTGGTTACAGTAAGCCAGCCGGCAAGCGCGGTTACCATACAAACTGCGGGTATTACACCCGTAAACTGCTATGGCGATAGCACGGGTACAATAAACGTAACCGCCGGCGGCGGAACACCATCGTACACCTTTACCTGGAGCGATGGCAGCAACCTGCAAAACAGAACAAACCTGCAGGCAGGCAACTATAATATATCGGTAACCGATGCGCAGGGCTGCCAGGCAGCTGTATCGGCTATGCTTAACCAACCGGCACAGGCATTAAGTATAGATACTATGCTGGTATCGGATATACGTTGCTATGGCGCGGCCACCGGTGCAATAAACACTACTGTAAGCGGTGGAACAATACCTTACAGCTACAACTGGTCGGGTGGCTATACAACCGCTAACCTTAGCAATGTAACCGCCGGTACGTACCAGGTAACTGTTACCGATAACAAAGGCTGCACCACCTCTGCTACGGCAACTATTGCACAACCGGCCTCGGCACTAAGCGCTACCGTTGCTACCGTTAACCCAACCTGCGCCGCCAACACCAATGGCAGCATTAATATTACTACCACCGGAGGCGTTGCACCATACAGCTATAACTGGGGTAACGGAGTTACCACCGAAGACCGCACTAACCTGCCGGCAGGTAACTACAGCGTTATTATAACCGATGCCAATAACTGTACCCTAAGCAAAACAGCCACCCTTACCCAGCCGGGTGTGTTAACTGTTTCGGTTGCAAATGCTATCCAGGTATCGTGCTATGGCGGCAACAATGGTTCGGTTACTACTGCAACTACAGGTGGTACCACACCATACAGCTATATATGGAATGACAACAACACGTTAGCTACACGCACAGGCCTTACAGCCGGCAGCTACACAGTTACCGTAAACGATGCAGCCGGATGTGCCGCAACAACTACTGTAACCATTACACAGCCGGCTGCTGCCCTATCGGTTAATATAAGTTCATCTACCAATGTATCTTGCTACGGCGGCAACAATGGTAACATTACTACTACTACCGGTGGTGGCACTTCTCCTTACAGCTATGTATGGAGTAACGGCAACAGCAATGCAAGCCTTAGCAGTATTACAGCGGGCACTTACAGGCTTACTGTAACCGATGCCAATAACTGTTCGGCTACTGTTAGCACTACTATCGGCCAGCCTGCAACTGCGCTAACGGTATCGGTAGCCTCAGCGGGTAATATCTCGTGCGCCGGTGGCAATAACGGTACTATTCAGGTAACAGCTACCGGTGGTTCATCGGGGTACCAGTATAACTGGGGCAGCGGTATTACCACACCTACCCGCAACGGCCTGGCTGCCGGCAGCTACAGTGTAACTGTAACCGATGCCAACCAATGTACGGCTACAGCTACTGCCACGCTTACACAGCCACTGGCTTTGCAGGCTGCCATAAACAAAACCGATGTGGCCTGCCATGCTGCCGAAACCGGCACTGTAGGTGTAACCGTAAGTGGCGGCACACCTAACTTTACCTACCTGTGGAACACCGGTGCTACTACCCGCACAATAGTAAACCTGCGCGCAGGCAGCTACTCGGTAACCATTACCGATGCCAATACCTGCCAACTGGTTAAAAATACTACTATAGACCAACCGGCACCACTTACCATTACTACCGTAAAAACCGACGTACTTTGCTATGGAGGTAACACCGGTAATATAAATAACACCATAGCCGGTGGCGTACAACCATACAACTACAACTGGAACACCGGTACCGGTACCGAAGACAAAACAGCCGTACCCGCCGGCACCTACACACTTACTGTAACCGATGCCAATAACTGTACTGCCAGTTCATCGGCTGCTATTAACCAACCGGGGGCACTTATACTGGGCCTTAGCAAAACAAACCCGCTTTGCCCTGAAAGCAGCAATGGCGCTATAGACCTGAGCGTAACCGGTGGCGTAGCCCCGCTACATTATATATGGAACACTACCGCCAGTACACAGGACCTAACCGGTATTGATACCGGCAGCTACATGGTACTGGTAACCGATAGCAACGGCTGTACTGCTACTGCCAGCACTACACTGGTTGTACTTAATCCGCTTACTGTAGCCGAAAGCCACAGCAACATAAGCTGCTATGGCGCCAACAACGGTACCATTACCACACAAACCACCGGTGGCACACAGCCTTACAACTACCTGTGGAGCAACAACGCCACTACCAGTTCACTATCGGGGCTTACTGCAG
Organism: uncultured Chitinophaga sp.; assembly: GCA_964423405.1. GTDB lineage: Bacteria > Bacteroidota > Bacteroidia > Chitinophagales > LD1 > Bog-950. The sequence goes on along the minus strand of CAYREY010000004.1, from coordinate 113,077 downwards.
GGCAGTATGCACTGGTAGTAACCGATGCCAACGGTTGCACTGCGGGCACCGGCGCGGTTACCATGGTTGAGCCTGCCTTACTGGGCATAGGGCTTACTACCAGTAATGTGGCCTGTGCAGGTGCGCTTACCGGTGGTGTAAACACAACCGTTAACGGTGGCACACAACCATACATCTATACATGGAGCAATAACCGCCAAACCGACGACCTTGTGAATGTAGCTGCCGGCACATACAACCTAACCGTAACCGATGCCAATGGTTGCAGCCTTACTGCCAGTGCGTTTATAAATACACTGCCGCAACTAAGCGTAAGCGCCGAAGCAAATGACGTAGCCTGCTACTCGCCAAAAGGCTATATAGACCTTACCGTGAATACCGGTACCGGTCCGTTTAGCTACCAGTGGAACAACGGCGCTACTACCGAAGACCTTACCAATGTGTATCCCGGCACCTACACCGTAATAGTGCGCGATGCCAATAACTGTGCGCTGGACACCTCATTTATAGTTGTAAACCAAAACAGCTTTACAATTGATGCTACCGGTGGTGGTACTATAAAACTGGGCGAAACCATAGACCTGCATGTAACCGGTACCGGTTCGCAGCAAACCAGCTTTAGCTGGAGCCCGACATTTGGCATACCTTGCACTACCTGCGCCGATGTAACTGTGCAACCGGGCCGCAGTACCCTATACACTGTTACAGCAATAGATACCAATGGCTGCGAAGCACAGGACACCGTATCGGTAGAAATAATAGAAGACCACGAAATATTTACACCGAATGCCTTTTCGCCAAACGGTGATGGCAACAACGATTACCTGCAACTGTTTGGTAACCTGGCCGGCATTAAAACATTTGAACTATTGATATTTGACCGCTGGGGTGAAAAGGTTTTTGAAACCACCGAACCAACCTTTAGCTGGGATGGCACTTACAAAGGCGAACCAATGGGGCCTACTGTTTGTGTGTATGTTATGAATATTGTTTTTCTTGACGGATACCGCGAGGCAACACGCAAAGGCAGTCTTACGCTTATCAGATAAAAGCTAATTTATAGAGGTTGTTTTGTAAAACAGCCTCTATAAATTACTTTCAGCACTGCAAACTACTGCTGTGCAACCCAACTATCGTACACTTTTCGAATCGGTACCCGGCCTGCTAATTTCTGTTACACCGGCATTACAGGTAGCGACTGTAAGCAAGCTGTTTGCATACACAGCCCGCGAAACCGCTGAAAAATTACAAGGGCAATCAATAAATGAAGTATATCCTTTCTGCCATTTCAGCCAGCAACAGGTAGCCGATTTTAATCATACGATTAAAGCGGTAGTTGATACCGGTAAAAGTACTACGGTACAATACAATATGGCCACAACCGGTTGGAGCATCTCATTTTCGGCTGTTGCCGATGAGCCAACGGAGACCAGTTATGTACTTCTTCAGTTAGAACAAGTGGCAGCTGATACTACGGGTACTGATGCCACCATAGCCCAGTTGAAAGAGGCCATCAGAATAAAAGATGAATTTTTAGTAAACGTAGCGCACGACCTGCGGTCGCCCATGCACATTATAAGCGGGTATGCCCACATTGTATTAACCGAAAACAGCGATAAGCTTAGTGCTACCGACAGGCAATACCTGCAACATATAACTACCAAAGCTACCGCGCTTGGCGAACTGGTATCGGCGCTACTGGCTTATACCAAAGTAAAGGCCCACACACCGGCACCTGCCCTTACCGATATGCACGAAGTAATGCTTAGTGCGTTGAGTGCGGTAAAGGAAGCCTACCCCAAACTGAACCCCGCTATTGAAATAGAAAAACTACCTAACGCAGTTGGCGATGAAGAGTTGCTATACCAGGTATGGTACCATCTTCTGTCGAATGCATTTAAATTCTCTGCCGGCAAGCCAGCTGCTACCATTAAAATTGATTACGGCATGGTAGATGGCACCGCTGCTTTTTTTATTAGAGATAACGGTGTTGGGTTTGATACCGCTTACGCGCATAAGCTTTTCTACCCTTTTGAGAGGCTACATAACGAAGATGATTTTCCTGGTTCGGCCTTAGGCCTGGCACTGGTGCACCTGGCCATAGAAAAACAAGGCGGTAAGGTATGGGCAACATCTATAGAGAACGAGTATGCCCTGTTCTGCTTTACACTACCCGGAGTACCCGAACAGTAATTATTGTACTATAATTTTTTTAGAAGAAACACCATTACCGGTACGGTACTGTAGCAGGTACATGCCTTTTGCAAAACCGGTAAGGTCTATTGTAGTAGTATCGAAAAAGCCTGCTGTATTTTTCTGATTATATACCACACGGCCGGCCATATCGGTTACCAGTATATCGCCACCTAAACCCGATACATGATTTAAACGGAACTGAAAAACACCATTGCCAGGGTTAGGGCTAACGCTGAAACCGGCAGTGCTTTCTACATTGTTAGAGCTAATGCCGGTGCTACCGGTGTTAACGCAAAAACCACCTGCATTAATTACAAACAGTGTGTACTCGGGTATAATACCCGGAAAGTTATCGCGCAGATAATCGAATGGCGCTGTACCCTGTTCGGTATAGGCAAAACCATCGTAATCTATAAGATACGCGCCAACAGAATCGCTGGTGGTACCTGCAAGCGTAATGCAGGCACGACCAAAACCTACCATAGTACAGTTAACAGGGTTGCAGGTATTGGTAATGCCGGTTGGTAAGCCGTTAAATGTAGTAATGGCAATCGAATCGACCCCTACTCCACCAATGTTGGGTGGCGTAAACAATTGCAGCACTATGCTATATGGTACATTGCGCTCCACACATGGCAACTCTTCTGATGTAGGAGAAAGCAGGTTGGCATTGTTGGTATCTATTACACAGGTTTGAGCCTGCAGGCTTACCATAAAACATACAGAAGCAACAACGGCAAGTAAATATCTTTTCATGAATAGGGATTTATGAGATGAGGTATAAAATTAAAGTTTTGCCAGTTCCTGTTTCAAAAACTCAACCAGCGACTGTATGTATGGTTTACTGAAATCGAACTTAACACCGGCGGTTTCATAAAACACCGGTATAGGTTTAGTGTAGCCCAGACTAAGTGCATTTTTGTAATCCTGTATAGCCCCGGCAGGGTTCTGCTTAAAGTTACGCCACAGCGCCAGCGAGCCCAGCTCGGCAAATGCATATTCTATGTAGTAAAACGGCACTATATAAAAATGCAAAATGCTTTGATAGCTGGTTGACTGGTATTGCTCCATACCGGCAAAATCTACCACCTTTGGCGAGAAACGTTTATTCAGTTCCACCCATTTGTTGCGGCGTTCTTCTACTGTGTGATTAGGGTTGGTGTACAACCAAAACTGAAAACTATCGCCCAGGCAAGTTTTAGTCAATATAGTAAGTATATACTCTAAATGGTTTTTGCGGGCGCGCTTAAGGTCGGCAGGGTTTGGATAAAATATATCCCAATGTTCCATGCTCATCAGCTCCATAGCCATAGATGCCACTTCGGCAATTTCGGAGGTAGTATCTTTAAACGAGTTAAGCTCCAGCTTATGGGCCAGGAATGTATGCACCGCATGGCCACCTTCGTGTACCATTGTTACCAGGTCGTGCTCGGTGCTTGCCGAATTCATAAAAATAAAAGGCACACCAATTTCGGGCATGCTCATGTTATACCCACCGGCGGCCTTGTGCAGGCGCGAATCCAGGTCGAGGTATTTCATGTGTTTCATTATAGTAAGGCACTGGGCAAAGTAAGGGTCTAACCGGTTGAAACACTCAATGGTTTTATCTATCAGTTCCTCTGTAGTATTGAAAGGCTTCAGCGGATCTTTACCACTGGTATCCACATCGCGGTCCCACGGGCGCAGGGCATCCAGCCCCAGTTCGGCTTTACGTTTTTCAAACAGTTGGTTTACCAGCGGCATCAATACTTCTTCTACCGATTCGTGAAAACGCAGACAATCGGCCGGTGCGTAATCAAAGCGCCATAACTCGCGGAAACGGTATTCCATAAAGTTATCGAAACCGGCGTTCTTGGCAATCTGGTGGCGTAATTGTATCAGCTCTGTAAACAGGGTATCCAGCTTTTCGGCATCCTGCAATTTGCGGTCGCCTATCAGCTTAAACACATCTTCGCGTTGCTGGCGGTTGTTGCTGCGCATGTACACCTGCGCCTGTTGCAGGGTTAGCTCCTGCCCATTGTAGGTAATGCTCTGTGCGCCTACTGTGGCATCGTACTCGCTCTGTTTCATTTGCAACTGGCTGATAAGTGCAATGTTCTCCTCGCGGAAAAGCTCGAGCGACTGACGTATTTTACGGATAACGGTGAAAAACAACTCCTGATCTAACTGGCTGATGAACGGGCACGCCATGAATTTTTTATCCATCAAATTGGCCTTAAGGGTCAATTTAGGATAAACACTGGTGTACTGGTTCATTAAATCAGCCTTGGCTTTCTCATCGCTGGTGTCGATAGTAGTGCGTACATATACCCAGCGGCTGTACTCGCCCAGCACGGCATCCAGTTCGCTCCAATCCTTTAACCAGGCCTGCAGGTCATCTACAGAGGCAAGCTCCCGTTCCAGCAGATTGGTGTAATAAGGTTCGATATTTTCCCAGGTAGACGGGTCAAAATCTTCGGCTACAAATACTCTCTTTTTACGTTGTGGAATTTCAACTTCCAGGTTCGTGTTTAATGCCATAATCTGCTGTATTGATTAGTGTTTTGATAGCTGTTGCTTAGGTAGCCTTACGTGGTGTGGTTACTTTGCGCACCGGTGCAGGTTTGCTGGTAGCCTTGGCGCCTTTATCGGCTTTAGGTGTAGTATGCTTGGTTTCTTTTTGTGTGGTCACGTCGGTTTTCACATCGGCATTATCTTCAGCTTCTGCCTTATCTGAGGTTAGTTCCTCAATCAGGTTTTTAGCATCCAGTATAGCATACCATTTAGCCAGCTTTTTCATATCGCTAACGTGTACTTTCTCCTTATCGTAATTAGGCAGTACTTTACCCATCCAGGCCTTAATGTCGGCATCGTTTTTAAGATCGGGGGCAGCGGCACCGCTGTTCTTAATGCCGGCCAGCACATCTTTTAGTGCTATGGTGTCTTCGTTATCGGTATAAATGGTAATGTTATCGAGGGTAGAGAACAGATTGTTACGGCCAGATACGAACTGGGTTTTGTCGTCCACTAACGAGGTTACAATCAAACCATCGTTTCTGCGTGCAGAGATTTTGAATAGACCCGGCAATCCCGGAATAGATACAACTTCTGATAAATGCATATTTAATTTTTTAGGTTGGCAAATATAGAAACTATGCCGAAAAGTGAGGTTGCTATATTTAGCTGTTAGATAGTTGGAAACAAGTTGCGGGACTGTAGGTGGTTTTTCATTTTTGCAATCAGAAATTAAAAATTAAGTGGCTGATTTTCAATATATTACAAACAGTCAAAAAGGGGGTTAACATCAAAATTTCATAACCCATTGATGGTAAGCCGATTAGGTGGCGGGTGGGTTAACGTTTTAAGGGGGGGTAGCTAAAAACTGCAAAACGGGTTACAGCCCTTATTAGTACAGCGGGTATAAAACTGTATTTTCGCGCCTTGCATGAAATTTGAGTTAACTACAAAATATCAACCAGCCGGCGACCAGCCCGAAGCAATTAAGCAGCTGACAGAGGGTGTGTTGAAAGAAGATAAGCACCAGGTACTGCTGGGGGTAACCGGTTCGGGTAAAACCTTTACCGTAGCCAACGTAATACAACAGGTACAAAAACCTACGCTGGTGCTAACCCATAACAAAACGCTGGTAGCGCAGCTGTATGGCGAGTTCAAACAGTTTTTCCCTAATAACGCAGTAGAGTATTTTGTATCGTACTACGATTACTATCAGCCCGAGGCGTATATCGTATCGTCGGGCACGTATATAGAGAAAGACCAGAGCATTAACGAAGAGATAGAAAAGCTGCGCCTTAGCTCAACAGCATCTCTCCTATCGGGCCGACGCGATATAATAGTAGTGGCATCGGTGAGCTGCATATACGGTTTAGGTAACCCGGTTGAAATAGAGAACGGGATTATTAAGATACAGACCGGACAGGTGATTGCGCGTAACGCATTTCTGCATAAACTGGTGGACTCGCTTTACTCGAGAGCAGAAGAATTGCAGCGGGGTACTTTCCGTGTAAAAGGCGATGTGGTTGAAATAGCCCTGCCTTATGTAGATTATGGTTTCAGGGTAACGTTTTTTGGCGATGAGATAGAAGAGATAGAGAGCTTTGAAACCTCTACCGGCCGCCGGCTGGGTAAGATGCAGACTACCTCTATCTTTCCGGCTAACCTGTATGTAACATCCAAAGATTCGCTATTGCAGATACTGGATGAAATACAACTGGAGCTAAACACGCAGGTGCAATACTTTAACGAAGTGGGCAAGCATGTAGAGGCAGCCCGCCTGAAGGAGCGTGTAGAGTTTGATATGGAAATGATGCGAGAACTGGGATATTGCTCGGGTATAGAAAACTACTCCCGCTTTCTGGACCGGCGGGCAAAAGGCACGCGCCCCTATTGCCTGCTCGATTATTTTCCGGATGACTTTTTGCTGGTGATAGATGAGAGCCACGTAACCATACCGCAGATAGGCGGCATGTCGGGTGGCGACCGGTCGCGGAAGATGAACCTGGTGGAGTACGGTTTCCGTTTGCCATCGGCTATGGATAACCGGCCGCTTAATTTTGATGAGTTTCAGAGCCTGGTAAACCAGGCCATTTATGTAAGTGCTACACCGGGCGACTACGAGATGGAGAAAACCGAAGGAAGCTTTATAGAGCAGGTGGTGCGCCCTACCGGACTGTTAGACCCGCCTATTGATATACGCCCAAGCCTGAACCAGATAGATGACCTGCTGGAAGAAATAGATGAGTGCATAAAGAAACGCGAGCGCGTATTGGTAACCACCCTTACCAAGCGTATGGCCGAGGAACTGAACAAGTATATGCAGCGGGTAAGTATAAAATGCCGCTACATACACAGCGAGGTACATACGCTGGACCGGGTAGAAATAATACGCGACCTGCGGTTGGGCAAGTTTGATGTGCTGATAGGTGTAAACCTGTTGCGGGAGGGGTTGGATATACCGGAGGTATCGCTGGTGGCTATACTTGATGCAGATAAAGAAGGCTTTTTACGTAACCGCCGCAGCCTTATACAGGTGGCAGGGCGAGCAGCCCGTAATGCCAATGGCAAAGTAATAATGTATGCCGATAAGATTACCGGCAGTATGCAGCAAACTATTGATGAGACCAACCGCCGCCGCGAAAAGCAGCTGAAGTATAACGAAGAACATAACATTACACCTGCTACCGTATTTAAAAGCAAAGAGGAGATTATGCAAGCTACCTCGGTGCTTAACATACGGGTATCGCCGGATAGTTATGTAGAACTGGAGGAGGAAATGAATTTAGCGGCCGAACCGGATGCAACATACATGAACGCCGACCAGTTGCACAAGGCTATTGAGGCTACCCGTAAAAAAATGCTGGAGGCATCGAAGGATACAGATTTCCTGACGGCAGCCAAGCTACGCGACCAGATGATAAGCATGCAGAAAACACTGAAAGAAAAATTTGGCGTATAGCTGTTGCCTGAATTGTAATTGAGTACCATAGCTGTTTAAACTTTTGAGCCAGTATTTTAAAACAATATTTACTTTGCCACATGGCGTTGCCGGTACATAAAACAATAAGCAGGAAAAACGAAAACATGCTGCCCTACCTGCGCAGTGTTTGGAATGCCCGGCAACTAATACTGAGTTTTGCTTTACGGGATTTAAAAGTACAATACGCCCAAACCTATCTGGGTGTGCTATGGTCGGTAATACAGCCGCTTACAGCACTGGTCATTTTTGTTTTTTTCTTTCAAAAAGCCATTCACCTGCAACTGGATGTGCCCTATGCCGCATTTGCTTTTTCGGGTATAATGGGGTGGTTTTATTTTACTGCCCTTGTAGGCCAGGCCGGCACAGCACTAATGCATAATCAGCAGATTATTAGAAAAATTCAGTTCCCCAGGCTGGTGCTGCCGTTATCTAAAACCCTGGTAGCACTGGTAGAGTTTTTGATATCGCTGCTGATACTGATGGGTGTGCTATTTATAAGCGGTTGCCCGCTAACCATGCGGGTGGTACTGTTGCCGCTGGTGGTTGCTGCCAATATAATAGCGGGGCTTTCTATCGGCATCTGGTTAAGTGCTTTAACTATCCGTTTCCGCGATTTACACCACCTTATACCTTTTTTGATTGGTTTTGGCATATGGCTTACACCGGTTTTCTATCCAACTACCATTGTGCCCGACAGCTATAACTGGATATACTACCTGCACCCTATAGCCAATGTAATAGCCCTTTACCGCTGGATTTTTTTAGGTACCGATGTTAATGTGCTGCAGGTAATAGTGTCGCTTAGTATAGCTATAGCGATGTTTGTGAGCGGCCTGGTATTCTTTATTAAAAACGAAAAGTTTATTGCCGACTATTTATAACCGGGTATGAAAGAGGTAATGCTTGAAATAAAGAATGTTTCCAAACGTTTTGACCTGCAAAAAAGACATGCAGGCAGTATAAAGGAATTACTATCGGGTTTTATGTCGAAGCCGCCCAAGCAGGCTGATAGTTTTTGCGCGCTTGATAATATATCTTTTACTGTAAGCAAGGGCGAGGCAGTAGGCATAATAGGTAAAAACGGAGCTGGAAAATCTACCCTGCTGCGTATATTAAGCGGCATACTTTACCCGGATGATGGGGAAATAGTTTACTATGGCAAAGCCGTATCTATACTGGATATTGGAACAGGCTTTCATCCGGAGTTGACTGGTAGAGAGAATGTATTTTTTTCGGCATCGCTATACGGTTTTACCGCCAAGCATGTTGAACGTAAATTTGATGAAATAGTAGCCTTTAGTGGCATTGGGGAGTTTATAGACCAGCCGGTAAAAAATTATAGTTCGGGTATGTATCTGAGGCTGGCATTTGCCATCATCGCCTTTCTGGATGCGGACATATACCTGCTGGATGAAATAATAAGCGTTGGCGATGCAGATTTTCAGCTAAAATGCAAAGCCAAAATTGAGGAGCTCATAAGCCTAGGCAAAACACTAATAGTAGCATCGCATAACATGAATGAGGTTGCTATGCTTAGCAACCGGATAATATTGCTTGACGGTGGTAAAATAATAGCCGATGGCCAACAGGATGTAATTGAAAAATACATGACCCGTTCGTTGGTGCAGTTTCAGCATATACAACAAGGCAATTCTTTTGTTGTAAAGAATATTGCCGGTCAACTTACCAAAGCACCCGAAATAGTATTGCTTGATGCCGGTATTACTAATTTTAAACAAACCGAACACGGCATAAAAAACAATTACCCGTTTACGGTTTTTGTTGAACTTGAGTTAACACAACCCCGCCCCATAGACATAGCCATAAGGTTCTTTGAACAAACCAACATAGCCTTGTTTACCGGCACTACGTTCAATAACGGCATTCAGACAATAAGCCAGACAGGACGGTACAGGGTGGAGTTTGAAATACCAGCTAACCTGTTTAACAATGGTCTGTACTCGGTTGACCTTATAGTGATAAAGGATGTTTCGTTAGCCAGTGCGCAAACCAACGATGCCCACGTAGATGCTGTGCTGTTTAAAGGCGATAAGTTTATCAGCATTAAAATGGCCGACGAGCAGGAAAGCAATAGCAAGATACATTATCCGGGAGCAATAAAGCCGCTGATAAATACACAAATCAGTTATAAAAACGCCAACTAATCATGTGTAGCTATCGGGTATTAAACAGGCCGCAGGCCACTTTATTAAACCTACTTACAGTTTATCTGCTTGTATTGCTTATGGTGTCGGGCGTTTCATGTTACCCTGATAAAGCACACCGTAGCAAGCTATCTGCTACACACAGCTTTACACTACAGGTAAAAGACCCGGCCACGGCTCAACTAATAATAGAAAATACCGGAACCGAAAGCGCGCTATTTAGCATTAAACTGAACAACAGGTTCTTCTTATCTGAAAAAGATATGGCTGAAGAGATAAGAAGAATGCCTGATGAATATGAAAATGAACCACTGGAACAGAAAGCCTGGCGCTATGTAACAACGCATGTAAAATTCAGTAAACCATTAACACCGGACAACTGGCAGCATACACCCGTACTGATGATTAACTCAATAGGCACAGGTATTTGCGACGACTTAAGCGCTACGCTGAGCCTGTTATGGAAAGCACTTGGTTTCCAATCGCGGGTTTGGACACTGGAAGGACATGTAGTACCCGAAGTTTTAGTTAACGGTAAATGGCATATGTACGACCCGTTGTACGAGGCGTACTATTTAAATAATGCCAACGAAATTGCGGGAGTAGAAGAACTAGCAAAACACCCTGAGTTGATTACACGGCTGGATAATACGCAGCACCCCACAAAACGGGCGGCGTTGTCTTATGCACTTGCCCACTCCAAAAAAACAGCAGGAATCTATGGCAGCTATTTGGATAATAAAGTAAGTACATGGTTTGACGAAAAAATACAAACGGATACTTTATTCAGGATACCCCGGGGCGCTGTGATGAAACTGCCTACAGCGTATAAGGGAACAGACAATAGTGCTGTTAAGAGCCTTCCACCTGACCACGCCCTGTTATCGGTTGAAATAAAACCAGGAAGTATTAGCCAACTGCGTATTCCATTGGTAGTATTTGCAATTGAAGGAAAGGGCAAGGTAAGCATAGGCCATAAAGAATTTGATATAAATACAAATGCATTAAACGACTACCTGCAGGGTTTCACAGGCCCGCACCAGCAACTTATGTTCAAACAGCATTCGCATGTTACAGTCTATTATCTTCTAAACAGACAATCGGTTGCATTTTACGACACAAGTACGCTGTTAATACAAGGTCCGGCAACCGGGCACATTAGTGCCAGTGTGCAATACACCAATAAAGCAACACTTAACCCTACCGAAATACCTGATAGTATATCGCTGATAAGGTTTGCGGTATTTGACAAGAAAATGGAGCAAAACCACATACAGGCTGTAGATTTTTTTGCTGGGCCTACTACTACTGACAATGTGTATGAAAGGGCAGCACTTATTATTGATATGCAGGATGGACTAACAGCGCAGCAAAAAAAAGAAAAAACAATCCGTACAACTACACAACTAAAGGTTTTGATAGACACCCTGCCCCGGGAAGCTCAGCAGAAAAAACTATTTGCAGCCATATCTGACCCTCATGTATTTATTATGCTTATTACCTACCTGGAATACAGCGATATTGACACCATACTGAAACTGATTGCCTGAGGTTACATCATTTATTTATTGGGGCCAACCCAGTTATTTATTAGTTTAAAATAAGCCAGCTGCAGGCTTACGAATGGTATCTGGCTAAATTCATTATCAAATTTCTTTTTAAAATAGTCGAACAGCCTTACGTCAACATCATTTACCTGCCTTATCTTTTCTGCTAACTCATCGGTCACCTTCTCCCGTAGCGCATTAGCTGCCACATTCTTTTTATGGTAGTACATTGGCTTTATGCCAATTTTGTGCTTGAAATAAAACAAGCCCTCATCAAACTGCTCGGTAGGGTAAACCCCGGCAAAATGTTTTTCGGTGTTTTCTAAAACCGTATTGTAAGCCCGCTCCTTATCCTTTTGTATCTGCTCCATACTTAGGCCCGACAGGAAAAATGTTTGAAGGTTGGGCATAAACTTAACCGTCAACATATTTTCAACTGTTTTGGGGCCGGGCAAAAAGTGGTTTTGATATTCCTGACTGGCACGTAAAAAATGTTTGAAACTGGAAATGTGATGCTCTACAGGGTCCCGTACTACTCCCAAATACTTAAACTGCTGTACATTCAATCTAGTATGAATACCGAAAGTAAAGTGCCCCCCAATTATGTTATACTCCTGCCATTCGGGCCTTGTGCGCATGTTATACTCTGCTACCCCATTTATCTTGGTTTCAAAATCTTCGGTAAGCGGTTCGGGGTTTTGATAAAAAAAACCAACCCGGTTATTACTATCCGAGCGCAGAACCTCCATAAAGGTAGTGCCAGAGGTTTTGGGAGTATGGATAAAAAAGTACTTCAACCTGTATTATTTTAACTATTGCCTTTGTTAATGCAGTAAACAAACCCACGGCAACTACTGAGCTTTGAACGGTTTGCTTAATTTAGCGTTTTAACTCTGTAAAGAATCGACATCGAAAATAGATTATTTGTTACAAATTGAAGGTTAGTAATTACATGGCAAACAGTTATAAAACACAATCGGATAAAGTGGCAGCCTACTATAATGAGTGGCACCGCAAATACAAACAGGTATACGGCAAAATAATTCAGGCTCACCGCCCTCCTAACGATTCGGACCTACTAGATTATACTATAAAAAGTGCAGGACTGAGTAATGGGCAGAAAATACTTGATGCCGGCTGTGGCAATTGCGAACCATCGGTATATTTTGCCTCAAAACTTAATATCAGTATTGAGGCTGTTACCATATCATCAAGCCAGGTAGAAGATGCAAAAAGCAGAATTTCGGAAAAACAGCTTACGAATGCTATTCATGTAAAACAGGGCGACTATCACGAACTGGATCTTTTATACCCGGCCAATACATTTGATAAGGTATTGTTTCTTGAATCGTTGGGCCACTCAGGCGATCCGGCCAAAGTAATAAGCGGCGCTTACCATGTATTGAAACCAGGCGGTGAGATTTACATTAAAGACTTTTACCCTAAAAAGCCGAATGACGCTGCTATAAGAGAAAAGATAGATAAAGTAGTGGCCAACCTTAACCAAAGCTACCAATACAACACACTGGACCTGAATGATACCATTACTGCTTTACGCGCCAGCAACTTCGAAATAGGGTTTATTAAGCAGATTGATTTTAAAAACGATGCCGCTATTAAAAATGACTTTGAAGCCCAATTTGGTATAAATCTGTTTGGCGATATAGAAGAATTTCATTTTGCCGAATGGTTGGAAATAAAGTGCTTCAAACCCACCTATTAATCTGATTTCCAACCTGGCTTAAGCCTATACCATTTGCCGTTTGTATTGTAATACCAGCTACAGTATTACACAAAGCCCGTTATGTATCATTTGACTGATATAGCAGAACTATTTGGGTAGGGTGCCGTTAAATCAGCTAAACAAACAAACAACAAAATGAAACCAAATTCTTTTAAGTCACTTATTGTAATGGTAGCAGTTACAATAGCAGGCTTGAGCTCTTGCAAAAAAGAGGATGTTAAGCCAGTAACCACTACCCCTACCGCAGCCAGCGTAGAAACCATAGCTTCGGAAAAAGCAGCTATGAATTACTTTACATTCAAATCTATACTGATTGCTTTTGGCGCTACAAAAGGCAATATGGATATCTATAAAACCGACGATGTTGATGATATACTATCAAGTTGCTCAGTAATTACAAAAGACACCACTGTATTTCCGTATGAGTTCCAGGTAGATATACAACCGGGCTGTACCTTGGATAACGGCACCCCGGTTTCGGGAGTAATAAAAGGCACCTGGACCGACAAGAACTTTGGTTCTGTATCTGGTAGCCGTGCAACACTCGACTTCGATAGCTTCTACATTAATGGTAGCCACGTGTTAGGCCGCATGACACTACAAAATAAAAGCACAGATGTATCGGGAAATACTTTCTTCGATGTACAAATGACCAATGGCTCTATGATATATGGCAGCGATGGCCGACTGATAAAACAGGATGTGATATGGCTACTGGAATGGAAAACCCTGGGTAATAACGACCGTGAGGATGATACATACAACATTACCGGTACCAGTACAGGAGTAACATCTAACGGCGACAGCTACACCGAGCAAATTACCACCCCACTGGTTATCAGCCGCGCTACTGGTTGTGTACGTCACTTCATATCGGGTGTAACAGTTGCACAGATTGCCAACAACCCGGATATGCAGATTGAATACGGCGATGGAATTTGCGACAGGAGAGCAGTAGTTACACAAGGCGGTGTAAGCAGAGTAATAACACTAGACGACTACTAGAAAATAAAACAGGTAAATTAATAGCCGGCTTCGATACGAAGCCGGCTATTTTGCTTTTACATACCCAATGGCTATTATTATTGAGCCTGCCTGTTATTTTTGAGCTGCAAGAAATGCTTTGCAATTATGCCGTTTAAAACGTGCTGTTGAATGTTTAAAATTTTCAGGACCCAAAACTGGTGGACAATCATTATACCCCAAATACTTGGCTGGGTATATTTCTGCGAACTGCGGGCTGCTCATCCGTTTATGTTCTCTTCTCCACAAAAGGTATTTTATTTTGTTGGAGGAGTGCTGGCTATAGCCGCTTTTGGGTATGCGTTTAACGATTTGTGCGATATTGATATTGATAATGCTGCCGGTAAAAAAAACCACCTATCGGGCCTGAATAAACCAATCAGGATATTGGCTGTGCTGATACCCTTAGCTACAGGTATATTTTTCTGGTACCAGGTAAAGGCAGGTGTATTTACCAACGTGTTGTATGGCCTGCAGGTTATAGCACTGGTTGTATATAGCACCAAGCCTTTCAGATTGAAAGAAAAAAGCCTGGCTGGTATTATAACCGATGCTTTTTACGGGCATATAAACCCTGCCCTGTTTACGCTTGGCACCTTTACCGACTGGACCGGACAGGCGCCAGGTTACACGACTGTTTTACTTACAATACTAGTGGTGAGCACTACTTTAAAAGGAGTGCGCAATATTTTACTACACCAATTAGATGACCGGAAAAACGACAAAGCTGCCGGCATAAATACGTTTGTAACCCAAAACGGTGGGGTTGCTACACTTTATTTCATCAATAATATTCTAAAGTACGAGGTATTATTTACTGCCCTGCTGGCAATTACCATCAGCTATGCCCTGCCACCGTTTTTCCTTTCAATCTTACTGTTTGGTATTTTTACCTACCTTAAGTTTAGTGGCTGGAAACTTGCCTATCTTCCCAAAAGGCAATTACAGTTTAAGTTTCTCTATTTTTTAAACGATTATTACGAGGGATGGGTACCGGTGTTTTTTCTAATATTACTAAGCGTTGGCGATAATCGGTTTTTAATTGTACTATTGCTACATCTGGTCTTTTTCCCAACGTTTCTGATAAAATTATGGCAGGGAGCAAAGACAATACGACAAAATTTTAAAACAGAAGACGACTACTAAATGTGCGGTATAGCAGGCCATATCAGCTATAAAGGAGGGATAACCAAAAATCATGTAAAGGCAATGACCGATGCCATCCACCACCGCGGGCCAGATGGGGAAGGCAGCTACATCAACCCGTCTTACACGGCAGCACTAGGGCACCGGCGACTGTCGTTTCTTGACCTTTCGGAGGCTGGCAAACAGCCTATGACCAATGAAGATAGTACGCTATGGATAACCTATAATGGCGAAATATATAACTACATAGAACTGCGAAGTGAGCTGGAAAAATTTGGCCACCGCTTTCAATCGCATACCGATACAGAAGTAATACTACATGGCTACGAACAATGGGGGGCAGGTGTATTGACCAGACTAAAGGGAATGTTCGCCTTTGGAATATGGGATGAAACAAGCCGTGAGCTTTTTTTAGCAAGAGACCGCTTTGGTATTAAGCCCCTTTACTATTATAACCGTGATGGCCATTTTGTATTTGCATCGGAGATTAAAGCAATAAAAGCAAACCAGGCAGTAAACACTACACTTGATATGACCTCGTTTGCCGATTTTTTTGTGTACCGCTACATACCGGGTACTAAAACAATATGGCAAGAGGTAAATAAATTACCCCCTGCTCACTATCTTGTAGTGAACGAAAAGGGTGTAAAAGAAGTAAAGCAATACTGGAAACTTACATATGCCGAAAATACACTGAGCGATAAAGACGCTATTGAAAAATATGATGCTTTACTGCTTAATTCGGTAAAGACCCATGCCCGTAGCGATGTGCCCGTGGGCTCTTTCCTTAGCGGGGGATACGATAGTTCGGCACTGGTGTACTATATGAGCAGGTTTGGTTATACCCCATCTACCTTTGCTATAGGCTTTGAGGAATGGGATGTTAGCGAACACCTGTTTGCGGGTATGGTAGCCAAACAGTACAACACTCATCACCATGCGCTGATACTGGAATCGCAATCGCTGGACTTGCTGGATCATCTGTGCTGGGTATATGATGAGCCCAATGGCGACATATCAATTATACCTACCTACCTGGTTAGCCGTGAGGCAGCCAAACATGTAAAGGCTGTGATGAGCGGCGAAGGTGCCGATGAAACACTGGTAGGCTACCAATGGCAGAAGGAATACAGGCCCCGGTCGCGTTCATTAATGGAAACTATAAAGGGGTTGTTTACGCCATCGGCTAACCCCTACATTGTTCAATACTACGCTCAGGCTATGGCCATGGGTCGGTTTGATACCGGCGAACTACAAAAACTACTTACACCGGAGCAACACAGGTATATTGCCCCAAACCCCGATTGGTTTTACCTGGAAAATTACCGCACCGACCTGCCAGAACTAAAACGTATTCAGCACATGGACATGCGCTGTTTTATGGGAGAACAGGTACTATGCAAAGTAGATAGGGCCAGTATGGCCAACTCGCTGGAGGTACGGGTACCTTTTCTGGACCATGAAATATGCGAATTTGTACTGGGGCTTAACAGCAACGTTTATTACCGTAGCAACGAAACCAAACACCTGCTGTACCAAAACATAAAAGGGCACCTGCCCCAGGAGATTCTTAACCGTAAAAAACAAGGTTTTGTAGGGCCCGATAAGTATTACATGAATATGGACTGGTACCGCAGTCGGCTTGCTGAAAGCCGCCTGGTAAAAGACGGTTTATTAAACGGTAGTTATGTAAAAACCCTACTGGATAACAAAGACCATTGGCGCTTATGGAAAGTGGCCGTAATGGAAACCTGGTATAAGCGTTGGGTGTAACGTGTATGTTTCGTCAATTAGGTTATTTTAGGGCCGGATGCAGAAAATACTAATTACCGGTTTCGGAGGTTTTATTGGATACTCGCTGGTACAGGAGCTTAAAGATAAGTTTCGTATTACCGCTTTGGACAACTTTTCGGAGTTAAGCAACTATGAAATTAAGAAAGCACGCGCCGCTCAACTTGGCATAGCTGATACAGATTTGCTAAAATCACAAGGCCATATTCAAACCCCTGTTGCTGATTTTTATTATGCTGATATTTGTAAGCCAGAGGAGCTGGAACAGTGTTTTACCGGCGAAAAAATTGATGTAATAATCCATTTAGCCGCCCTGACTGGGGTAAGGCAATCGTTGCTCACTCCGCAGGCATATATCGATTCGAACGTAAAAGGTTTTGTAAACCTGCTTGAGTGCGCCAACAGACATAGTGTAAAACATGTTATTTACGCCTCCAGTTCATCGGTGTATGGGCTTAATAGCGAAACACCGTATACAGAACAACAACGTACCGATACCCCGATATCGGTGTATGCTGCCAGTAAAAAAGCCGACGAACTATTAGCCCACACCTACTCTCACCTGTATAATATTAACCTGATAGGCCTCCGCTTTTTTACAGTGTATGGCCCCTGGACACGGCCAGATATGGCTGCCTGTATTTTCATGAAGGCTATACTAGAAGGTAAACCTATTGATTTGTTTAACGAAGGCAAGATGATACGTGACTTTACTTACGTTGGCGATGTGGTTAAATCAATCGGACTATTGATAGATAAAATACAGGAGCCGGGCACAGTTAAAAACCTGATTTTTAATGTAGGGAACCATAGCCCGGTGTACACAATAGATTTTTTGAAAGAAATAGAGCAGGCGCTTGAAAAAAAAGCAGTGGTAAACAATAAGCCGGTACAGCCCGGCGATATGCTGGCAACCAATGCAGATTGCAGCAGCCTGTATACCTATATAGGCTATAAACCCGATACTACCATAAGCAAAGGCATAGCCGAAATGGCTGAATGGTATAAGGCCTACATGGGTTAAGCCCGATATTTATAACTTAGCACAGCTATGTTTTTAAAGAAACTATTAGGGTGGAATAAACCAAACTACTCTCCAATTACATCAACACTGCTGGAAGAGTATAACCAACACAGGCCTGCCGGCCCGCAAAAATATGTATGCTATGCTCCATTTAAAAGCATGTATTTTGGCCATCACGGGCGGGCAATAGCCTGTTGCTATAACCGTACACATGTATTAGGCCATTACCCTCAAAGCAGTATAAAGGATATCTGGTTTGGAGATGAGGCAAACAAACTACGGGAATATATAAAACATAACGACCTGTCGCTGGGGTGTAATGGATGCAAACAACAGCTGGTTGCCGGCAACTTTGATGCCGTAAAAACAATACAATACGATGAACGCACACTAAACAAAAACCGGTACCCCAGCGTAATGGAGTTTGAATTAAGTAATGTGTGTAACTTAGAATGTGTTATGTGTAGTGGAGATTTCTCATCGCTGATACGTGCTAAAAGAGAGAAACTCCCCCCGCTGGAAGTGGCATACGACAATGGATTTGTTGAGCAACTGGGAGAATTTATCCCCTATTTGGATGAAGTGAAATTTTATGGTGGCGAACCGTTTTTGATTGAGCTATATTACCAGATATGGGAGAAGATTATGCAGATAAACCCCAACGTGCGTATATCGGTGCAAACAAACGCCACTGTACTAAACAACCGGGTTAAAAGGATACTTGAGCATATTGACTTCCACATAAATGTTTCTTTCGATTCATTACAAAAAAGCACTTACGAGAACATACGTGTAAATGCTGATTTCGACCGGACAATGGAGAACCTAATCTGGTTTAAAGAATATTGTAAAAACCGGAATACCTTCTTTGGTATTTCGGTGTGCGCCATGCAACAAAACTGGAAAGAAATACCCGATTTTATAAATTTCTGTAATCAGCATCAGGTGCCGGTATATTTCCATACAGTACTGTACCCACAGGGTAGCTCTATATTAGAAATGGAAGCTAAAAAGCTGAAAGAAGTGTGCGACTACCTTGGAAATTTCAGTTTTCCGGAAAACACAGCCATAGAACAAAAAAATAGAGCCCATTACGAAGGCATTAAAAACCAGATAAGCGCCTGGTACAAAAATGCGCCTGACCGCAAAAAAATAAAAACAGCCAGGCCCCAATCGATAATTGAACTTGAAGCCTTGCTGATAACCCATATAACAAACGACAAATCGGTAGAAGAGTACAGTAAGCCTGAAAGAATTAAAACAGCAAAAGAAAAACTTAAAGCATTGAACATGCTTATTGACCCTGCGCGTTTTAGCGAGTTAACCAATGATGCCCGGATGGATGACCCTTTTTTACTAGACAACCTGGCATTAATGGTAAACAATATGACGGTAGAACAATTAGCGGAAACCATTAAAGCCAACTATAAACACTAAATATTTATTTGCCGGGCATGTAACCAGCTAAAAGGGGTTGTTTACAAAAAACGTAGCACTACATTTGGGCAATAAAACAAACAACAATAGCTACAACCAACTGACCAGGGAGGAGTGAATATTAGAAATGAGTAAAAACAGATTTGTATTTGTAGTATGTGGTGCACGCGAGCACATTGATACCCTGCATTTTTCGCTACGGTACCTGAAGCATTTTTCTAAAAATGAAATACTGGTAGTAACAGATAGCACCCGCAATGAAATACCCGTAGCACACGATACTATAATTGATATAAAAACACCGGAACATTTTAATCATCACCAGGCCAGTATTTACCTTAAAACCGGTCTGCACAAATTTGTACCCTCCGGACATACGTACTGCTATCTGGATACAGACGTAATAGCCTTAAACAGTGATTGCGATGATGTTTTTAACCACAAAAAAGGCCCCGTAACCTTTGCAGCCGACCACTGTAGACTGCCGGCTTTTAGCCCTAATGCCGTAAGATGCGACTGTGCAATAAAAAACAGGAAGGATATGGCCGAGTTGGAAGCACTAATGGAAAAGTACGACCCGGCCCGTAAATTGTCGAACCCGGTAATGGATAAGAAGAAGCGGGCATTGATAAAGAAGTTTGAGATAATGAAACAGAACAAGCTACAATACCTGTGGCTGGTAGTTCGCTTTCTAACCGCCATCAACCGCTTTAAACTGGATGACGATACGTTTTATGACCGTAGAAAAAAATTGTGGGTGGATGCTGAAGGACGTGTGATAATAACGCCAGCAGAAAACATGTTTAAAGACATTGAGAAAAACTCGCAGTGGCGCTGGAACCCCATTACACGGCGGTGGTATGGGCCGGATGGTAAAGACGTGTTTAACCTGAAATGCCCTCACCTGGCAGAATACATTCAAAAGCGTTTTGGTATAGAAGTAAAAGACAAAAATTTTCAGCACTGGAATGGTGGTGTATTTGTGTTTGATGATAATAGCCGTGATTTTATGGAGGCCTGGTTTAACAAAACCATGCAGATTTTTACCTGGGCCGAATGGATGACACGTGACCAGGGGACGTTAATTGCCACTGTGTGGGAGTTCGGCTTGCAGAATGCCCCACTACTACCTCAAAAATTTAATTTCATAGCCGACTATACCAGTCAGCGGGTAATGATGGATGAGCAGGGTAATTTTACCGATGATGCATTTAAAACAACTCTTCGACCAGCACTAATACACATTTATCACAACTTTGGCATGAAGGGATGGGATATATGGGACTATGTTGAAGATATTGGCAATAAACTACCCACTAATGCATGACCGATAGATACAAACGACTGTTATTTCAGATTGGGTTTATTTTGATTTCGTTTGTACTTATCGAAATGGTGCTACGGGCAAAAGGCTATAAGCCGGGCGACATGAAACCGAACTGGCTTAACTTCAAACCGGTTGATACACTTGAAATACAAACCCAGTTTTACACAAACAGCGAGGGGCTATTTGTTGCCGATAGCGTGGCACAGAGCCAATTTGGTATACAGATAAATGGAGATGGTTTCCGCTCGCCGGGTTTCGGCACGCTGGATAGCAACAAGAAAAAAATATTACTGATTGGAGATAGCTTTACATGGGGAATGAGCGCACAGCCTGTAGAAAACAACTGCTATGCCGATTTACTTAGAAATGAAACTGATTTTGAAATAATAAACACTGGGATACCTGCCGCAGACCCCGTACAGTATGCTGCCATAGCACAAAAGTACATACCAGCGCTAAAGCCCGACTATGTACTTGTAATGTTTTTTATGGGTAATGACCTGATGATGTATGACAGGTCGAGCATACCTGGCGAACCTTACTGCTACCCAACCAATGCAGGGGCCATACTTGCAGATATAGATGGGAGACATTTTAGTAACGTGAACGAAGCATACAGGTATGTGGCTAACGATAAATATTATTTAAAAAATCCGACATTTTTTTTTGAGAAGATTATTGCTAAAAGTGCCTTACTATCAAGATTGTACTCGTTAAAATACCGCTTTGAAGAAAAAATAAGGTACGAGAAAAGCGTAAAAAATACGGCCATAACAAAAAAATATCTGAATAAAATAAAACAGGTATGTTCTAACAACCAAGTACCGGTTAAATATGTACTAATACCCGAAATTAAAGAAGCCGGATGGCCATTGGTAGATTATGTAAAAAAATATGAAGACATATTACAGGATACCAGCCTGATAAATGACTGGGTGCTGTTTGAAAACAGCAAGGATAACTTTATGGACTACCCCGACGCCCACCTCAACAATAAAGGGCACCGCTATTATGCTGACAAACTGAAGGCATTTTTAAAAAACACAGCAGAACTGAAATAAGTTTTTATTTTGCTACTGTGAACCATTTCTGTACCATATCTACTACCAGTCATCTCTATAAAACATATGCGTTGGCTGAATCGTTGCGTAATATAGGGCACAACTTTGTTTTACATGTGCTTGCGACTGATAGCATTGAAAATCTGGCCCACGAAAATTGTATTTTTTATAGCCTAAAAGCACTGGCTGGCGATAATGTAAGCAGGCAGATTGAAAAAAAGTACAGCGCCCATGCAGATAAATTAAGGTGGAGTATGAAACCTGTATTTATGCTACATCTGCTACGAACAGTAACCGACAAATTGGTGTACGTAGATAACGACCAGTACTTCTACAACGATTATATCTTTTTATTTGATTTACTAAGCCAGCACTCCATACTACTAACCCCACATTATTATAGGCACTCTCCTGCAAGCGAACAAAACTGGCTGGAAGCTAACTTTAAAGTAGGCTTATATAACGCTGGTTTTGTAGGAGCATCGGCAGAAGGGAAAGAAAGCCTGGAATGGTGGGCAGAATGTTGCCTGTACCGTTGTGAAAAGAATATGCTGCGCGGACTGTTTGACGACCAAAAATATCTGGACCTGATACCGGTAATAGACAGCAAGGCCCTGGTGCTTCGCCATCGGGGTTGTAATGTGGCGGGATGGAATACTGATTACTGTAAGCGGAGTATTGTAGATGGCAATGTCATGATAAACAAAGTCTATCCGGTTGTATTTATTCATTTTAACGCATTTACTATACAGGAGATAGCAGAACAACGCGACAAACTGCTTTTACCGCTATACGAAGAATATGTAGCCTGCCTGAAAAAGCACAACACTGACCTAAAAACTACAGACCTGCTTAGCAAGCCGTCTCTCCTGGAAAAACTTAAATACTATATATGGGCCAAGGCAACTGCGCTTGGATTATAATATGGCAAAGCAGAAACCACAAAACACAAAACAGGTATCGCACAACAAAGGCAACAGTTTTTTTGCAACTGATAGTAACAGACAGTACGCCGTTATTGTGTTTGCATTCAGCTTCGTGCTGTATTTCAATACTGTATTTAATGATTATAATCTGGATGATGAGCTTGTAACTCAAAACCACCGACTTACCAGCAAAGGTATTGCCGCTATACCAGAAATATTTGCCTCTCCCTATTATCAGGATGAATCGGGCTACAAGTATGAGTACCGCCCACTTGTACTGGTTAGCTTTGCTATAGAAAATGCGCTGTTTGGAGAACAAGCCTGGCTAAGTCACCTGATTAATGTGATATTATACTCACTGATGTGTGTACTGTTGTTAAAAGTATTGCAAAATCTACTTAAAAACTACTCCATCCTTTTGCCGTTTTTTACCACACTCCTATTTGCCGCCCACCCGGTACATACCGAAGTAGTTGCCAGCATAAAAAACCGCGATGAAATAATGGCTGTTGGGTTTGGTTTACTAAGCCTGTACTACGCTATACGCTACGTAACAACAAACCAAAAACCACTACTTATACCTATATTATTGCTTTTCATTGCAGCTATACTATCAAAAACATCTGCTTTAACTTTCGCTATTATAAGCCCGGTATTACTGGTAGTATTTACCGATATAAAGCCTATCAATCTGCTACCTGTAGTGTTAGCATTAGCAATTCCTGCAACACTGTTATCCAGACTACAACTGGTATTACAGCAGGTTATACTTTTTGTATTATTTACAAGTACTCCTTACTTTTTTTATACGATTAAACACCTGCCAGGAATAACACAGTGGATAAAAACGTATTTAACCGCTGCTGTTTCATCAACAAAACAACCTGCACAGGCCGTAGATTGGAGTACGATTGACATGAGCTACTTTAAAAACATAAGCCAGTTTATACTGCCACTTATTATTATAGTTATCAGTACTGCATTATCTGTTATTGGTTATCGGTATGGAAACGTATGGGTGACTTTATTGCCATTAAGCGTCCTATCGCTACTTTTTACATTTACCCGTAATGAGTTAAGGCTATTGTTAATACTACCCTTGTCGGTACTTACTATGATTTCGATGCCGGTATTCACTGGTAAAATATTAGCCACAGAAGCTTTGTTGATAGTCTTGCTTGCATCCACAGCGTTATCCGGTAACGGCGCATTCAAATTACAAGCATTACTGGCTTATTTCATTTATGCGGTAATATGTCTTTATTTTAAACACTCCGCATTTTTTGTGATTGCCATTGGATTTTTATTGTTTACAAACAAGCGATTTCGCCCAGCAGTAATTGTGTTTTTTGTATTGTGTCTGGCCGCGTATGGGTTTTCTGTTTACAACACTATATCTCTTGGCAAGGCTATTACATTAAAGCTACTAGCCTTACCTTTCATACTTCTCGGAACTTTTGCTATTTGGAGGGGGAAACATTTAGCTACAGCCCAAACAGCCAGTCTGTTAATACCAGTAGTAATGTTAGCGTACTTCCTTATACAACCACCACCTAAAAACAACCTGGCTTTTGATATAAAGAACAGCTATTACAAAGCCAGCACATTTACCGCAGCCGACCCGACACCAGTACAGGCAGTACGTCCACTTGTTTACATGGAAGCCCCTGTTACTGCTAAAGATCCTTTAAGTATAAGAATGGGCACATCGCTTATTATACTTGCCAAATACGCTAAACTGATTTGCCTGCCTTACCCTTTAAGCTTTTACTATGGCTATGCAGTGGTAACACCCACTAATATATCTCAGCCGCTGGCAATATTCTCGTTGGCATTACATTTCTTATTACTGGTAATTGCCCTGGTCATGCTACGCCATTACCCCGTACCCGCCACCGGGTTGCTTATATACCTGGTATCAATTGTGGTATTTGCCAACTTTGTAACACCAATACCGGGCCTGATGGGCGATCGTTTTCTGTTTATACCATCTATTGGCTTTTGTATTGCTTTAACATGCTTACTCCTACAGCTTTTCAATCAGCTAAAGGCAATGCCGGCTGACATAAAACAACTAAACAAACCGTTTACCTACACGCTGCTTACCATACTTGTACTTTATAGTGGTTTAACTATAGCACGAAACATGGATTGGAAAGACAGAATTACTCTTTTCAGAAAAGATATACCGGCAGTTGAGCAATCAGCACAAGCACATAACCTGTTGGCTTTGCATTTATTTATTTCATCTAATAAAGAAGCTGACAGAAATAAGCAAAACGAACTACGAAAAGAAGCGGCCATACATTTTAAACGGGCACTGGAAATATACCCCAGGTTTTTAAATGCATCTTTTGACTATGCCCGGTTACTGGAAGCTATGGGCAGAAATGATGAAGCGCTGAAAGCATACCAGCATACAACAACTATTGATAGTAATTTTACATCGCCATACTTTAGCATGGGTATTATTTATCAAAACCTTGAGCAATATGGGCGAGCTGCCGAATGTTATGAGAAATACCTTAGCAACCACCAGAGAGAAGAAGTAGCTTATGCTAACCTTAGCTTTGCTTATTACAAGCAGGGGTTGTATGAAAAATCAATTGAAGTAAGCAGGCGCTCTATTGCCGCTAATCCAACCAATAGCTTTAACCCTACGGTTAATATTGCTAAAACATACTATAAAATGCAGGTAATTGATAGTGCCCTTTTTTATTTTGAACAGGCACAAAAACTAAACCCCGCTGATCCTAATACAGCACGTTTTATTGAGCAGTTACGAAATACAAAACATTAAACATACAGTAATAGTATGAGCACTGACCTATCTCCACATCTGGCTAAAATACATGCTGTACTGTCAGCAGATACAAACCTGCAGGACAGCGACCGTAAAACCTTTATGAACATATGGGAGCCGGTACATTTTAAACGAAAAGAAGTATTAACCCGCGCCGGAGAAACAGAACGTTACCTGTATTTTGTAAATGAAGGGGTGCAACGTATTTACTATTTTGACGAAGCCGAGCGGGAGGCTACCATTATTTTTACATACGCCCCATCTTATAGCGGAGTAGTAGATTCTTTTATACTTCAAAAACCATCGGCGTACTACTTCGAAACGCTTACAGCCTCGGAAATGATAAGAACTACTTATACCAGTTTAACCCATATAACCAAAACTAATCCGGCCATAGAAGCCATGGTGAAAAAGAATGTCACCATAGCACTTACAGGCGTATTGGAGCGACTAGTAGAGCTACAGTGCTTTTCATCGGAAGAAAAATTCAGAAAATTTATGCAACGTAGCCCACATATGTTGCAATTGGTGCCACACAAATACCTGGCCGACTATTTGGGGATAGATTCTACTAATTTCAGTAAACTTATTAACCGCATTAAAATTTAAAATACTGGTATTTACCAACAATTACTTTTCGAAAGCCAGCCATTTTTGTCCATCAAAACGGGCAAACAAATTATGAACCAACAACAACTACTGGATGAACTTGAAAAGATTACTGAACAGCACCTTATTGATGCTATTGGCACATTCCAAAACCTGAGCGAGCAGCAATTATTAGCTCATTCTGTGAACGGAGGGTGGAGTATTGCCCAATGTCTTTGGCATTTAAATTCGTACGGAATGTATTACCTGCCACTTATTAAAAAGAGCCTACAGGTTGCACCCGACAAACAAACTTCTCTCAAATTTAAGCCTGGCCTGCTGGGTAACTACTTTACCAGAATGATGGAACCCAAGGCCGACATAAAAAAAATGAAAGCCCCCACTAGCCACACGCCATCAAAAATTGAAAACCCTTATCCAGTAGTAGCTGACTTTATAAAACAACAAGAAAACCTACTTACCTATATAAGGCTAGCCAGAAACAAAAACCTACAAAACAGTAACATACCTACTTCTATCTTCAGGTTAATAAAACTTAATACCGGCGATGCACTTAGATTTGTGATAACACATAACGAAAGGCATATTATACAGGCTAAAAGAAATCTGAATAATGCGCATTGATTGAGTAAAGCTGTGTAATATCCAGCATTGACCAGATTAACCTACCTTACACAAATAACATGCATTGGTGTGCATACACAAACTACCCTAACAGAAGTAGATACGTTGTACTGTTAACTTGTTTTAAATAGTAGCGTGCCAATTACTTGTTTACTTTGCCGCCGTTATGAAAACAGGACTGGTATTATCGGGCGGCGGTAGCCGTGGCATTGCCCACTTAGGGGTTATTAAAGCGTTGGAAGAAATGGGCGTAAAGCCCGATGTAATAGCCGGCACCAGTGCAGGGTCTGTAGTAGGTGGGTTTTACGCAGCAGGCTTTTCTACCGATAAAATGCTGGAGATAGCACTGCAGAAAAAAATCTTTCATTTTCCGGGCTTTTCGTGGCAAAAAGACGGGCTGCTTAAAACACGCTCTATAATTAACACCTGCCGTATGTTTATTGGCGAAACTACCTTCGAACAACTTAACCTGCTATTTACAGCCGCGGTTACTAATCTCGAATCGGGTAAAACAGAGTATATCTCTACCGGCGATGTGGCAACCGCCATTACGGCATCATCGGCTGTGCCGGGCATATTTGAACCGGTTAAGTATAACGACCGCGTATACGCCGATGGCGGTATACTGAACAACTTTCCGGTAGAGCCGCTGCTGGGCAATTGCGATATAATAATTGGTGTACACGTTAACCCGTTTAGCCATCGCGATGAAGAGATGAGCATACCGGTGGTGTTGGATCGCTCGTTCCACATGGCAATTTATAACTCGGTAATAGCCAAGGCCGATAAGTGCAATATATTTATTGAGCCGCCCATGCTGGCAGCGTATGGCCTGTTTGAGTTTAAAAAAACGCAGGAAATTTATGATGCCGGTTACAATTACACATTGGGTATGAAAGAGCAGATTACAGCCCTGTATACTGCAGGCAATTAAGCCAAAGCCGTTATAACCAAAATCAGGGTAGTATAACCCTGTATTTTTTATTTTCGCGCCATGCAAGAGATTTTCGACAAGGCAAATGCCGTATTGGAAGAGATTAAAACTGCCACACCGGCCAACGCCGATGAGTTAGAGCAGTTCCGTATTAAATACCTGGGCAGCAGAGGCGTGCTAAAGGATTTATTTGGCGCTATGGGCCAGTTGCCCGGCGAACGTAAAAAAGAGTATGGCCAGCTAATGAACGCCCTTAAGGCTGCTGCCGAGGGTAAACTGGAAGAACTGAAAACTGCCTTTGAAAGCGGCAAACAGGCTGCCAGCGATGTACCCGACCTTACCGCACCGGGCTTTGATATACCACTAGGTACCCGCCACCCGCTATCGATAGTACGTAACCGTATGATTGAGATTTTTAACCGTATAGGGTTTGTCGTAGCCGAAGGGCCGGAGATTGAAGACGACTGGCACAACTTTACTGCGCTTAATACCCCGCAGGACCACCCCGCGCGCGATATGCAGGATACCTTCTTTTTAAGTGAAGATAAAAACCAGTTACTGCGTACGCATACGTCATCGGTACAGATACGGATGATGGAAAGCCAGAAACCACCGTTGCGTTATATTTTCCCCGGCCGTGTATACCGCAACGAAACTATCTCGGCACGTGCGCACTGTACCTTCCACCAGGTAGAGGGCTTGTATATAGATGAAAACGTATCGTTTGCCGACCTGAAACAAACCATGCTGTACTTTGCACAGGAAATGTTTGGCCGCAATACCGAAATACGTTTCCGTCCATCGTTTTTTCCGTTTACCGAACCCAGCGCCGAAATGGATATTACCTGTACTATCTGCAACCAGAAAGGCTGCCCCGTATGTAAGTACAGCGGTTGGGTAGAAATTGGCGGCTGCGGTATGGTTGACCCTGCTGTGCTGGAGAATTGTACACTGGATACTAAAAAGTATTCGGGTTTTGCCTTTGGTATGGGTATAGAGCGTATTACCATGCTACGTTACCAGGTAAACGACCTGCGTTTGTATTTCGAAAACGATATACGTTTCCTTAAGCAGTTTACTTCGGCTGTATAATTGTTACTTGTAAAATAGAAAACGGCGCACTACATATGTAATGCGCCGTTTTCTATTGGTGTGCTTACCACTATATTGTTGCGATATAAACCGCAATTTTAGTATAAAACAAATTACGCTACTCTTCTATGTCCTACCCAAACGAAACGTTTGTTGATATACTCTGGGTTGGTAAACGATGCGTTACCAGCCGGGTTACCACCGGTTACGTGGAAATCGCTGAAGCCGGCGTGCTGGTTAACCCATATCATACCGGTAAGGTTTAGCGATACCGGAGCAAATACGCTTTCCAGTTCTTCGGTAATGGTAGCGGCTGTTTCTTCGTTGGTAGTGTATGCGCTGAAAGTGATGGCACCGTGTTTCTCGGCCATTTGTTTAGCCAGTTCTATACTTTGTGCGGTATCTTTTGTTTTAATAATCAGCACTATTGGACCAAACAGCTCTTCCTGATAAATACCGCTATCCTTGGCATCTACTTCCAGCACTACTGGTGAGCAGGTACGCGCCTCCGGAAAATCTGCGTTAGCAATGGTTTTCGGCTCGAGCAATACAGTAGCGTCAAGATCTTTTACAGAATTAACTCGCTTAACTGTAGCCGGGTTTTGTATGGCACCTAATGTGCCGGGGCCCATTTGCGGGTGATTGGCAATACCTGCAATAGCATCAACAAGGGCCTTCTTTACATCTTCATAAGGTATTATTGTATCGCCCTGTTTAACGCCACCGGCCGGTATAAAGAAATTCTGTGGTGCGGTGCACATCTGCCCACTATATAGAGAAACTGCAAATGCCACGTTTTGCACTACCGGTTTAAGATCGGCTACAGAATCAATTATCACCGAGTTTACACCGGCCTTTTCGGTAAAGGTTACTTTACCGGGGATAGATTCTATATATGAACCGAAGGCTGAGCCGCCTGTATAGTCAATAAGTTTAACTAACGGATGTTCGGCCAGTTGCTTGGTAATAAGTTTATCGCTGGTATCTGCAGCCAACTGACATACATTGGCATCTATACTTTTAGCCTGCAGGGCAGCCTGTATTTCAGCTACTACTATAGCTATGGCATATACTGATTTAGGATGTGGCTTTACAATAACTGTATTACCGGTAACAAGCGAGGCGAACAAACCGGGTACCGAGTTCCATGTAGGGAAAGTACTGCAGCCAATAACAAGGCCAATGCCCTTAGGTATCGGTTTAAACTGCTTTTGCAGTACTACGTTTACTTTGCCCATAGGTTTATCCCAGGTTACGTTTAAAGGGAAGCGAGTAAGTTCTTCGTACCCTAATGCCAGTGCCTCTAATGCACGATCGCTGGCATGTGGGCCGCTGGCCTGAAAACTCATTACAAAGCTCTGCCCGGTGGTGTGCTGTGTGGCATACGCAATTTCAAAAAAACGGTGCTTAACACGTTCCAGTGCATCTACCAGTATTTCGGTACGTTGTTCTACGCTTACATTCTTCCAGGTACTGAAAGCACGGCCTGCGCGCACTATTAATGTTTCGGTTTCGAACACCGGATAGGTAATGCCCAATGCTTTACCGGTGTATGGCGAAACCTCTTCGCCGGCCCAGCCGGTAGGGTTTTGTTGCAGCAACCCGCTAAACTGTTTGCCCAACTGGTTATTGTAAGCTTCCTGACCTTTGCCCGGTGCTTCCTCACCGTATGCTTTAGGGCTATCAGGATACTGTGCGTAGAATGTACGGGCATGAATAGCCTTAATGGCATTATCAATTATTTCTTTGTAGTTGACTGCTGCTACAGATGACATAAACGGATTTTTTGTGTGTTTCGGAAATTTGAGTACGTGAAAATAGAAAAAGGCGGGAAATACAACTATTAACCACGAAGGGCTTTAAGAACATTAAGCTTAGCCAACAAGTGATTACTACAAATACATAGTAACACGTAGAATACCACAACCACCTGTTTAAATAATATAAGGGTGGCGTTACTTCTACAGGCTTTCGAAGACCATATAAGAACCTTTGGCCGAGTGTAGTATTAACATACTGCGACCACGGCGCTCATAAGTGCTTGTGGTAGATAACAGATTAGTAATAATAGTTTCCATTACGTTGCCCTGATCCACGCATTTCATTCGAGTGTAGGCAAGATCGCTGAAGGTGATGGTTTTCCCATCCCCCTTAGCAGTACCTTTCAGCCTGTTGCAAACCCCACGGCCGCTAACGGAGCCTTGTGTTACATCAATATCAATATAACAAGTGGTATCGCCTAACCGTAAACTACCATTGCCATCGTACATAGATTTCAAATACCATCTACGGCCTTCTAATTTAGTGGCAGGGTTGTAACCGGTTTTCTTTTTGTACAGCACTTTAACCAGTTTCTGTTCACCGGTTTCGAGATCGGTGCTTATTTTAAGTTTGTACTCGTAGCCCTCTTCGTATACAAAGTCACTAATAGTGGTTGTAGCAACCTGCCATGCAGCGCTTTTTTTAATTTTCATCTGCATACACTCGGTGGTATCGCACAGGGTAAACCTGTCGGCAATATACAAAGTGCTGGTTTTACTTTTTGCCAATGCAGTTGCACTAAAAAAAACAAGGGCGATTAGTGTAAGTTGTTTCATACTTATAAAGCAACGTTGTGTAACGATGTGCAGCAAAGATTAAAAAATACATAATTGCAATAAACTGCCTTAACAATAAATGACAAGGTAATAGGTTATCACACTACAATTTTTTCTTGCAAAGCCTCTACTTCTACCTGATTGCGAAGTATATCATCCAGCGATTCGCGTTTACGTATCAGATAGTCTTTGCCTTTATAAATCATTACTTCTGCCGGGCGGAAACGCGAGTTGTAGTTAGAGCTCATGGTAAAGCCATAGGCCCCTGCGTTTTGAAAAGCGATAATATCACCCTCACGCACCTCGCTTATTTTACGATCCCAACCAAAGGTGTCGGTTTCACATATATAGCCCACTACGGTGTAAATACGTTGTGTGCCAGCAGGGTTGCTTACATTTACCATGTGGTGGTACGAATTGTAAAACATAGGGCGTATCAGGTGGTTAAGGCCGCTATCTACCCCTACAAACACAGTAGCCGTGGTTTGTTTAATAACGTTCACCTTAGCCAGAAAAGTACCGCTCTGGCTTACCAGAAACTTACCCGGTTCGAAATACAGCTCAAGATCGCGACCATAGCTTTTGCAGAATGCATTGAACTTTTCGGTAAGCTTTGTGCCTACTTCCTGAATATCGGTATAGTAATCATCTGGTTTGTATGGAACTTTAAACCCGCTGCCAAAATCAATAAACTCCAGATTGGGAAAGTGTTCGGTTACCTCAAACAAAATATCGGCTGCGCGAAGAAAAACATCCACATCCAGTATATCGCTTCCGGTATGCATATGCAACCCATTTACACGGATGTTACCCGCTTTAATAACACGTTCCAGGTGGCGCATCTGGTAAATGGAGATACCGAATTTAGAGTCAATGTGACCAGTAGAGATGTTAATGTTGCCCCCGGCCATTACGTGTGGGTTAATACGTACACATACCGGCACGCTTGCACCATACTTGTGGCCAAACTGTTCCAATATTGATATATTATCGATGTTAATCTGTACCCCTTCTTTTACGGCCAGGTCAATCTCTTCAAGCGATACGCAGTTAGGAGTGTAAATAATATCTTTAGGATTAAAGCCTGCCTGCAGACCTACCCATACTTCTTGTATAGATACTGTGTCCAGTCCGGCACCAAGGCTTTTAAAAAAGCGGAGGACGTTAATGTTGTTCAATGCCTTGCAGGCAAACTTAATACGGGTATTGGCGCCTTTAAACGCATTTTTCAATTGTGTGTACTGGCGTTCCATTATAGCTGTGTCGTACACATATAAAGGTGTATCGTACTTTTCGCATAGCTGCGATACAGGGATACCACCAATTTCATATACTTCGTTGTTAAGCTGAATCATAACGTTTAATATTTTAGGAACGGCGAATATAAGCGCTGTGCGGTAATAATGGAAAACCGAATAGATGGTTAACCACATAGGAACATAGAAAGTCAAAATACAAGCATAGCTGATAACACCCTTACTCTGAATGTGCTCTCAGAAAACATAGAGAACCATAAACCCTTTCTAATGTCCTCTATGTCTCCTTTTTAAACAGCTACGGCCTGTAAATTCGTGCTACTATATTCTACCTTTCTGTGTGCCTTATGTTTTCTATGTGGTTTTCTGTATTTGCATTTCAGCTTCCTAGCTCACGCGCTCTGTTAAAGGCAGCAAACAGGGCCTCTTCTATATTGGCATCCACAGTATGTCCTTTCATAACCCGCAGGGCAGCCTCGGTAGTTCCACCTTTGCTGGCTACGCGGGCTATCCATTCATTGCAGGTAAGGTCGCTTTGATTGTGCAGGTGCACCGCACCCATAAAAGTCTGGTTAACCAGCAACTCGGCCTGACTAAGCGTAAAGCCAAGTTTAACACCGGTTTGTATCATGGCCTCCATAAAGTAATAAACGTATGCAGGTCCACTGCCCGATATAGCGGTGGCGGCATCTATTTTTCCTTCGTCTTCAACATATATCGATTTACCGGTAGTGTTAATCAGATTCTGCATAATAAACAGCTCCTTTTTATCAATATCGATAGCTGATGTGAATACGGTCATACCCATACCAATTTGCGAAGGCAGGTTAGGCATAGCGCGTACAATTTTAGGTGTGCCAATGGCATCGTAAATGCTGCCAATGGTAATACCGGCCATAATAGAAAGTACTAGTTGATGGGACTTAACATAAGGAGCAATCTGGCGGCCCAGCGTAACAAAGTCCTGAGGTTTAACGGACAGTATTATGATATCGGTTTGTGCAATAAACTCACCAGCCTGCTGGCGTATATTGCCCTGTGGAATTTCTTTAATACTATCTACACTACCGGCACTGCGCTCTAATACGTATAAATCAGTTGGGTTAATAAATCGCGAGGCCAGAAAACTACGTGCATAGGTTTTACCCATATTACCTGCACCGGCTATTAAAACTTTCATAGTATAAAAATTGAGGGGCGAATGTAAGGAATTAGAACATGTGCCGAATGCCGATTTGAGTGCCACAAAACCAAAGCGGCCCTGTAGCATTGCTACAGGGCCGCTTTGTTATGCTATAAATATGCTACGCGTCTATACGCGCAAACTTGGCATGGCTTTCAATAAATTCGCGGCGTGGCGGCACCTCATCTCCCATCAGCATGCTGAATATAAAATCGGCCTGTGCGGCACTCTCAATAGTAACCTGGCGCAAGGTACGGGTAGCGGGATTCATGGTTGTTTCCCATAGCTGTTCGGCGTTCATCTCACCAAGACCTTTATAGCGCTGTACGTGCACTGATGATTCGCTGCCGCCTTTTGCCAACTGTGCGGTTGCCGCATCGCGCTGTGCATCGTTCCAGCAGTAAATCTGGTCTTTCCCTTTTTTAACCAAGTACAACGGCGGAGATGCAATATAAATATGCCCGTTCTCTACCAGGGTTTTCATGTAGCGGAAGAAGAATGTAAGGATAAGTGTAGTAATGTGCGAACCGTCCACATCGGCATCACACATAATTACTACTTTATTGTAGCGCAGTTTGCTTATATCTAAAGCCTTGGTATCGTCTATAGTACCGATTTTTACACCCAGTGCGGTAAACATGTTACCAATTTCCTCGTTGTCGTAAATTTTGTGCTCCATAGCTTTCTCTACGTTCAGTATTTTACCACGAAGCGGCAGAATGGCCTGAAAATGTCGGTCGCGGCCCTGCTTGGCAGTACCACCCGCCGAGTCACCTTCGACAAGGAAAATCTCGCTTTCATCGCGGTTTTTACTGGCGCAATCGGCCAGTTTACCGGGCAGTCCACCGCCGCTTAATGCGCCTTTGCGTTGCACCATTTCGCGGGCTTTGCGGGCTGCCGCACGGGCTGTAGCTGCCAGTACCACCTTATCAAATATCAGTTTAGCCTGTTTAGGGTTTTCTTCAAGATAGTGCTCCAGTACTTCGCCAAAAATCTGATCAACAGCACCCGAAACTTCGTTATTACCCAACTTGGTTTTGGTCTGGCCTTCAAACTGTGGCTCGGGCACCTTAACCGAAACAATAGCCGTTAAACCTTCACGAAAGTCATCACCTACTATTTCTACTTTCAGCTTTTCGAACAGCTTGTTTTTTTCGCCAAACGACTTGAATGTACGTGTAAGTGCGCGGCGGAAACCGGCCACATGTGTACCACCTTCTATCGTGTTAATATTGTTTACATAGCTATGTACGTTTTCGCCATAGCTGGTGTTGTATTGCAGGGCTACTTCCACGGCAATGTTATCACGTCCACCCTCTACCCATATTGGATCTGGTATCAGTGGCTCGCGGGTGCTGTCCAAAAACTTAACAAACTCGGTAAGGCCACCTTCGCTATAAAAATGCTGCTCGTTAAAGTTACCTGCTTCATCTTTTTCACGCTCGTCTGTAAGGGTCAGGTGTATGCCCTTGTTAAGATATGCCAGTTCGCGCAAACGGGCGGCCAGCGTATCGAAACTGTAAACAGTAGCTGTGAATATTGTTGGGTCCGGGTGGAAGGTTTGGATGGTACCACGATAATCGGAAGGGCCAATTTCTTTTACAGGGTACAAAGGTTTGCCCTCGCTGTACTCCTGCATAAATTTTTTGCCGTTGCGGTGTACTTCGGTTGTTAAGTGGGTAGAAAGTGCGTTTACACAACTTACACCCACACCGTGCAAACCGCCCGATACCTTATAGCTGTCTTTATCAAATTTACCACCGGCGTGTAGCACCGTCATTACCACCTGTAGGGCACTAACGCCTTCTTTCGGGTGAATATCGGTAGGTATACCACGACCGTCGTCTTTTACCCGGATTGAGTTATCGGGCAAAATGCTTACAAATATATTTTTACAGTGGCCGGCCAACGCCTCGTCAATAGAGTTATCTACCACCTCATATACCAGGTGGTGTAAGCCTTTAACACCCGTATCGCCTATGTACATGGCGGGGCGCTTACGCACCGCTTCCAATCCTTCCAATACCTGTATACTACTGGCCGAATATTCCTGTTTCTTTGTAGTTTCTTCCATAGCTATTTCCGCTGTTCCTTCGCTCATATCTTCTGTTTAAAAAAATGATTACACCACCCTGCAAATCAACCTGATTAAGGGGGTGCGCGAATGTAATAAAATTGAAG
The DNA here is from genome assembly GCA_964423405.1 of uncultured Chitinophaga sp. Classification (GTDB taxonomy): domain Bacteria; phylum Bacteroidota; class Bacteroidia; order Chitinophagales; family LD1; genus Bog-950. Next base: position 76,938 of record CAYREY010000004.1, on the reverse strand, counting down.
CGCCAAACCCCATTTCCAGGCTTATTTTATCCCCATTTTTTACAGGATGTTGATAGATAATTTATCTCAAACTAATCGCCTTATTATCAACATCTTATAGCACAATAAAAACATTAAGAAAACCGGCCTTCTGTTACCCGGTAAAAAACAGTGCAATTTAACTCTATTTCATGCAACCATAAAGCCGCAAAACCGCACTTTAAAAGTGCCCTGACTAGTGTTATTTCTTTATTTAAATGCCTTTAATATATTTACCGCACGCACTAAACTTAAATCGACTCAAATGCTTCAGCTTTACTTCCTAAAACGGAGATGTGTGCCCCTGCTTATTTTAATGCTGGGAGCCAGTATGTTGTATGCGCAGCAAAACAACACCCCTTTTGAACAGGTATTTGTTACTACCGGCTTAAACAAGGAATCGCTTAAAACAGATTTTCCTCATTTATACCAGGTAGTTAAAAACAAAGACTATAAAACCGAGGACGTTAACTCGTTTATTAAAGCCAACGCTACAGAGTGGCAAAACTTTACCAACCTGCCTTCGGTTAAAAAGCTGAACATAGCATGGGGTACGCTTGGTTTAGTGTTACCAGAAAATAAGCCAGAGTTTCAGCACTCTTTGTACCAATGGTATAAAGCTTCCGGTATAAGCGAGGCTAAAAAGGAGGCCTTGTTTCCCCATTTTCCGCTGCCTAACCTTAAAAACGATGCCAATAAGGAACTGACGGAATATGAACAGCGCATAAGCGCCTGGCAGCGACTATACACCGAGGAGTATGAGCGTTTTTTAAATGCGCCGGAGCTTACAGCCCTTAACCCATACTATAAAGGTTATTACAAGTTTCCTTACATACCTCGCTTTATAGGCGCAGAAATTGAACTTGAAAAACCAACCAAAGCCAATACAGGCAATGCTATAGTTGACGACTACAACTACCAGTTAAAACTACGCAACTGGTATTTTGTTTTTAAGCCACAGGAGTTTACCAAACTATATGGTAAAGATTATAAGTTTCCCGAATCGTTTGACCAGCAGGCCTACAGAGATCAGATTATAAAAATGCTGAACAACAAAAAGGCCGGCACTTACCCTGATATGTCGAACCCTCACTAGAAATTTCGCTCAAATCATTTCCTGAAAAAAACACCAGGCAACTATGAATCTTCTCAATCCAAATAAATTTTTTGCTGCTTTTGCGGTATGTTTTTTGATATGCTACAGCACGTTGTTTGCCCAGACCTATAACGACGGCTGTATGGTAGTTAAAATGAATGTTGGCGCATCGTGGGTAGAAAGCGTTGACGACCCATTAACCGGTGAGCTTAACGCCAATGAATTCCGCTGGCGCTGGTGGGGTGCCGATAACGCCAACCTTGACGGACAGGGCTTTATTGGTGGCACCACAATAGGTGTGAGTTCGGGTAATGCAGGCTGGGTATCTGGCCAAGATGTGGTTTTGCTAAATAACACTTACGGTACACCAGGCACTACACCACAACCTGTACCACAGTTTTTGATGTTGCAGGGCGAAGGCTGGGAAGATGACTGTTTTGATTGCTTTCGTAGCACGGGTTCGTTTAGCTGGGCCTGCGACCAGTGTAGTTCGTTTGTTTATGAAGGAGGTTGCTCGTGCAGCACCAACATACTTTGTGGTTGCTCTGCCGAAGACCAGCACTGCGGTCCCAACACTATTAACACCACTATTAACTACCGGGTATTGGCACCATGCTTAAGCTTATTTTCGCCACCAACAGCAGGCAATGCCTGGGTGGGCGATTTCTTTGGCAACTCGTGTGGTTCGGATGATATAGGTGCAGAAATATTAGCTACCTGGACCCCTCCTATACCGGATCCGGTTGTATCTACAGCCAATGTATTGTGCCAGGCCGGTCTGGTAACCCTGCAAACCGGCGGTGCTGTGTTTGGCGGCGATTACAAGTGGTATAATGACGGCACCGGTGTGCTGGTAGGTACAGGCTCGCAGATTACTCCTTTTGTAGGAGTAACCACCACCTTCCGTGTACACACGGTAAATGGTGCCTGCGAAAGTTTAAGTTACCGCACCTACACAGTTACCGTTGGCCAGCCTACTATTGCCAGTGTAAGCTCGGTAAACCCTACCTGTTTCGGGTTTAATAATGGTAGCATTACCATAACTGCTACCGGTGGTAACGGCACGCTGCAATATTCTATTAACGGTGGCGGCACCTGGCAAAACTCTAATACATTCAGTAACCTGGCCGCAGGTTTTTACAATGTATGGGTGAAAGACGCCAGCGGTTGTACGGTTATATATCAGGGCAACTCGGTAGTACTAACACAGCCTAACCAGATAAGCATATTTGTAAATAAAGTAGATGCCAGTTGCAATGGCGCCAGCAGCGGACGTATTGATATTTTTGCGGGTGGTGGTTCAGGTAACTTCACCTACTCTATTGATAATGGCGCTACTTTCCAGCCAAGTTCAATATTTGCCAACCTGGCAGCCGGCAACTACGATGTGGTTGTGCGCGATGCCAATAACTGTTCGTACCCTTTTGCAGGCAATCCGGTTATTATATCAGAGCCTACACCTGTACAGGCCAGCACCGTGGTAACCGATGCCAGCTGCTCTAACTCTAACAACGGCAGCATACAGGTTACTGCTTCGGGTGGCACCTCACCTTACAATTACTCGCTTAACAACGGGCCTTTCTTCCCTAATGCTACCTTTACTGCGGTAGCATCGGGCAACTATACTATACTGGTATCTGATGTAAACGGCTGTACAGCTTCTACCACTGCTACAGTAGGTAGTGTTTATGTGCTTACCGCATCGGTGCTTTCGCAAACCGATGTTAGTTGTTCGGGCGGTGCCGATGGCTCTGTAACCATAACTTCTACCGGTGGCCTTGCTCCTTTTCAATTTTCGAAAGATGGCGGCCTTACCTGGCAGCCCGATTCAACATTTAACGGCCTGTCGGGCGGCACTTACACTATTATAGCTAAAGATGCCAACGGATGTACCGATAACGTTAGCGCAACAATTATTGAGCGCCCTGTACTAACTGCCACTGTGGCATCAGTAGTGCCGGTTAGCTGCTTTGGCGATACATCTGGCAGTATTAACATTAACGTAGCGGGTGGCGATGGCACCTACACTTACCTGTGGAGCGACAGCAGCACCAATCAGGACCTTGTAAATGTGGCCGCAGGAGCCTACACGGTGGTAGTAACCGATGGTGCAGGCTGCACCGCCAGCACAGGTGCTACTATTAACCAAAATGCTCAACTTATTTTATCGGTAGAACGCCAGATAAATGTTGCCTGCCACGGCGATAACAGCGGTGGTATGGACATTACCGTAAACGGTGGTGTGCCTGCTTACAATTTTATTTGGAGCGATAACAGCACCAGCGAAGACCTGTATGACCTGTATGCTGGTGTGTACGCTGTAACCGTTACCGATTTCAGTGGCTGCGTTGTTTCGGCTACATACACCATTACGCAACCCGGTCAGCAATTAAGTGCCACTACCTCATCGGTTAGCGTTAGCTGCCCCGGTGGTAACGATGGTAGTGTAACAGCAGTAGGTGCCGGTGGCACTACACCTTATACCTACCTGTGGAATACTGCACAGCCCGGCGCAACCCTTACCGGCCTTACAGCCGGCAATTATGTGGTTACTGTTACCGATGCTAACGATTGTAGTGCTGCAGAAAGCGTAGTACTGAGCGAACCTCAGCCGTTTGTATTTAGCGATAGCATTGTAACCACCCGTTGCTTTAGTTCGACGGATGGTGCAGTTTACTTAAATATATCCGGCGCTACACCTGGCTACAGCTACGCCTGGAGCAACAATACCAGTAACCAGAACCTGGGCAACGTACCTAAAGGCAACTACTTTGTAGTAGTAACCGATGCAAACGGATGTACTGCACAAAAAGCTTACTCGGTACCCGGTGCTGCACCAATACTTGTTACCCTGGCAGGCAACAACCCCGATTGCCACGGCAATGCTACAGGTTTTGCTGTGGTAAGTGCTGCTGGTGGTGTACCACCATACGGTTACCAATGGAGCACAACCCCTCAACAAACTGGTGTAATGGGTATTAAACTGTTAGGTGATGTTATTTATACAGTATCGGTAGTTGATGCTAATGCCTGCTTAACCACAGCAGACATACAGTTAACCGACCCTACCCCAATTGTTGTTACCACAACACCAGGTAATGCAAAATGCTTTAACAGCAACGATGGCTCTGTAACAATAGTTGCTACCGGTGGTAGTGGCGTTTATCAGTACACCCTTAACAATGTGTACCAGACCGACAGTATACTTACAGGCCTTTCGGCAGGCGAATACACCGCTATAGTACAGGATAACTTTGGTTGCTTTGGTTCGCAAAACTTTACTATACAGCAACCGGGTGCAATAATTGTAGATGCAGGGCCAGACCAGGTATCGGTACGCGGGCAGACGATCACGCTGAACGGCACGGCCTCATCGCCAAATGGCATTATAGGCTACAACTGGACACCAGATGTAAACCTAAGCTGCACTGCATGCCAAAGCACTAATGCTACACCAGACAGCACTATTACCTATTACCTCATAGCTACTGACGGCGATAGCTGCAGTAACAGCGATTCGGTGGTAATAGTGGTTAAAAACAAAGTACAGCAATTTATACCTAACTCATTTACTCCCAACTACGATGGATTAAATGACTACTTTGAAGTAGATATACTGGGTGCTGAAAAACTGGAAGTATCGGTATTTAACCGTTGGGGCGAGCAGGTTTACAACAACCCTGACCAGCACAACGGTATTACTAACAACGGCGATGCCTGGGATGGCAAAAAGAATGGTAAGCTATTGCCTTTTGACACCTACGTTTATCAGATAAAAGTAACTTACGCTAACCCTACAGCCTTCCCGGCCGAGACACTTAGCGGTACAATTACGCTAGCCAGATAATAGAAACAGCTTTTTTAAAAAGCAGCAGGCCGTTCAGATTTGAACGGCCTGCTGCTTTTTAACAACAACCCAATCTTATCGGTTAATACGGTAAGGCAATCAAATTTACAAAACGAATTCGCAGACATTGATTAACCTAGCATAACAAAATAACCAACCCAATGAGAAAAATATTTTTGCCGGCTATAGCCATAATAGCTATCCTGTTTGCCGCATCGTGCGAAAAAGAAAAAAACCTTAGCAACTATACCGACAGGGTAACCTGCAACGAGGCAGATGACACTGCTAATGTTTACAGCGGCAAAATAGCCCCCTTATTAAACGCCAACTGTGCCTCGAGCGGATGCCATAACTCCCTAAGCCGTGAGGATGGTAAAGACTATTCTAATTACAACAGCGCCAAAAGCGCGTTTGATGCCGAAGCCCTGTGCACCATTTATCAGGAAAGCGGCTGCGAAGCTATGCCACGGGGCAGGGCCAAACTATCGGATGATGTGATACACGACCTTACCTGTTGGGTAAAGAACGGATACCCGCAATAAACCTATATATAGTTTTTAGTAGACAGTTAACCCTTAACAAGGTAGCCGGCAGGTAGTGTTGTTAAGGGTTAATTCATTTTTTCTGTTAGATTCGTACAAATTAATTAACCATTCTGTGGGGCAATATTGCATTGCAGAATTCAATATAAATTGCAGAAAATGGGATGTTCTTCATGTGGAACGGGTAAAAACGGCGAAGCGGCCGGCTGCCAAAGCAAAGGTGGCTGTAGCAGTGGCGGTTGTAACCGGATGAATGTAATGGACTGGTTTGCCGATATGCCTATATCGTTCAACGAAAATTTCGGCATAATAGAAGTCAGTTTTAAAAACGGCTCGCGCAAAGGCTTTTACCGTAACGTATCAAATATATCTTTAGAAAAAGGCCAGTTAGTGGTAGTAGAGGCCGCACAGGGCTACGATATTGGCGAAGTAAGCCTGCAGGGCGAACTGGTTAAACTACAAATGAAAAAACGTCGCGTAACTGAACGCGATGATACCATACGCAATGTACTACGTATTGCTACCGACGAGGACATTAATGTATTAATAGAAGCCCGTAGTAAAGAAAAAGACACTATGGTACGGGCCCGTGCCATGGCCCGCCAGAACAATCTGGAAATGAAAATTGGTGATATAGAATACCAGGGCGACAATAAAAAGGTTACCATTTTCTATACCGCCGATGGCCGCGTGGATTTTCGCGAACTGGTTAAAATTTACGCTAAGGAGTTTAAAGTAAAAATAGAAATGCGCCAGATAGGTGCACGGCAGGAAGCGGCCCGTGTAGGTGGGATTGGCACCTGTGGCCGTGAGCTATGCTGTAGCACCTGGCTCAACGATTTTAAATCAGTAACCACGCAAGCTGTACGTTACCAGAACCTGGCTATTAATACAGATAAATTAAGTGGCCAATGTGGTAGATTAAAGTGCTGTTTGAATTATGAGTTAGATACTTACAACGACTCGTTGAAGAAATTCCCTAAACACGCCGACAAAATAGAAACCGAAGATGGTGTAGCCATACTAAAGAAAACCGAGATACTAAAGCGGCTGATGTGGTATGAATATGAAACACAACGGGGCAACTTTTTTAAGCTGGATATAGAAGATGTAAAGGAATTGCTTTACATGAACAAAACGGGTAAAAAGCCTAAAAGCCTGGATGATTTTGCAGTAGAAGATGATATTAAGGTTGATGAAAGCAAACACGAGGACCTGGTAGGTCAGGTAACGCTGCACACGCTTGAAGAAAAAGAGCGCAAAAAGCGCCGTGGTAACCGCAATAAGAAAAAAAGCGGAGGTGGCACTGTTGGCACCGGCAATCAAACACAAAACCAGGTAAAAGACACGGACCAAGGCCAGGTTACGAAACAACAACCTAAACAACAAAACCAGCAACAGCAAAAACAAGGTGGCAACCAAAATAAAGGCAACCAACCCAATAAACAGCAGCATAAGAAGCAGCACCCCAACCAGCAAAAAAACCAGGGTAAAAAACCTGACAACAGACCTAACACCGACAATAAACAGTAGTATGAATAGTAAAGGGTGGGTTAATACTACACAGGCATTTTTACTGGCGCTTATTACTATATGCCTGCTTAGTGCGTGTAGCACTAATGCTGTAATGGAAGAACAACAACAGATTAAGGAAAACAACTGGGATTATACCGATAGTAAAACCTTTACCGCACAAATTACCGATACTGTTCAGCACTACAATATTTATGTAAGCGTGCGGCACGGGTTTAACTTTGAGTGGCGCAACATGTGGGTGAAAATTGAAACTACTTTCCCCGATGGTAAAATGTACGAACGAAGAGTAAACCTGTTGTTATCAGATGCGGATGGGGTATGGCATGGCGACTGCCTGGGTGATAACTGCGATATGCTGATACCTATTCAGGACAATGCCTTTTTTCCACAACAAGGTAAATACACCTTTAAGGTTTCACAGGATATGCGCGTAAACCCACTGCCGCACATAAAAACAATTGGTATGCGGCTGGAGAAATACACTACCCCAAAAGGTCAATAGCTTTTTTACTGTACCCCTTGTAGCGCCTCATCAAAGGCTACAGTAAGCCACTCCCTCGCTTTTGCATTCTTTTGCTTTAAGTCTTCCAGGTTATTCACAAAATAAAACTGTTCCAGTTCTGCTGATATATTGGCCGGCAGATGTTTGTTTAAATACCGCGAACCGAAGTTCCAATGATATGGAGCATGCTTTATCCGTAACATTTCTACCAATGGGGCAAGTGTGTACGACCAATAAAAGATGAAAGCATCAATAGCATTATTGCGATTAATTTCTTTATCTACCAATACCCGGAAAATTTCCTGCTTATGCCTTTGTATAACAATACGTGATTTCAATTTACGCTTCAGATCTTCATAGTTCATTGGTTGTACACCCTGTATAATATTTTGCTTATCGAATAGCACAATCGGGTTGCCGTGTATTTCCGGCTCGGCGAATTTATCAGGTGCTGATAGTGGAAGTATTGAAAAATCTACCAGCAAGAAAGGGCTTGCATTTTTTAGCCTGAAAAAAGTTTGTGTCATGCCAGGCCATTGTGGTGGGTCAATCTCAAACTTCATATCTATACCAAAACTATTCTCCAGCATGGCTTCGGCCTGTTGCATGGCCTGTTTCTCATATCCGTCGCTTGTTATAAGCATCAAGTCAACATCGCTCCACTCATCGCTGAGGTTAAATGCCGATGAACCACCCTGCCACAAGGCACATGCATCGGCATTGCTTATAAACTCGTTTGTAAACGCCTGTAAGACTTCATTGCGCGTAAGCATACCATTGTTTTATTCCCAATGTTACTACGCTTAGCATTCTAAAAAGTATGCTTAGGTTGTTTTAACCTGCTGTTAACTATATCTATCTATACACAATAGTATATGGATTACACAATAACAGGTGGCTTACAGAAAAGTATGGTCATTAATATACCGTAATTTTTTATTATCACATACTACATTGCCCAATCCTCTCTATCCAAACTTCTGAATTGTATAGCCTCTGCCAGATGTTCGGTTTTAATGTCGTCGCATCCGGCCAGGTCGGCAATGGTACGGCTTACTTTAATAATACGGTTATATGCGCGTGCCGAAAGGTTGAGTTTCTGCATCGCCCTACTAAGAAGGGCTTTGCCGGCATCGGTAATAACACATATTTCCTCTACCAATTGTGGTTCCATTTGTGCATTGCTGTATAATCCGGTCCTGCCATCAAACCGTTTGGCCTGTATTTCGCGTGCCTGTATTACACGTTCGCGGATAGCCTCACTTTTCTCTGATTTTTTATTGCTGCTAAGTTCATTAAAAGACACCGGCGTTACCTCTACGTGCAGATCTATACGATCCATTAGCGGACCCGATATTTTATTAAGATACTTTTGTACTACACCCGGTGCGCAAACACATTCCTTTTCGGGGTGGTTATAAAACCCGCACGGGCAAGGGTTCATACTGGCTACAAGAGTAAACGATGCCGGATAAGTTACCGAAAATTTAGAGCGGGAGATAGTTACATTTCTATCTTCCATAGGCTGGCGCATCACCTCCAGCACACTGCGTTTAAACTCGGGCAGCTCATCTAAAAACAAAACCCCGTTATGCGCCATCGATATTTCGCCGGGCTGCGGATTGCCCCCACCGCCTACCAGTGCCACATCGCTAACGGTATGGTGTGGCGAGCGGAAAGGGCGTTGGTAGATAAGCGATGTGTTTTTGCCCAACTTACCTGCTACCGAATGTATTTTGGTTGTTTCCAGTGCTTCGTTTAAGCTAAGCGGCGGAAGAATAGTAGGGAACCTTTTAGCCAGCATGGTTTTACCCGCACCGGGAGGACCTATCAATATTACGTTATGGCCACCGGCAGCGGCAATTTCCAACGCACGTTTAATATTCTCCTGCCCCTTTACATCGGCAAAGTCGTACTCGCTTGTAAGTATGTTGTTTTCAAACTCCGCCCGGGTATCTACCACGGTTGGTTGTATTTTCTTTACACCCTCTAAAAACTCAACCACCTCCAGCAATGTCTTAACCCCAATAACATCTATGTTGTTTACTATGGCCGCCTCGCGGGCGTTTTGCTCGGGCAGTATAAATCCTTTAAACTTCTCTTTACGTGCCTGTATAGCTATAGGCAATGCCCCCTTAATAGGCAATAAAGAGCCATCCAGCGAAAGCTCACCCATAATAACATAATTACCCAACTCTTCATTGCTAATTTGCCCATCGGCAGCCAATGCACCAATAGCCATTGGCAAATCGTAGGCGGTGCCTTCTTTCCGTATATCAGCCGGCGATAGGTTTATAACCATACGACGGCGCGGCATATTATACCCCGATTGCTTAACCGCAGTTTCTATACGGAACATTGATTCTTTCACGGCGCTATCGGGCAAGCCAACTGTAAAGTAGTTTAACTGGCCATTCTCTACGCTCACCTCTACGGTAATGGTAGCAGCATCTACACCATACACTGCACTGCCAAATGTTTTTACAAGCATATCTTAATAGTTATCCGGCAAAGCAATTACTTGCCCTTAAGTTTCTTATATTCCTCTTTAAATTTTTTCAGGTCTTCATTACCGGGCTCTACCATCTCGTAGAGTGGTATAATTTTATCGAGCATGGCAATATTGCGTTGTTGTAAGCCGGCATTTGAAAGCGAGTAACAACCCAACGAAACATACCCCAGTAAGCGATCCATCATAGGGTCTGTTTTACGTTTTGCATTCATATCGGCAATCTGGGTTTTCCACCAGGCTAGGTCACGGGTTTTCATACTCTCTTTTAGCTCAGCCCGCATAGCACTTTCCTTTTTAAGCATTCCTTCTTTGGCTTCATCAACCACTACCAGCTTACTTTTTTCGATGTTGCTATACGGATACACAAACGCGGTCTCGAAGTTCTTTGCATCTACCCACTCCTGCCGGCCCGGCCATTCTACCAGGTAATTATGCAGGTTAGATGGCATAGCTTGCGCAGCAAATAACAGCACATTGGCGTAATTTAAATCTTTGGTGCCGGCAAAGCCAAGCATATCCAGCGGATGGTTAGCATTCTGCACATCGGCTACTGCACCTATGTATATCACTTGAGTTACTTTACTGTTGTTATACGCAGTTTCTATAGCGCCTTTAGCTCCATTGCCATAACCACAAAGTGTAAGGCGCTTACCGTCAACATTAAATCTTTCCGACACCTCTTTTACCATGCGGTTAGCAACAGCAGTAGCCTCGGGGGTAGAGAACTTCTTACTAAAATTGTTTGACCCTACTAATATGTAATTGTACTTATCGGCCAGCGATTTATACATATCTACCGGCAAACTACCCTGGCCATATATATCCAGAAAAACCATGGCAGCATACGTGGCAGTATCTGTATAACCCTTAGGCAGGTATAATGCAAAAGATTCGGCAGGGTCTACTGCCAGCGATACAGAGGGGATTACTTTACCTGTTTCAAAGCTATCTTTTGGGTATACCACAGTTGCCTCTGCAGCGGGTACTTCAGCCGGATTTACTTCGGATTGCTTTTCACTTTTAGAGTTACACGATATAGACAGGAGAGAAACTATAAAGGCAAATACAGTAAACATTACCTTACGTTGCTGCTTAATATAACTTATTGCCATAGCTGATAATTTTATAGTGTATCAGTAGTAAAACAAACAAAAAACAGTCAATCAAAGGGGCATTTTTATAAATCGCCGGCACATGGTTTTTCCAAATTTATCTGTTAAAAAAACCATATAAACTCCATCTTCAAACCTGCCAAGGTCAATCTGCTGACCAACCGTTGTATATGGGCGGCTTACAATTATATTACCTGCAAAATCTTTAACTATCAATTGCCTGGCATTGCCATCGACAGGAGCCATTACATTAAACCGGGTACCCGATAGCGGCAACAGATTAAATACTTCATTGCTAGCCGTATGCGGATTACAATTTGTATGAATAGAATTTGTTTCAATAGTACCCTTCGGCGAAAGATCTTTACCTGCCAGTGCCGGATGTTGCGGATGAAGTATAGTAGTATTGAATACCGTATTAGCTACAAACGGAGGCTTGCTACCTTGGCTTACAGGCTTACCTCCCAAACCGATGGGGCATATATATTGCCATACTATGCTATCGTTTTCGTCAATCTCTAAAAACCGCCCCTCAGAACCTACACAAACACGCAGGTGGCCATTATCTAACAACTGAGCACCCGAAACCCGCCGGCTGAAAAATTTACCATACTTATTATTACTGTTATAACTTCTGACATTACTGCACCGGTATAAATCAGCAGAGCCCAGCCAATAACCTCCGTTGGCATTGCGCTCAGGCATAAAAACCTCTACAGTTGAGTACTCGCCCGATGGGCGGAAGGTGCCATTGTTAAACACCATCCAGGCATCATCGTAACCAATGCCGCAAGGTACCCAGTGTGCATTATGCTGATAGAAAAATTTTCTGTCGTGTATAGTGCCGCGGTTGTATGCAGCCGGGTTGCCATATCTGAACAGCAACCCGCTTTTACTGTTGCCAACTACACCGGTATCGTGGTTTATTATCCATACCTCACCAAATGCCCTCGAGCTAACCATTACCTGATTAAGCTCTGCGTTGTAATCAACCGAATTAATGTGTACCCAACCCGGAAAATCAAGCTTATCATAGTTCAGGTTAATCTTATCAGGGTTATCGGCTACAATACCGTAATTAGGTTTAGTACTATCATAATCCTGCACCAGGTGGTCCCACACCTCCCATTTCCACACTACCACCGCACTATCGGTACCAATGGGTTTTAATTCAATTAGCTGCTCGGCCCATAAACCTTTAGCCGGTACGTAAGCAGGGTTTCTGCCAGCAGCAATTGCCTCTGCCTGGCTTTTTAACTCCCAGGCCATTACCAGTATGTTGCCATTAGGCATCAGGCATATATCGTGGTGGGTGGTATGCGTGGGCGATGAATAATCATATTGCCATTTTACATCACCGTTCCAATCAAGCATCTCTATACGGCCACCCAGGCTGCCACCGCCCGCAAAGTTTTCGTTATCAATTTTACCGGTATGTATAAGTTCGCCCTTATTGGTTATAGCAATTGCCTGCCCGGGCTGGGTAGAAGTAGCCCAGCTATGTACTAAATTGCCACAGTTATCTATCAGGTAAACCTGTGTAGAGCCTGCAGGGGCAAACAAGGTGTACACATCGGTAGCAGCGGACTGATAATTGGTTAGCCCTACGGTTGGTTTCTGGGTAAAAACCACCACCGCTATCAACTGTAACAAAACCGATACAATTACCTTTAGGGGCATAGGCAAATGTTTAAATAATAAAGGGGCTACCCAAACGGGCAGCCCCTTTTTATTACTAACAGGGTATTATCTATTTTTCAATTACCAGGCGCTGCACGGTATTTACGTTATTGCCGCTTATACGGATATGGTAAACACCCGAAGCTATAGTGCTAAGGTTAAGTATAAAGGCTTTATCTTTTACTTCACCCAGGTATTGTTCCATTACCAGTTTACCCGTTACATCGGCCAATTGCACAGTTAAGTCATCTGACTGTACCAGACTTATCTGTAGTTGCACTACATCTGTAGCCGGGTTAGGGAACAGTTTAACCACGCTGGCAGCATCGGTGTTAGCCAGGCCTACCGATACCAGTGTATAGGTAGCTGTAGCTGTACAACCATTATTATCGGTTACAGTTACTGTATAGGTACCTGCACCCAGGCCGCTGATATCTTCGGTAACAGCCGAGTTGCTCCAGTTGTATGAATAAGCCGGAGAGCCTCCTGTTACGTTAATATTTACAGCACCATTGTTACCATTGGTTGCATTAGATACGCTGGCAGTAACAGCCAGAGCTGTAGGTTCATTAACGGTAACGCTGGCAGTAACCGAGCAACCATTATCATCGGTTGCAGTTACGTTATATGAACCAGCAGCAAGGTTAGCAATGCTTTGTGTAGTTGCTCCGTTACTCCACAAGTAGGTAACCGGTGTAGCAGCTCCCGAAAGGGTAACATCGGCACCACCTGTTGCACCGCCGCTACAATCAACATCGGTAGCAGTAGCCGTGGCTGTAGGTAAAGCAGCTGTGCCCACGGTAACACCCGCAGTAGCCGAACAACCGTTGGCATCGGTTACAGTAACCTGGTAACCACCGGCAGCAAGTGCTGTAGCCGTTGCATTGGTAGATGCATCTGACCACAAATAAGTGTATGGCGCAGTACCATCAGCAACGTTATCTACCGTAGCAGTACCCGCGCTTGTAGTACAGCCGGTTTCGGTAGTAGAAGTAGTAAGTGATAATATCACATTGTCGGTAAGTACATCTACCGAAGCGGTAGCCGAGCAACCATTGGCATCGGTTGCAGTTACTGTATATGAACCGGCTGGCTGATTGTTTACCACATCGGTATTGCCGCCGTTAGACCATACATAGGTATATGGCGATGTGCCGTTGTTTACAGCTACACTAACCGAACCATTGCTGGCAGTACAGGTAGCTGAAGTAGCATTGGTAGTGGTAGATAACGTAAGCGCTGTGGCAGTAACCGTTGCATTTGTAGCTCCGGTACAACCAACAGCATCGGTTATAGTTACAGTATAGTTACCCGCAGTAAGATTAGTTGCGGTACTACCGGTTTGTGAGCCAGACCAGTTGTAGGTATATGGCGATGTTCCATTGGTTGGAACAGCAGTAAGCGATCCGTTAGCTGCAGTGCAGGTAGCATCGGTAGATGATACCGTAGCTGCAATAACTATGGCCGATGAAGACACACTAACGCTATTTGAACCTGTACAGCCATTGGCATCGGTAACTGTTACCGAATAGTTACCTGCTGTTAAGCCTGTAATACTGGCTGTATTGCCTGAGTTTGACCAGGCATAGGTATAAGGCTGCTGGCCATTGTTGACAGTTACACTCGCAGTACCATCGGTTACTGCGCATGTAGCGCTGGTAGATGATGTAGTGCTGTTTAATGTAGTACCGCCAATTGCAACAGTAGCCGTGTTTTGGCCCACACATCCTTTCGAATCGGTAATGGTAACAGTATAGGTAGCCGGGCTAAGGTTACTGATAGAACTTGACGTACCACCATTAGACCACGCATAGATATAAGGGGCAGTACCATTAGATGGCGTTACCGAAGCGCTACCATCGGCAGCAGTACAGTTGGAATTGTTTGCGCTTGTGGTAGAAGCAATAGAAACGGTACTACTGTTGATAGTTACACTGGTGTTTTCCTGGCAACCCAGGTTATCGGTAATGGTAACACTGTACGTACCGGCTGGCGCGCTGATATTATCGGCAGTGCCGCTATTGCTCCAGTTGTATGTATAAGGTTCCTCGCCGCCGGTTGGCGCTACAGTGGCAGTGCCGTTGCTGGTACAAACCGCATCGGTAGAAGTTGGGTTAGCGCTAAAGCCCGGGCAAAGCACCGGCCTGATCACATACGCCCTTTGGAAACTGGCACCATAATCTTCGTTGTTGCCCCATGGGTCAGTTACGGGGTTAGTAGGCCAATCTACCCAGGTTCTGCCTGGTGTATAAATATCTAAAGTTAAACCTACTTGCGCTGTAGAATCGAACTCAACTGCCGTAATAGCATAGCGGCCCGGATTTAAGGTAAAGCCACCGCCATGTATAGGCAAGGTGTACAAACGGGCAGAATCATCGGGGTATGTAAGTGTATCGGTAGATGCTACAATGGCATTGGGAAAGCCACCCGACATATCCCAAATAACAGCCGCCATTTTTTCGCCGGTATAACCTTGTGTGTAGTACACCTGCACAGCGCCAATGTTGGTGGTGTTTTCAATGGCAAAATCCTGGCCCAGATAACCACCATTACCAGCGCCTATGCCTAATGCTCCTACTACATTCCCGTTATCGCGGGCATATACGTTATTGGTAATTGCCACAACATCTGTAGCAATGTTATTCGCCGGAATGTCATCAACAGCTGTCATTGTAGCCTCATACTCTACAGTAAAGTTATCGGCAAAGGCAGGAACGAAACCCGCAGTAGTTGACAATGTAGTAGTAGCCCCCGAAGCAAGGGTTGTAGGGGTACTTGAGGCAGTAAATACCTGAACGTTGTTACTATCGTAAACACGGGCAGTAAGTACCAGATTGGTAGCTGCATTAATACCATTGTTTCTTATAGTAGCACTAAGAGCCAACCCGCTTGCCGGAACCTGCGAAACCGGTGTAAGTGTGTACTCGTATTGTTGTGTAGATTGGATAGATACTTCATTATTCAGCACCTGCTCTACCACCACATCATCTATTAACAACAAAAACTGATTGTTTGAGTTATTGCGGAAACCGATGTAAACCGACTGGCCGGTGTAAGCAGCAAGGCTAACCGTGCGGGCAGTCCAGGTAGAAGCTTCTGCAGCTGTGCTATATAGTACAGTAGAGTTGGTAACCTGATTGCCTAATGTACCGGTGCCGCCTGTGGGTGTGTTAGGGGCCACCATTATACGAACCTCATATCCATCGGGATAAGCCGGATCATACGCCACTGCATTCCATTTTAAATTACAGTTGGCAGGCAAGGCGCCTATAAGCGGGGTCCACATCCAGTCATCGGCTGCACCCACCGGACTATACCACGACGTAGAAAAAGCTGCAGAGTCGGTAACGTTGTTGGCAAAATCCTCACGGCGCTCCCAGGCTTCGTTTACATAAGCAACCTGCCCATCGGGGGTGCGGTTATCTACATTGCGTAATAACCAGCCGGCCGGAAACGTGTAGGTACCAGGGCCACCGGCATCAGGGCCCCCTACACCA
The DNA here is from genome assembly GCA_964423405.1 of uncultured Chitinophaga sp. Classification (GTDB taxonomy): domain Bacteria; phylum Bacteroidota; class Bacteroidia; order Chitinophagales; family LD1; genus Bog-950. Next base: position 60,596 of record CAYREY010000004.1, on the reverse strand, counting down.
TCAAAATCTTCTTGAAAAATTACTGTCTGCCCTTGGGCAGTGGGGGTTATCAGCACGGTAAGTGCCAATACAAATTGTAAAAAACGTTTCATAATTGTGCGCTTTGGTTTTATAATCCGGCACCAAAGATACAGTTACAATCATAAAAAACGAATAATAAAAAAAACGATAGCAACAGGTTTATTAACGCTGTACAAATAGATGGGCTATCAGGGCTTAAAATCAGGATTAGCAGCTCTACGCTTTTTTACACGGTCGTACAGAAAAGAAATAGGGTTATAAAACTTAGCCTTAGGGGGTACTTTAGAATACTTGGGCGGGGCTACCCCGGCTACTACCAATTGCTCGGTTTTTGTTTCAAGAAATGCTTCTGTAAATTCTTCTTTGGTACGGAACGGATAAATGGTAACTTCTTTCAGCTTAATAAAATCGTGTATCAGCTGAATTTCAAGTGTGTAATAATTTACAGAATCCAGATCGGCTATATGTATGGTTTTGCTGATGTATCCGGTAGATGAAAATTTAAGCGTATCGGTTTTATAAACGTACAGCGTAAAATACCCCTCGTTATCGCAGGTTATACCTTTATTACTGCTGTTAAATAATATGTTGGCTAATGGTACCGCGTTACGGCTTTGCACATCTATTACTTTACCTTTAATTAAAAACTTACCTGCAGTATAAGCATTGGTAAACTGTGCCTTGCCGGTTGTAGCAGTAAGCAACAACAGCAGACAGCTAAGCAGCAGGTACGCAATACCATACTTATTATTGTTAGCTATGTTTTGGGGCCGGTTCATACTATGCGGTAAAACGATATAAGTAAAAATAAAATCCCTGCCGTGATAAACGACAGGGATTTTAACTTGTTGTGATTTTTTGGGTAATTATTATTCTGCTACCACTTCAACTGTTACGTTTACTTTGTGGCTTTGGCCTAAACCAACTTCGGCAGTATAAGTACCAAGGGCTTTCACATCGCCTTCCAGTACAGTTATTTTACGGCGGTCAACTTCTACCTGCAGCTGGTTTTTAATAGCATCTGCAATGTGGTAAGCCGATACGCTACCAAATATTTTACCGGTAGTACCTACCTTAGCACCTACCTTTACAGGTGCCGATTGTAAGCGGGCCGAAATTTCATTAACCTTCTCCAGCATTTTAGCTTCGCGCTTTTCGCGGGCTTTAACACGGCCGGCCAGTTGTGCCAGGGTACCTTCGTTTTTAACTACTGCATAACCTTGTGGTATAAGGTAGTTTAAACCGAAACCCGGACGAACTTTAACCACGTCATCGGCGTAGCCAAGTTTTTCTACATCTTTTATAAGTATAAGTTCCATTGTTTAATCTTTAATAGGTTTTACCAATTATTTCAAAAGGTCTGCTACGTATGGCAGAATAGCAATGTGGCGGGCACGTTTAATAGCCTGCGACACTTTACGCTGGTACTTAAGCGAGTTACCGGTTAAGCGGCGTGGAAGTATCTTACCTTGCTCGTTAATAAAGTTCAACAGGTATTCAGGATCTTTATAATCGATGTACTTGATACCGTTCTTTTTAAAGCGGCAGTATTTCTTTTTAACCAGACCAATTTTGGTAGCGGTTAAATACTTGATGCTATCGTTTGGTTTTTGTGTACTCATGATGTAGCCTCCTCTTTTACGGTTTTAACTTTTTTGTTACGTCCTACCAGGCCAGCGCGTTTGTCGTCGTTGTACTTAACAGCATACTTGTCAAGTTTAACGGTCATGTAACGCAACACGTTTTCGTCGCGGCGGAAAGCCACTTCTAATGTGTTGATAGCCTTACCTTCGGCGCGGTATTCAACCAGGTGGTAAATACCGGTTGTTTTTTTACCGATAGGGTAGCGAAGGTTTTTAAGCCCCCAATGTTCTTCGTGAACGATCTCAGCTCCCTGGGACTTAAGCAACTCAACGTAGTTGGTGATGCTTTTTTTGGCGTCGTCTTCCGACAACACAGGAGTGAGAATAAATACTGTTTCGTACTGTGTCAGCATGTTTCTCTGCTTTTTTGGGTTATATAATAATCCGCTTAGTTTTTAAAGCGGGCGGCAAATATAACCGAATATGTGGAAAACCCAACTATTGCCCCGGCCTTAAAATACGGCCCGCAACCACACAACTCATATTAGACTTCCCACCTCCCCAAATTGCTCTGTTGTAAGCCCCCCTACCCCCTAAAAATGTTAACCCACCCCCTATTCAAATAATTCATTTACAAATAATTACATTTTTTTGATGTTAACCCACCCCTATTGTTATATATATTGAATAAATTAAATATAATTTGATAAAACATTACTATACAGCCGTTTAAGCATATTATTATAGTTTGGCGGGGTTTTGGCATTACTACGGGCAAAAGCGGAAATCATGAAAAGTTACGTATTATCTGCCCTGTTTGCCCTGGTGGTTTTATTAAATGGCTGCCAGCCCGAAGTATTTGATTGTGAACTACATAGGTGGGGCACTTTGAACATTAGCAATACCTCGGGGCACGATTTGCATATCTATCTGGATGATAAGCCCCTGGCCGTAGTGCCGGTGGGGACCCATGCCAGCTTTAGCCATGTGGCAACTGGTTACCATAGTGTGTATGCTGTGCAATTAAATGCCCAACAAAGCTGGCAGAACTACATAACCATGCAAACCTGCCAAACAGTAAACGTGGCGTTTAAGCCGTAAAGTAGCAACCTTATAAACCAAGTAAACTAATTAAAGCCAGTGTCCCTGTCCACATGCAAAAACCATAAAAAGTCCATTTTACAATATCCCTGCTCTTTTGCTTGTAACCATCTGCATGAAATAGTAATGCAGATGCAAACACCCCTAATAGCGATAAGCCCGGTAAAAGCAAAAAGAAAGCTTTCCAATGCCAGGCCAGTGGTTCAGCTGCTTTTGCTTCTGTTACTTGCTTTTCCTGCATTAATAGTTCTTTAGCAACCTCAATCTTTTCCGAAGAAAGATTGCGTCTTGCAAACTCCTTCTCAGCGGCCTCCACTGCTGCCGGTTGATAGTCATTTCTCAGTTCCGTTAGTATTTTTATGAGTTGGGCATCACTTTCTTTCGCCATTACCTCATCAAAACTGTTAGTCATAATTAATTTGTAGCTTAATCTAATCGTTCTATTTTAATGTATTTATGGCTTATTGCGCCTTCAAAAACCGCATCACATCGGCCGCGCTGCGCTCCGGTATTTCTTCCTGCGGACTGTGGCCTACCTTATCGTAAATAATTTCGGTGCTGTGGGCTATCTTTTTAAAGTGTCCGGCCATAGCCACATCTATCAGCACATCTTCGCGGCCCCATAGTACCAGGGTGGGGGCGGCAATAGGTTTCAGTTCGTCTTCGCTGCTGGTTTTTACAAAACGGGCACGGCTCAAAAATGCCTGCCGGTTACCCTGGCGGCGGTTAAGCTCGGTGTACATGGTGCGCGTTTTGTCGTTTATCTTGCTATGGTCGTAATACACCTCGTTCAGCGTTTTAGCTACCAGATATTTAGTGCCAATTTTGGCTACCGGTGCCATTAGCCCGGGGTAGTTGCGCGCCAGTTTAAACACCAGCGAGCCACCCTTGCGGTTAACATCGTAAAAGCCACCCGGGTCTACCAGCACCAGTTTTTTAACCTTAGCAGGGTGCGCAGCGGCATATTTCCAGGCTATTTGCCCGCCCAGCGAGTTGCCCGCCAAATTAAACGAATCGACACCCAGCGCTGTTACAAACTTCTCTATAAAATCCACATACATCGTATCGCTGTAGTTGTCATCGGCCCGCGGACCGGTCAGCCCAAACGCCGGTATATCCATACGTATTATTTTGTAATGCGGGCTTAGTAATTGCACCCAGCCATCCCAGGTTTGCAGTATAGCACCGGTGCCATGTATCAGCACCAGCGGCTCGCCTTCGCCCTCTATGCGGTAGTGTACCGGCATGCCATCTATCTCTACAAACTTCGATTGTGCATTGGCATACTTTGCCTTTAGCTCATCCAGTGGAATATCGGGTTCGTATAATGCTACGTTGGCTGCTACTACTACGCCCAGCAATACAGCAAAGGCAATAAACAGCTTGCTTTTAAATAGTTTCATAAGTAAGTATTAAATCAAATATAAAACAAAGTAAGCTAGTAGGTTCATCCCTCTCGGTTAGGAGAGGGATGATCCGCCGCGGCGGAGATGGGTGAGGCCGGCATTACGCACCCAGCGATCTTACCTCTATCAAATCGCCATCCTTGTAAGTAGGGCACTCTTTGGCAATTTCTACCGCTGCGGACAGGTCTTCAGCTTCTATAATGTAATAGCCACCTACGCCTTCGCGCACATCGCGGATGGGTTGTACCACCAGGTCGCCGTTTATCATTTCTATCAACCGGCCCTCGCTTTGTATGCCGTTGCCATCTACAAATATACCCCGTGCGCTCAGGTCGCGCGCCCACTGCATGTGTTGCACTACTATGGCGTTTAACTGTTCTTTAGGCATGGGGTAGCGCGACAAATCTTCGCGGATAAGCAATATAAACTTAGGCATAGTGGGATGTTTATAGCTAAGGTAACCAATTAATGCGCTCAAAACGTTAATTAATTAATAAGTAGATAATTTTTAACCACCGGTTAAATTTTAGTTACCGGTAGCCGGCAACCCTGCTCAGGGTAACAGTGCCGTACCTGATAAATACGATTCACCTGCCTGTGTCAGGCACTGTACAGGGCCAACCAAAATTATGCTTTGTTGTAAACTATGTATTTTTATAATACAACCGCCATCGTTCAACTACATGACAGCCCCGGAAATAACTATAGCATTTATCATTTACCTGCTTATTCCTTTTGCAGGGCTTATGTACTACCTGCGCCTGTATAAGTTAATGAAATCCGAAAACATACCCAACGCACCGGTAATAGGGTTTTTTATAATTTTTACAACCTATGGTGGGCTGCTGTTGCTTGCGTTAATATCGCTTTGGGGGGTATGGTCGGGACTGGCTTCACTTGGCACTTTTTATCTGTTACTGGTAGCGCCGTTTATTATGGGCTTTATTGCCTACAGGCAAAGGCATACAAAAGCTGTTTCAAAATATCATAAGTTCACTTACGTGTCGGCACTTTTGTATTTTGTAATTGCACCGGTTGTGTTCGTACTGTTGCTTTTGTTTGGCAAAAGCCAATAACACAATATACCCGGCCATGGTTGATGTTTCAATCTGTACATAATATATAAAGCACCATTGCCCATTGTCATACAAGCCAACCAGCAATCTACACACATAAATAGCGCTGCTTATTGTTTTCTACCGCCCGGTCATTATCTTTGCCTCGCTTTGAAAAACGTTGTAGCAATTTTGCTGGTAATGGTAGTGCTATCGCAAACCTGGGTTAAGGTGGGCGTGGTAGTGTATTACAATATCAACAAAGCCTACATCAGCCAGCAGCTTTGCGAAAACCGCAACAAGCCCACCCTGCAATGCAATGGCCATTGCTACCTGGCCAAGCAGCTTAAAAAAACCGAGGAGGGCGCTCAGCCACAAATGGCCGATATTTTTAAAGCCAAAGAGGAGTACATTTCTAAAACTGCAAAGGTGGTTTTAAAAAGCTACACACCGGTTTACGCTGTAACCCGCCTGTTTACCACACCATTCTTTTTTCGCCCGCTTAACAGTGCCACCTTTCTGCTAAGGCCACCCATTGCCTGAGCCTGTCTGTTATTATTCCTTTGTTTACAATAGTAGTGTGTTATAGCGGTAGTCCGTACGGGCTTATCTGCAACCAACTGTTGTATAAGTAATAATTGTTCCGGTAAGCAGCTTATATGTATGCGTTGTATATGCACTCGTACTATATGCCACTATCTGCCGGTCTGTATCAATGTATCTATTTTTAAAAAAATCATTAATGGCCGGGTAAACCCGGCATGTATAAACAAAACCAAATCATGAAAAATATTCATTCTCTTACTATAGCTTTTTTTGCCCTTTTAGCCATTGCCTCTTGTAAAAAAGAAGATAACGAACTAACCGGCAACGGCCCTGTTACCATTCATTTTGATAACCGCGCAGGGGCCGGCGACCTAGCCTTAAATACCGACCTGACTATCGCATCGGGCGAAACCATAAACATCAGTAACTTTAAATACTATGTAAGCAACTTTGTGCTGGTTAAAGATGATGGCACAGAGTACACCGTACCACAGCAAGGCAACTATTTTCTGATTGATGAAGCCGCCGATTCTACACAGGAAATTACCCTAACCAACATACCGGCCGGTAACTACACCGGTATTAAATACATAGTAGGGGTAGATAGCATGCGCAGCACTATGGATGTATCGCAACGCACCGGTGCCCTGGACCCTGCCGGAGCCGCATCGGATATGTACTGGAGCTGGAACAGCGGCTACATTTTCTTCCGTATAGATGCTACTTCACCCCAAAGCACCGAAGCCGGCAATATGTGTATGTTTCACGTAGGTGGCTATGGTGGCTACTCTACCCCTTCTACCAACAACATCCGCAACATTACACTTAACAGCGGCACTGCTATAAAAGTGCGCGAAACAGCTGAGCCAGAGGTGCATGTATTTGCTAATGTGCTGGAGGCCTTTACTACACCGGTAAACTACTCTATTGCAACCGATGGTGCCGTGGTGCACATGCCTGCTATGGGCGCCAAAATAGCTAACAACTATGCCGATATGTTTACTATTGACCATGTTCATCAATAACTAAACCACCGGAACAGCAGCGTGTAAAACACGCTGCTGTTTTATACTGCTTTACTATGAAAAAGTATTGGATAATACCCGGCATACTATTGGCACTTATTGCCGGTTGCAACAAAACAGAAAGCACTACCGGCAACGATATAGCGTTTACTGCGCCATCTAACTTTCCGGCCACTAAATATAATTTCAACAGCAACCCGGTTACTACTGCCGGCTTTACGCTGGGGCGTAAGTTGTTTTACGATGTATCGTTATCGCGCGATAACTCTACCAGTTGCGGCTCGTGCCATAGTTCGTTTTCGGCATTTACCCACCATGGCCATGCATTAAGCCACGGTATAGATAACAAGCTGGGCATACGCAATGCCCCACCGGTAATGAACCTGGCCTGGTACGATGAGTTTATGTGGGATGGCGGCATTAACCAACTGGATTTGCTGCCCATAGCCCCTATAGAAAACCCCGTAGAGATGGACCTGGAATTTGCCCAGGCTGTTAATAAGATACGTAACAACAGCGCCTACCCGCCTTTGTTTAAAGCCGCCTTTGGCAGCGAAGAAGTAAACGGACCCAGAATGCTGCAGGCCCTTAGCCAGTTTATGAATATGCTGGTGAGTGCCAATGCTAAATACGATAAATGGAAACGAAACGAAGGCGAAACACTTACCGCCGACGAGACAGAGGGCTACCAACTGTTTACACAAAAATGCAGCAGTTGCCACAGTACCGATTTGTTTACCGATATTAAGTTTCACAACAACGGTATTATGAACAGTTTTTTGCTGGATAGCGGGTTGGCCCACATTACGCAACGGCCCGAAGATGTAGGCAAGTTTAAAACACCCTCGCTGCGCAACCTGCAATACACCCGCCCCTACATGCACGATGGCAGCGTTGCTACCCTGGAGGCCGTGCTGGACCACTACAGCAGTGGTGTAAAAATGTCGGCCACGTTAGATACTGCCCTGCAAAAAAACGGGGTAGTTGGCATACCACTTACCGCCACCGAGAAAACAAAAATTATAGCGTTTTTAAACACGCTTAACGATGCCACCTTTGTTGCCGACAGGCGCTTTGCCGAGCAATAAAGTAACAGCTTACCTTACTGCATTAGTTTTTTATACCACCCTATTGCACCTAAACCCTGCTAAATGCCCCACATTTAAGCAGGGTTTATTTTATTCGCCGCTGTAAACACAAGTACAGCATGAAAGTATTAATGGTATGCCTGGGCAACATTTGCCGCTCGCCCATAGCACATGGTTTATTGCAACATAAAGCCGATAAACTGGGGCTTGGCTGGGAGGTGGACTCTGCCGGCACCAGCGACTGGCACGAGGGCGAACTGCCGCATGAGCGCTCTATTAAAGTAATGAAAAGCTTTGGTATAGATATTACCTACCAGCGCTCGCGCCCGCTGCGCCGTAAAGATATGGAGCACTATGATGTGATATACGTAATGGATGCCACTAACTACCAAAACGTAACCGACATGGCCAAAAGCGAAGCCGAAATTGCCAAGGTAAAATACATAATGAACGAGGTAGAACCGGAGCAAAACCAACCGGTACCCGACCCCTGGGGCTTAACAGAGCAACACTACATAGATGTGTACCGCATGCTGGATGAAGCTACCGATAAGCTGATTGAGAAGTATAAAAAATAAAATTTGCCCGTCATTGCGAGGAGCGAGGCTCTGCGAGCGACGAAGCAATCTTTGCATTGTGTATTTAAGAAAGAGATTGCTTCGTCGTCCACCAAAGCGTGGACTCCCCGCAATGACGGACAAATGTAGATTTTACAAACAATACTATTTTTGAGACGCGGACATAGCGCCCCGACAAACCAGAACAACATGAGCGATATTAAAAAGATAAAACCCGCTTTAAGCAAAGGCACCCGCGATTTTTTACCCGCCGAAGTAGCGAAGCGTAACTATATATTCAGTACTATAAAAAGTGTGTTTCGTAATTATGGTTTCGAGGAAATAGAAACCCCTGCTATTGAGCGACTGGAAACACTAACCGGTAAGTATGGTGAAGAAGGCGATAAACTGCTGTTTAAGATTTTGAATAGCGGCGATTACCTGACCAAAGTACGAAGTGCGAATTACGAAGTACAAAACTTAGATGTAAAAGATATAACCCCGCTAATTGCCGAAAAGGGATTACGCTACGACCTTACGGTGCCGCTTGCCCGTTACGTAGTGCAAAATCAGGATAACCTGGCATTTCCGTTTAAGCGTTTTCATGTGGGGCCGGTATGGCGTGCCGATAAACCACAAAAAGGCCGTTATCAGGAGTTTTACCAGTGCGATGCCGATATAATAGGCAGCACATCGCTATACAACGAAGTGGAATTGACACAGATTTTTTTCAGCGTATATAAACAGCTTGGCATTGATGTAGTAGTACGTGTAAACAACCGTAAAATACTGGAGGCACTGGCTACCTATGCCGGTTGCGCCCACCTGATGACAGAAATAACGGTAGCAATAGATAAGCTGGATAAAATAGGTGTTGACGGAGTAACCAACGAGCTTACCAAACTTGGCCTCACGCCAGAGCAGGTTAACAAAATAACCGCCCTGCTTCAGGTTAAAAACGCAACCGAGTTAAAACAATATTTTACCGATATAGATGCCGGCCGTAAGGGGTTAGATGAACTGAACTTTGTACTGGGGCATGTAAACCAACCCAACGTAGTGTTTGATATTACACTGGCCCGCGGCCTAAGCTACTACACCGGCACCATCTGGGAGGTAGTGCTGGACCAGAACATTTACCAGGGTAAAGTAACCATGGGTTCGCTGGGTGGCGGTGGCCGATACGATAACCTGACCGAGATGTTTGGCGGGCAAAACATGAGCGGTGTGGGCATTAGCTTTGGTATAGAGCGCGTGTACGATGTAATGGAAGAACTAAACCTTTTCCCTGCTACTATATCGCAGGGCGTAAAAGTATTGTTTGTACCCCGCGATATAAGTGTAGAGGAGTTTACCTTTCAGCAGGTAAGCACGCTGCGCGAAAAAGGCATACCTGCCGAAATTTTTCTGGGCAACGTAAAAAAGCAAAAACAGTTTGATTACGTAGAGCGCAAACACATAGCCTACCTGGTAGAAGTGGGCGATAACGAAAAGAACACCGGGCTTTTCCGCCTGCGCAATGCACAAACCCGAGAAACCCGCAACGAACTGACTATCAGCGATATTGCTGACCTTATTTTGGCCGGCTGATTATACACATACGGGGCATAACATAACGGTTAATAACTATACCTTTGCACCAACTGCAATTTGTAATCCATTTCTTGACAAACCGCGTAAATGGGGTTAACTTGTTGCAGTAAAACAATTGGTATTACTGCCTTGTTATCACCCTACATGAAGAAACAGCTATTACTCCTCTTACTATCTGCCTTTGTTGCCTTGCAGGTTTCGGCATCGGGCAATAAAAAGCAGGTAAAGCTTCGGGTTACAGAAGTCTCTTCATCTATATTTGATGAAACATCGGTAAATCTCGATTTGGGTGTACGCCAGTTTATTTTTCCCGAAGACGGACAAAAGATATTCGATACGGCCTCTTCAGCACCGGCCCTGTACTCGTTCAGCGGCGATATGGTCCCCTGTTTTTCTAACAGCTATGGTACGTTTACACCCGCTATGATTATACCACTTGGCTTGCGGGCCGAAGGCAACGGGCTGTACATGATACGGGCTACCCTGCTTGATAATTTTGATTCCACTTCTATTATCCGCCTGGAGGACAGGCAGCTTTCTAATTTCCACGACCTGCGCTCGGGCGATTATACCTTTTTACTTAACCAACCTACCGTTAGCGAAAACCGTTTCTTTCTGCATGTCTCGTACCCTGCACAGGTAACCACTTCCGATGCCGGATGCGGCAATGACGACGGCATTATTTATGTTGAACAGGACAACAGCATAGCCTGGACCACCTGCACACTGTTCAACGATAGTTCCAATGTAGTATATACCAACACCAATGTTTCGGGCAACTTTGCATTTGGCTCACTGGCTTACGGCCAGTACCACCTTGAGTTTGCCTATGGCAATTACGCTACTACCAGTAACGTATATGTAAACGGCTGGAGCATTGAGAACAGTGTGAATGCATCTACCATATACGCTACTGTTGGGCAAACCATTAGCTTTTACAGCACCACTACCAATACGTCGGGCTTTGACTGGAACTTTGGCGATGGAAGCACCATAGATGGTATTGCCAACCCCGACTATGCCTTTACACAGCCCGGCACCTATACTGTTACCTTAACCGGCAGCAACTCCAGAGGTTGCACAGGCACCTCCAGCATTACTGTATATATATCTGCAGCAACCGGCCTGAACGATATAAGCGAAACCACCACCCGCATTAACCTGCTTAACCGCGACCTGCAGGTAACCTTTAACCGACAGTTGCAACAAGCAGCAGTGCTGGAGGTAATAAATACCACCGGCCAACTGGTGTACAACCAGCAACTTACACAGGCCCAAACCACTACCAACCTGGGCCACCTGCCTGCGGGCATTTATATTACACGTGTAGCTAATGGCAGCAACAGCCTTACACAAAAAGTGGTACTTCATTAATCTTTAGCGGGTTTACTTTATTGCACCACCTACTTACTGTTATGCAGTTTGCTTATAAGCCATACATTTGGCTCATAGTTTTATACGTATGAGCAACTTTACCATTACCAACCAACCCATTACCTTAAACCATTTACGTGCATTTCTTGCATCGCCGGGTAGCATAAGCCTTAGCGACGAAGCAAAACAGAAAGTTTACAGCAACCGTAAATTTTTAGAGAAGAAGATAGCCGAACCCGGTGCGCGCTACTATGGCATTAACACCGGCTTTGGCGCCCTGTGCGATGTAGAAATAGCCAGCGACCAGTTGGAGCAGCTACAGGAAAACCTGGTAATGAGCCACGCCTGTGGTATGGGCGATGAAGTAAAACAGGAAGTAGTACGCCTGATGGTACTGCTTAAAATAAAAGGGCTTGCACAGGGCCACTCGGGTGTAACTGTAGAAACTATAGAGAAGCTGGCCGAGCTGTATAACAAAGGTGTACTACCGGTAATTTGGGAGGTAGGCTCGCTGGGCGCCAGTGGCGACCTGGCACCGCTTGCACACCTTACCTTACCGCTTATAGGCAAAGGCAGTGTACGCTACAACAACGCCAAGCGCAGCAGTGCCGAGGTAATGGCCGAGCTGAATATTGAACCTATTAAACTAAAAGCCAAAGAAGGCCTGGCCCTGCTTAACGGTACGCAGTTTATGAGCGCCTGGGGCTGCTACTCGCTGATAGAAGCTGAGCGTGTAGCCAAACTATCTGACTTTACCGCCGCAGTATCGGTAGATGCGTTTGATGCGCAGACCAACCCTTTTCACCCGGCCATACAGCGCGTGCGTAACCACCAGGGGCAAATAGAAAGTGCCGAAAATGTGTTACAGTTTTTAAGTGGCAGCCAGATAGCACAGCAACAAAAAGAAAACGTGCAGGACCCTTACTCGTTCCGCTGTGTGCCGCAGGTGCATGGTGCAGTTAAGTTTGCCATAGCGCAGGTGCGCGATGTGTTTGAGCGCGAGATAAACGCCGTAACCGATAACCCGCTGATATTTGAAGAAGAAAACCTGATACTGAGCGGCGGCAACTTCCACGGTGAACCACTGGCTATATCGCTCGATTACCTGGGCATAGCCATGAGCGAACTGGCCAGTATATCAGAGCGCCGTACCTTTCAGCTTATATCGGGTAAGCGCGGCCTGCCTAAGTTTTTGGTACAGGATAGCGGCCTTAACAGCGGCCTGATGATACCACAATACACAGCAGCGTCTATTGTAAGCATGAATAAACAACTGGCTACACCTGCCAGTGTAGATACCATTACCAGCAGCGATGGACAGGAAGACCACGTGAGCATGGGCGCCAATGCCGCTGTAAAAACATATAAGATAGTATATAATATAGAGAAGGTACTGGCTATAGAGTTTATGACCGCTATGCAGGCGCTTGATTTCCGCAAGCCATTAAAAAGCTCGCCGCTGATTGAAAAGATAAAAGAAGACTACCGGAAAATAGTACCGTACTACGATAAAGACCGCGTGCTGTACGATGACATACAGGTAACCGTAGATTTTATGCGGGGGATACAATTGCCGTAATAATGGCATCGCTAACTTAAGCACCACCTCGTCTCGCTTCGCTCGACCAACCTCCTCCTTAAATACCGCCGCGGTAGCGGCGAAGGATGAGAGCTAAAACCTAATACAGCTTAAGTTAGCTGAAAGTATACAATACTACCGGCTGCCTTGTTGCAGGTAATGTGTTTTTATAGTATCGGTGTGGTGGCCGTTGTGGTATATGGTAAAGTAGGCCAGTTCGCGTACGGTTAGCAGGCCCAGTATAGGGTGCGCTATCTGGTAATCATCCAGTTGTTCGTCGCTCCATTTATTATCCAGCGCAGTAATCAGTTTGCCGGCTTCGCGCTCCAGTTTGCCGTGTAGTTCGTGTTTAAGGTAATTTGTTTTTTTAGGCACATACAAGCCACTGGCTACTGCCCCTTCGCCCAGCTTACGCTGGTAGTTATCTACTACTTTACTAAACCCATGCGAGGTACGCTGCGGCTTACCATACAACACCACATGCATAAACTTGGGTAGCGAAAACGCCAGCGAGGTCATACGCGTAGCGTTAACCAGGTGGGCTACATTTTCGGCAGGTGTCCACTTGTTGCTTACCGATACATTGTATAGCTCATCGGGTACCGCCTGCGAAATACTCACCAGTGAATCAAAGCTATCGCGCAGCCCGGTAATTATTTCTTCTTTCGATTTACGCATACTGTAAATATACAGATAAACAGGTGTAACGCACACTTGTAATACACAAAGTACACATATAGCATAAACTGCTATATTATATTTACCGCATTACTGTAGTGCAACATTGCCACAGGCGTTGTGCGGTTAAATCCCAACTGAATCTCTTAACTTGTTCGTGGCCTTTCTGTATCAGGCTGTTGCGCAGGCTAATATCGGCAGCCAGTTGCTGCATGGCATGGCTTATTTCGCTTACCTGGTAAGGATTAACCAGCAGGGCCGCATCGCCACCAGCCTCGGGCATACTGGTAATGTTAGAGGTAATAACCGGCACATTGCAGCTCATAGCTTCTACTATAGGTATGCCAAACCCCTCAAACAACGATACATATACCATAGCAAACGCCGATGCAACAATGCTACCAAGTTTATCAGCGGGCACATGGCCCAGAAATTGCACATCTTTTTTATACTGCATCTGGTTCCAGGTCTGGTCCACATCGTCAAAATCCCAGGCCTTGCGGCCAACCAATAGTAAATGATGCTTACTACCGGTTTGCTTTTTAAAATCATCAAAAGCCAGCAACAGGTTTTTAATATTCTTACGCGGGTGTATGCTGCCTACGTATATAAAGTACTCGTTACCACCGGTGTACTCCGCCTGCACCTGTTTACGGGTAGCAGCATCTACGGGGTAGTATACCTCTTTAGCCCCATTGTACACCACATCTATTTTACCGGGGTCTATACCATATTGCTTTACAATATCCTGTTTAGAAAACTCAGACACCGTAGCTATGCGGTTAGCCTTGCGGGCAAAGCGCGGGGTAAAGTACTCGTAATAGCGGCGGGCGGTGTAGTATATATGGTCTTTAAAATGCTCAAAGGCCAGATCGTGGATGACAACTACCTGCGGCGTGGTAGTATTAAGGCAGGCATAACCATCGGTAGATAAAAACAAATCGGGTTTGTTTTTAGTAAGCCAGCGGGCTACCGATACCTCGAACCACCAATACCACAGCAGCGGATGGCGCGCCTGCGGAAACAACACCACCGGCTTTACATTGCTGCCAAAAATAAAATCGGGGTGGTAAGCGCGGTCGAACAGAAAGTAAAATTCTATGTCGGGATTAGCCTGCGTAATGCGTTTAAGCGATTCGTAAGTAAACAGGCCAATGCCCTCCAGCTTATCTTTAATAAGAAAGCGGGTATTAACTGCTATACGTTTACGTGCCTGCAAAGCTTAACCTTTTCACAATAATATTACTTTTAGCCGTTGTAGTTTGCGATGCGCAGAAAATTTGCCACCAACCTTATTTTTTTATTTGCAGCAAACCTGCTGGTGAAACCCTATTGGATACTGGGTATAGACCGCGTAGTGCAGAACAAGGTGGGGCCCGATGTGTACGGAACCTATTTTGCGGTGTTCAATTATTCGTTTCTGCTTTCTATCATTCTCGATTTTGGTATTAATAACTTTAATAACCGCGCTATATCGCGCAACAACAAACGCGCCGGAGAGTACCTGCTAAACCTGTTGCTGCTAAAATCGGGGCTGGCGGTTGTTTATTTTGCCGGTACTTTTATATCGGCGGTAGCTACGGGTTACAGCACCCTGCAAATGACCATGCTTATCTTTCTGGCCATTAACCAGATCCTGCTTTCTGCTATACTTTATTTCCGCAGCAATATTGCTGCCTTACAGCACTTCAAAACCGATTCGGTATTATCTATCCTCGACCGGCTACTTACTATAGTGTTCTGTGTGGCATTGTTATATGTACCCTTCTTTGAGCAGGGTTTCAATATTCTGTGGTTTATATATGCGCAAACGCTGGCACTGCTTATTACCGCACTGGTAGCATTTGGTGTACTGGTTAATAAAACCCGCCTTACACTCAACATCTGGAAATTTAAGTTTACGCGGCTTATATTGTTGAAGAGCTTTCCGTTTGCGCTGCTGGCTTT
This sequence comes from uncultured Chitinophaga sp., assembly GCA_964423405.1. Lineage (GTDB taxonomy): Bacteria > Bacteroidota > Bacteroidia > Chitinophagales > LD1 > Bog-950. The sequence goes on along the minus strand of CAYREY010000004.1, from coordinate 45,043 downwards.
ACTTATGGGTATATACCTGCGGGTAGATGCCGTAATGATAGAACGCCTGTTGCCCAACGGCGCAAAGGAGGCCGGCATTTATGCCGCATCGTTCCGCCTGCTGGATGCGCTCAATATGTTTGGCTACCTGTTTGCTACCTTGCTACTACCCATGTTTGCCGGCATGATACGGCGCAAAGAAAACACTACCCAACTGGTAAAGTTTGGTTCGGAGCTGATGTTTGTGTTTTCGGTAACAGCCGGTGTGGCCTGCTACTTTTTCAGCACGCCTATTATGCAGTTGCTGTACCACGATGCTACCCCCTACTGGTCGCACATTTTTGGCTGGCTGATGCTGAACTTTATACCTATGAGCAGCGTGTATATTTTCGGCACCCTGCTTACCGCCAATGGCAGCCTGCGCATACTTAACTACATAGCACTGGCCGGTATGGTGGTAAACGTAGTGCTGAACCTTGTTTTAATACCCCCCTATGGTGCGTTTGGCTCAACCATTGCCACGCTTATTACACAAATACTGGTAGCGGTAGTACACGTTATAGCCGCCGACCGGCATTTTAAACTGGATTACCGGCCTGCCGAGATTGGCAAGCTACTGGGTTTTGCCACCAGCTGTGTTGCCATAGGTTATTTTTGCCTGCTGTTGCCACTACCCTGGATGCTGAGCCTGGTAATGGCTGTAACCCTTTGCCTGCTGGCCGCCATAGCTACCAAACTGCTGCCGGTAGCACAGTTTGTTGCCCTGCTTAAAACAAAAGCCGCTTCATAAATTATTATACATTTGACCGCTTCAAAAAACTATACGAATGGATAAAGAGTTTAACCTGATTAACGCCATCAGAATTATTTTAAAATGGAAAGTGCAGCTAATTACACTGGTTGTGTTGTCGGGTGTAATTGCTGCTTTGTTTTCAGTTTTTGTAATGGATGAGTGGTTCCTTTCATACTCTACCTTTTACCCTACCAACCAGGCGCTGACCGACCGTAACAATATATTTGGTAACGAAGCCAGTGCCGATTACTTTGGCGATAAAGCCGATGTAAACCGCGTACTTACCATTGCCAACTCGGTGCCTATCATCGACTTTGTGATAGACTCGTTTAAACTGGCCGAACACTACGACGTTAGTAAAGAGAAAACCTACTGGCGCACCATCGTTCGTAAAAAGTTTGAAAAGAAATACGAGGCTATTAAAACCGAACGCGATGCGGTACAAATTTCGCTGTACGATACCGACCCTAAAACAGCGGCAGCCATTGTAAATACTATTGTAGAGAAAGTAGATGCGCTGAACAAACAGTATGTGGCTGAATCTAAAACCAAAATTTATACCGCTGTTGACGACCAGATAAAAAAACTACAGGGAGATGTGACGTTTTACAACGACACCCTGGCATCGCTGGGCGAGTTGTATAAAATTAAAGTATCTACCGGTGCCGATGGTACGGTGATAATAGAGGGCGGCAACTACAAAGCTGTGCAGGTTTATAAAAGTATTATGAGCCGCCAGACCAACGCCAACCGCGAGCTGAACAACATGATGAACATACACGGCCAGTTAGAGGTATCTAAAACCAATAACGAATCGTCGTTGTACATACTTGAAAAAGCGTTTGCATCTGACCGTAGAGAAAAACCGGTGCGCTCGCTGGTAGTGCTTATTACCATGCTGGTAACCGCTTTTGTTGCACTGGTAGGCGTACTGCTTATTGAAGAGATAAAAGAAATTAAAGCTCAGCTGTAGTAATGACCACCCGCGCCATAGACAGAACTGAACTGGGTGCCTTCGCCTTTTTGGGCGCAGCTACCATAGGCTCTGTGCTGGCGGCATTTGCTACCGAAATGTACTACCTGGCCCTGATACCCTTTGGGTTGCTGGTGGCCTACACGGCGGTAATAAATTTTAAGCTGCTTTATTATTTTCTACTGGTATCTATACCGGTATCTATTGAGTACTACTTTTCGGCATCGCTGGCTACCGACCTGCCCGACGAACCGCTGATGGTAGGGCTGATGCTGGTAACGTTTATTTATATACTAAGCAACTACAAATCGTTGCCTACCGGTTTTTTTGCCAACTTTTTTATAGCAGCACTGGTGCTACACCTGTTCTGGATTTTTCTGAGCGCCATTAACTCGGTTGATTTTGTTGTATCTATAAAAGTGTTTCTGGCTAAAACCTGGTACATCACCACATTTTGTTTTCTTACAGCCATAGTTATCCGTACACAGGCCGATATTCGCAAACTTTTCTGGTGCGTGTATATACCGCTTACACTGCTTATTATACAGGTAATCATCCGCCACGGCATGCAGAATTTTTCGTTTGAGCAGATTAACGACCCTATGATGCCGTTTTTCCGCAACCACGTAAACTACGCCGCTATCGTGTCTATTTTTCTGCCGTTTATTTTATGGGCAAGGCAGCAATACGCAGCCGGTACGATTAAACGCAGGCTGCTAAGCGCATCGGTACTATTGTATATAGTAGCCGTGTACCTGTCGTACACGCGCACCTGTTACATAGCGCTATTGTTATTATACCCCGTTTACCTGGTTATACGCTACCGGCTAATGAAACCCGCCCTGATGGGTGCCGGCATTGTAATTGCGCTGGTAGTGGGCTACCTGTTTACCAGCAACAACTACCTGAAGTTTGCACCTGAGTTTGAAGAAACGATTATACACGACCGGTTCGACGACCACCTGTCATCTACCTTCGAGGGTAAAGATGTATCGAGCATGGAGCGGGTGTACCGCTGGGTAGCGGCTACGCACATGTTTAAAGAGCACCCGTATATGGGTTTCGGGCCGGGCAATTTTTACCCGTATTACATGCGCTATACAGTAAGCAGTTTCGAAACATACGTGAGCGATAACCCCGAGCGCTCTACCACCCACAACTATGCGCTGTTTTTGCTATCGGAGCAGGGTACTATAGGGCTGGCTATTTTTGCATTGCTTACCGTGGTAATATTTGCCTACGGCGAAAAACTGTACCACCGTATTGAGAAAAAAGAAGACAAGCAACTGGTGCTGTACCTGCTGCTGATGATGGCCATGATATATGTAAACCTGCTGTTGAGCGATATGCTGGAAAGTGATAAGGTAGGGCCTTTCTTTTTTATAGGGCTGGCGCTGCTGGCTGCCGCCGATATACGCAACCGCCGCTTACTTAAAGCGTAACGATAGCAGCGTTATATCATCATCAAAATCTGTATCCTGTTTGTACGATATAACATGATCTATCAGGCGGGTATTAAACTCGGCCAGCGATAAATCATGATGGCTGCGTGTAAAGCTGATAATACCTTCTACATCAAACAACTTACCATCGTTATTAATTGCCTCCGAAAGGCCATCGGTATAGTTAACCAGAATAGAGCCCGGCTCTATCTGTACTTCACCATAGTTAATGTAAGGCAACGCCTCGAACATACCCAATATGGTACAGCCGTTATCCAGCAATTGAATGTCGCCGCCGGCATGTAGTATTGACGGGTTGTGGCCGGCATTTACATACGTAAGTGTGCGGGTAACATAGTTATAGGTAGCCACAAAAAGCGTAATAAACTTTTCTCCTTTGGTTATCTCCAGCACTTTACCGTTCAGTATATCTATAAACTGCTGCAGCGAGTGTTTGCGGGTTAGCAGAATGCGCATGTTGGCCTGAAAGTTGGCCATGAGTATAGCAGCGGGGATACCCTTGCCCGATATATCGCTGATACAAAAAGCAATTTCGTTATCGTTTATCTGTATAAAATCGTAGTAGTCGCCGCCAATGTTTTTGTGCGGTTTGTAAAACGCCGAGGCTTCTATGTTATCGTTATTGGGCAACACCGAAGGCACCAGCATGTTCTGCATATCGGCAGCCAGCTTCAGCTCTTTCTGCATTACCAACTGGTCTATCTGGTTTTTAAACAGTTTCTTGTTTTCGTTGGCCACTACAATTACGTTGGTAATGGTTTGTATAAACTTCAGCTTCTCTTCTTTGGTATCGCTTTGGTCGTTACCAAAGGCACCCACCAGTGCAAAACCAATAGGTTCTTTTTTGTGGGTAACCGGTATCAAAAATTCAAAGTCTTTCAGTGTTTCATCGTTAATAGCAGCCACCGGTGTGGTAAACGTAAACAGCGAAAACTTAACCTGTACATCGTAGTTTAATATGCTTACATCCAGCTGGCCGGGTGTAATGCAGGCCCACTTATCGTCAGTCTCTTTAATAAACAGGGCAATACGGGTAACCCCCAACTGCGCGTGCAATATGTTTTCGTAAATGCGCGACAGGGCCGTAATAGGCATGTTATTATTTACTGCGCGGGTAATTTCCAGCAGCGAATCTATCTGCTGCTGTTTTACAGCCAACAGCCGCTCGGTAGAACCAAGGCGTTTCTTGAAAAAATCAAGCTCGGAAAACTGTTGCTGTGGTTGCGACATGTGAATGATGGGTAGCTTTACAATTATAGCCTGAATGTATTAATTCTATTCTACGTAAGCTAACAAAATAGGTTTTGTATTTTTTAAACCGGTTAACAACCTACTGTCTGTTAGCTATGTACAGTGGGTTTTGATAACAAAAAACCGTGTACATTAGCCGCGCTATGGGAAAGTTTATATCAAGCCTCATCTTCAAATTATTCGGCTGGACCTTTAAAGACCACGTAGGCGGTGGCTACAACCGCTGTGTAATGATAGCCGCGCCGCACACCAGCAACTGGGACCTGGTATTTGCCCGCTCGGCATTTTACCTGATGGGCATACCGGTACGCTACACCGTAAAAAAAGAGTGGATGCGTTTTCCTTTCAACCTGGTGTTTGGCCCGCTGGGTGCTATTGCCATTGACCGTAGCCCGCGCCAACCCGGCGAAGAAAGAAGAAGCATGACCGAGGCTATGATTGAACTGTTTAGCCAAAACAAAGAACTAGCAGTAATGGTTACCCCCGAAGGCACGCGCAGCCTGCGCACCAAATGGAAAACCGGTTTTTACCATGTAGCGGTTGGTGCAAAGGTGCCTATTGCACTGGGCTACCTGGATTATAAAAACAAAGAAGCCGGTGTAGGTAAAATCATCCACCCGAGCGGCGATATGGCTAAAGATATGCGCGAGATAATGGCCTTTTACCAAAACATACAGGGCAAACACCCTGAGAAGTTTTCGATAGATTTAGATTATAAGCCAGCCCCCTAACCCCCAAAGGGGGCTTAAATACATTTTCTATTTAAGATACGTGCAAAAATATAGGAGTGAAAATACATTGTATTTCTCTGCATTCTACTCCGTGCCTCCGTGCGACATTTCTTACTACCCCGTGATAAACCTTACCAAGTGCCCGTTCACCCAATCGGGGTTATCGTGCTGTACAAAGTGGCCGCTGGCGGGTTCATAGTGTATCTCGAAGGTGTTTTCGCAATACTGTTTGGTGTTGTAGGTAAGCTCTTTGCCCAGTGCAGTATCCTGCTCGCCCCACAGCATCATTACCGGTGCTTTAATGTTGGGTAGCTCGGGGGTAGATAAAGCCCCGCGGAACATAGCACGGTAATACGATACCGGCCCTTTAACCGCACCGGGCTGGCTGTAGGCTTCTACATACTTTTGTACATCCTCCTTACTCACAGCGTATGGGGTGCGGCACATTTTTTTAAATGTTCCTTTAAAGAATTTTTCGGTACCAATAATCTGCTCGGGTATAAACGGCAACTGAAAAAAGAAGATGTACCAGCTTTTTAAAAGCTGTGAAAAATTACCCCCCATCAGCGCGCGTTTCATTTCGGCGGGGTGGGGTACATTAAGTATAGCCAGCTTTTTTACTACTTCGGGGTGCAGGGCAGCCACCGCCCAGGCTACTGCCGCGCCCCAGTCGTGGCCTACTACTATGGCTTTTTCGTAGCCCAGGGCTTTTATCAGCCCGGCTATGTCGGCGGCCAGTATATCTATCTTATAATCAGCCACCCGTGCCGGTTTTTCGCTCAGGTTGTAGCCGCGCATATCGGGCGCTACTACCCGGCAGTGTTGCGCCAGCACCGGTATCTGCTTGTGCCAGCCATACCAAAACTCGGGAAACCCGTGCAGCAAGACCACCAAATCGCCTTTGCCTTCGTCTATATAATGTAGTTTAATACCGTTAGCCTGTATGAAATTTGATTGCATGGTAATGGGTGGTTTTAGCGGGATTTAACCCTTTATAACTTATATCAGAAGTAAAATAACTTAATTTCGATGACGTTTAGGAGAATACAGTTGAGGAATATGAAAAAGCTGGTTACACTTTTTGCGTTGATGATAATGGCAGGCACCATGGCCTTTGCACAGGATGATGAATTACCACCACCCAGCAGCAAGCCCAAACAAACCGAGGAACAGAAAAACAACCAACCTGCACCCGACCCCAAAAACTTTAAAGGCTTTGGCAAATCGAAATTCGATATGTCGAAGATTTTGATAGAACCCATCATCAACCTTTCTATCAGCCAGTTTAGAATAGATGCAGGGTTTTCGCCATCGGTAGCCTACCGTGTATTTCAACCCAAAAATGCCAACCCGCGCTGGGGCAACACCGGCCTGTTTGTAGGTGGTGGTATTACATACTCATACACTCAGATAAATGAGGGTAGAGGAAAAAAATACAATTTCCAAACCTACGGAGGCGGGCCACTTATTCAGTACAACATTTGGCGTGGGCTGTTTGTACGCACCAAACTTGAACTACTTGGCCGCAGAGTACCAAACCCTAATACGTCAACCTATAGTGTTGTAGGCGGCAACATCGTATATGATATTAAGTACAAACAAGTATTTACACCGGCCTGTCTGGTAGGTGTGGGCTATAACCTGCTGCAAAGCAAAAACATATTTATACCGGTTATAGTGTCGTACAATGTGCTGCACTCGGTAGTAAATAAAGACTACTCTATTTACCCGCGCGGTTTTACCGTACAGCTGGGCTTTATCTCGCTGTTTTAATTTACGCTATACTGCTGTTGGCAATAAACCGTACCAGGCTGCGCTTGGCTACGGGCAACATGGTTTCGGGTAGCGGGTACGAGTGCTTAAACTCTATAGCATAGGTAGCCGGTGTGGGCAGGTGGTTGTACTTTTCTATCAATGTATATTTTACAGCCTCGTACGTTTGCGAAACCGAAAGGCGGTAGTTAAATAAAAACTGCGCCTGTATACCGCGGAATTTTTCGGTAGCGCTTTCAAAAACAGTAATGCGGTAGGCGTACACGTTTACCAGCTTTTTCAAAAAGTCGGATAGCATAAAGTAGCCTTCATCGGTGTGTAGCGGCAGTATGCCCACCGGAAATACCTCCATTTTGTCTTCTACCTCGTTATACAACTCTTTACCCAGGCCCAGGCGGGTTTCTATCTCGGGCAGGGCAAAATCTACAATGCTGTCTATTTCGCGCAGCAGTTCATCATCTTCAAACAGCTGTTTGTATTCTACTTTCAGCTTTTCGAAATCGAGGCGCGAAATCTGTTTGGGAAAATCGCGGGCTACGGTCAGCTTCTTTTCGCGAAACACCTGCAGGTGCTGGTAGTGTTCTATTAGCTCGCTGAGGCGCGGGTACAGTTTCTTCTCATCAAAACTACGGCTTACCTGTTGCAGGTAGGCCAGCAGCAGGTATTTTTTATACTCAAAATCTATTAAGCCATCGGTAAGCCAACTTTGTTGCAGCGTATCCATAAGCAATTGATTTATGTATGTATAACGGAAAATAAAGCGTTGAGTTGTTAAATGCAAGCACTTAATTAACATGGATTATGAGGGCTGCCCAACATACCCGTAAGTTTACTAATATAGAGGTACCAAAACCCTTTATATGCTTAAAACCAAACTACTTACTGCGCTGCTGTTGCTTACAGCCCTGCAACTGGTACAGGCACAGGATGCTGCCGAAAAACCCAAAAAAGAGAAGAAGAACAAAGAAGGTTACTTTACCATACGCGTAGCAGGCGGCTATGCCTGGCCCGGTTTTATCAACTCGGAAAAACTGATGGGCCCGCACATAGATGCCTACCACCCGGAGCGCGATGGGCTGATAGCCATGGGCAACCGCAATTATTTTCAGGATTCATCGGTACAGCTTATAAAAGGCAGCTACGGCAAGGGGCTTAACTATACGCTGGGGCTGGGCTATATGGCCAACCGGTATGTAGGTTTCGAAATGGGTGTAAGTGTGCTGAGCGGGGCCACCTACTCTACCCGCGAGCGCCACGAAATTGTGTTTGATATTGGTGGTGGTTTCGGCTATGCCAAAACAGGCCACTACTTTGATGTAGATATTAAAACCAGTGCCTTTATGCTATCGCTTAACCCTACCATAGTGTTGAATGCCGCTAAACCCGGCTGGAAGGTGTACCCTTATGCCAGGCTGGGGCTTACCCTGCCGGTGTATGGCGGGCTTACGCACAATGTAGATATAAATACCGAAGAGGGGCTGGACACAGCGCTGATTGCGCGCTTAAACCTGGACCCGTATTTTCTGGGTAAGAACACCAAGGTAAAACTTAAAACAGAGGGCACGGTATCGCTGGGTATAAACGGTGCGGTAGGTGTAGCCTACAACCCACTACCCTACCTGGGTATATTTGCCGAGGTAAACGGCCAGTACCTGGTTACACGCGCCAAAGAAACCATTATTACCCAGTGGGATGCCGATGGCGTAAGCCGGCTGGAAGACCGCGGTGAATACCGCACCCATTTTGTGTACACCGATAAGCTGGATAAAACAAGCAACAACGCCGACTTTAATGTGAACTACGATAAAACCAAACCGAAAGATGACTACCGCCCCGGCGGCCCGTTCAGTAACCTGGGTTTTAACATAGGGCTAACGTTTATGCTTAGCAAAGCCATACTGAAAGAAGCAAAAACAAAACCTGAGTAAAAACAAACAACTATAAAAAACAAAAGCCGTGGGATACCCCACGGCTTTTGTTTTTTATGTACTAACCGGTTACTTATTCAATAACCAGTTTACGGTTTACCGTAGCTACATTTTTGCTGGCAAACTCAACTTTTACAAAGTAGATACCGGCAGCAAAACCAGCGGTGTTTAATTTACCGGTGGCAGCCTCTGGTGAGCTAACAGCTACTACCTGGCCCATGTTGTTGGCTATAGTAATAGTAGCCATACGCTCGCTGCTGCTGATGTTTACTTCAGTTTTAGCAGGGTTAGGATATACCGATAGTTCGGCAGTTTGTTTTACATCGTTAACACCGGCAGCTATACCTACGCAGGCATAAGGAGCTAAAAAGGCAGCTGCACCAGAGTCGATCTGGGTCATCATAGCCTGGTTGCTCTGCCAAGGGCAGTGGCCCTGGTTAGGGTAAACAATGCTTGAGTGAGGAATGCCATATTGGTTGTACAGTGGCTCCATAGCACCCAGGCCGCAAAGCTGTACCGGAGTAATACCGCCCTGTGCGTTGGCACAGTTGTAAGGTACGGTGTTATCTTCATCGCCCTGTGCGTTGAACGATGGAGGGTTGCCGGCGCTTACAAAAGTAGCTTCATTTAAACCGCCGGCCAGGTTAACCAGTGCCAGTGCTTTAGATGAGTAGCCAGCGTTACCGCTGTTGCCTTCTATACCACCGTTGGCGTTGATAATAGTCTGCAAATCGTTTGGTGCTTCGCCTACGCTATCTATATATACAAGGTGGGCAAACAATACCGCACCGGCCGAGTTACCGCCTACAAATATTCTGTCGGGGTTAATACGGTACTTGTTATCGGTAGCGGCATCTTTACGGAAAAAGCGAACAGCTGCTTTACCATCGCTAATGGCTTTCATTACCACATCTTTAGCAGATGGGCCGCTGATCATATCCAGTGCCTGGCCTAAGCGGTAGTTGATAGAGGCTGTTACATAACCGCGTTTTGCAAAGCTGTTGCAGAAAGTGGTTACTGCATTATCGGCGGTTTTGTTACCACCAATAAAGCTACCACCGTGTGCCATAATCAATAACGGGCGCATAGTAGCAGTATCGCCATCCGGTTCATATATATCTACCAGCAGGGTAGCATTGTTGGCTGTGCTGTAGGTATCGGTAGTAATAGTTACGTTTTGAAATACCTGATCGATGTAGCCTAATGTACACTGCGCCGAAACAGCCGTAGTGCCGAACAGCATAGCACAGAATGCAAAGAGTGAGTAAAATTTAGTTTTCATGTGAAACTTTAGTTTGGTTATTAAATAGTTAAACGAATGTAAATTAAATTTACCTGATGACACTGCCATTATTGGTTAAAACTTTAGGCGACACAAACTGAAGTTTTCCGGCTTCATCTTCGGCCATCAGTATCATGCCTTTGCTTTCTATACCCCGTAGCTTGCGCGGCGCCAGGTTGGCTATTACCGATACCTGTGTACCTACAATCTCTTCCGGCTTAAAATGCTCAGCAATACCCGATACAATAGTGCGGGTCTCAAAGCCCATATCTACTGTTAATTTCAGCAGTTTGTCGGCCTTTTCTACCTTTTCGGCGGCGGTAATAGTACCTACGCGTATATCAATCTTCGAAAAGTCATCGTAGGTAATTTCGCCTTTCTGTTCGGCAGTTGCAGTTGGTTTAGTTTCCACTTTAGGTGTTGTTTTAGCAGCGCTGGCCGTTTTGGTTGCCTGCAGCCTGTCTAGTTGTTTTTGAATCACATCGTCTTCTATCTTCTGGTACAGCAACTCGGCCTTACCTAATTGGTGGCCGGGTTTAAGCAGATCCTGCCGGCCGGCATCGGCCCAGGTGTAGTTGGTACCATCCAGGTTAAGCATAGCAAACAACTTATCGCTGGTAAACGGTAAAAACGGACGGCAAAGTATGGCCAGGTTGGCTACTATCTGTAAACCATCGTACAGCGTATAGGCAGTTGCCTGTTTATCTGTTTTGGCAGTCTTCCACGGCTCTTTTTCAGTCAGCATTTTATTACCGTGGCGGGCTACGTTCATCATTTCGGCCAGTGCCTCGCGGAACTGGAAGTTCTCTATCGCCTTCGAAATTTTTTCGCGCTGCTCGGTAATAACTTTGCGCAGGTCGTCGCACTCGCCGGCCTGTGGCACTTTGCTATCAAAATTTTGCGCGGTAAGCACCAGTACCCGGTTAACCAGGTTACCCAATATAGCTACCAGTTCGCTGTTAACGCGGGTCTGATAATCTTTCCAGGTAAATTCAGAGTCGGCAGTTTCAGGTGCTATTGAGCACAGCACGTAACGCAGTTCATCGGCACGGCCCGGAAAATCTTCTATGTACTCGTGCATCTCTACACTCCAGCGGCGGCTGGTGCTCATCTTGTCGCCCTCTAAGTTTAAGAACTCGTTGGCCGGCACGTTATCGGGCACTATGTACTCGCCGTGCATGTGCAGCATTACCGGAAATATAATACAGTGAAACACGATATTATCCTTACCCACAAAATGTATCAGGCGGGTGTCGCTGTCTTTCCAGTACAGCTCCCAGTTGTTGCCGGTATCTTTAGCCCATTGCTTGGTAGCGCTTATGTAACCTATCGGCGCATCAAACCACACATACAGCACTTTACCTTCGGCATCTTTCAATGGCACTTTAATACCCCACTCGCCATCGCGGGTCATAGCGCGCGGTTGCAGGCCGCCGTCTATCCAGCTTTTGCATTGTCCGTACACGTTGGCTTTCCAATCTTTAGCATGGTCGCGCAGCAACCAGGTACGCAGCCAGGGTTCATAATCGTTAAGCGGCAGGTACCAGTGTTTGGTTTCCTTAAGCACCGGTGTTTTTCCACTAAGGGTTGAGTGCGGGTTTATTAAATCGGATGGCGAAAGCGACTTACCGCACTTTTCGCACTGGTCGCCATAGGCACGGTCGTGCCCGCAGTTAGGGCAGGTGCCCATAATATAGCGGTCGGCCAGAAACACCTTTTTCTCATCATCGTAATACTGCTCGCTGCTTATTTCTTTAAATAAACCCTTGTTGTAGAAATCGAGAAAAAACTCCTGCGAGGTTTCGTGGTGCAGCTGCTCGCTGGTGCGGTGGTATATATCAAACTTAATACCCAGTTCGTCAAAGCTCTTTTTAATCAGCTCGTGGTATTTATCAATAATAGCACGCGGGGTTGTTTTCTCCTGCAATGCCTGAAAGGTAATAGCTGTGCCATGTTCATCACTTCCGCATACAAATACCACATCGCGTTTATTGGCTTTTAAGTAGCGCACATATATATCGGCCGGTAGGTAAGCACCCGCCAGGTGGCCAATATGCTTAGGACCGTTGGCATAGGGCAATGCCGCCGTTATGGTATATCTTTTCCAGTTCTTCATATTGGGCGAAGTTGAAAATTTAGAGCTAAGGCGCAAAGTTTATTTACTAATACCGTGGCTACAGGCCGTAAGCTAAAGCATACAGCTGTAAGCGGAATAAATAATTGCTTTATGGCGGGCTAAAGCCCGCGCAATACAAAATACAGTTAGCCACGAATGCACGAATAACAGCATTTGAAAAAACTTGTGTAGTCTACAATATGATTGTTGAAATAATTCCTGTAT
>CAYREY010000004.1:0-32429 GCA_964423405.1 uncultured Chitinophaga sp. | reverse complement strand
GCATTTGAAAAAACTTGTGTAGTCTACAATATGATTGTTGAAATAATTCCTGTATTCAATACCCCCTTTAGGGGGCAGGGGGTTACATTAGCCGCATGTTATTAAAACCACCAGCGCTTAAACCAGGCGATACGATATACATACTTAGTACAGCTAAAAAGATTTCGCACGAGGAGATTGCCTGTGCCGTAGAGCATTTTAAAAGCTGGGGGCTAAACGTGCTGACCGGTAAAACCATTGGTGCTGAGTGCAACCAGTTTGCCGGCGATGATGCATTGCGCCGCGCCGATTTTCAGTATGCGCTGGATAACGCCGATGTAAAAGCTATTATATGCGCACGTGGCGGCTATGGCACGGTAAGGTTTATGGACGAGCTGGATTATACCCGCTTTACCAAACAGCCTAAGTGGATAGTGGGCTTTAGCGATATTACTTTTCTGCTTACGCACATTAGCAATACCATAGGCATAATGGGCCTGCATGCGCACATGCCTATACAGTTTGAAAGAAGTGCCCCCGAAGCTATTGAAAGCCTGCGCCGCGAATTATTTGGCCAGAAGAACGAGTATATAGTTGCGCCGTATGAATTGAACCGCACCGGTAGTGCTACCGGCATTATGATAGGTGGTAACTTATCTATACTATACGCCATAACCGGCACGCGCAGCGGTATTAATACCGATGGTAAAATTTTGTTTTTAGAAGACCTGGATGAGTACCTGTACCATATAGACCGGATGGTGATAAACCTGAAACGCTCGGGTAAGTTACAGGGGCTGGCGGGCCTGGTAGTAGGTGGCTTCACCGATATGCACGACAACAAAATACCGTTTGGTAAAACAGCCTACGAAATTATTGCGGAGCATGTAGCAGCGTTTAACTACCCGGTGTGCTACAATTTCCCCGCCGGGCATATAGAAGATAACCGCGCGCTGGTAATAGGCCGCACGTATAACCTGAACGTAACCACCGAAAAGGTAAGCCTTGCATGAACGCATTGGAAATAGGCACATCGGTATTTGGAGCCATATATGTAGTACTGGCAGCGCGCAACATAGTGTGGTGCTGGCCGGCAGGCATTATAAGTGCGGCCCTGTGTATAGCCTTTGATATAGAACTAAAGTACTACCTGGATGCCGTGTTACAGGCCTACTATGTACTGGCGGGTTTTTATGGCTGGTACCTGTGGAGCAAAAAAGATGCGGCCCAACAGCCCGAAACAACAATTACCAGTTACACCATAAAGCAACTACTACCCTGGTTGTTGCTGGGCCTTGTACTTACACCGGTGCTGGGTTATGTGTTTGCCGGGCTGGGTAACTCGTACCCGTATGTAGATGCGTTTACGGCCGTATTCAGTTTTATTACCACGTACCTTACTGCTAAAAAGGTGCTGCAGAGCTGGGCCATGTGGGTGGTAATAGATGCGGTACTGATAGCGCAGTATCTTGTCAAGAATGCCAACGTGCTGGCAATTTTTTACCTGTTTCTTACCATCGTAGCCATTTATGCCTATATTGACTGGCATAAGCAGTACAGGCAGCGCTATGGTATATAAAGTGTGTATTACAGGAACCGAGTCGACAGGAAAATCTACACTGGCAGAAAAGCTATCTATCTTTTACAGAACAATGCATGTATCTGATTACTCGCGGTATTATATCGACCAGCTAAACCGGCCCTACAACAAACCCGATGTATTGGAAATAGCCCATGGTATTATTGAACTGGAAGACCGCATGCTGCCACAGGCCAACGGCCTTTTTTTTACCGATAACGACCTGATAAATATTAAAATATGGCTACAATACTATAACTGGGAGGTGCCCGACTGGCTTAATGAACAGATAGTAAAACGCCGGAGCGACCTATACCTGCTGTGCGATGTAGACCTGCCCTGGGTAGCTGATGAGCAACGCAGCAACCCTGACGACCGCGCCATGCTTTTTGAGCGTTTTAAAACCGAACTGACCGCCATAAATGCCAACTACCACGTAGTTACCGGCCTTACCCCCCACCAGCGCCTGGCCAAAGCGGTAGATTACGTAGATAAGCTAAGCCAAAGGCAGGCCGGCTAAACAAGTTGCTATCTTTAGGGAACAAAAAAAAGTTAACTGCGTATAAGACGGGTAAGACTACTATGAGTGAACCCGTTGCCAACAACCTGGCAGGCGTAAAGCAGAAGGTTGATTTTCTTATTGCCGAGCTGGAACAACGCAAAAAGAACCGCGATGCTACCTGCGCACATATAGGTGTAGAAGCCTATAATCTTGCCCGCGAATCGGGCGATAAAAAGCTATGGATCAAATCGGCTACCATACTTACCCACTACTATTCGGATATAACCAGCCAGTTTGATAAAGCCATACAGTGCTGTAAGGAAATGATAGAGGGGCTGGATAATGATACCGATGCCGAAGCCAAATCGGAGTTTTACCGCCGCCTGGGGTTGAATAACGATTACATAGGCGAACTGATACAATCTAAACAGGCCTACGACAGATCGGTACAACTACTGGAAGACCGCACCGACCTGAGCGAAACAGGTTTTCTTACACTGGCACGTTCGTTATTCAACGAATCGATTATATATGGCGACCTTGGGCTCGACTCACTTAAAAGAGAATACCTGCACCGGGCTTTCGGCTATTTTCAAAAAGCCAATTACCAGCCGGGTATAGCCCGTTGTTTTATATCGTTTGGCGTAGATAGCTACCAGAAAAAAGAACTGGAGAAATCGCTGGCATATTACGAGAAAGCCATCACCATTGCCGAAGAAATAAACGACACACCGCCTTTTTGCATTGCACTGGGCAATAGTGGTATAGCTTATGCCGACCTGGGCCAGCGTGAGAAAGCAATACGATGTGCCGAAAGATCGATAGACCTGGTAAAAAACCATACCAACAAAAACTTTGAGCTGGATATATACCAGATGGCCGGCCGTGTGTACCAGGTAGTAGGCGATTACGAAACTGCCGACTACTGGTTTACCAAAGCAGAAAAGCTGTATATAGAGATGGGCCGTATTATCGACAACTTTGAGTTGTTTAAATACTGGGCCGAAACACTGAACGAGCTTGGCCGCCACGAAGAGGCTTACCAGAAACTTACCCGCTTTGTACGCCAGAAAGATGACTTGCACGAACTGAACAAACAGGCCGAGCTGAGCGATGTAACCCTGCGCTTTGAATACGAAGAGAGCAAGAAAGAACAGTTGTTACTTAAAAAGAAAAACGCCGAGATAGAAGAGTATGCCCAGAAACTGGAGGTATCGAACTTTGAGCTGAACCAGTTTGCCCACGTAGCCTCGCACGATTTAAAAGAGCCGTTGCGGATGATTACCAACTATTCGCAGCTACTTAACAGGGCACTGGCCAATAACCTTAGCGGCGACCATAAAGATTACCTGTTTTACATTAACGAAGGTGCCAGGCGCATGATGAATGTAATACAGAGTCTGCTGGAGTTATCGAAAATAAACTCTACCGATAACAAGCAACTGGTACCCATGCAAGAGATACTGGAAGATGTAAAGCTTTCGCTTAAACTAAACATAGACGAGCGCAACGTTGAGATTGAATCGACAGACTTACCAAAAGTATTTGCAGACAAGTTACACATGGGCCAGTTGTTACAAAACCTGCTTACTAATGCCATTAAGTATAACCAAAGCGACAAACCTGTTATCAGCATAAACTGTAGCGAAACCGACAACAACTACAGCTTTGCTATAGACGATAACGGCATAGGTATTGCCCCACAGTACCGCGAAAAAGTGTTTATCATTTTCCAGCGCCTGCACCACCGCAACGAGTACGAAGGCATCGGCCTGGGCTTATCTATCTGCAAAAAGATAGTGGACTCTATGGGTGGCCGTATCTGGATAGAAGACTCCCACCTGGGTGGCTCACGGTTCTGCTTTACCATACCTAAGTAAGTGTAAGCCTACGCACATACGGCTTTACCAATTCTTTTATCTACGCTCAATTATTACTTTAAATATTTAATTATTATTTAATATTTAAAGTACGCGCCGCTATAGCGGGTTAACAGGGGGGTGTTAACATTAATTTTTACACCTTACTGATTACAAGCTTTTTACAATGCAAGGGCATTAACACGGCTTGTTAAATTATACGCCTTTTGCAGAAAAAAGACTTGCCGGTATGTGCTAAAAGCACGCATTTAATAGTACAAATAACACATACAAAACATTCAACGTTACCCTGCATTGAATGCTACCAGTATTTAATCGGCACAATAGTTTGCATTTATCAGTTTAATCATTTTACATTTGCCCCAGCTTTCTGGGGGCGGCTTTATGCATGCATAAAGACCTGAGAAGAACCCTTCGGACCTTGAACATGGTAATGCATGCGTAAGGGATAGAAAGAGCAGAACCCGGGTTCTGTTCCTCTCGCTCGAATACTCTTCACTCTTAGAAAGAATAATTACTTAACCATTCAACTGTTGTTGTTATGAAGAAGCTATTATTCTTTCTGTTGTGGGCCAATGTATGTATGGCCCAGACAGATTCGGTCGGTGTAAAAACTGATTCAATTATTACTATTGACAATGCCGGCAAACGAAGTGCCTGGACGATTAACAAAGAAGATGTTATCATATCTTCTACCCGTGCGGGCAACAATTCGCCTACGGTGTTTCAAACCCTAAGTAAAGAGGATATCAATAAAAACAACCTGGGGCAGGACCTTCCGTTTTTGCTGGATAACACACCCAGCGTAGTAACCACCAGCGATGCCGGTGCCGGTATAGGCTACACCGGTATACGCATACGTGGCAGCGATGCAACGCGTATTAATGTTACGCTCAACGGCATACCGGTTAACGATGCCGAAAGCCAGAACACCTTTTGGGTAGATGTACCCGATATAGCTTCATCGGCACAAAGCATACAGATACAACGCGGCGTGGGTACCAGCACTAATGGTGCCGGTGCGTTTGGCGGCACTATCAGTCTGCAAACGCAAAGCCCTTCGGCCAAACCATTTGTAGAGGCCAATGTAAGCGGTGGCTCGTTCAGTACGTTTCGTATTAACGGCAAGGCAGGCACGGGTATCCGCAAGGGCTTTTTCTTTGAAGGCTCGGCCTCGTGGATTACCAGCGAGGGCTATATAGACCGGGCTTCCTCTAACCTGGTATCGTGGTTTACGCAACTGGGGTACATGCGTAACAATACACTTATAAAACTGGTGTACTTTGCCGGGCAGGAAAAAACCTACCAGGCCTGGAACGGGGTACCGCAAGACTCACTTAAAACCAACCGTACGTTTAATGATTTGGGGACTGATTATGGTGCGCATCAACCGCCCTACAAAAACCAAACGGATAACTACAACCAGGATTATTTCCAGTTGTTGTTTGCCCACTACTTTAAACAAGGTATATCGTTAAACGCTGGTTTGTTTGCCACACTGGGGCATGGCTACTACGAGGAGTATAAGGCCGCCGAAGACCTGAACGATTATTTCCCCGGCCGCGATAGCATTGGTATTATAACCGACCTGGTAAGGCAAAAATGGCTACAGAATGTGCACTATGGTGGCACGTGGTCGCTAACCTACGAACAGGATAAACTGAGCGCTGTTTTTGGCGGGGCCTTTGCCCAGTTTAACGGCAAACACTTTGGCAAGGTAATATGGACCGAAGAACCTACGGGCGTAGATAAAGACCAGCACTTTTACGATGGCAAGGTGATAAAGAATGACTTTAACGTATATGGTAAATTTAACTACGAGCTACTGCGGCAGGTTAACTTTTTTGCAGACCTGCAATACCGTTATGTAAGCCATACGACCAGTGGTGTAGATGATGACCAGTGGGCATACAGCATAAAAAAGCAGTGGCACTTTTTTAACCCTAAGGCCGGCATACTGTACAAGATAAAACCACAGCACCATGTATATGCCTCGTACGCACTGGGCAACCGCGAGCCCAACCGCGATGACCTGCTGGCTGCAGAAATTAATAACAAGGTGGTAAAGCCAGAAACGCTGCACGATATAGAAGCGGGCTATAAGTTTTTGCACAACAGATTTCCGCTGGCTGTTAATGTTTACGCTATGCTATACAAAGACCAGTTGGTGTTAACCGGAAAACTGAACGATGTAGGCAACCCGATAAAAGAGAATGTAGCCAACAGCTACAGGGTTGGGGTGGAGTTGAATGGCAGTATGAACTTTTATACATCGAACGCCAAGAAATACAAGGGCACCATAGTAGATAATTTGCAGTATGATGCTATGGTAAAATCGGGTATGATAGAGAAAAGAAAAGTGTTTGCCATTAATTACTCTTTCACCTACTCCATCAATAAAATAAAATCGTTTGATGAGTATGTATATACCTACGATGAAAACTACGTACCGGTAACAGACCTTACGCAGGTTATTACACATAAAAACTCCGACATCTCTTTTTCACCCAACATTATAGCTTCGCTGGAGTTAGTAGGCTACCCGGTAAAAGGCTTAGAGATAAGCCTGATGAACAAAGCGGTTAGCAAACAATACCTGGATAATACCAGTAACGAGAACAGGATGCTGAAACCGTTTTTTTACAGCAACCTGCGCCTAAGCTACAAACTGCCGCTTAACCGCGATGACAAAGAGATAAAGCTAACACTGTTGTTCAACAACATTTTCAACCGCCTGTACGAAAGCAACGGCTATACGTTTAGCGAAAGATATGCGTACCTGGATGAAAATAACCAGCAACAGGTAACACCTACAGCTACATATAATTATTACTACCCGCAGGCAGGTTTTAATATGCTGGGTGGTATTAGTGTAAGGTTTTAAAACACAACAGTCGGCCCCTAAATCCCCAAAGGGGACTTAAAGCATAACAGCCAAAAGCAGAACAGCCACGGGATAACCCGTGGCTGTTCTGCTTTAAAACCGATTGGAGTAATATTAGTTTGCGTAAATCTTCTCGATGGTGTCTTTGTATTTATCTAACACCACTTTGCGTTTTACTTTCATAGTAGGGGTAAGTTCACCGCCCTCAATGCTCCACTCCTTCTCCATCAGTTCAAACTTTTTGATGGTTTCCCACTGGCCAAAGTTTTTGTTTTTCTCGTCGATAGCATCGCGGAAAAGTTTGAGCACTTCGGGGTTCTTTACCAGTTCGGTATTGCTTTTGCCAGCTATACCGTGCTTGGTAGCCCACTCTGAAAGGTTCAGGAAGTTAGGCACTATCAACGCCGAAACAAAGTTGCGGTTCTCCCCTACGGCCATTATCTGCTCTACGTAAGGTATCTCCTTCATTTTGTTTTCCAGCTGTTGCGGGGCAATGTACTTACCACCCGATGTTTTGAAAAGCTCTTTTACGCGATCGGTAATTTTCAGGTACTTGTTGCCTTTGTACTCAACAAAGGTACCTACATCGCCTGTCTTCAGCCAGCCGTTCTCAACAGTTTCGGCGGTAATGTCGGGGCGTTTGTAATAGCCCATCATTACGTTAGGGCCTTTCGCCCAAATTTCGCCTTCACCTTCGGCCATACCCGGGCGGTGGTCAAGCCTTACCTCTACGCCCTCAATAGGAACGCCCACCGTACCGAATTTAATACGGTCGATATTAAACGGGTTAAGCGATATAACCGGCGATGATTCTGTTTGGCCGTATCCCTCCATAATAGGAATGCCAGCGCAGGTAAACACACGGGCCAGCAGCGGGTTAAGAGCCGCAGCACCGGTACATATACCCTGGCACTGGCCACCTAAAGCCTCGCGCCATTTAGAGTAAATAAGTTTGTCGTACACTTTACGTTTCAGGTTATCCATCAGCCCGTACTGTTTCTCTACATCGTAGTTTTGCGCAAACTCTAATGCATTGTTATACAGGTTCTTCTTCCAGCCATCCAGGTTGGCAGCAGCACCTTGTAGTTTAATGTACACCTTCTCTAACAGGCGCGGCACGCTGGTAAAGAAGTTTGGTTTTACTTCTTTCAGGTTGTCGGCAATGGTTTCCATGCTTTCGGCATAGTAAACCGATACACCTTTCACCATGTACACGTACACCACCACCCGCTCAAAAATGTGGCACAGCGGCAGGAAACTAAGCACGCGCATAGATGGCTGCAACGGCAGCGCCGGGAGCACCGCCTTAATGTTGCTTACAATGTTGTTATGCGAAAGCATAACCCCCTTAGGGTTGCCGGTGGTACCAGAAGTGTAAATAATGGTAGCCAGCGTTTCGGGAGCAACCGAGGCCTTCAGTTTTTCAATTTCGGCCACATCGCCACCTTTGCCTATTTCCAGAAACTCGCTGAAATGCCTGAACCCTTCTACCTTATCGAAGGTGAAGATGTCTTGCAGCGAAGGAACCTCGGCTTTGATACTTGCAATTTTGTTTGCCAGGTTCTTGTCAGATACAATGGCATACTTAATCTCGGCATCGTTAAAAATAAACTTGTACTCGTGCTCGCTGATGGTTGGGTAAACCGGAACGTTAACGGCGCCAATCTGCAGGATGCCCAGGTCAACCATGTTCCACTCGGGACGGTTGTTAGATACGAGGGCCACTTTGTCTTGTGGTTTGACACCCAGTTTAAGGAGCGACAGGCTCACTTTGTTACCGGTATCAATAATTTCCTGAGTTGACACTTTTTTCCATTCTCCATTTGCCTTAAAACCAAAAGCATCGGGTTGGGGATAGTTGGCTTGCTGGTAATGAATAATGTCGAATAAACGCGTGTAATCCTTCATAGAGCAGTCTGTTTAGTTGTGAGATATAGGGTAAATATATCCGAAAAAAAATACCATAAAAACACTTTTCACGTGTTTTAATAGATAAGATTAACGGACAGACCTCTTAGGGGTATAAGGTTTACCACCAAAATTCACAATCATCTGCACTGTAAAGGTACGTGGTTTATCGGGACGCGATATACGGATAGCGTAGTCGGTATTCAGCACGTTTTTCACCATAAAGTTAAGCGAAACGTTACGGGTAAAATCGTACCCGCAGCGCAGGTCCCATATTACATCGCCCTGGTTACGGCGCTCCTGCCGCTGGTTATTAATACCTTTAATAAACACACCGAATATCTTGTCTATCTGGGTCATGTAGCCGTAGTACTGTATTGATGTGCCTAAGTGGTACTTTTCGTAAATAATAAAGTCGAAATCGGCTTTAAGGGTATGTGGGTTACGGTACTTGAGCATACCAGCGGTAAGCGAATCCCAGGTGTAATCATCTTTGGCAGTAGGCAATGCAAAATGGGTAAACGCATCGCCCAGAAACTTACCTACGTTTTTATTACGCTCATTTGCGCCCCAGGTGGTATCATTCAAATCTACCCCGTAAAAGTAGGTGTAGCCCAACAACACATTCATATCTACAGGGCCTATTTTACCTTCGCCGGCCAACGATGTTTCGAAACCAAACAAGCGCGCCCTGCTTACGTTTTGCGACTGGAAGAACGGATAAAAGCCCGTTTCATCGAACTTAGAGCCGAACTTAAATTCAATCATATCCTTAAACTCTGTCCAGAAAGCAACAAGGTCGTAATAGCCTCTCCAGTTATTAATTTTGAAACTGCGCTTATAACCAAGCTCGGCTGTAAAGCCACGCTCGGGCTTAATATCGTAGTTAGGTAAAATACGGATACCGGCAAGCTCATACGTAACAAAGCGCTCGGCAACACTGGGTACCCTGAACGACTGGCCGAATGAAAAGCGAATAAAATTATCCTTACGAATCTGGAAGTTAGCCCCAAACGATACTACCGGTATGGTAGGCGTGATGGCACTATCCAGCCTGTAAAGCTCCTCGCGGATACCGGCGTTTATTGTCAGCCATTTATAGGTAAGCTTACCCAATAAAAATAAACCGGCATAATCCTGCTGGTGCTTACCCAGCGTACCATCTTTCACCATGCTGTGCTCGTTGCTGATACCCGTTTGCAGGGTTACCAGTTTGCCAAAATCGTGGCGGAACTGGTACTCGGTACGGAACACCCAAAAGTCGGTTTCGCCATCAATATTGTTCTGGCGGTTAATACGGGTTAGCAATTTATGGGTATTGCCTTTTTTATCTACAAAGCGGATTTTGGGATCTATGTAGGCCAGAAAATAACGTTCATCCAGATCTACACCACTCGCCGGAAGATACGGGTGCCCTGCATCTTGCCAGAAAAACTGAAAACCGTTTTTGCGGTACATAATACTTGTAGCCAGCTCTAAGGTAAGGCGTTGGTTGAGGCTAAGCGGCTGCCAGCGTATTTTGTTGTTAAAGCGGGTAAAGTAATCGTACTCTTCTCTAAGATGGCTTTGCTGGCCTTGCAGCATACCGCTGAAAACAAAATCTACCTGGCCAAACTTCTGTTTATGTAAAAACATAAAGCCTATCTGGTTGGGGTTTTCAAATATTTTACCACCGCGTTTCCACCACTGGAAAGAGTCAACCGGTGGTTTGCCCATACCCTCGTAAAAAACAATAAACTTGGTGCTTGGGGTATCTTTAGCATAAGAGGTGGTAACATTAAGTACCCCGTTAAGCGCACTTGAACCATACTGTACAGTAGAGGCACCTTTTACAAGCTCCATCTGCTCTACATTCTCTACCGGCAGCAAGGGCCATTTTATCTCGCCCCGGTCGGCGCTCATCAGTGGCATTTCATCTACCACCAGCATTACCCGGCTACCGGTACCGTAGGCATAACCACTGCCGCCCCGTACACTCATTTGGCCGTCAAGCACGGTTACACCCGGCAGTTTCATTACCGCCTGCGTCATATTGGTTACGTTATTGCTTTCCAGCAGGCGGGGTTTAATCACATCTACCGACTGGGTAACCTGCGTAATCTTAACAGCTACCCGGCTTTCGCCAATAACCACCTGGGTAAGTTCATTAGCGGCACTACCCAGGCCAATATCCTGTACCCTGGTTTCGCCGGCTTTTACCTTAATATATAATGTATCGGCTTTAAGGCCTATATAGCTTACTACAAGTGTTACATCGCCGGGGGCTAAACTTAGTTCATATTCGCCTTTAGCGTTGGTGCTGGTACCGTTGGTTGGCGGCTGCAATACCGTAGCGCCTTCCAGCAACTCGCCGGTTGAATTATCTTTAACTACACCACGCAAGGTGGCATTTTGAGCAAACACGCACTGCAACAAACTAAAACTTAATGCCGCGGTAACTAAAAGATTACGCATGGGTTGGTTTTTACTACAATTAAAACGCGAGCAAAATAGAAAATTTCGCTGATGCGTAACCAACACCACCAATTTGAGGCTGCAAACTGTGTTAGTAAAATAGACAGGGGGCTTTATTCAGCGAAAATTCGCCTGTATTTTTTATACTTTGCACAAAAAATACAGGCCGGTTGCTGTTATTCGGGGTAATCGGTGTAAACAATTAAAAGCACTTGAAACAAGTATCAATTAGCGCTGATAAGGCCGGTTTTAACATACAAAAGCAACCTTTATTCTACTATATACTATTGGTTGCCTTTTGCTTTATTGTATATGGCAACACCATACCCAACGAGTATAGCCTGGATGACCACCTGGTTACCAATCACAACAAGCTTGTTGAAAAAGGCTTTGGCGGGTTGTACGAAATTTTCACTACCAACTACATTTCCGATAGTGGTGTCTATCTCGATTACCGCCCGCTGGTGAAAGCAACGTTTGCTATAGAGTATGCCCTGTTTGGCTGGAACCCGCACATGGGCCACATTATAAACATACTATTATATGCCCTGGGGTGTAGCCTTATACTAAGGCTATTGCTTACTGTTTTTGGCAAACAATATTTTACAGTGCTGTTTACCGGGGTTCTGTTGTATGCAGCCCACCCCACGCATACCGAGGTGGTAGCCAGCCTTAAAAGCCGCGATGAAATACTGGTAATGATTTTCATTTTCCTTTCGGCTATATACTTTGTAAAGTACACCGAAACAGGGCTACGAAAACATGTACTGTGGGGGGGCGCGTTTTATGTGCTGTCGCTCTTATCTAAAATAAGCGGCATACCATTTATAGTACTCATACCGGCTATGATGTTTATTAAAGGCAGCAGCCTAAAAAAAGCCGGGGCCGTAGCCGGTTTGCTGGCGGCCATTACAGTATTGTACTATGCGGCGCTATTAACGTTGCTACCCGGCCTTGCCCGGCCCTACGAGTATGTAGAAACCCCCTTGCCTTACCTGCATGATTTTTCTATTCAAGTGGGTACAGCATTCTATTCATTGCTTTATTACATCAAATTGCTGGCAGCACCCTATCAATTCAGCTTTTACTATGGCATTAATTACATTGAACTGCAATCATTCGGGTCGCTGTGGTCTTTGGTATCGTTCGTAATATACCTGGGCATAGCCCTGGCTACGGTGTTTACCTTTAAGCGTAACCGTATTATTTCTTTCATGCTTTTTTTCTATCTGGCGCAAATATCTATGGCATCTAACCTGGTATTACCCATGCCGGGTATTATAGGCGAACGGGTATTGTTCATAGCATCGCTGCCGTTTTGTGTACTACTGGCATGGGCTATAAACCGCTTGCTTAACCATACTACAGAAGTAACTATTGCTTCAAAAGATAAAAAGCAAAAAGACAACAGCTCTTTGGTATTGCCGCTGGCTGTAAACAAAAGTCAGTTGGCGGTTATACTGCTTATACTGGTTTTTTATAGCTACAACACTATAGCCCGCAATACAGCATGGAAAGACACCATTACGCTTTTTGAAACCGACATGCCACACCTCGAAAAATCGGCAAAGGCTAATTACATGACGGCAAAAGAAATACGCCGTATGTACCGCACCGATAGAAATTTAAACAAGGCGGCACTCGACTCACAAGCGGCAAAGGCTATATATTACTATAACCGGGCCATAGCAGCCTACCCGCAGTATGCTATGGCACTGGAAGAACTGGCCATGACGTATGCTATAGAACTTGATAACAGCAGCATGGCTATCCCTTTATTTGAAAAAGCATACAATGCAGATTCTACCTTATGGCGCTCGGCCAGCAACCTGGGCAAAGCTTATCAAATGAGCGGCGATACAGCTACCGCTATATCCTGGTACGAAAAATCGGTAAAAGCTAAACCAGACAACGCCAGGGCACTGGTAGAGCTTGGCAAATTGTATTACCTGAAAGGTGAGAAAAAGAAAGCTTTAGCTACCAACGACTCGCTCTTAGTATATAACCCCGATTCCAATCTGCCATACTACAACTACGCTATTTATTATATGCTGGAAGGAGATACCACCAGTGCCGTAAAGTATTTTGAAGAAGATATACGCCGTGGCGAAAAAGAACGTTTCCCTTATGTTTTTCTGGTAAAACATTACCTGCAGACAGGCGATACCGGTAACGCACTTAGGGTAAAGAACTTTATGCCACGTGTTTCGCGATAAACAATTTAATTTGCACAGATGCTGCTAACCGATTTTGTACAAAAATTTGCCGATTGTTTTCACCAGACCGATCCGGCTACTATTACCGGCCAAACCCGTTTTCGCGAACTGGAAGAATGGGGAAGTATGATGGCCCTGATAGTAATAGCAATGATAGATGGTGACTTTGGCAAAACAATTACAGCAGATGACCTGAAAAGTGCCGGCACTGTGGAAGCACTTTTTGAAATTGTAAAAAACAAATAACCGTGGCTGTTTTTACTATACCTCATATTAAGCTGAGCGGAATAGCCGGTTGTGTACCACAGCAAACACAGGATAATAAAGACATAGAAATACTCCCCCCCAACGAACGCGAACTGTTTATTAATACAGTAGGTATCCGCTACCGCAAAGTAGTACCAGATGGCATTACCGCATCGGACCTTTGCTACACTGCCGCCGAAAAGCTACTGACAGAATTAAACTGGAGCCGCGATGAAATAAAAATACTGGTATTTATTACACAAACACCAGATTATCTGATACCTAACACATCTTCTATACTGCAGGATAAACTTAAGCTACCCAAAAGCTGCCTGGCATTTGATGTAAACCTGGGTTGCTCGGGTTATGTTTATGGCCTGTCTATTATTGGCGGGTTATTACAAAATATGCCGGGGGGCAAAGCCCTACTACTGGTAGGCGATATAAGCACCCGCACTATTTCTATGCAAGACAAAAGTACTGCACCATTGTTCTCAGATGCCGGCACCGCTACAGCATTAGAGAATTCATCAAAAGGGCATATACACTTTAACCTGCAAACCGATGGTAAAGAGTATGACGATATTATTATACCAGATGGCGCGTTCCGCAATCCGGTTAGTCTGCAATCGTTCGAACTAAAAACCCATGAGGGCGGTATTAAGCGCACCGACCTTAGTATGAAACTGGATGGCATTAAGATATTCAACTTTGCGCTACGCGAAGTGGCACCTAATATAAACACCCTGCTTAGCGAGAAAGCAATTGATAAAGACAGCATTGATTACTTTATTTTTCACCAGGCCAATAAACTAATGCTGGAAAGCGTACGTAAGAAATTACAACTGGAGCCTGATAAAGTACCGTACAGCCTTTATCAGTATGGCAATACCAGCTCGGCTACCATTCCTCTAACCATGCTGGTAAACCTGCGCAGCCAGCTTCAATCGCAGCCGCTTAAGTTATTACTTTCGGGCTTTGGTGTTGGCTTATCGTGGGGAAGTGCTTATCTTGAAACCGAAAACATTATTTGCCCCGAACTGATAGAGCTATAAATGGATAGTACCCCTCAATACAGCGTTGTAGTGCCCGTTTACAACAGCGAAAAAACGCTGGCTGAATTGTGTGCCCGTGTAGATGCTACCTTTACACAGATGAATACGGAGTATGAGGTAATACTGGTAAACGACCAGAGCCGGGATGGCAGTTGGAATATCATCCGCCAGTTAAAAGATAAATATCAGAACAAGCTTACGGCTATTCACCTGCGGGGTAACTTCGGACAGCACAAAGCATTATTGTGTGGCTTTCAGTTTGCCAGAGGAGAGTATATTATAACCATAGACGATGATTTGCAGTTTTTCCCGGAGGATATTGAATTGCTTATTAAGCGTATACACGAAACCAAATCCGATTTGGTTTACGGCACTTATATGGATGAACGAAAACATTCGCCGGTACGCCGCTGGGGCAGTAACTTTATGGGCTATATTTTCGAAAAATTTGGCAACACAGTGGGGCAGGGCTCCAGCTTTAAAATAATACATCGCAGCGTTATTGATAAAATAAAAGACTATAACCACTCATTTACATTTGTAGACGAAATACTTTCGTGGCATACCACCAAAATAGAATGGCAACAAGTGAGGCATGCTGCCCGGCGCGAAGGCATATCTGGTTATAGTGTAACCAAACTGGTGTTTCTTTCCCTTAACCTTATTTTTGCCTACACCACAATACCATTAAGATTCATGACATGGTTTGGCTTAGCGTCGTTCTGGGTATGCCTTGTATTGGTAATCTACTTCATTTATATGAAAATTACTCTCGGCTCACCACTAGGTTTTACCGCGCTGATAGTTTCTATATTTATGTCAACCGGCTTAATACTATTCTCGCTGGGCATTATAGGCGAGTACCTTAACCGTTTATTTGCCTTGCAGCATAAAAAACCACCTTACTTAATACAGGAGGTACTGAAATGAAAATTACCCGTTATGGTATTACCTTAGAGCGTATTGAAAATAAGCACACCGAGCTGATACGGCAATGGCGGAACGATCAGAAAATTTCGCGCTTTATGTTTTATAAAGGCGAGATAACACCCCAAATGCAGGAAGAGTGGTTTGAATCTATTGATAACGAACAAAATTTTTTCTTCCTGATCTATTACCGGTCACAACCAGTTGGGCTTATCAATATATCCTCTATTGATTGGGAGAATAAAACTTCTTACACCGGGCTTTTTATATACGATGATACCTTTCTGGCAACCGATGTGCCGGTTATGGCATCGCTAACTATGCTGGATGTATTTTTCCTGCTTTTTGATATGCAGAGCGTATATGCAAAAGTTAAAGGTAATAACAGGGCAGCGCACAACTACAATACAGCACTGGGATTTAGCCGCACAAAAAAGATTGAGTTTGGGCTGGGGTACGAATACATGTTACAAAAAGAAATTTACCTGCTGGAAGCAAAACGTTTACGTAATGCGGCAATACGCTTAAAAGGTAACAGCACAGCCATTGAGCTTAACCCCAATAGTAAGATTGACGGGTGGCTTAAGAAAAAGCTATCGGAAGCCAGAAAGGATGTTCTTAAAAATCTGGAAGTAAAAATTATCAGCGGGGTCGCTAATTCTTAATCAGTTTATCGTACTTGGCAGAATTGGAGGGGTCTGCTATACGCAGTACGGTAAGTGCCTTGGCTTTTTCTGTCATATCGGCACCCGAAAATACGTTCACCACTTCGTCACTTTTGGCCTGAAAGAATACTGCCAGTAACATATTGTTTGGGTTCTCGCGGGCAATTTTGCTTAGCTTATCAAGTGCACTAAGTATGTTTTGGCGGGCTAAAGCCGGTTTTTCATAAAAATTATCCATCCCTTTAAAATGGTACTCATACAGCGCTACACGAAATTGCTCGTACTTGCTTGCCTGCAGGCTGTTGATTAACCAATACCGGTTACGCTGGCTATCAAACGGCTTCCATCCCTTAGAGTCGGGCGAATTGGTAGGCACGTTATTAAGCACCTGCTCAGCCATGGTAAAATACTTGGTACCGCCACCCTTACTCATGGTTTCATAATCCAGGCCTATTAGTACATAGGCATAAAAACCAAGTATAGAAGTAAGGTTGCTTTGATATTGATTTACGTTAAAATCAAGCGGCTGATTTTGGGCATAGGTCAATATGCAATCCTTATCAATAAAGTTAAACATGGGCGAGCTATACGAACTATTAAATACAGGGCGCGATAACTGCACGGTTATACTGGCATTGTAAACATCCTGCGCCGAAGACCCATCGATATTGATGAACATACTACACTCAATTCTCTCTTCGGGTGCAAACTGATCGTTGGTCCAGCTTTTATTATTCATAAACTCGCTCAGTGCCGTTTGCATGGTTTGAAACACGCTGGGGTCAACACCAACCACACGCTGTGCATTCACTGTAAGCTGGCACTTTAACTCGCCCTGCGCACTGGATGTATATGCCAGTACAGTAACTAATACTAAACTCAAAACTATCCTGTATATCTTGTTCATGGGGTTCAACATCGTTAACTGTTGCGAATTTTAGTTACGTAGCTTACAATATCTCTGGCTACTTCAGTTTTTTGTTTCAGTTCAAATTTAACCACATTTCCCTGCTTATCAATAATGGTAATTTTATTGGTATCGCCCTGAAAACCGGCTCCTTCATCGCGCATGGAGTTAAGCACTATAAAATCGAAATTTTTTCTCTGCAGTTTATCATTGGCATGGGCCTCTTCATTATCTGTTTCCAGCGCAAAACCTACTATGGTCTGGCCTGCCTTTTTTTGCTTGCCAAGTTCGGCCGCTATGTCTTTGGTTTTTATCAGTTCAATGGTAAAGCTGTCTTCCTTTTTTTTAATTTTTGTATCGCTACTGTGCTTGGGTGTATAATCTGCCACAGCAGCGGCAAACACTATAACATCTGCGGCGGCAAAATATTGCGCACACGCTTCAAACATTTCGGCTGCTGTACCGGCATTCACTACTTTTATAGCAGCATTGGCAGGCTTTAAATGCGTAGCACCTTTAACTAATATTACCTCATCGCCATTGGCAGCAAATTGCTCTGCAATAGCAATACCCATTTTACCCGACGAGTGGTTACCAATAAACCTTACAGGATCTATAGGTTCGTGTGTAGGGCCGGCGGTAACTAATACTTTCATGCTGCGCTTATTACTTTGTTAGCAGGCTCAATATTATAACTAAATCACAATCTGCATAAAAAACAAAAGCGCCTTCTGCTGGCAGAAGGCGCTTTATGAATATGCTATAACTAAAGCATTAGTTAATAACCTGGAATTTTTTAGAAACAACGTGTGTTTTGCCGTCAACATCCGATACAGCAGTAAGCGAAAGCACATACACACCAGCGGCGTAAGTAGTTACATTAAGCTGTTCTACTGTTTTACCGGTATCATAGTTGCCGTTATAAACCTCTGCTACCTGCTGGCCTACTGCATTGTAAAGCACTACACGTACTTTAGATGCTTCAGGCAACTGGAAACCAAAAGTAAGGTCATCTACAGCCGGGTTAGGGTATACTACAAAAGAGCCAAACTCATCTTTAGTCATATCTATCAACCCGGTAATGTTATCGTTAGGTTGCTGGAAACCCTGTGTAAGTATATTTCCGTTAGCGCTAAAAGTTTGCACCATCGTCATTTCGCCTACCGTGTATGACAGGCTACCATTGGCGTTGCTCGAAAATCCGCCGGTGCTGGCAATTACAGTGGGGGTTAGCATCTGGGCATTGGCAAACATTGCCGAAAATGCCACAACAGCCAGTAGGTATATCTTTTTCATAATGATTAATTGTTTGATAAATGTAATTGTTATTTAATTACTGCCAAATATATGCCCTATCTTTTTCTAAGTGTAGTAGTTACGTTTACGCAGTTACCCCGTTAATGTTGCCACTTTGCCTGCCAGTTACATTGATTTTAACTATTAAACCGGCCTTACAATTTGCAATTGATGAATAACATGCTGCGGCCGGTGATTATCTACCAACTAACAACAAATTAAATCAATCAAAATCAACCACTTACACTAAAACAACATTCTTACTTTAATAGTGCTTTTTACTTCTTTCAGCAGGGCCATGGCTTCTTTCGAAAGCGATGTATCTACATCCAGTACCACATAACCTATGGCATCGTTAGTTTTAAGATACTGGCCCAGAATGTTAATACCGTGGTTAGATAGTTTTGAGTTTATTTCACCCAACACACCAGGTACATTTTTGTGTATATGCAGTATGCGGTGTGTTTTAGCCTGTAAGGGCAAATTAAGCTGTGGTACCGAGTGCGAACCTGTAGTAACTCCTCTCTCCAGATAATTCAGAAGTTTGGAAGTTACATCCAACCCTATATTAAGCTGGGCTTCTTCTGTAGAGCCACCTATGTGCGGGGTAAGTATTACGTTAGGCAGGTTTTGCAACACCGTACTGAAACTGGCACCGTTTTTTTCCGGCTCTTCCGGAAACACATCTATAGCAGCGCCTGCAATATGGCCGCTCACCAAAGCATCTTTAAGGGCATCCAGGTCCACTACATCACCACGGCTGTAGTTCAAAAAAATGCTACCCTTTTTCATGTAGGCCAGCGTTTCCTTGTTTATCATATTCCGGGTAGAGGGCTCGCTGGGTATGTGCAGCGTAACTACATTGGCACGTTTCAACAACTCTTTCAGCGAGCGCACCTGCCTTGCATTTCCATGGGGCAGTTTCGACTCTACATCGTAGTATATCACATCCATACCCATCGCTTCGGCCAATACACTAACCTGCGACCCTATATTGCCATAGCCTACTATACCAAGCGTTTTACCCCGTAGCTCATAGCTGCCTTTTGCATCTTTCTGCCATATACCTTTGTGGGCGGCAGCATTTTTATCGGTAACCTTGCGTATCAGCATTATCGATAGCCCTATTACCAGTTCTGCTACGCTACGGGTGTTGGCATGCGGCGCATTGAAAACTGCCACCCCATTGCTGATAGCGCTGGCCATATTTACCTGGTTTACCCCTATACAATAGCAACCTATACCCAATAGCTTGTTGGCCCGTGCTAATACCTTATCTGTAATGTGGGTTTTGCTGCGGATACCCAACAGGTGCACATCTTTAAGCTCCTGTATTAGTTCCTTTTCGCTTAGTGCAGCAGTTAGCTTTTTTACGTTGCTGTATCCAGCCTCTTTAAACTCTTCTACCGATACATCGCTGATGTTTTCCAACAACAGTATCTTAATCTTATCTTTCGGATAAGAAGTAATCTTTCCTTTTTGCATGGCGCGAATATAAGGGGCGCAACGTAAATAATAACAGTACTAAGGCAGTATCGTTACTTTAACTTTCGAAACCTGCCCTCCGGCAGAGCTTACACCAATAAAATACGTACCGGCAACAGTTGGCAGCTTACCAATAGAATATTGAACCTGTCTTACCCCGTTTTCCTCGGCTACTAACCTGCCGGTTGCGTCTGCAATGGTAACCCGCACCGGAAACAGATGCGACAGATTTGAAAGATCTAAAGTTAGCTGTTCTGCAGCAGGGTTAGGAAAAACAGAAACCGGATAATCTGTACCAGCCTTTATAACCGGTATAGCTGTTTCTGTTTGTTGTAGCGTATCACAAGCTACGGTTACTATACCTGTATTAAGGCCCGGTTCGCAGCTATTACATAATATACGTTTAAGAAAACAACTGGCCCTTTTTACCAGATTCCAGGTGGGATACGAACAATGGTTTATAGACACCGGCAGCAGGTTCATCTCGTGGCATAACCCGGCATTAGCCATTTTGCTATGTATTACAGATGAGCCCGAAGCCCAGTAGAAAGCCTGGCAGGTGCAACTAATAACCTGCGCAGTATTGGTAGGTACCACACAATCATTCTCATCGTGAAAACTAATGACCGGTATATTTCCATTGTTAAGCATAATGGTATCGCGGCTAACAGCCCCACAATTATCAACTACCCCTTTAATGGTGTAATTAGTCGGCAGGTTATTACCCGCCGTATCAAGCAAGCCAACCTCACCAGCAGCCCACTGTGCAAATACATCTGCTTCTTGCTGGTTCCAGAAAGTAGCGTGCATAGCTGTAATAGAGCCTGCGCTTTCACCTCCGGTAAATATCCATGCTGTATCAATACCATAGTTGGCGGCATGGGCACTTATAAACCGTAAAGCAGCCCGTGCATCCTGCGCAGCCCGGTAGGTAGCTGTTTGCAGCTTATAGTTCTCGCCCTGGCACAAAATGCATACTCCCAATAAATCGGTAGCGCTGCAATTCCATCCCAGCCGGTAACTGATGGTAGCTACCACAAATCCCCTGCGTGCATATTCCATACATTGGTAGTGCATATCGCGGCGGTTACCGGCCAGAAATGCACCACCATGTATCAGCAAAATAAAAGGCCGTTTAACTAAGCTATCTACAGCAGGATCAGGTTCAAATACATCCAGCTTCAATGTATCAGTTACTTGAGTGGGCCAACGCCCAGATACTGCGTAGGGCACATCGGTGGTAATTTTTATCTGGCTGCTATCAAAAGTATAGTTTTGAGAAAAACGACCGCCAATACAGTAACCGGTCTGCGCCTGTAGCCTGTTGGCAAAACCCAGCATACCTATACATAAGCAAGTAAAAAATACGGAATTACGGAGTAACATAAAAAGGTATCACTCCGAAAATAGATAAAATAACTAAAGTGTTACAATGATGATACCGCTGCCTTTGCTTCTGTAAACTCAGCCCATATCTCGTTTACTATGTCGCCGGCTGGTTTAATCTGTTTTACAAACGATGCTATCTGGCCTATCTCAAGCTCACCTTCGGCCATATCGCCTTCATACATACCCTTCTTGGCACGGGCACGGCCCAGTATCTGTTCCAATTCTTCTTTTGTAGCACCCTTATCTTCGGCTTCCTGTACTCTTTTCTGAAAGTCGTTTTTAATTAATCTCACCGGTACTACTTTTTTCATACTCAGCATGGTATCGCCTTCCTGCAATGCGGTAAGTGCATTTTTAAAATTCTGATGTGCTGATGACTCAACGCTGGCCACAAAACGGGTTCCTATCTGTACCCCCTCTGCACCCAACACCATTGCCGCCAACATGGCTTTACCGGTTGCAATGCCACCGGCTGCTATAAGTGGTAACTTAGTAGCCTGACGCACCTGTGGCACTAATACCATTGTAGTGGTTTCTTCACGGCCGTTATGGCCACCGGCTTCAAAACCTTCGCATACTACCGCATCGCAACCTGCTTCTTCTACTTTTGCAGCAAACTTACTGCTGCTAACAACATGCACTACTTTTATGCCATGTTGTTGTAATTGCCCGGTCCATGTTTTAGGACTACCGGCACTGGTAAATACAATTTTTACCCCCTCCTCAACAATAATAGCCATGTGCTTATCAATATCGGGGTAAAGCAATGGTACATTTACTGCAAATGGTTTATCGGTAGCAGCTTTACACTTCTGAATATTATCGCGTAGTACATCAGGATACATACTACCACTACCTATTATGCCAAGCCCACCGGCATTACTCACAGCACTGGCCAGTTGCCAACCGCTGCACCATATCATACCTGCCTGTATAATGGGGTACTTAATACCGAACAAACTGCAAATTCTGTTTTCCATAACCAATTAACTGTATTGCTTATAATTTACCCTTCGCCACGCAAATCTATCTCTGTATTATCACCAATATTAAGGCTCTGGCTAAGACCACGCACCATAGTGTCGCTACCTATTAGTGAGGAATGCAAGACGACATTCTCCAGCTTACTGAAAGAACCGACAATAGAATTTTTGATAACCGAGTAGTTTATCTCTGTATTCTCCCCTATCGAAACATTAGGGCCAACAATTGAGTTTTTTATACGTGCACCTGCTGCTATCTGTACCGGTGGAACAATTATTGAGTTTTCAGAAACCCCGTTGTTACCTGCTTTATCTCCAAGCTTTTTAAGTAATATACTATTAGTCTCCAGTAGTATATCCTTTTTACCTACATCGTACCAGCTTTCAATTTTATGGCTCTTAAAAACCACACCATCTTTTATCATTTTCTGCAACCCATCTGTCAAATAAAACTCACTATTGTTACGCAGATTGTTTTCAATATTATAACCCAGCGCGTCTATCAGTTTGTCGGTTTCTTTAATAAAATAAAAACCAACTAATGCCATATTACTTCTGGGTATTACCGGCTTCTCTTCAACCTTCTTTATAAAGCCATCCTTATCAATTTCAGCAACCCCAAACGAACGGGGGTCTTCTACCTTTTTTACCACTAAAGTTGAATGCTGTTCGGCCAGTATCTTCTTAATGTCAATATCTACTATT
This sequence comes from uncultured Chitinophaga sp., assembly GCA_964423405.1. Taxonomy (GTDB): domain Bacteria; phylum Bacteroidota; class Bacteroidia; order Chitinophagales; family LD1; genus Bog-950. The sequence continues at coordinate 9,369 of CAYREY010000004.1, read as the reverse complement.
GTATCGCCCAAATGTATTACAAGTTCTTTTTCAAGGTCAAGAGCATGGCGTGCAGTCCAGATAGCATGCCCCAGCCCTTCACGCTGTTCCTGTTGAACAAATTTTGCATTCAGCTCAGGGTAGTTCTTATCTACAAACTCTTTTATTTTTTCGCCCAGGTAGCCTATTACAAATACAAAATCGGTTATTCCGTTTTCAACCAATTCATCGATAATAAAGCTGAGTATTGGTTTACCGGCTACAGAAATAAGTACTTTGGGTTGGGTATAAGTAAGGGGGCGTAAGCGGGTTCCGGCACCCGCTACGGGTATAATGGCCTGCATATTTTACAATTAACCCTGCGAATATAACACGAAACCACCACAGGCTGATTAGTATATAGTTAACCAACAACATCCTTTACCATTTGTTAAATTAAGCAGACCCGCCAAATTAATATAAAATGCTGATTATTAGGAATTTGAATCTCTTCAAAACAACTTATACACGGCAATCACCAGTAAAAAAGTAATCGTCATATTAGTTTTTTAGCAGTTTTTCTTGAAAAAAGCAGCTGGTACTGCCCCCCTGCAAACCCGCGTATTTGCTCATTTTCATATCAATTTTTTTGTGTTATGTAGTGGTTTAAAAATCTTAAATGGCTTTAAAAACACCTTTTTTTGTCTTTGTCATGCTTCGATTTAGTAACGACATTTGTAGAGGATTCTTCAACCCATAAAGTCTAGACAAGTTTACAGGCGCCTGCCCGGCACGAAGAGCCCGATTTCATAACCTGCTGCAACCAGCTGTTGCAACACCTAAAACAAAATACAATGAAACGGATTCTAATCGTATGCCTATTAGGCATGGGCTTGCTGCTGCCCATAACAAACATAACAGCGAAGGAAGTAATTATTAAACGTACATTAGATATTAGCGTAGAAGAAGACTGGGTGGTTATAACTTCTGATGCAAACTCTGGAACTTTGACTACTGTAAAAATATACAACAGTAATAAAGTAAAAGTATTGGAAGAAAGCTGCAGTGGCTACTACCATGCCGTAGATGTCAGTGGTTTTTCTTCTGGAATGTACTCAGTTGTTGCTTACACTACTTTAACAACATACTCTGAGAACGTATACCTATAAACCCTCTTACCAAGTCGGTGTAGCCTGTGTTAGTAACACAGGCTACACTATTACATTCCAAATTGTTTAAACAACCAGCTCTTTCCAGCAAATTGCCCTTCGGCTTTAATACGAGATTTAATTTCAGTCCTACTATGCTTATCGGCTCTATTAATCAAAAAACCGGCGTAATAAATAAACTTTTCGAATGTTTTAAGTTTCGAGTTTATTGGGGCTTTTGTTCGTTGTATATATCGCTCAAAGGTGAGTAATTGATTAATCAGAGAGTCTATATCATCTGAGTCATCCTCATATAAAGCCTTCCAATGCCAATATCTAACTAAACAATTAAATACTGGGTCCTCTTTAGGCTGTGCCGTAAGAAAAAAGCGTGATGCCAACTTATAATCCCCTCTCTCATAGTGATAAATTCCATTGGCAAATGAAATATTTGTTTCATAATCATCGGCAGATAAAAAACTGGAAAAATCTGCTATTACGTTCTTAACCTCCTCTGCATCGTTTTGGCTTTGACTGGCTGCTATCATATTTCTAAAGGTCACAGCTATTAACTTTCCGTTTTTCAATAATAAACCTTTTCTTAACTTCCATTTAATCCATAACAAATATTCTCCTCCAGCCACAGAATACCCATTATTATTCCAACGCAATGACCAATTTAGAAAATAGTCTATGGCTTCAATGAAACTCTGTGAAGTATTATCCTCACTTTGTTTTATAACAAACTCTTTCAAAACATTATAGTGAAGCAGGCTATTTTCAAAAGTACTTTCTCTAAGCATCTTAAATATATTAACAAACAAATACACATAATGATTGTGGGCTGATAGATAACCCTCTAACAAACTAATTAAAGCATCTGAACTGTCATCATTATAACTAACGCCAAAGACTTGTTGTCTATTCATTGCTTCGCATTGATATCGAATCTTTTTCAATGCGTAATACTCATCTAATGTTCTGATTAGTGGGCGTATGTCATTGCTTGCTGTCCTTTTCGATTTTACAGCAAACCCCTGCATAGACAGCTCTACCAGCATATGTTTCTCATAAAAGGTATCGGTATCCTGTTCGGGCTCTTTATTCAAAAATGCCATTTGCTCATTAAAGCCCTCGTCAAATTTATCATCCAACTGAAGCTGTTTATACCCTTTAAGTTTTAAACGAACAATTTCGGACTTATTTAACTGCCACTGTTCCTGGGCTATAAATCCATCTATGGCCTTTAACAAACCAGTAGCGGCATTTCGCTGCTTGGCTATAGTTGATAATGTAACGTCCTTTTTACCCAATTTTTGCCATTGCATTTTAGTTTCCATAAACCTGGGGTGCAAAGGCATTAACCTGTTTAATAACAATACACATACAGGCGGCACCTTAAAATAGGGCGACCGAACATATTCATCCAGCCTCTTTAACTGCTCTTCATCCAGTTTCTTTAGTACCTCTACCAACTTTTGCAGGTGCATATCATTCTCTCTTTAATGTAATAACACTGTAGTGCTGCGCGGGGGTAGGTTCGCACACTAAAAATAAATAAATTCTTGATAAATAACACCCACTAAAAAGCCTTAGACACAGTATTGACAATACTTTTACCAAAATTCAGGCGATTAAAAACACATAAATTTCTTGATAAATCATGTTTTTTGTCTTTGCTACACAGATGCCGTGGTTATAATGTTGTATGTATATTAAAACTCACGCCCATGTTTACTACTTCTACTTTATCTAACCCTACAACTAACACCGACGTTATTACTCAAAACCTACAAAATATCCATCAGGCATGCTTTATCATCAAATCTATGCACAACCCTACCCGACAGGATATTATGAGTAACCTGCTGAAAGGCGGCAGCTTTTCGGTATATGAGCTATGCGATCTGTTGGATGTTGAACAATCCATGATGTCGCAGCACCTGGGCATTCTGCGCAAAGCCAACCTGGTTATTACACACCGCCAGGGAAAGCACATCTACTATTCTATGAACGAAAACAAGTTACTTGTTATGATGCAATACATCCGGAATATGGCCGAATAGTTTGTTGAGCATACGTTTACCAGAGTAGAATGAATACATTTTTACGTAGTGATCTGATTGGATTTTATGAGTGGCCGGTAGATGGCGAATTGAGCAACCGCTTAACAGGAGAGCCAGACTCCTCTGAATTTAACCGCAACAACGGGCATGAAGTATTGTACATGATACGTCACCTTATGAAAGTACAGAATACCCTGAGCATAGAAGCCGGGCATGAACTGGAGATGATGATTAAAGTAGCGCCAACAGGCCTAAAAACACAACTACAAATAAAAGATTGGATTATAAATAATTGATTGGGTTTATCGCCAACTATTAGTTTGCCTTACAAGCCACCACCCTCTTTTCATGCTGAGTTTAGAGGGGGTGGCTATTTTTATGAAAGTTGTATTAATGATGCTCTCCCAGCTCTTTAATGGCTGTTACAAAATCAAAACGCTCCAATAAACCGGTATCAAATTTACCGCAACGAAACTCTTCGTTGTCCATTAAGGCAATGTGGAAAGGGATGGTGGTTTTAACACCCTCTATAATAAACTCCTGAAGTGCTCTCTTCATTTTCACAATACACTCTTCGCGGGTTTTTGCGCGGCATATAACCTTGGCTAATAGCGAATCGTAAAATGGTGGCACGGTATAGCCGGCGTATATGTGGGTATCTACCCGTACACCATAGCCTTTAGGGGTATGCAGGGCGGTTATTTTACCGGGGCTTGGGGCAAATCCGTTTACAGGATCTTCGGCGTTTATACGGCACTCAATGGCGTGCATCTTCTCGGGAAAGTACAACACACCCGAAATAGGTGTACCGGCCGCTATCAGTATCTGCTCTTTTATCAGGTCAAAATCCATTACCTCTTCGGTTACCGGGTGCTCTACCTGTATACGGGTATTCATTTCCATAAAGTAGAATTTCTTGTACTTATCTACCAGAAACTCTACGGTACCTACTCCCTCATAACTAATAGCCTTAACCGCCTTTACAGCCGCATCGCCCATTCGCTCGCGCAACTCGGCATCTACAAACGGCGATGGTGCTTCCTCTACCAGTTTTTGGTGGCGGCGCTGTACCGAGCAATCGCGTTCGCTTAAGTGGGTAGCCGCGCCATACTGGTCGCCGGCCACCTGTATTTCTATGTGGTGAGGCTCTTCAATAAACTTCTCCAGGTACACCGCATCGTTACCAAAGCTGGCACCCGCCTCGGTACGGGCCATGTTGTAAGCATGTTCCAAACCGGCATCATCGCGCACTATACGCATACCTTTACCGCCCCCACCTGCCGTAGCTTTAAGTATTACCGGGTAGCCTATCTCCTTGGCAACCCGCTTGGCATCCTCTACAGTATCCAGCAAGCCTTCGCTGCCGGGTATGCAGGGTACGCCTGCTTTTATCATGGTTTCTTTAGCAGTAATCTTATCGCCCATAGCGCGCATTTGCGCCGGTGTAGGGCCTATAAATTTTATCGAGTACTTACCACACAGTTCGGCAAACTCGGCATTCTCCGCTAAGAAACCATAGCCCGGGTGTATCGCATCGGCATTGGTTAACTCAGCCACGGCCATTATAGCCTGCATGTTCAGGTAGCTATCTTTACTACGCGCGCTGCCTATGCAAATAGCCTCATCGGCAAAGCGTACATGCAAACTATCTCTATCAGCAGTAGAGTAAACGGCAACCGTTTTAATACCCATCTCTTTACAGGTACGTATAATGCGCAGGGCAATCTCGCCACGGTTTGCAATCAGTATCTTCTTAAACATATATAAGTATTATACGGCCAAAGGGCTAAACGTTTATTGGTAATACCATACAACCGTTTAGCCCTTTAACCTGTTTAACCGTTTAAACTTTTTCTATAAGAAATAATGGCTGGTCATACTCTACCGGGCTGTTATCCTCGGCCAGTATTTTTACAATCTTGCCTTCGCCGCCGTCAAACTCAATCTCGTTAAACAGCTTCATGGCCTCTATAATGCAAAGGGTATCGCCGCCTTTAACCACGTCGCCCACTTTTACATAAGGCTCTTTATCCATACCCGGCTTGCGGTAGAAGGTACCTACCATAGGTGCGCGGAAGGTTATCAGGTTATCATTTTTCACCTCGGCTTTTGGCGCTTCGGCCTTAGGGGCTTCGGTTTCGGCTTTAGGGGCAGAAGTAACCAGCGGGGCTGCCACAGGAGCAACCATAGGGGCCGATACTACCGTTTCGTAGCCTTTGTTTTTTATGGTAATTGCGAAATCGCCTTCTTTAACTTTCAGTTCGCCTATCTCGCTTTTCTTAACCAGCTTAATCAGCTCTTGAATTTTCTTCAGATCCATAGTGATGGTTTTGTGCTATAAAAAATCCCGAATGGGATGTTCGGGATGTCGAATGTAAAAAGTTTTTTGGTTCGCATTGGCAGATTACAGTAAATCTTCTTTCCTGTAATCTGCCAACACAGGTCAATTACCCTTTATGTGCTTTTACACGCTCTACGTAGCTACGGTCGCGGGTATTTACTTTTATCTTCTCGCCCTGGTTTACAAACAGGGGCACCTGTACGGTAGCACCGGTTTCAAGCGTAGCCGGTTTAGTGGCATTGGTAGCCGTGTTACCTGCTACAGCCGGTTCGCTGTAAGTAATTTCAAGTACTACGTGCTGTGGCAGCTCGCAGCCCAGTATCTGGTTAGTTTCTTCGTGTATTACCACCTCGCACACATCGCCTTCTTTCAAAAAGTCGTTGTTCTCTATCTGGTTGCCATCTATTACTATCTGGTCAAAAGTCTCCTGATCCATAAAGTTATAGCCGGTAGCATCTATATATAAAAACTGGTAAGGGCGGCGGATAACACGGGCTGTTATTATCTCGTGGCCTGCAGGAAAAGTATGCTCTAGTGTACGGCCCGATTTAAGGCCTTTCATACGGCAGCGAACAAAGGCATTGCCTTTACCCGGCTTTACGTGCTGAAACTCTACGAATTGGTAAATGTCGTTGTTGAACTCTATACAAAGTCCGTTTTTGATATCTGCTGTAGTAGCCATTCTGTTTTGTTTATGAGGGGGCGAATATAACACAGAAACCCCAATTTCCATATGTTTTACCAGTCCTCACCACCACTCCCTTATCAGTAACCTTGTAAATACGTTAACCCACCCCACCCTCAATTAACTGATAATCAAATACATGCCAAAAATTGATGTTAACCCACTATTTTAGCCAATTTCAAATTATTGATAATCAATTTATTACACATTATTAATTTTTACACCTTATCGCAAAAGGAGTAACACATAAAAATTTGTATATCAATACATTAAAGCCCTTTAATTATCTGGCTCCCAGTATTTTATCGGTGCGGGTATGGCTGTGGCAGGTCATACAACTGGCTATAAGCCCCTTTTGTAACACCTTTTTACCATCGGGGCTTATTACTGCATATACCCAGCCACTATCGGTTGGGTACGCAGTGCTGTTGCTTTTGTACATAACATAGTCGGGACCTTTGGTACCCGGCACTAGGTACAGCGAGTCGCCGGTGCGCAGTGCCTTGCCCTCGCCGGGGCTTAGGCTGGTGGTAGTATAATTAAGGTAGCTGCTCAGGTAAAGTATCTGCCCTTCGGGCTGGGCCAGTTCGTACGCATAGCTGTTATCGGACTTTGCCCTCAACCTGAACATTTTACCACCGTGCGTAGTAGTATCGGTACTGCGGCTTAAAAACAGCGTAGTGGGTGGAAACACCCTCGGGTCGTTTGGGTTATAGGGGCGGGTATCTATCGCCGCCATTTTTACGGTGTAGTTAAACAATGGCAGTTTATCGCTACTGGCGGCAATGTCTAAAAACACTTTATCATCTGGCGCAGTGTTGCCTTGTTGCTTAAAGGAAAGCAACAACATATAAGCACCTAACATAATCACAACAACTAAATAATTACGCATGTCAGCTATTTAAAACAACCTAATCACCTTACGCTCAGCATCCTGTCATTCTGCGATTCGTCATGACAACTCATGCACGACTTTATCAAGCCCTTTTCTATGACCTTATTTCCGGCCGCGTTTACAATGCCGTACACCCAGCCCATATCGGTAGCATAATTTGCATTACCGGATTTATACATAATAAAATATTCGCCCGGATCGGTTGGCCGTAAGTAAACAGAATCATTCACAATCAAGGCCTCCTCTTTCGGGTCTACCTTGGTTGCCGTCTCGAAATGCCATGTAGCTTTTACTAAAAACTGTCCGTTCGGTTGCAATGTATAATTATCATAGGCATTATCATCTTTCACAAACAGCCTGTAAATTTTCCTGCCATGTGTAACTGTATCTATACTTCTGCTACTATATAGCCTACCTTTATCTATAGCTGAAAAGGCACGAGTACCTGCGTAAGTGGTATCTGTTACCCCGGCAGTCGACATGTTAACAATATTAGATGGTAGAGATAACTGAATACATTGCGCAATGGCCATTTTAAATGAATGGTTATAAGCCTTCATTGTATCATGCGCCGCAACTATATCTAAAAACACTTTGTCATCTGGCGCAGTGTTGCCTTGTTGCTTAAAACCAAACAACAGCATACAACAACTAATTACAAAAAGCAGAATAACAGGGCGCATGTGGCGAAAATAAATACATTGTCTGAATTGGGATTAGAATATTCCTGCAACCAATGCTGCGCCGTAGGCGCGGCATATAAACAGATGTCATTGCGATGACTTTATCCATTAAAAAATAATTGAGTCAAAGTCAGAAACAATCTTCCGTTGTGTGATTTGTAGCTTGTAATAACTCTGGTACAAGATGCCTGGCTAAAATGCCCGGCGAGTCTGCGATTTGCTGAATCTGGTTAAAAATAACACAAATCACTCTGCCCGGTTACCTGCGCCCAACGGGTAGCCAGCAGCTTTGCATAATCTATATAAAACAATCCGTAGCTTCCTAAGGCAAAACCATCACTAGCCTCTACCAGCAGCATTTCGCCATCGCGTGTAAGGCCAAAATCGAGGGCGTAGCCGGCGGGTGCATCTGTGTACGCTGCAATGGCGTTTTCAATAACCTTGTAATGGAACTGCGCGCGCCAGTTACCTTTGTACTGCTTTACGCCCAGCACCTGCCCGTAGCGTATAAACACGCGCCACTCTGCCACAAACTGCACTACCTCCGAAACCCACACCGGCGCGTTTTCACCGGCATCGCCACAGCCAACAAGGTCGGCCGTGCTTTTAATTACGCGGCCGGTAAATTTTTTAAATACTCCTTTGGGTTTTACAAACACATTCCACCTGTTGCTGTCTGCGGCAATGTCATCTATCCGGGCTTCCCAAACTTCCCGCCCCAAAAACCCTCGTAATTCAAGGGGATAATCTAACGGCTCGGGTACAGCACAATTCAGTTTGTTCAGCGCCGCACGGATATACTGAATACTTCCAAGAAAAATATTTTCCTCTTCAATAGTTGTCGTTTGCAGTTCTTCGGGCTCAACATTAAACACATTAAACCCCATGTTATAGTAAGCCTCAAGGGCTGCATAAAAACTAATGTTAGCCGAATCGCCCAGGCTCATTTTTTGCATGTACAAGTTCATGCATCCAATTTAATTATAGTTGTAATTGTTTTGTAAAATTATGCAGACCTTTTGCCGCAGGCAAAATCCTTTCCCGTTCTTCGAAGTATTCCGCAGGATCACTTCGAAGTTTATATGAATGAAAAGTCTCTGACTTCCCATAGTGCCAATACAACACAAACAGCCAGCTACTTACCGCCCCGACCGCCTTGTGCGTTCACCCCATGCCGAAGCTATGTCCGGCACTTGCAGCCTAAAATAGGCGGGGAGCTAAATACAATCAGGCTGAGCCCTATAGTATTCTTTGTATTCCCTTTGTGTCCTTAGTGGTTCAATAACTGCATTTCTTAATGCTCTCAATGCCCTTAATGGTTAGCAATGTATTCAATAGTAAAATACAAGATCCTTCACTTCGCAAAGCCTCGTTCAGGATGACAAAAGGGATGCCGATAAAAAGTCTTTGTATTCCCTGTGCTCATAATGGTTAACGCCATTGCATTTATTTCTACAAACATGCCGGGCACTTAACTTGTTCCGGCTTATGCCTTCTACCGGCCCTCACCATAAACCGACTAACGCAGCAGAGCAATATTACTATATCGGCGAGCCAGGCTGGTCTGCTCAGGCGGAGCCATTGAGCAGACGA
>CAYREY010000003.1:0-155403 GCA_964423405.1 uncultured Chitinophaga sp. | reverse complement strand
TATTAATGTGTGTGGTGCTTTTATTGCTACTTAGTTCCTGCTATCGGGATAAGGGTTATCGTTTAGCCTCCAGACCAGACTCATTTAATTATTTACATCACAGTATTAGTGGCCTTAACGTAAGGCTGCAAAATGCTGCTCAATTGGAAAGAACTAGAATAGTAGAGCCACTGGGTGTAAATGCAGTAGATATAAATAATGATGGGCTTACAGATTTGATCTTTTGTGGTTTATACGATGTGAAGTTTTTTTTAAATACCGGTGACTGCAAATTTAAAGACGTAACTGTTTCCTCTGGACTTGCTGGTGCTGTAAATAAGTACAAAAATGGAGGTGTTGAGGTGGCAGACGTTAACGGAGATGGTTGGTTAGATGTATATGTATGCAAACAAGGTAGCCCGTTAGATAGTTCCTTTAGTGGTAATATGCTGTTTATTGGTAATGGTGGTGTTTTTAAAGAATCATCCTTATTGTATAGGTTGAATTTGAAAGGTTATAGTCGCGACGCACTTTTTTTTGACTATGATAATGATTCGGACCTTGATCTTTTAGTGGCTTACTGGCCTTATGATGAAAAAGGTAAGCTTGTTAAATCATTAAATTTCTCTTTCGACTTTTATACTATTATAGATTCTGTAGCAAATAAGCATCCGCATCTCTATGAGAATACTCTGAACGGCTTCATTGATGTGACTAACGTAGCGGGCTTGTCATATTGTAATTCTTTTACGAATAATGTTAGTGTGGCGGATTTGAATTCTGACGGCTATATGGATATTTTTGTTGGCAATGATTTTATAGGTAGGGATTACATGTATTTGAATAATGGCAATAAAACATTTAGAGAAATAGCCAGAGATGCACTGGATCAGACATGTATGGGCGCAATGGGTATTGATATTGCAGATGTGAATAATGACCTGGCTCCCGATATTTACATTGCAGAAATGCTACCTATAGACAAAGTAAGGCAGAAGCTCAGTTTTACCCCTTATTCGTTGGATTTTTATAACTCGTATAAAAAGTATAATTCTATTAGTCAATATCAGAAGAACTTTTTATTTGTAAACAGGAATGGAGAGGTTTATTCTGAAGCTGGTTTTTTGAGTAATACATTTGCTACAGATTGGAGTTGGTCTCCTTTGTTGGCAGATTTTGATAATGATGGGAATAGAGATTTGTTTGTAAGTAGTGGTATCGGTATCGATATTTTTAATGTAGATTTTATAAAAGGCATTTACGGTAAGGATGTGTATAGTAGTAGTAATGTAGGTATTAGTATGGATATGAAAGGGCACTTAACCAAAAATGCTCTTGATAAAAAACTTGCACTCAACCTTAAGAACAACATTTTTAAAAGTAATGGTTCGCTGGAGTTTAAAAATGTATCTGCCGATTGGGGGCTTACCGATTCGCTAAACTCTTTTGGTGCCGCCTATGCCGACCTTGATAACGATGGTGACCTGGACCTGATAACCAACAACCTGAATGGTTATCCGCGTATATACCTCAATAACCTTAAAACAGGTAATTATGCACGCCTTAAGCTGGTAGGGGCTGGTAAAAATACAGCGGCCCTGGGCGCAAAAGTATATGTGTACTATCAGGGTAAGGCGCAAATGAGTGAGATTGCCTCTAAGCATGGTTTTATCTCATCCAGCGAGAGTGTTGCGCATTTTGGTATAGGTAGTGCAAGTACTATTGATTCTGTTAGAATTGAGTGGTTGGGTGGTGGTAAAAGAATGTTGTACAACATAGCAGCCAATAAGCTTATTACAGTTGTACAAACAGAGGCTGAGTTGCAGCCCGTGGCACTGGTTAAAGCAACACCACAGCCATGGTTTACTGAGGTTTCAGCTAAACTGGGTGTAAGCTTTGTGCATAAAGAGTCGGATTTTATTGATTACAAGCGCGACCGTTTAATACCGCGTAAAGTATCGCGCGAGGGGCCCGGGCTGGCTGTAGCCGATGTAAATGGAGATAAGCTGGATGATTTTTATGTAACCGGCGCCGCCGGGCAGCCGGGTGCGCTTTACGTACAAACAGCATCAGGGTTTAAGCTTAGTGCCGGACAGGATATGTATTTGCACCCCGATGCAGAAGAGACATCTGCTGTATTTTTTGATGCTGACAATGATGGCGATATGGACCTGTATGTGACCAGTGCCAGTAACGAGTTTAAGCCCAACTCAGCCCAGTTGCGCAACCGTTTGTTTTTTAACACTGGTAAGGGTGTGTTCAGGTACGATTCGCTTGCGCTACCGGTAATACAAACAGCAACGCATGCCATAGCCCCGTATGATTATGATAACGATGGCGATATAGATTTGTTTGTGGGTGGCCGTATTGAACCCGGGCTGTACCCGCTTGCACCACAAAGCTATTTACTGGAGAATGATGGTAAGGGCCGGTTTACTGATGTAACAAAAGCAAAGGCAACAGATATAGCCCATGGAGGATTATACACCGGTGCAGTATGGGTAGATCTGGATGCTGATAAGAATGCTGAATTGGTAATCTGCGGCGAATGGATGGGGATTGGTATATACAGTTTTAATGGTTCGCGGTTAGTTGACTTAACACGTAAGTATATTACAGATGATACGCGCGGCTGGTGGAACAACGTAAAAGCTGCTGATATAGATGGCGATGGTGATATAGATTTACTGGCAGGTAATCTGGGCGGGAACTCGATACTTAAAGCGGGTGTAAAAGAACCGTTAACTATCCTGTCGAAAGATTTTGATGGAAATAAAACAAACGACCCGGTTATGTTCAGGTACATACAAGGCGTTAACACAGTATTTGCCAACCGCGATATATTTTGCGAGGCTATGCCTTATTTTAATAACAGGTATTACAACTACGCTACTTTTGCCAAATCTACTTTTGATGATATTTTTACAGATAAGGAACGTGAAAATGCTTACATGCGCCAGATAACTGAGTTGCGCAGTTGTGCATTTATAAATAATGGCGCGGGTAAACTTAAGAAAGCTGCACTCCCTTCAGAGGCGCAAATTTCTACCTGTAACGATTTTGTGGTGCGCGATGTAAATAACGATAGCATACCTGATATACTGGTAGCCGGAAACTCAGATTGCGGCTACTTTGAGTATGGTAATTATCAGGCTATGAAGGGTCTGGTACTGATTGGTAACGGAGATAGCAGTTTTAAGCCTGAACAATTTACCACCACCGGATACTATGTACCGGGGTTTGCTTCGTCGGTAGCTACCCTTTATCACAAGGGCCTAAACCGGCACTTGTATATTGTAGGTAACGATAATGGTAAAGTGCAGGTATTTGAGCAGTTACCACCCAGTAAAACTAACGTGGCGAAGTAGTTAACCGGTTAATTAGGTTTATGCCTATGTCGTGTCCTTTGGCTATACCGCTATCGCACGAAAACGGATAGTGAATGCCGCCATATACCCGGCTTACAGATACTTCATTGGCAGCAGCACGGAACGAAGTAAAACTGCGTACACCTTTGTTGTAGGGCACTTCGGTAGAATCGGTAAACTTATAGTTATTGCCAAAGTAATGTTCCAACACGGTTGCAGCAGCCGAGGATATGGTGGAGTGGGCGCTGGTATATTCCGGAAACATGGGTGTCTCTATAAGCGGCTGCCAGGCCGGGTCGATATATTTATTGATATAGGTAACCGGGCGTACTGTTTCGTATAAAAATTTTGTGTACCAACAGCTTTTAAATCCATCCGCCACCGCTATTGTCACCATAGTTGTAATAGCAGATGTTTGCAGGATAGATGTTTTTTCGTTTTTGCATACAACACTGGCAATGCTTACCCAATGCCCGCCCGGGCTAATCTGCTTATAGGTTTCCATCAGGTGGCCTTCCAGTACCAGCGGTGCAGGGTTGTCATCCCAATAACTACCAATAGCTTTTTGTTCGGCAGTCAGGCTGGTGGTTAACTGATGTAGTTGTTCATTTATTTTGTAAAAATCAGACGATTTATCTGTACTGAATGGCACCGGTTTGCCGGCTACAAACTGCGATATACTATCGAATGAAAACGTTTTTATCTGGTACCAATACGGCTCACAGGGCTCGGTATATTTTGGTGGGGTTGGCTGCCATTTATCTTCTGCGGTTTTTACCATATATTTTTCCAGCGTACGGGTTAGTCCGTAGCCATCTTTACGAAGGTAAGTGATAGCTCTGGCTGCAACCTTTTCGCCAAACTGAATGCTACGCTCATACTCCTCTTCGTTTAGGTGTTGCATATACTCTGCCAATAGTTTATCTCGTATCTCCAGCATTTTGTAATCGCGGTAGGTCATGTCGGCAGCAGTTTGTGTAAAAGCAATAATAGCTGCCACCTCCATATTAAAGTTAGCGGTGTTTTCAGGTACTGGCAGGCTATCAAACCCTGCCAGTTGTCTTTGCAATGTATGGTAGGACGTGTCGCAATACCGGAGGCACTCATAACCTGCAATATTTGCATACGCATATATGCGGGCTGCTACCGGTGGCTTAAACGCATCCAGTACTACGGTTTCGGTTAAGGCATTGTTCAGCTTTTGTACAACCAGCGGATCGGTGTATTTACTTTTGCCGGTGTTGTTACAGCCTACAGATAGCAGGCACAGCAGTAGGGCAAATGAGAGTGTAATTTTCATAATGTAGTTACGCTTGGGTGTATATGTATCTGCTTGTAAAAATATCAGAACGTTTTAATAATCCTGGTGGGTCTGTTGCAATATCCTTGTATATCTTAAGTGTAAACGAATAACCGTATAGTGTACTAAGTGCTTTACGTATTTTTTCGGTTGCTTTTGGATAACTAAAACCAGCCGATGCCTTTAGCTGTAGTTCGCCGTTGGGTAGGGTCGATATGAAATCGGGGTTGAAAATGCGGTAATTGGCAAGTGCTCTGTTGTTGGTATTTAGTACGTTGCCGAAAAAGTATTCTATTTCAAAAAAGTAGTAGCATATGTCGAGAAAGGTTAGCATAAACAGTGCTGCCATTGATGATTCATGTAGCTCTTCATGAATAAGAAAAGTGCCCGGTTCGCCGGTTTTGTTTTCGAAGTTTATGTTTTTAAGCAATGTATAACCAACGTAATTTCCCTGCCATTTAACCAGGAAATAAAAATTAAGTTCATGGTTTAAACCAGCAAACCATTTCTGCTGTTGCTCCTCTGTAATTTCATCTTTATGTACCATGTAGCTACGCAACGCAGGTGAATTGCGAAACTGCAACAACATATGAAGGTTGTTGTTGGTTACAGTTTCGAATGTAAATTGTGAAGTATGTAACTTCATGTTGTGGTTATTAGCCGGCTATCAGGGTGTATAAATCTTTAATGGTGGTGCAGCTTTTTATCTGCTGATCAGATAATTTGACACCGAATTCTGTTAGTATTTTAGCGCGCAGAATTACCAGGTTTAGCGAGCTCCATCCAAGCAACTCACGCAGTTCTGTATCAGGGGTTAGCGTTGCTGTATTTAGCTCATTAAATTCTTCGCGTATTGCAGTTATCAGTTTCTCCATCTGGTTACATTAAGCAGCGCTGCCTGTTATAAGGCTGGCATATTCACTTTCAATTACCTGCCTTTTAAGTTTCATGCTGGGTGTTAGCTGACCGTTTTCTATACTAAACGGGGTTGCAATAACATGCCAGTTTTTTATCTGTTCAGCTTCGGTGTAATCAATGTTAAAGTCGTCTATGGCTTTTTGTATCACTTCAGTCAGTTTAGTGCTTTTTAAAAGCACTTCATCGGTTAAGGTGTTCTCCTGTTCGTTAAACAATACCTGCCGGGCATATACCAGTGCAGGTACTATTAAAGCTGTTATATGTGATTGATTGGCACCGGTAATTATACACTGGTGTATGTAAGGCGAGTTGCCGAGTGCTTTTTCAATCATTTCAGGAGCTACATATTTGCCTGAGCGGGTTTTGAAAATATCTTTTAGCCGCCCTGTAACTTTCAGGTATTTATTATCTATCCATTCTCCTTTATCGCCTGTTTTGAAAAAACCAAACCGGTCGAATACATCCGGTGCATTGGGTGCCTGCTTGTAATAGCCCGAAAACAAATACGGGCTGCGGCATAATATCTCACCTTCGTTGCTTAGTACAATCTCCACATCTTTAAACAGCGGGCCTACAGTACCGAATTTAATACCGCGGTTATCTGAGTTTACAGATATGATGTGGCACTCTGTCATGCCATAACCCTCGTAAACGGGTATGCCTGCCTGCCAGAAAAACTTCATAACATCTACCGGTATGGCTGCGCCACCTGCCATAATAAACCGCACTTTGCCGCCCATCACATCGCGAATGCGTGAATAAACAAACCGGTTGTACAAATGATAAAGAGGGTTTATGCTGAGGTTTTTATTGGGGTGATAGCTGTTTGCTGCATTAAGCGCGGCATTAAAAATAAGTTTGCTGAAGCCGGTAAGGGTGCCTGCTTTTTCGATAGTGCCTATGCGTATTTTTTCTAGCAGGAGTGGTGAGCCCAGAAAAATAGTAGGTTTAATCTCCTGCATGTTTTGCACTATGCTTAACATATTCTCTGCATAGTAGGTGCATATACCGTTTAACTGATAAAAATAGTTGAGCGAGCGTTCTGAACTAACACAAAGAGGAGCATAGCTTATGGCTTTGTCGTCACTTTTAATATCGTATATATCTTTAAGCGCAGTAACCGTATTCATTATAGCCCGGTGTGTAACCAGGGCGCCTTTACTTTTTCCGGTAGAGCCCGATGTAAGGTAGATGGCAGCTATATCGTTTTCGGTAGCACGGGTTTCTGATATGATGGGCAATTGCCTACCCGCTTCAATCAGTTGTTGTATAGAACGATAACCGTTTATGTTATCCAGCGAGAAGACCTCTTTTATCCTGCTGTTTTCTTTTTGAATGCTGCTTACTTGTTGCAGTGCCAGTTTGCCGGTGGCAAATACATATGCGGCATCGGTGTAATCGAGCGAGTGCTGGTAATCGGTGTAGTTAAAATTAGGATAAAGTGATACGTGCACCCCGCCTGCCAGCAATATGGCCATATCCAGTATGTTCCATTCGGGGCGGTTAAAGGTAACGGAGGCAATTTTTGTGCCCGGGCCTACCCCCAGCGCTTTGAGTGAAGCGGCAAGCGCTAGCGATTGGGTTTTATATTGCGAAAAGGATAGAGTGTGCCACTGGCCATTGGCTTTGTAGCCAAATGCAGGTTTATCTGCATTTTTCTCTGCCTGTATAAATAGTATATCGGTAACTTTCATTGCAAAGGTTACTCTTGCATTAAACGAATTTCATTCACCGTATCGAAAAAGTTCCAGATGCCCGCATACAATTCATAGGCAGCATCCATTGCGCTGTTAAGGCTTGATTCGTTGTTAGGAATAAGTGCGGCCAGTTCGAAAGAGTCTTCTACATGCCCTTCTTCCAACTCATTGTGCGATGTTATCCAGAGTAAGTCATCGGCATTGAGCGGATGGCTGCTGTTTAGCGTTACATCTTTCAGGTATTCGAATATGGGTTGAACTACCAGCTCGTTAGCTACTGCTACCCCCAGTGCTTCGTAATAGCTACTTTCTTTAAAAAGCCGGCGGTAGGTAAGGCCGAGTTTTACGTAAGCGTTTTCCAGTTTTTGTAAGTCGTCGGGATGTACCTTGCTATAGGGCTTAACTGCGTTCAGGTAGCGGCCTATTAGTTTAATGTGTATGTTCTGGCTATTGCCACAGCCCAGCTCATCATATAACTGTGGTACCAGTTTGCAGCGTACTTCTATGTTATCGGCAATAGATATAAGCCTGGCCAGAAAGCCCGTTATATCCAGCTCGCGGCCGTTTTCCATTATTACACTAATGTAGCCCAGGTGGCGGTTGTCGGGTCTTTTAAAAAACGGGTGTTCTGCAATTAAATTGGTAATAAAAAAATCGGCCAGCTCTTTTCCCGATTTTATAACCGGTTTGGCAGCCATGGTAGTTGAGGTCATCACGGTACTCATAATTTCACTTTATTTTAATAGCAATATAGAAATAAGCGTATAAAGCCTGGTGCTGTTAAAAATAATATCAGGTGCTTTCAGTTTCCAAAGGTAATTCATTTTGCCCGCCCTTAACAGGAGAATTATCATCTCTGTAACAAGGCGTAGTATTATACCCGGCAAAAAGGCGATGTAAAGTAATTGTTTGTTTATAGGCGACACCTGTGCAACCCATACAAAACCTGCCAATGAACTGGCACAAAGTAGTATTGCTACTATAGCTGTATTACGACTTCCTAATAAAGCAACAGTAGTTTTAAGCTGCATGGCCTGTTCTTCTTTTACATCTATACTGCTTTCGAGTAAAAAAAGCGAATACTCTGAAAGCGATACAAGAGTGAATATAACTACCCACCAAAGCGTAAGGCTATCTAATACTGTTGCATTGCCAATGGCACAAAAATAACCGCCCAGCCATAATGATACATATCCTGTAAGCATTACCCCCAAATGCCCCCACCAGTAGAGCTTCAATCGTTTTTGCGCAGCATATTTGGGAGTGAAAAAATTATACGAGTAAAGAATAGCCACTGTTGTAAATAAAGATATGCAAACAGCAGGGTAGAATGATGATTTGATAAACAAGGTTACTATACCTGCCAGGCACAAAACAAACTCTATAATAAGTGCTGCTGTTGTAACCCGGCTATCCTGCGATAATAGTTTGTACAGGTCTGGTTTAGATTTTGCATCCAGCTCTTTATCGGTTATAATATTAAGATGGGTCATAAATACTGAGGCAAACACAATAGCCCATAGCGACAGGCAAAGGTCATCGAGGTGCAGGCCATTGTAGTTAATGGCAAAGCCTGCCAAAAACAGGTATAATAGTGGAAGGTTCTTCCACATACGTGCCGCCAGCAATACCGAAAAAACCGCCTGGTAATTCATAGCTTATTTTTCGGGCAGGTTACTTTTCATGTAAGGTACCAGTGCAAACTGCTCTACATAATCCTGGTGATTTGCACAGGTGTATCTGGCATGAGGAGTAGAGGCAATATATTGTTCCATGTTACCGGCATCATCATCTGTTGTTTGTATGCTTAGGGCCATAGCTGCTGCTGATAGCAGCAGCATGTTATACGTATCTTCGTGAAAAGAGAGCGCAAGCGTGTACCCATTTACATGTACCTGCCTGCCGTTTACGGCAGTAGTTGAAATTAGTGAAGAGTAAAACGGAATGTTTCTGCCATTGCATGCCTTTTCAAAATTATTCATTATAAAAATCTGCATGGCTTTAATGGCGCGGCCGTTGTAGCCGGTTTCTTTCAATGCCAGGCAGGCATAACTGGTGGATAAAACTATATCGAAATTATTTACATGGTACCCGTCTTGTAACGCAGTAAGTATTTCTTTTTGAAGTTTTAGTCTGGCCTCGTTGGCATTGGATATGTAGTTTAGTGCCTGCGCATATATCCAATCTATAAAAAATGGATTGGCGTAATATAGTCCGCTACGAGTTTCAAACCCATCCAGCAAGTATTTTTCAGTATCGGTATTTGTTTCAAAACCCAGTTTACGCCTGCTGGCATAGGTAAGGCAGGTGCTGCCAAAGTCGGCCTGGCACCAGTGGCGTTTTTCGGGCACGTAGGGCATTTCGCCGGTTTGCGGCGTAAGCGACCATAATTGTGGCACATACCCTCCGGCACCATCATAAAACTTATGAATGAGTTCTGCCGCTTTTTTGTCATCCATACTTTGCAGCACCAGCGATGAATCGGTAGCTGTTTCCAGATCGTTGGTTTCAAACGCCCAAAGTCCGCGGAGTTTATTATCGTTCAGGCACTTTTCTACAAGTGGTTGAACATTTTTTTCGTTGTAGTTTTTAAGCGCCAGGTTTACAAAGCCAAGCGGCACCTGGTCGCCAAAAGGAAAAGTTTGCCCGCCCTCAGGTGGTAGCCAGCTCATGGCCAGTTTTTCGTTAAGTGCCTGGGTTGCCACACTTTCCAGTTGTTTACGGATTCCAAGCAGGCTTTTTTCGAGCCGGCTATTGGCGGCCATTCCCAACCCCATAGCCAGAAACTGATCGATATTGCCGTGCTTAAAAAAGAAGTAATTGCAATTGTCGGTTCGGGAAAAATCGGCAAAAATTGCCGACTGGATATGTAGTGGCAGCGAATTTTGATAACTGGCTACAAAACCTGCATTGCTTTGTAGCCCGCCTTTATACGTTACACCAACTGCATTCAGCAGGTCGTAATGCAATTTAGATGGTGGGGTTTTAAACACACTTTTTGCAGTTGCCAGTGCATTATCAATTTCTATGTACAGACATACATCACCGTATTCATTGTCAACTGCTACAGCAAGGCTGTCGGCATTATTTACATTAAACTCGGCCAACAGGTGGTTGTAACGTTTGGCAAGTGTGTCCGTATCAGTATAATCGTATGTAACCAGTTCTTCGCCATGTACAAGGTAGTTACCGTTAACCGGTGCTACGTACCTGCCCTGGCTGGTAAGTACAACATGAGTAAACTCATTTAGCTGTACATTTGAGTTCAAAAAATACATTCTTTTGATGGTCTCATCATCGGCAAATGTTTTTATTTTTGATAGGTTGAACAGCACCATCCATGTACATGTTTCCGGCAGTTTTTTCAGTATTTCAGCTACTATCATGGTATTGTCAATAAAACGGTATTATTTGTTTGGGTGTAGAAATTAATGAGGCATATTTAAATGAATTTCATAAAAACAACTCACTATTACGATTCGCTGGGCGAAGATATTAATCATTTGGTTTCGGAGAATAAGGTAGTACACATTGCCAATGTGCCAGAGACAGCAGATATTGATAAACTATATGTAGGGCTTGGAGAGAAGGTTGGTATGCTTTTTCGTAAAGATATAGACCCTGTTACCCGAACATTGATACATGATAGCTGGACTATGGTGAAGTATGATGAGCGTTACGTGAACGATACTTACAAACACAGTAATAAAGCCCAGCCTTTGCATACAGATTATTGTAATGCCAGTATACCATTGGATATTGTGTTGCTGATTTGCGCCCAGGAGGCAAAATATGGTGGTGCTACCACTTTTGTCGATTCGGGATTGATAGTGGATATATTAACTGAATATAAACCCGAGCTACTGACAAGGCTTAGGACAGAGGAAGTGATATTTGGCAAGGCACCGCACCCGGTTTTCAGAAACAAAGCAACAATAATATCTGAAGATGAAGTTGGTGTGGTATTGCACTGGAATTATGCCGTAGTAGCACCCGATAATACACCCGAAGTGCTGGCTATGTGCGAGGAGTTTCACGATTTTTTGGAAAACTATATAGTAAGGGCTGGATTAACACAGCCTGTTTACCTTAAAAAAGGGGATGCAGTTTTTATGCAGGATAAGCGTATAATGCATGGTCGTAACGCTTTTTGGGGCGACAGGCACTTGCTAAAGGGTGGCATAGCTGTGAAAGACCTTGATTCGATAAAACTTATGTTAAAGGATTTAGGATGGTAAGTGAAATTGCGGGCTATGAGGTAAGTGTATGTGTACTAACCTATAATCACAAGGAGTTTATTGCCGATGCGCTTGAGAGTGTGATGGGCCAGAAAACTGATTTTGGTGTAGAAGTGCTGGTATTTGATGATGGCTCAACCGATGGTACTGTAGAGGTGCTTAAAGATTTTGAAGAGCAACATAAAGGAAAAATAAGGTTGTTTCTTGCAGAAAGGAACAAGGGAAACTACCAGAATGGTTTACAGATAGTAAGCCATGCCACCGGCAGGTATATAGCTTTTATGGATGGAGACGATAAATGGCTGTATGATGGTAAACTTCAAAAGCAGGTAGAATATTTGCAGGCTAACCCCGATATGGCAGGTTGTTTTCACGATGCTGCTATAGAGATTGTTGCAACAAATAACGAAGAACCAAAGAAAATAAACTGGTTGTTTGAGGGGTATCGTTATTATTCACAGTGCTACCAATATACCAGCATCTATTATCCATGGGATGGGCTACAACGTAAAATTATCCCCCACAGTTCGTTGGTAGTAAGCCGTGAACGTTGCCAGCAGGCCGCCGCAGAGTACCCACGGTTAAACCTTTCGGGCTCGTGGATTTTGCAGCAACTGATGATCCGTGGATCTGCATTTAAGTATTTTAATGAGGTATGGTCGCTATACCGCGAGCATAAGGGAGGGGTTACAAAAAAGGTAGACCCTTTAAAGTTTAACCTTAGCAATATAAAGGCGCTCAGGTATTTTTTATCGTTACCGGCCTACAACGGTATGCGGAAGCTTATATACGAGGCAATAGCGCATGAATACAAATTCATCCTTTACTCTGATACAATAGGAGAGGTGTCTTTATTTAGAAAGATCGGATACATATTTTATTATGTGTACTACTCGCTAATGTATATTTTGCGCGAGGCTTACCATGCATTTATTAAATAGCAGCAACGGTGAAAACAAAAAGCACACATAGCGCCCCCACTCACGCACAGAGAGGTGAAAAATCGCTCTTAACGTCTTTAGTGTCTAATTTTTGTTTGCTTTCATTTGTTATACCTGTTATAGTATATGCGGTAACTATAGGCAATAACTATAACATGGATGATGAACTGGTTACGCGTGGCCATGCATTAACATCTAAAGGGTTAGCCGGCATACCTGAAATATTAACCAGCCAGTATTATCAGGATGCCATGGGGTATGCCTACGATTACCGCCCGGTAGTACTGGTAAGTTTTGCTATTGAACACCAGTTTTTAGGTGAGCATGTTTGGGTGAGCCACGCAATTAATGTGTTGCTTTATGGGTTTATGTGCTTTTTATTGTACCGTGTATTGCGAAGGCTTTTTGCAGGGTACAGTTATATTTTATCGTTTTTTATTACCCTTTTATTTGCGGTGCATCCGGTACATACCGAGGTAGTAGCCAGTATTAAAAACCGCGATGAAATACTGGCTTTTATATTCGGGCTGTTGGCTTTTAGAGAGGCAATATTATATAGCACCACGGCAAAGTTACACAGGTTGCTGCTGGTGTGTTTGTTTTTTTTACTGGCGCTTTTTTCAAAGCTTACAATTTTACCCTTAGCATTTATTATTCCGGTTGTGCTTTTTATTGATAAAAAACCGGCCTATGTAATGGGTGTACTGGCTGCTTTACTGTTGGCCTGTTTGGTTGTATTGCCTAAAACATTTCAATTCAGAAATCTGCTGCCCTATGTATTTGCAGGAATAGGAGTGGAGTTGTTGTTTTTATATCGAAAGGAGTTGTATGCTTTTTTACGTGCTAAAGCCTCTTCAGCTTCTGATACAGACCTGCTGATGTTTGCAGCAGATACAAATAATACACGTAATGTGTTTTATGCAGTGATTACAGCCGTTGCGGTGGTGGTGTATGCGGTATTGTTGTATTATAAAGCTCCGCTTGTGAATATAGTGCTGGTAACTTTTATGGCATTGGCGGCTGTGGTGCCCGATAAAAAACTGGCAGCTGTAAATTTTGTTCTGGCAATATTGGGTATTGCTGGCGTGTATTGGGTTTATCATACCAATACGTTACTGGGCTCCGGGGTAATCTTACTGGCATTTTATTACTCTAATGCTGCCAGCAACAGGCAAAAATTAATGAGTGTGGCTTTGTTGGTTCTGTTATTGCTGTTACCACTTCCTGAATACCGTCCGGCCGTGGCCGCCATTATTGCATTTGGCTTTTTTGTGGCCCACAAGGAAGTAAGCCGGCGCTACATAGTTGCAGGCGTATTTGCTGTTACTGCATTAATAGTACTGTTTGTGATTTTGCGTTACTGGGGTGCAATGTCGTTGGTAATAGTATTGTTTGCAATATTGCTAACCGGTTACTTTGCAACACAGGACAAGCAAAAGCGTTTTTTTTCGTATATCGTATACTGCCTGATAGCGCTGGTATTGTTAGCTAAGCCTGCTAAAGATACAACCACCACCTATGTTGCTGAGTTGCCGGCATCGGTTACTGATGTGGTAACCGGAAAAGATACCCGACCGCTTGAGTATGTAGAGGCGCCGGTAACAACCCAATCGCCGTTGGAACTTAGGGCTGGAACTTCGCTGGTAATAGTTTTGCGTTACCTGCAGAAAACTGTGGTTCCCTACCCATTAAGTTTTTATTACGGGTACAGGTATATTGAACCTACTTCGTTATTCAGTGTTTTACCGCTGGTTTCGTTACTGTTGCATTTTTTGCTGGCGGCACTGTGCTTGTATTTCTTTTTCAGAAACAAGCTGGTTTTTACAGCGCTGGCAATCTATCTTGTGTCGATTATTGCAATATCTAATCTTTTTTACCCTATACCAGGTATGGTAGCAGAGCGGTTTATGTTATTGCCAAGCCTGGGTTTTGTTATGGCTATAATAGCATTGCTTGCTATGTTATTTAAAACCGGTTTTGATAATACAAGCTATACTTTACTAACCGCTAATAAGAATATGCTGCTTGTTGTAGGTGTAATGTTTGCTGTTTACACTACGCTTTCGTTTAGCCGAAGCCTGTGGTGGAAAGACAGCATTACCCTGATGAGCCATGATATTGACTATGTAAATAACTCGGCACAGGCACATGGATTATTGGGTAACCACCTCGCTATAGAGTCGTTTAACATGGATAGTAATGTGCAGAAGCAGACTGAAATGCGAAAACAAGCTGCCGTACACTTTTCAAAAGCACTTGAAATTTATCCCCAGTTTTTTAATGCGGCTTACTATATGGGTAAAGTTTACTCATTATTAAATATGCCCGACAGCGCAATTGCAGCATACCAAAAAGCAATTGCTATTGACTCTACCAATACCGATATACATGCTTTTGTAGCCGATTTGTATTACGCGCAAAATAAGTATACAGAAGCAGAGCCTTACTTTGCAAAACGCATAGAGGTAAACCCAACCGATTATAAAGGTTACGACCAGCTAAGTTTTCTGTATTTCAAAATGGAGGAATACGACAAGTCGATTGCGGTTAACAAACTGGCAGCCAGTCGTATACCATATATACCAGAGCCATATACCAATCTTGCTCTCACTTTTAAAGGTATAGGCCAAACCGATAGTGCCCGTATTTATGCAGGCAAAGCACTTGAAGTAAAGCCGGGCTACCCACCAGCCTTGAAGGTATTGCAGGAATTGGAAAACTAAGGATGTTTAATTATTTATATATCACACCCTGCCATAGTTTTTTGTCATAAAAACCGGCAAAAACTTAGCTTTTTGCTTAAAAAGCGATATATTGTGCTGTTTTTATTATTGTTCTTGCAAACAGTCAGTTAGTGTATTTTTTTCTGGTCGCTTGTTTCACAGGCTACCCGAAACAGGAGCCCCAAGTGTTGATGTAATTGGCTGAAAACATGATACATACAAGTATTTTTTAGGAAAAAACAAGGACGGCATTGTATTTGTCAATTTAGTGTCGACTTTTTTTTGAAATCTACGTATGCTATCACCATCGAAGTGTATAAAATATATAAACCGAATATTTTAACAACGTGTTACTATGAGAAAATTGCTACTAATGCTGCTTTGCAGCGTATTTGCTGTTAATGTTGCTTTAGCCCAGTGCAGCTGGTCTGGTTTTTCAGGAGCTGCAGATATTAACCCCAACGGTTCTTGTAACGTGGATAATACGCGTAGCGTAGGCTCTGGTACATATACCTACGTGTACATGAATGCCGGATGGACATACAATTTCAGTACCTGCGGTAGTGCAGGTTTCGACAACCAGCTATCTATTTACGACCAAAACCCTGCATGGACAGCCCGTGCCTATAACGATGATAACGGACCTTCGTGTACTGGTACCAACTCCTCTTTGAATTACACGCCCACCTGGACAGGCTGGCATATTGTAATAAATAACCGCTATAACTGCCAGCAGCACGATTTTTCGGGCGTTTCGAGTTCACTGAGAGTACGCCTAACCTCGGTACCGGCGCCTACCAACGGCAACATGACGCTTAACGGTACCGCCGGTAACATAGTAGTATGTCCAGGTGCCAACATAGCTGTAGCTCAAAATGGTGGTAACCCACAGGGCGGTAACTACTGGTACTGGATAGGAACCGATAACGGTAGCGGTTGGGTTAACAGCTGGGATTATGTAAACCAAGGATACGCCAATACTGCCAGTTTTAACTATAGTTTTGCCAACCCTGGTAAATATGTAATACACACCAACGCTACTAACGTATGTGGTACCGGGGGGCCGGGCGTAACCCGCCTTGTAACGGTAAGAGATAATAACCCGGGGTCTATAACACCGGCTACACCATCCAGCATGTGTCAGGATGGTTCAGCTTCTATACAAAGTACAACGGCCGCTTCATCTAACGGTGGCGGTTCGGCAACTTACTATTATTACTGGCGTCGTTCTTCATCGCCGGTAGTGGGTTGGACCAACTATCAAACTACTACTGCCTTGTCATCGGCATTACCTACGGCGGTAACAGGTACACCAGGTACGTATTTTCTGGCACGTAACTCAGACTTTGGATGTGGACAGGCCAATAACGGTAGTACTGTGGATATACCGTTTACCGTTTATGCCAAGGCTACCGTAAACGCAGGTGCCGATGCAACTATATGCGCAGGTAGTGCCTATACTTTATCGGGCGCAACCATTGGTGGAGGTGCTTCTAACGGTACATGGTCTATAGCAGGGGTTACAGGCTCCGTAAGTAACAGTACTGCCCAGTTAAGTACTGCGGCTGCTACCACTACCCCTGCCAGTGTTACATTTACCCCTAACTCAGGAACCGCTGGTACTGTAACGTTACGTTTAACTACCAACGACCCTACCGGCGATTGCCCGTCGGTATTCGACGATCGTGTACTAACTATAGTTTCGCAACCAACAACTGCCAATGCAGGCGCCGACCAGACGGTATGTGGTACCTCTGTAACCCTGGCGGGTAATGCTCCATCATCGGGTACCGGTGCGTGGAGTATTATAAGTGGTTCGGGTGGTTCGGTAACCACTCCATCCAGTGCTACATCGGGCTTTACAGGTGTGGCTGGTAACACTTATACCTTGCGCTGGACAATTTCCAACTCGCCTTGTGCTGCTTCGAGCGATGATGTGGTTATAACCTTACGCGCTAACCCAACTACATCGAATGCCGGTGCCGATCAATCGGTTTGTGCTACCAGTGCTACTTTGGCGGGTAATGCGCCAACTGTGGGTACAGGTGCCTGGTCTATTATATCGGGTACAGGTGGCAGCTTTACCAATGCAGCTTTGAATAATACTGCGTTTAGCGGCACGGCTAATACAAGCTATACCCTGCGCTGGACAATTTCAAACTCTCCTTGTGCAGCTTCTACAGATGATGTAGTTATAAACCTTCGTTCTAACCCAACCACTTCTGCTGCCGGTGCTGACCAGACAATATGCGGTACAGGAGCCACACTGGCGGGTAACGCTCCTTCGTCAGGCTCAGGAACCTGGTCTGTAATAACCGGTGCTGGTGGTGCTATTACCACTCCAACCAGCCCTACATCGCCTTTTACCGGTGTGGCGGGCACCAACTATACGCTACGCTGGACTATAGCCAATGCGCCATGTACAGCATCTACCGATGATGTAGTAATAAGCCTTAAAGCAAACCCTACAACATCTAATGCCGGGCCTGACCAATCGGTTTGTGCAACCAGCGCTACACTGGCAGCAAATGCGCCTGCTGTGGGTACAGGTGCATGGTCGGTAGTATCTGGTGCTGGCGGCAGCTTTGTTAACGCAGCAGCCAATGGTACTACCTTTAACGGTACAGCTAACACCGGTTATGTTTTGCGCTGGACTATATCAAATGCACCATGTACGGCCTCTACCGATGATGTAGCAATAAACCTTAGCTCGGCTCCAACAGCAGCCAACGCGGGTTCAGACATTACTATATGCGGTAACAGTACCACGCTTGGTGCCAACACACCTACCGTTGGTACAGGTGCATGGACCATTATAAGTGGTACAGGTGGTACCATTACCACGCCATCCAGCCCTACATCGGCTTTTAGTGGTACGGCGGGTGGTACATATACCCTGCGTTGGACTATAACCAACGGAGCCTGTGCAGCGTCTACCGATGATGTAATAGTTACATTCAAACAAAATCCAACAACATCTAACGCCGGTCCTGACCAATCTGTTTGTGCTACCAGCGCTACACTAGCCGCAAATGCACCTGCAATAGGTACCGGTGCTTGGTCTGTAGTATCAGGTACAGGTGGTAGCTTTGCTAACTCAGCAGCCAATGGAACTACATTTACCGGTACAGCTAACACTACTTATACCCTGCGCTGGACTATCTCTAACGCGCCTTGTGCCGCATCTACCGATGATGTAGTAATAAACTTGAGAGCCAACCCTACAACGGCTAACGCCGGTGCCGATATTAACGTATGCGGTACAAGTACTACCCTTGCAGGTAATACACCTACTATTGGCGCAGGTACCTGGACCATTATAAGTGGTACCGGTGGCACTATCACTACTCCATCCAGCCCAACATCGGCATTTAGTGGCACGGCAGGTGGTACATACACCCTGCGCTGGACTATTGCCAATGCACCATGTACAGCATCTACCGATGATGTAGTGGTAAACTTTAAACAGAACCCTACTACTTCTAATGCCGGCCCGGACCAAACGCTATGTGCAACAAGCACTACGCTGGCTGCTAATACTGCTGCCATAGGAACCGGCGCGTGGAGCATCATATCAGGTGCAGGTGGCACTGTTACTACACCTTCAAGCCCAACCTCTACATTCAGCGGTGCTGCCGGTACTACTTACACGTTGCGCTGGACTATTTCGAACGCACCATGTACAGCTTCTACCGATGATGTAGTTATTACATTTACGGCCACACCTACAACAACCAATGCCGGCCCTGATCAAACTTTGTGTGCTACCAGCACTACCTTAGCCGGAAACACGCCAAGCGTAGGTACAGGTACCTGGAGCATTATATCGGGTGCAGGTGGTACAGTAGCTTCGCCAAACAGCCCTACATCTACTTTTAGTGGTACAGCGGGTACCAGCTATACACTACGCTGGACGATTACTAATGCGCCATGTACTGCTTCATCGGATGATGTGGTGATTAACTTTACCGGTAACCCTACAACTACTAATGCAGGCCCAGACCAGAATTTATGCGGAAACAGCACTACACTTGCCGGAAACACGCCGGTAGTAGGTACCGGTTCTTGGAGTATTATAAGTGGTGCGGGTGGTACTATTACCACACCATCAAGCCCAACATCTGCGTTTAGCGGTACTGCCGGTGTAACGTACACCTTACGCTGGACTATCTCAAACGCGCCTTGTACTGCTTCATCGGATGATGTTATTATAGCGTTTAAAGCCAACCCAACAACCTCTGCAGCTGGTGCTGACCAAACAGTGTGCGGTACCAGTGTAACCCTGGCAGGTAACACACCTACTGTGGGTACCGGTGCTTGGTCAATCGTATCGGGTACCGGTGGTACCGTAACCACACCTTCCAGCCCAACATCTGCATTCAGCGGTACAGCAGGTTCTACTTATACCTTACGCTGGACTATATCAAATGCACCATGTACAGCCTCTACCGATGATGTAGTAATACAATTGAAACAAAACCCAACTACCTCTACAGCAGGTGCTGACCAAACTGTGTGCGGTACAAGCGTAACACTGGCAGCCAATACTCCAACTATTGGTACCGGTGCGTGGTCAATTGTTTCGGGTGCAGGTGGTACAGTAACTACACCATCCAGCCCAACATCTGCATTTAGCGGTACTGCAGGAGTTAGCTATACACTTCGCTGGACCATATCAAACGCACCATGTGCAGTTTCTACCGATGATGTGGTTATTAACCTGGTAGCTACACCATCTACTGCTGCTGCCGGTGCCGACCAAACACTGTGTGCCAATACTGCTACGCTTGCGGCCAACACTCCAAGTGTGGGTACAGGTGCATGGAGCATTATATCTGGAGCCGGTGGTACAGTTGTTACACCATCCAGCCCTACATCTACCTTTAACGGTGTAGCCGGTACTACTTACACCCTACGCTGGACCATATCAAATGCACCATGTGCAGCTTCTACCGATGATGTGGTAATAAACTTCACATCGAACGTAACACCTGCCAATGCCGGTGCCGATCAGGATATTTGCGGCAGCAGTACTACTATGGCCGGTAATACCCCATCGGTTGGTACAGGTACCTGGACTATAATAAGTGGCACAGGTGGTACTATTACTACTCCATCTAGCCCAACATCAACCTTTAGTGGTGTTGCAGGCAATACCTATACCCTTCGTTGGACCATTGCCAATGCACCATGTGCATCATCGAGCGATGATGTGGTAGTTGTGTTTAAACAGAACCCGACTACTGCTGCTGCAGGTGCCGATCAAACAGTATGTGGTGTTAACGCAACACTTGCGGCCAATACACCAACTATTGGTACAGGCGCCTGGAGCGTTATATCGGGTAGCGGCGGTGCTGTTTCTACACCATCCAGCCCTACATCAGCATTTATTGGTATAGCCGGTAACACATATACTCTGCGTTGGACAATATCTAACCCATCGTGTGCCGCTTCTACCGATGATGTGGTAATAACCTTAACACCTAGCCCTACAACTGCTAATGCAGGCCCCGACCAAACATTATGTGCTACCAGCACTACGCTGGCCGGTAATACACCTGCAATTGGTACTGGCTCATGGTCTATTGTTTCGGGAGCCGGTGGAACAATAACAACAGCCTCAAGCCCAACATCGGCATTTAGCGGTGTAGCGGGGAATACCTATACTTTACGTTGGACTATATCAAATGCACCTTGTACAGCATCTACCGATGACGTGGTAATTAGTTTTGCTGCGAGCGTAACTACTTCTAACGCTGGTCCAGACCAAAGCGTGTGCGGTAGCTCAGCAACATTGGCTGCTAATACACCATCTATAGGAACTGGTACCTGGTCAATTATATCGGGTGCTGGTGGTACTGTAACTACCCCATCCAGCCCAACATCTACCTTTACAGGTACAGCTGGTGTAGCGTATACTCTGCGCTGGACTATTGCCAACGCACCATGTACTCCATCTTCGGATGATGTGATAGTTACTTTGGTGGCTACACCTACTACAGCAGCGGCTGGTGCCGACCAGGTGGTTTGTGGAAACACTACCACACTTGCCGGAAACACACCAGCAGTTGGTACAGGTTCGTGGAGCATTATTGCTGGTGTGGGTGGTTCTATACCTTCGCCAACCAGTCCTACCTCATCGTTTAGTGGTACTGTAGGCAGTACATACACCTTGCGTTGGACAATTGCCAACGCACCTTGTGTTGCATCTGCCGATGATGTTGATATTACATTAAACCCGGTACCTGCGGTACCTACATTAACTGTAACAGACCCAACCTGTACTACACCATCGGGTACTATAACCGTTACTGCGCCACTTGGTGCATACACCTATAATATTGATGGTGGTACTTATGGAGCTTCTACTTCATTTAGCGGATTATCGTCGACCACACATACAGTTAATGTGAA
The DNA here is from genome assembly GCA_964423405.1 of uncultured Chitinophaga sp. Taxonomy (GTDB): domain Bacteria; phylum Bacteroidota; class Bacteroidia; order Chitinophagales; family LD1; genus Bog-950. The sequence continues at coordinate 133,825 of CAYREY010000003.1, read as the reverse complement.
AGCAAACGTAGGTGGTTGTACTAATAACAATACTGCTACAGTGGGCCCGGTACCTTCTCCGCCACCTGCACCTACTGCTACAGTAACAGCGCAACCTACTTGTGCAGTACCATCGGGTACTATACAGGTAAGCAGCCCTGTTGGCCTTAACTACGAGTATCAGCTTGATGCTGGTGCTTTCCAGAGCAGCCCGATATTTACCGGTGTTGCTACAGGTAGCCACTCGGTTAAAGTAAGATTAACAGCAGTGCCAGATTGTGTTACACCAATGTTGGGCACACTTACTGTAAACGCAGTACCTACACCACTAGCTGTTAATCCGGTATCTATCTGTCAGGGTGGTAGTGGTAGCCTATCGGTAGATGCCGGTAGCGTATGTATACAGAATTTTGTGATACCTACCATACCCGGCCCTAACCAGATTTATGGAGGCTGGCTTGCAGGCGACCCTACTGCAGCTACACCATCGGGTGCTGCTAATACCAGTACTTGTGGATTTACCGGAGCTGTACGTACTTACTCGGCCATACCTTTCCAGGTATCTGTAACCGGCGATTATATATTTGAAATGAATACCAATACCAGTTACAATGGCGCAGGTTATATAGTAACAGGCGGCTTTACACCTGGTAGCTGTGCAACCGGTACGCTGCTTAGAGCTGATAATGCCAGCGGTTCGGGCGGTGAGCCTATACTGGGTAGTATTGGTAACCCGCTTACCCTTACAGCCGGAATTACTTATACCCTTATCTCTACTACCGACGGTGGTTCAGATGTAGTAAATAATGATTTTACATGGACAGTAACACCTCCGGTGGGTGGTAATGTATTGATTAACCAACCGGGTACTGTAGAATGGTACACCAGTTCATCTGGTGGTTCGCCGATAGGATATGGCGAAACCTTTAATCCGGTTGGTGTACCTGGTTCTGGCTTAGCAAATACAAACACCCAGGGTACCTATACTTTCTGGGCAGCCTGCTCAAGCAGCCCAAGCTGCCGCTCGCAAGCCGATTTCGTAATTACCAGTAACGTAAACATTTACAATGTAACACCTGCCAACACCGAATTATGTTATGATGCATTAACTCCGGTAGTTGTAGGGCTGGATAACTCAACCAACGGCCTTACTTACCAGCTGATGCGTGATGGTTCGGCCTTTGGTTCGCCGGTTGTGAGTTCGGGTGGCGCACTTACCATTGGTAATACAGGTGCAGCCGGTACCTATACAGTATCGGTTAATAGCGGCGCTTGTAATGTACCTATGAACGGTGCGGTAGAAATTAAACCAGTACCTGTAGCCAATGCCGGATCGGATGTGACACTTAACTGTTCTTCGAGTGTGGTATTGAATGCTACTTCAAACAGCACTACTATATTTACTGAGAACTTTGGCACGGGCGTAAGTTCTGAAGTTACTTCTACTACCAGCAACTGGAGAATTAAATATCTGTATGGCCTTGAGCCTGCCAACCGCAGCGAATGGTGGATTACCTATAACGGTGCAACACCTGTAGCCAATATGGCTAACCCGGTAAACAACATTACATCGGGTTCGGGCTTAACCATGTTTGATCGTCGTATTTACGAACCTGTGGTGCCGGGAGATTATGCCTGGGATGCCGGTACTTTGGACGAGATAGCCTACAACACTACACCGGTAGATGCGCGTTTATACACTTCAGTTAATCTAAGCTTTAACTATCAGGTGGGTGGTACGTACTCTGGCAGCGATGTATACGATTACCTACAGGTAATGTACTCGCTGGATAACGGTACAACCTGGGTGCCTATAAGTGAAGGTAATAACGCCGGCACATTTAACCTGTACCGTGGCATGGGTAGTACCAACGCTTTCTTTGCCAATGCACCTACCAGCGGTACGGCAAATATTACTATGCCTGCTGCTGTAGTAGGCAAACGTTTCCTGCTGGGTTTCCGCTGGGTGAACGATGGGGACCTTAATGGTGCCTATGTAGGCGGCCCTATGGTTGACAATATCAATATAACCGGTACCGCATCTTACAACTGGAGCCCTACTGCCGGTGTAACCGGTAGTGGCACAGCATCGCCTACCATTACACAAGGCGGTACCTATACAGTAGTTGTAACAGCTGGCAATGGTTGTACGGCCAGCGATCAGGTAGTAGTTACCGCTGCATCAGTTCCTAATATTTCTATATCAGGAAACCAGGATGTATGTTCAGGTGGTAGCGCTACACTTACAGCTATTGTTACCGGTGGTACCGGCGCAATAACCAACATACTGTGGGAACGCAGCGCCAACGGCGGCGGTAGCTGGAGTACTGTACAAAGCACTACTTCATCTACATATAACACCAGCACAGCGCTGGGTATAGGTAATTACCTGTACAGAGCAACAGTAACTATGAGTACTAACTGTACCAATACGTCATCTAACGTATCGGTAGATGTAAAAGCTGACCCGGCAATAACGCTGGAGCCGGTAGATGTTTACCTATGCTCTGGCGGTAATGCTACCTTAACTGTTGCTGCCAGTGGCGGTGCACCAAACCTGCTATATGAGTGGGAGTACGATAACGGTACCATTGTAACAAACAGTAACCCTACTGGTGTAACATACTCTGGTGAAACTACTACCGACCTTAGTATTACTACCGCAGCAAACGCACCGGCTATTACAGTGCCGCTTTGGGCTAAGGTGTACTCAACCGGCCCAGGTTGCGATGACGCTTACAGTTTGTTTGCCAACGTTACCATACTACCAGACCCAACCGTAAGCAACCCTACACCGGCTACACAAACCGGTTTATGCTCGGGTGGTACGGCATCACCAATAAGTGTAACGGCTAATGGCGGTACCGGTGCATACAGCTACCAGTGGTATTCAAACACTACCAACTCTACTTCGGGTGGTACATTAATCGGCGGCGCCAACAACGCCAGCTATACCCCACCGGTAGTAGCAGGCACCACCTACTATTATTGCGAGATAGGCCAGGCCGGCTCTGGTTGCGGCCCTGTAACCACTGCTGCTACAGCAGTTGTAACGGCCGGCACACCGGTAGTAGCCAACGTAGTGGTAGATGAGTGTATGAACTTTGCCGTGGGCGATAAATACTATGTACTGGTAACCGGTTCGGGTGGTACACCACCTTATACCTATCCGGGTTCATTCTATACCTCTACTACCAACCAGGGTATACACGAACTGAACGCCGGTGCATCGGGTACCTATACTGTAACTGACGCTGCCGGTTGCAGCACTACCAGCAGTGCGGTAACAGCGCCTACCGGCCGCCCGAACGATATAGTAATGACCTCGGCTACCGGTAACATAACTGTAGATTGCTGGATTAACGACTATAACAAATGGGTTACTTTCCGCGATGCAGTAACTAACAACGCCATAATGGCTATTAACGACAACCACAGCAACCTTGGATTGGTAACCGTTGATGTGTACAAAGACGCCACACCACCGGTAATATATAACAACCCGCTGGCAACCAACTGTACCTGGACCGAGCATACCGCTATGCGTCGTCACTTTAAAATGACATCTACCTTAGCGCCTACAACGGGTGTAGATGTGATGTTGTTCTTTAGCGATGATGATTACAACACACTGAAAGCCGATGCCTGGAACAACAACACCGGCTACCCTAACCCTGATTACGCTTGTACCGAGCTGGATGATGTATACAACTTTAACCAGCTGTATGTAACCAAATACACCGGTAACAACGAAGACGGCAACTACCTGAACAACACGCCAAGCGGCCTGTACCGCGTGTTTGGTGACAATACCACGCCAAACCGTCCGCTTATAAAAGGCGAATACACAGGCAGCAACACGGGTTTCCAGGGTATATATGGCGGTGCACAAACACACCACTATGTACAAATGACGGTAACCGAGTTTTCAGAATTCTGGCTGCACGGTTCGCAACAAAGCCAGCCGCTGCCGGTAGAGATGATATACCTGCAGGCCGATGTAATGAACAACGCTTACATACGCCTGAGCTGGGCAACTGCCATAGAGGTGAACAACCGCGGCTTTGAAGTAGAGCGCAGCACCGATGGCCAGAACTGGACACAGATAGGTTTTGTAGAAGGCCACAACAATGCTACTACACAGCATAACTATAACTACGATGATATGACCGTAGCTGCCGGTGTGGTTTACTACTACCGACTGAAACAGGTTGACTACGACAATGCGTTTGAGTACACCGATATAGTAAGTGCCCGTATAGTAGGTGAGGCTACCTTTAGTGTAAAAGAGTTTATACCTAACCCAACTACCGACCGTACCAGTCTGATAGTGACCGGTACCAAAGAGCAGGAAATAAGTATAGCATTCTACAACATAGTAGGCCAGAAAGTACTGGAAAGCAACCATGTGGTAAACAAAGGTGCCAACACCATTGCCTTCGACCTGGCAAGACTGGCATCGGGTACCTACACGGCTGTAGTATCATCGGCTAACGAGGTATACACCCAGAAAATTGTACTGACGAGGTAATGTTTCATAACATCTTAATTTAAAAAGGCCGGCTTTTAGCCGGCCTTTTTTATTTGCGATTATTAATGTATGACCTAATTGAATACCAGATATTTACAATTTTAAGACCTTGCATAAAATTGTTGCTTTATATATCATAGTTGTTTTTATATTCGAAATCGGTCGCTCAAAATCGCTAACACAACTTAAGTACTTTATGAAAAACTGTTTACGCATTGCCCTTGCATTGCTCCTTTATGTATTATCTATTAATACAACCCCCGTTAAAGCCCAAAACCTGGTAGTAAACCCAAGTTTTGAGATAACCAGTAGTAACTGTGCAAATTTAGGTGGTGAAGGTTTTTTTACAGATTTGGCAGGTAGCTGGGATAATGCCAGCAACAACGTAGGTGGCGATAGCTGTTCCAGCCCCGATCTTTTTTCAGCATGTAATACACTACCTATAATAGGTGGCCCTGGCCCAACCAACATGCCAAGTGCGGCACTTGGTTTCCAATATTCGCATACCGGAACAAGGCATGCAGGTATTATTACTTACGAAGCACTTGATGAATACCGGGAGTATATACAAGGCCGTGTTTCATCGCCACTGGTAGCAGGGCAAAGCTATTGTGTATCTATGTATGTAAGCCTGGGAGATTTAATGCCTTATGCAACAAACAATATGGGTATTTATTTTTCAAATACCCGTTATTTGCGCGATCCATGTCCGGGGCAAACAAATTCTGGAATTTATGTAACCCCGCAATTAAATTATTCATGCAATGCTATTACAGATACCAGCGCTGCCTGGGTGAGATTGCAATGGAACTATACTGCAGCAGGGGGCGAAACATATTTTACAATCGGTAACTTTTTTAATAATGCAGGTACCAATATAGTAAACACGGGTCAGCCGGTTTTTCCTAACCCTTTCGCATACTATTTTATAGATGATGTAAGTATTGTGCCCAATGGCTGTTGCTTTGCCGAAATTACCGCCCGTGCGCCATTTTGTATTAGCGATGCACCCGCTACACTATCTGTTACTACAGGAACCGGCACTGATTGTAATCCTACCCTTAACGGTACCTGGAGCGGCCCAGGGGTTAATTCTTCTACAGGGTTGTTTACACCAGCTGTTGCAGGTATAGGCTCGCATATAATAAGTTATACTTTGCCCTGCGGCTATACCGATACGATTACCATAAGGGTTAATGCATGTGCTACTCTTACAGCCTGTAAAGAAAATAACAACAGTGTTACTGTAAGTGGTGGAACCGGGCCATACACCTGGCAGCAACAGGTACAGCAACAAAATTGTTCGGGTTGTATTTTTCCAGCATTGTGCATCCCTCCCGGCTGTGAAACCACCACTACTACCTGGCAAAATTTTGCAACCGGAACCAATACTACTCCTGCTTCATATCCTGTGCGTGTATTGGATAGCAATGGAGGTGAGTTAATTATTACAAGCGCGGCATCACTACAAAACTGTGCATCGGCTTGTGCACTTACAGCATCTGCCACACCTGCTGCCACTACCTGTGGCAATAATAATGGTGGGGTAACCGTAACTACTACCGGTGCTACACCTACCGGCTATGCGTGGAGCAACGGAGCTACCAGCGCTACATTAACCAGTGTTGCAGCCGGTACCTATACTGTAACCGTGTCGGCATCGGGCTGTACGGCTACAGCTACAGCAAACGTAGCTTCATCAACAGGCATTACCGCTTCGGCAACATCTACTGCTGCCGGTTGTACCAGCACAGGTACTGCCACGGCTAACATTACAGGTGGCACTGCATCGGCATATAGCTGGAGCAATGGTGCCAGTACGCAAACAGCTAATTCGTTAGCTGCTGGTACATATACCGTTACAGTAACCTCTACTGCTAACTGTACGGCTACGGCAAGCACCGTAGTTGGTTCATCGGGGGGGGTGGTTGTATCGGCCACTGCAACTAATGCTACCTGCTCTAACGCCAACGGTAGCGCTACAGTAACTATTAGCTCGGGTACAGCTACTGCATATAACTGGAGTAACGGTGCTACCGGTGCTACTGCCAGTAACCTTACCGGTGGAACATACACCGTAACGGTAACAGGTACAGGCGGTTGTTCGGCAACCGCCAGTGCTGTGGTGGGTAATACCGGTGCACCTGCTATTACAACATCGGCAACAGCTGCCGGGTGTAATGGTAATACAGGCTCTGCAACCGTAACAGTTACATCGGGCACAGCCACCGGATACAACTGGAGTAGTGGTGCTACCAGCGCTACTGCAAGCAACCTGGCAGCCGGCAATTACACTGTTACAGTAACCGGTACCGGCGGCTGTACTGTAACAGCCAGTGTTACCGTAAATAGTTCAAGCACATTATCCATATCGGCATCATCTACCAATACCAGTTGTGGCAACGTAAACGGGACAGCTGCTGTAAATGTAACCCAGGGCACAGCCAGTAGCTATCTTTGGAGCAATGGAGCCACATTGCCTAACCTAAACAGTCTGGCAGCGGGCACCTATACCGTTACGGTAAGTGATGCAGGTGGCTGTACAGCTACAGCCAGTGTTATAGTAGGCGGTTCGGGTACAGGCAATGTTGCTATAACAACAGATAAGACAGCTATATGTCCCGGCGACAGCGCAATTTTATGTGCACCTTCGGGTTATCAATCTTATTTGTGGAACAACGGTTCTACTACCGATTGCATTAAAGTGAAACTGGCCGGCAACTATTATGTAACTGTTACTGATTTAGACAATTGCACGGCTACATCGCCAGCTACTGCTATTACAGCCTACCAGCAGCCATCTGTTAGTATAAGCGTGAATGGAGATACGTTAGTAGCCTATAACTCTTCGAGTTATCAGTGGTACCGCGATGGGGTGCTGATTTCGGGTGCAACCGATGCTATCTATGTACCATCTGTAAGTGGTAGTTATACCGTGGTGGTTAGCAATGCAGCTGGTTGCACTGCACAATCGCTGCCTGTGGTTGTAACAATTACAGGTATAAACGACATGGCTAAGGAAAGTATGAGTGTTTTTCCAAACCCCAATGCTGGTAGCCAATGGACTATTGCGGTTAGCCAAAGCTGGATAGGGGCCAATTGCGAGGTATATGATGCTATAGGGCGAATGGTTTATAAAGAGGAAATTAAGAACGAGCATTCTATTGTAGAACTAAATATTGCACCCGGTGTGTATATGCTTAAAGTAACCAAAGGCAATAAATCTGTAAGTCAAAAACTTATAAGATTATAATAATAACGGCTAACAACTATTTATTTATAAAAACAAAACCAAGTACATTGAAACGCGCACTATTACCCCTGATGATGTTGTTTTTGAGTGTAGCTGCTTTTGCCGGCGAAAACTGGAAAAGCTACTTTAAAAACAGCGAAGTAGAAATTTTGTACCGCGAGGCAGAATGCCACGATAACGCAAACGGTATACACCAAAAAAAGATTTTACTGAAAGTAGTAAACCTACAGAATCGTAAGGTAGAGGTGTTTTATACCAAAGAGCTTACTTTTTCTAACAACACAACAGCCAAGCCAGATGTACGAGATTTTTCGGTTACACTGGAGCCTGGTGCTGCTATAGAGGGCGAATGTACAACCCGCGATAACCGACTGTACATATTTGCCAAACAATTGAACCTTACTTCAACCGAGCTTACAAAGTTTGAGTTGACGAACGTACTTGTTAAACCTATACAATAGCTGCACCATGAAAAAACTATTACTTTTTGTAGCTGCGCTATGCGGCTTGCAATATGCATTTGCACAGGGGTGCACGGTTAATGCCTCTTTATCGCGCGATACAATTGTATGTGGCGAAAGCGTAATATTGTCGGCTTTCGGTAATGCCCAGGGCAATGCTTTTCTTTCAGAAAATTTTAATAACGGTACCTACGGACCGGGCTGGCAAAGTACCCAGCAGGCTATGTGGAATAACCCCTGTAGCCCCGGTGGTGTAGATGGAACTACCCACATCTGGATGGGTAACTCATCGCCGGTGCCACGGGTATTAACTACTACTTCGTTTAACCTTAGTAGCTGTGCCAACGCCGGTGTAACAATCTGTTTTGATATGTTGTTTGCCACACAGGGTAACAATGCCCCCTGCGAGGGCCCCGATGAACCACAAGAAGGGGTGTACCTGCAATATTCTACCGATAACGGTGCTACCTGGACTACCCTGAACTATTTTGACCCGAATGGTGGTAACGACCCACAGCTTGTTAACTGGCGTAACTGGTGTTTTCCGGTGCCACAGGCAGCACTTACAGCTAACACTAAATTTCGTTGGTATCAGGATGCCGACTCTGGTGCAGATTATGACCACTGGGGTATAGATAACGTTGTAATTTACTGTAATGACCCTACTTACAGCATAGCGTGGCCGGGTGGTTACACCACAGGTGGTGCTGGTGGTGCCAACCCTACACCTTATTCTCCTAATTCTACCACTACCTATGTGGTAACTATGAGCAATGGTACTAATACCTGTGCCGATACAGTAACTATTAACGTAGTAAACCCTATAGTAGTGGCAAATGCGGGCCTTGATACTGCCATCTGCTCGGGTACCTGTGTGGCGCTTAATGCCGATGGTAAAGTAGTTCAGCGTCCGGCTAAAACACCAACTTACTCTAATCAGGAGATTGCACAGATAAGTGGTACACCTGGTTTTCCGGGCATACCGCCGCTTATACCCCCTATACCGGGCGGTGCGTTTTTAGCTATGGATATTAACGTAACCAACCTGAACCTGAATACGGTAACACCTAACTATATAACCAGCGTATGTATTGGTAATGTTACTATGAGCGGTTTTTTTGGTGGGATAGAGATTTTTGATATATGGCTGGTATGCCCCAGTGGCGACTCGATATTGCTTGTGAAAGACAGTACCCTTACCGGAGCATCGTTAACCAATACCTGCTTTGTACCTGCGGGTAGTACTATTACTTCGGCTATATCGCCTTATAGCGGCAACTTTGCCCCTAACCAGCCTTTTAGTAACCTTGCCGGATGTGATGCGAATGGAGTATGGTCGCTACACCTGAACGCTGTGATAAACAGTGTATCGTTACCTATAGGTGTGTTTAACAACTGGAGCATAACGTTTAATGACCCCGAGGTATCGTACACCGGTAACTTTACCTGGAGCCCTACTGCTAACATGACCAACAGCAACACACTTACCCCTACTGTATGTCCTGTACCTAATGAATTTGTACTTACAGTATCGGATACAGCCGGTTGTGTTACCCGTACCGATACCGTAAGAGTGAGCACCTATACCTGTTGTAATTTTAATGCTGCGGCTGTACCATCGCAGGCTACCTGCGGGCAGAACGATGGCGCTATAGATATTACCATGTCGCCCACAGCCAACTACACATACGCCTGGAGCGATGGCCCTGCAACTACACCTGACCGTACCGGTTTAGGGGCAGGTACGTATACTGTTACTATTACCGATGCCAATGGCTGTTCGAGTGTAGAGACTATAGTAGTGGGTGCTGCCGGTGCCCCTACCATATCGGTAGCTACTACCGGTACCGGTTGTGCTACTAATACCGGTTCGGCAACTGTTAGTATTTTATCGGGTACTGCCAGTGGTTACCAGTGGAATAACGGCGCTACTACTGCCTCTGCTACCAACCTGGCTGCCGGTACTTATACCGTTACTGTAACAGCGCCGGGTGGCTGCACCGTTACCGCATCGGCAGTAGTAAATGCCGGCGGCAGTATTGCTGTTTCGGCATTGGCTACCAATACTACCTGCGGCAACAGCAATGGTACAGCAACGGTAACCGTAACGCAGGGTACCGCCTCTACTTACAACTGGAGCAATGGCGGAAACTCAGCCCAGCTAACAGGTCTTGCTAACGGTACCTACACTGTTACAGTATCGGATGCCAGTGGCTGTACTGCAACAGCCAGTGTTATAGTGGGCAGTTCGCTTAATAATACCGTATCTATAACCAGCAACAAACAACTGATGTGTGCCGGCGATACGGCTACTATATGTGCCCCTGCCGGTTATGCATCATACGCCTGGAACACTGGTGAAACATCGGCATGTATTTCGGCTACACTTGCCGGTAATTATTATGTAACCGTAACCGACAATACCAACTGTTCGGCGGCATCTAACCAGTTGCCGTTAAATACATACCCGCAACCTCCTGTAAGCATAAGTGTAAACGAAGATTCGTTGCTGGCCTATGGTTCGGCGGGCTACCAATGGTACCGCGATGGACAAGCAATACCGGGTGCTACCGGCGGATTGTATGTTGCCAACGAGTCGGGTAGCTATACGGTGCTGGTAACCGATCAGAATGGTTGTACCGCTCTATCGTTGCCGGTAGTAGTAACCGTAACCGGTATTGATGATATGGAAGAAGACAGAATGAGTGTGTACCCTAACCCTAATGCCACTGCTATGTGGAATATAGCAGTAAGCAAAGGCTGGATAGGAGCACAGTGTGAAGTATATAATGCCGAAGGCAGACTTGTTTACCAGACCAGATTGTATAACCAACGTTCGGAGATTGAACTGAACGTAGCTACAGGTGTTTATATGTTACGTATAAGCGCCGGTAACAGGGCTATTACACAAAAATTGATGAAGATGTAGTAAAAGAACAGTGCCCGGATAAATTTTCGGGCACTGTTTTTTGTATAGGGCGGCAGATATTTTTGTTGTATCAACCCACAGATAAAGGCAACTTAAGTATTGAAATAAAAACATAAGCACATAGATGAAAAATCTTGTAAGCACTATTGTATTCTGTATTATATCAGTCTATGCATTTTCGCAGGGCTGTACGGTAAGCGCAGCTATTAACCGCGATACGATAGTATGCGGCGAAAATGCATCGTTATCAGCCTTCGGCCAGGCGCAGGGTATAGCGCTGCTGTCAGAGAATTTTAACAGCGGTAGTTACGGCCCTGGCTGGCAGAGTACACAACAGGCTATGTGGAATAACCCATGTAGCTCCAATGGTGTAGATGGTACTACGCATGTTTGGATGGGCAATTCGTCGCCAGTACCACGAGCACTTACAACTACATCATTTAACTTGAGTAGTTGCGCCAATGCAGGTGTTACCATTTGTTTTGATATGTTGTTTGCTACACAGTGCAGCAATTGCACAGCACCATGTGAGGGGCCTGATGAACCGTTAGAAGGGGTTTATTTACAATATAGCATTGATAACGGTGCTACGTGGACTACCCTGAATTACTTTGATCCAAACGGCGGTTCCGATCCACAGTTAATTAACTGGAATAACTGGTGTTTTCCTGTACCGGTGGCTGCATTAACTTCAAATACGAAGTTTAGATGGTTTCAGGATGCTGACTCGGGTGCCGACTATGACCACTGGGGTATAGACAATGTGGTGATATACTGTAACGACCCTTCGTACAACATAGTATGGGTACATGATGGATATAATGCCGGCCCGAACGGTGGAGTTAATCCTACACCAGTATCGCCTAATACTACTATAAACTACGTAGTAAACATGAGCAACGGTACCAATACCTGTAGCGATACCGTACGGCTGGTAGTGGTAAACCCTACTATAGTAGTAAATGCGGGTAATGATACCACCATTTGCAGTGGCCAGTGCCTACAGTTAAATGCTACGGCTAAAATTGTACAGCGCCCTGCTAAAACACCTACCTACCGTAATCAGGAAACAGCCCCTATTACCGGTACCCCGGGTTTGCCCGGCTTTCCGCCAATAATACCTGCTACACCGGGCCGCGCATTTTTAGCCATGGATATAAATGTGACCAACCTGAATTTAAATACAGTGCCCTCTAACTATATATCAAGTGTATGTATTGGTAATATGACGATGAGCTTTTTTGGTGGGGTAGATTTGTTTGATATCTGGTTGGTATGCCCCAGCGGCGACTCTATTTTACTTGTAAAAGATAGCACTATATCGGGCACATCGCTTACCAATACCTGCTTTGTACCGGCCGGCCCGCCTATCACATCGGGCACTTCTCCATACTCTGGTAGTTATGCACCTAACCAGCCGTTTAATAACCTGGTGGGTTGCGATGCCAATGGTGTGTGGTCGTTACACTTTAATGCTATTTTCAATGGCTTTTCGTTACCTACCGGTTCGTTCAACAGTTGGACAATTACCTTTAACGACCCCGAGGTAGCCTATACCGGTAACTTTACCTGGAGCCCTACCGGTAATATGACCAACAGTAACACACTTACCCCTACGGTGTGCCCACCGCCGGGTACTTTTACCTTAACGGTTAGCGATACGGCTGGTTGTGTAACACAAAGCGATGTGATAAATGTAAACACACAAGCCTGCTGCGCACTTAGTGCCAGCGCTGCAACCACACAACCTACCTGCGGGCAAAGTAACGGGGCTATTAACATTACACCGGTGCCTGCGGGCTCATACACGTTTGCCTGGAGCGATGGCCCATCTACCCAGCAAAACCGTACAGGTTTACCAGCAGGTACCTATACTGTAACCGTTACCAGTACCAGCACACCCACCTGTACCTTCGATACTACCATTGTATTAAACAGTAACAGCAACCTGGCGGTTACCTTTGGCGTACCTACACAACCAACCTGTGCGGGTAACGATGGTTCGGTACAGGTAACCTTATCGGGTGGTACACCATTATACCAGATTACTATTGATACCGGTGGTGCACCTGTTAACCAAACTTCGCCGGTGGCAGGCTCGCTTACTATACCTAGCCTTGGTGCGGGTACTATTAACGTAAGCGTAACCGATGGGCAGGGTTGCCTGGCCAGTGCTACGGTTACTTTAGTAGCCCCCACTAACTGTTGCCAGCTAAGTGCTACTACCAGCACCACGCAGCCATCGTGCGGGCAAACCAATGGTGCTATAAACGTAAGCCCTACGCCGGCAGGTAGCTATACCTACGCGTGGAGCGATGGCCCATCTACCCAGCAAAACCGTACCGGTTTAGGTGCAGGAACGTACATTGTAACTATAACCAGTACCAGCATAGCTACCTGTACATTTACTACTTCGGTTACTTTAGCATCGCCGGGTGGCCCTACGCTTACGTTCAGTAACCCGGTTAACCCTACCTGCGCCGGTGGCGATGGTTCGGTTACAGTTACGCTTGCCGGTGGAACCGGCCCATACACCATAACCATTGATACAGGTTCGGGCCCGTTTACGGTAACATCGCCCATAGCCGGGCAGTTGCCGCTACCGGGGCTTGATGCCGGTACTATTACTGCCAGCGTACAAGATGCCAATAGCTGTCCATCTAACGCCAGTGTAACCCTTACAGCCCCTACCAACTGTTGTACGCACACCGTAAGTGCTGTGTTAGTACAGCCAACCTGCGGGCAGGCAGATGGCAGTATTACACTTACCGCTTCCAATGGTTCGGGTAACTACAGCTATGCGTGGGGTGGCGGACAAAACACTTCTTCCCTTACCGGCATATCATCGGGTAGCTACACAGTTACTATTACTGATATTGCTTTTGCCAATTGTGCTATAGATACCTTGTTTCCATTGAATGATAACAGTACCCTGGTGCTAACGCTTACCAACCCTGTAGCCCCAACCTGTGCCGGCGATGATGGGCAGATAACTGTAAACCTGAGCGGTGGTACTGCACCTTACAGTGCAGAGATTGATACTACCGGTGGTACACCGGTACAGGTACCTTTTATACCTGCGCCAATTAACCAATCGTTTACAGGTCTGCCACCCGGTGCTGTAACAGTAACCGTAACCGATGCGGTGGGTTGCCAGGCTGTAGCGAGTGTTACACTGGCTACACCTATTTGCTGTACCATACAGGCCGATGCGGTGGTAACACCACCCAGCTGCGGATTAAGCAATGCTTCGGTAACTGTTAACATTACTACGGCCGGTGTGCAGCCTTACACGTATTCGTTTAACGGTGGTGCATACCAGGCGCAAAATACGTTTGGTAACCTGGCACCGGGCAACTACACTGTTATTGCGAAAGACCTGAATGATTGTGCAGATACCGTATTGGTAACAGTACCTACATCTGCCAATAGTTTACAGATTAATATAGTAACTACCGATGTAAGCTGCTTTGGCGCAGCCGATGGTGTAGTAACGGCTAATGTAGTCGGAGGCAGTACGCCCTATTTATACCAATGGAGTGGTGGCACCAACGATAGTACACAAACCGGATTAATACCGGGTACCTATACAGTTACTGTGGCAGATGCCAGTAACTGTACCGGTAGTGCTACCGCATTTATTACCGAGCCACCCTTGTTAACCATAGATTTGGGTAACGATACTACAGCCTGCGAGGGTACGCCTATTAATTTATCGGCGCCTGCCGGATTTACCGGTTACCTGTGGAGCGGTGGGGAAACCACGCAAACCATATTGCCAACTTTGGCAGGTACCTATGCGGTAACCGTAACCGATGCCAATAACTGTACTGCCACCGATGCCGTAGATATTAACCTGGTACCGATGCCTATGGTTGATTTGGGCGATGATAAGCTGGTATATGAGGGGCAAAACACCGGCATATTTGCTGTTATCAATCAAGGCAATGGAAGCGGTGGTACTTACAACTGGATGCCCGATACCCTGCTGAGTTGTAACGACTGCCAGAACCCGGTAGCCTATTCGGCCGATACAATTACCTATATGCTGGTGTATACCGATAACTATGGCTGTACCGGTACCGATGCTATTGTGCTGAACGTATTGAAGGTGGGCGATATTTTCTGGCCGAATGCCTTTAGCCCTAACGGCGATGGTAACAACGATGTGTTTTTACCATTCGGTAGCGGTGTAAAACAGATTAAATGGGGTATGTATAACCGCTGGGGCGAGAAAGTGTTTGAATCTACCAATTTTTTCTACGGTTGTGATGGTACTTACAAAGGCGCACCGCTGCCGGCAGGCGTATATGTATTTACCGCCGATGTGGTAATGATGAATGACCGGTCGCTTAAATACAAAGGCTCTGTAACTCTTATCCGATAAAAATGTTTAAAAGGCCGGTTATATACCGGCCTTTTTGTTGCTGGTAAAACTTTTAAGGGTTTACTTTGTTAATAGCATAAAACAACGCACATGAAAACTTTTTTGACCATAGCCCTGGTGGCCTTATTTGCAGCTAACAGCAGCAAAACTGTTTACGATTTTAATGTAAAGGATATTGATGGTAACCAGGTATCGTTAGCTAAATACAAAGGCAAAGTATTGCTGATAGTAAACGTAGCCAGTATGTGTGGTAATACACCGCAGTATAAGGATATACAGGCCCTATACACCAAATACAGCAGCAAAGGCCTGGTAGTGCTGGGTTTTCCGGCCAATAACTTTATGGGCCAGGAGCCGGGCAGCGATAAAGATATAAAGGCTTTTTGCACCCGCGAGTATGCAGTTACGTTCCCTATGTTTTCTAAAATATCGGTAAAGGGTAAAGATATAGCCCCGCTATACAGCTACCTTACCCAGAAAAGCGAAAATGGTGTTACTGACGCCGCTGTTACCTGGAATTTTCAAAAATTTCTGGTGGGTAAAGATGGCCACGTAATAACTTCGGTTAGCCCTAAAACTTCGGTTAATGATGCTGAAGTTATTAAAGCCATTGAAGCTGCTTTAAGCAAGTAAGCGTAACTACAGGTTTTTCAATATTACATTTATCCGCTCCTGTGCGGGTAGTACCGGAACATACACAATAGGAAAGGGCAGAGATTCGTACACCTCTGTTATAAGTTCGTGTATCCGGCGTTGTGCTTTTTCATCTTCGCGGCGGGCATAATCGTTTACCAGTGGCAGGCAATCGAGTATAAACACTTTTTTATACGAAGCCTCTTTTACTGCGGTTTCTACCAGCTGGTCGGTTTTTAAGTTAAGAAAGCGGTAGTATGCCAGGGCATCGGGTATAGCACGATCCATAAACACCATTTCGTTGGGACTTATTTTGCTTTCTGTTTCCAGTTGCATTTTAATTACAGCCTGCTGAAATCCACGTTGGTTCCTCTCAATTTCATCGATGGTTTTACCGTCTTTTAGTTTGGTATCTATGTAGTGCCGGGCTTTTTCTATAGTAGTTCTATAGCCTAGTGATTCGAGTATATTTACGGTGGTGGTTTTGCCCGAGCCGGGCCCACCGGTTATTACATACCAGTTGTTGGGTTGTCTCAATGCGTGTATTTTTTGTAATGGCTCAGGCCCGTTGTTTATTTAAACAGAACTGTACCGCGTTCATCAATTCTTCTTCGGTAAATGGTTTGCTAAGGTAAACATCTGCGCCTTCTTCCAGTTTTCTTTTTACTGGCATAGGTGCCGAGCCGGCCGAGAAGAATATGATGGGGATGTGCGATAATATATCGTCGGATTTTACGAGTTTAAAAAACATAAGCCCGTCTGTTTCAGGCATCATAATATCGCATATAATAGCGTCGGGCGGGTGGTGTTTGGCCACTGTAAACCCGTGCCTGCCGTTAACTGCCGTAGCTATATCGTAGCCCGCCAGTTGCAGCAGCTCTGCCGTGTTTTCGCGCACGGCAGCATTGTCTTCTATTATCAATATGCTTTTCATTACTACTACAAATTTAAGGCGCATAATATGCCTGTACTATGATACAGGTCACCACCATGGGTGTGCCTTATCAGTTACCTTAACTATGTTAAAAACAAGAACCCTGCCGGTCCTCAGCAGGGTTTCCTGTGTGGTGACTTAAGTATTGCTCAGTCACCGGTAATAAGTTTTAAGGCTTGTATTTTAATTACGATACAAAGGTAATGTTGGTTGCCTTATACAGCTATGATACCTGTTAGCGGGTGTGTTGAGGTTTATCAGACAAATAAATGCCGTTTATGAACTGATAAAAATCATGTGCCTGTTAACGGCTAAAGCTGTTTTTTGCACGTTAGTATTTTATACTATATGCTGCCTGTTGATACCCCCCTTAGTGCAATAACAGTAGATTACCGGTCATTGTTTGAATCGGTACCGGGTCTGTACCTTATATTGTTACCCGACCTTACCATTGTAGCTGCCAGCGATGCCTATGTAGCTGCCACCATGACCCAGCGCGATGCAATTACCGGCCAGAAACTATTTGATGCGTTCCCCGGCAACCCCGATGATGAAGGCGCAGATGGTGTTGCTAACCTTAAAAGCTCGCTTGATTATGTGCTGGAGAAGAAAACGGCACATACTATGGCTGTGCAGAAGTATGATATACGGCGCGCCGATGGTACTTTTGAAGAGCGCTACTGGAGCCCTATTAATAAGCCGGTGTTGAATCCTGATGGTGAGGTGCTATATATTATACACCGGGTAGAGGATGTAACTGAACTGGTGAAGCGCGAACACGAACAGGAAGCAAGGGATAAGATAACAGACGACCTGCGCACCCGCACCTTTGAGCTGGAAGCCGAGGTGATGAAGCGATCGATAGAGATACAAAACCTGAACAAGGAACTGGAAGAAAAGGTAGTAGTCCGCACTGCTGAGCTAAATGAAGTAACCCGTATCATATCTGATTACAAGATAGCACTCGATGCATCAAGTATTGTAGCTATTACCGATGCGAAAGGAGTAATAAAAGCAGTAAATGATAATTTTTGTAATATATCTAAATACAGCAGGGAAGAGCTGGTAGGGGCAGATCACCGCATTGTTAACTCGGGTTACCATAGTAAGGATTTTATGCGTAAGCTATGGCAAACAATAGCCGCCGGCAAAGTATGGAAAGGGGAGTTGCGTAACCGGGCTAAAGACGGTACCAACTACTGGGTAGATACTACCATTGTTCCCTTTTTGAATGATAGCGGAAAGCCGTACCAGTATGTAGCTATACGGTTTAATATAACACAACGTAAACAGGCAGAAGAGGAGATACGAAAGCTGAATGAAGAACTGGAGGTAAAGGTAAAAGAACGTACCCTGGAGCTGGCGCAGGCGCTGGAGCGCGAAAAAGATTTGAGTGAACTAAAATCGCGGTTTGTAACTACAGCAGCGCATGAGTTCCGTACGCCGCTTAGCACTATCCTTTCCAGCGTATCGCTGATAGAGCGCTACCTGGACCCGGAGCATGCCGATAAGCGTATACGACATATTGAGCGGGTTAAATCATCTATCCGCAACCTTACAGATATACTGAACGACTTTTTATCGCTTGATAAGCTGGAGCAAGGTAAGATGGAAATGGAGAACGTTACCTTTTTGCTACCCGAAGCCTGCCATGCGGTTACAGAAGACCTACGCGAGTTGTTGAAAGAGGGGCAGAATATATACTACACACACACTGGCGAAGATACCGTGCAATGCGACCGTAAAGTATTGCGTAACATACTGATGAACCTGCTTTCGAATGCCATTAAGTACTCGCCGGAGGGTAAGAGTATTTGGCTGGAAAGCGAACAGAAAAACGGCGAAGTAACCATACGTGTGAAAGATGAGGGTATAGGAATACCGGCCGATGAACAGAAACATTTGTTTGAAAAATTTTTCAGGGCGCGTAATGCCGGTGAGATACAGGGCACCGGTTTAGGGTTAAGTATAGTAAGGCGCTATGTAGATTTACTTGACGGCACCATAAGTTTTATAAGCAAGGCAGAACAGGGTACGGTATTTACCGTGCGTTTTACATCGCATAATTAACTGCCTGCTATGTACATGATTTTTATCAGCATACAATTTGAGGGGTGTCAGAATTTTGCTGTATAAGCCAACATACATTTGCTCAAAAGCCATCTATGAAAAA
This sequence comes from uncultured Chitinophaga sp., assembly GCA_964423405.1. Lineage (GTDB taxonomy): Bacteria > Bacteroidota > Bacteroidia > Chitinophagales > LD1 > Bog-950. The sequence goes on along the minus strand of CAYREY010000003.1, from coordinate 114,545 downwards.
GATTCTGGCAATTTTTGACGGAACCAAATATTCGCCTTCTACTACGCACTATGCAATAGAGATGGCAAGTAACCAGCAAGCCATGCTGGTGGGTGTATTTATAAGCGATATGCGCTTTGGTAATTTTACCTATAGCTATGCCTGGGACCAACCCTTTGTAGATTTTGCAGCTGTAGAAACCTCGCAGCAGGCCGATATGGAGAAGATTAAACTAAACATCAGCCTGTTTAACCGCGCCTGCGATGAAAAAGGGGTACACCATAAAGTACACCTGGATAAAGGTGTGCCGGTGCAGGAAGTAATACGCGAAAGTGTATTTGCCGATATGCTGATAATAGATACGCAAACCAGTTTTTTTTCGCTGGCCGAAAGCATGCCCGGTACTTTTTTGAAAGATATACTGGCCGATGCCTATTGCCCGGTGCTGGTAGTGCCGCAGGATTATAGTGTTTATGATAAGGTAATACTTTGTTACGATGGTTCGCCCTCCAGCGCCTATGCGGCCAAACAGTTTTCGTACCTGTTGCCCGAACTGGCTAAACTACCGGTTACCTTGGTAAGTGTAAATACTACCAGTACCCACCATGTAGAAGGCGGTAGCAGTTTAAAAGAGTTGATGAGCCAGCACTACCCGGGTATAACGTATGAAGTGTTGAATGGTACACCGGAAGAGAAGCTATATAGCTATTTGAAAGAGAATGGTGCTAACTCGATAGTGCTGATGGGAGCCTATGGGCGCAGTGCACTGGCGCGTATTTTTCAGCAGAGTATGAGCACCCGTATTATTAAAGATTTGAACCTGCCCGTATTTATCACCCACCAGTAAGCCATGAATTTTGTAACAGCCGCCGAGGCATTGAACATAGTAAAGAGTGGCCACCGTGTATTTATACATGGTGGTGCTGCCACGCCGGAGCGCCTGGTAAATGCACTGGCAGACCGGCATGCTGAGTTGAAAGATGTAGAGCTGACACACCTGCATACCGAGGGCGAAGCAAGGTATGCCCGTCCGGAGTATGCCGGTGCGTTCAGGATAAATGCATTTTTTGTAGGTGCCAATATACGCCCGTACGTAAACGAGATAAACGTACAGTACGTGCCCATGTTTTTGAGCGAGATACCGGCCTTTATACGCAGCGGCGCATACCCCATAGATGTGGCTTTGGTACAGGTAAGCCCGCCCGATGCTCATGGCTATTGTTCGCTGGGTATATCGGTAGATATAGCAAAGGCTGCCTGCGAAACAGCCGGTGCGGTAATAGCATTGGTTAACTCCAATATGCCGCGCACGCTGGGCGATAGCTTTATACACCACAGTAAAATTACCACTGCGGTATATGCCGAAGATGCCATTTTTGAAACAGCCGCTGCGCCTGTTGCAGCCACCGAGGCCGCTATAGGCAAACATATTGCTACGCTGGTAGATGATGGCGCCACCCTGCAAATGGGTATAGGTGCTATACCCAATGCGGTGCTTTCGTATCTGGGCAGCCATAAAGACCTGGGGGTACATACCGAAATGTTTTCGGATGGGATACTGCCTTTGGTAGAAGCCGGTGTAATTACAGGTAAGTATAAAACCAAATACCCGGGAAAAATAGTATCGGCGTTTGCCATGGGCACGCGCAGGCTTTACGATTTTATACACGATAACCCCGAGGTAGTGATGCTGGATGTAGGCTATGTAAACGATACTACCGTAATACGGCGCAACCCGCGCGTAACTGCCATAAACAGCGCTATAGAAATAGACCTTACCGGCCAGGTGTGTGCCGACTCGATAGGCAGCCGGATGTACAGTGGGGTAGGAGGGCAGATGGATTTTATGCGTGGTGCAGCGTTGAGTGAAAACGGTAAGCCCATCATTGCCATTACATCGGTAACCGGTAAAGGCATATCGAAAATAGTACCTGTACTTAAACAAGGGGCCGGTGTGGTAACCACGCGCGCACATGTACAGTATGTAGTTACTGAATATGGCGCTGCTGATTTATATGGTAAAAATATTTCGCAGCGGGTAAAAGCGCTGGTAGCAATAGCCCACCCTAACCACCGCGAACAACTGGAACGGGAAGGTTATGAGCTATATGGTAAATGCTGGTAAATAGGTTTAAATAATATATATAAACACCCATGCTATGAGCAAGAAAATACTGGTAATAGAAGATAACAAAGCCGTACGCGAAAATATTGAGGAGATATTGGAGCTGGCAGGCTATGAAGTTATATCGGCGCCCAACGGAAAGAAAGGTGTAGAGATGGTGAACAAAGAAGCGCCCGACCTGATTGTGTGCGATATAATGATGCCCGAACTGGATGGTTTTGGCGTGTTGCACATGCTTAGTAAGAACCCTAAAACATCTACCATACCGTTTATTTTTCTTACAGCAAAGGCCGACCGGCTGGATATGCGCAAAGGTATGGAGATGGGGGCTGATGATTTTATTGCCAAACCATTTGATGATATTGAACTGTTGAATGCCATAGCTACCCGGTTGAAGAAAACACAGCTACTGCGTACGGAGTATGCCAACAACACGGAAGGCGTAAACGACTTTTTGAATAACGCCAGTGCTAACAGCAAAGTACAACTTACCAGCGATGACCGCGAGGTGCAGACCTTTAAGAAAAAGCAAATGATATATGTGCGCGACCAGCGCCCCCAGCATTTGTTTTTTATAGTAAAGGGTAAAATAAAATCGTTCAGAATGAACGAGGATGGCAAGGAGTTGATTACCGCCATATACAAAGAGGGCGACTTTATGGGGTACAACACGTTGCTGGAAGAGACATCGTACACCGATAATGCCGAGGCGATGGAAGACAGCGAAGTGATGCTGATACCCAAGGCAGATTTTTATGCGCTGCTGAATACCGATGCGCAGGTAACACAAAGTTTTATCAAACTGCTATCGCATAACCTGGTAGAGCGTGAGGAAGCGTTGCTGAACCTGGCTTATAACTCGCTGCGCAAACGGGTGGCCAATGCATTGCTGCATGTTAACGATAAGTACAAAAAAACGCCGGGCGATAAACCAAAGCTGGAGATACCACGCGAAGACCTGGCGCAGGTAGTAGGTACGGCAACCGAAAGCCTGATACGTACACTAAGCGATTTTAAACATGAAAAGCTGATTGAAATTGCCGAGGGAAAGATTACTGTGATGGACGAAGCTAAACTGCGTAACCTGCTTAATTAAACTACACTTGTATAAACAGAAAGCCGGCAACTGTACTACAGTTGCCGGCTTTTGTTTGTGCCTGTTATTGTTTGATTACTTTTTTTACAAAACCGTTACCTTTTACAATGTAAACGCCGGCAGGCAGGTAGCTCATATCTACCTGTAGCAGTTGCTGGTTAGTTGTTTCCATGTTTTGTACTATGCGGCCCGAGAGGTCGGTTATAGTAACTGTTTGCCTGCTGTTGTTGTTGGGCAAGGCAATGGTTAGTATGCCGCTTACCGGATTAGGGTATACTGCAACTATGTTGCCGGATGTTTCGGCAATACCTACGCTTTCATCAGGATAGAATTTAACTGTAAAGTTGGCCATAATATCTACCAATCCGTTACCTGCCGATGAGCTAAAATTTTGCACTACGCTGTAGTATGTATGCGTGCCGGCTGGAATGTAGAACAAGCGGGAATGTGCCAACGTACTGAAGTTGTTGTTAGTGTAAGCAGCAGAAACAGTAATGTGGTCTTCATTAGGCCCCCATGCCGGTACATTGTTTACTGCAAACAACATTTCATCGCCTACCGATGAAGTACAATAGCCATCAAGTTGTGCCAGTGCATAGCCGGGCGTAGTAGTGGTAATAGTAATAGAGTCGAATGCAACTGGTGCGCCACGGGCATTCAAATCGTCTTCTTCTATCTCTTTTACCTGTATAAATGACTGGCCCGACGATGGATAGAATGTGGCGCTCAGGTTACCGTACACAGTAGCCACCCCGCTGCCACTGGTGTTTACTACGTTGCGTACGGTGGTGTAAAATGTGTCGGCTGTAGTATTTTGGGTATATACGCGTGAGTGGCTATAGGGAGACTGTGTTTGATTGGCGTTAAGTGCCATTAAGGCCACACTGCCATCGCCTACCAGCCACGATGGAATATTGGCTACGGATAGCATAATTCTATCGCCGGGCGATGAGTTGACGCAGCCATCGGCATGTACAAATACTTTACCTGCAGGCTCGGCCGGGTCGTATATTTTAGCTATCACTTTTTGAGCACTTCTTACATCGCCCCCTAATGCCATATCTGCACTTATTACCATGGCATCGCCACTGGCGGGAAAATATTCTAACGTAAGGTGTGCATATACCGATGCAATACCACTTCCATCTTCATCTACATAATTCTGGCCAACGGCGTAAAAGGTATCCAGGCCGGCTGTTACATCGTACACGCGTGTGTGCGAAAAGGCCCTCCGTTTAAAGTTGGTGTGTGGTGCATTTACGGCTACGTTACCATCGTTGGCAAACCAGCGCGGTTCGTTACTGGCAGCCAATACTATCCTATCACCTGAATCGGATACGCAATAGCCATCCAGCCTTACTACTACCCGGCCATTTTCGGGGGCATTTAATACTATACTATCTAACACCACTACTCCCGATGAGCGCATGTCAATATTGGTTGCGCTTATGTTTTTTTGCTTTACCAACTGGTTGGTTGCAAAAGAGTGTTGTAATAACAGCATGCTTAGTAAAAAAACTGCACTGCGTGTAATGTTTTTCATGATAGTTGTTTTTTGATTCGGATACAAAGCAAAAGCAACTACACATAGCTTAGTATGACGTAGTTCATAGCTGACGACAATCAGCAATGAGTATTTGATATTAATTAAAATTTAAAGTGTTGTAACAGGTAACCGGTAGCGGTTATTTGCTGTTGCCCATAGTGGCCCGCCACATATATACTACCAGCAGCAGGGCGGCTACCTGTGCAGCACAGGTTTCTATAGTGGGGAAAATGCCCAGCAGTTCTAACCGGAACATAGGTATGCCATGCACCGGTATGTAGTTTAGTACCTGAAAAGAGTGTACCCCCTTACCGGTTAATACAATAGCCAGCAGGCCCATTACTATAGATGAGATTTTGAATAGTTTGGGAATAGGCAGTTTGGTAGAGTAACGAAGTACCAGCCAGGCCATTACCATAACTACCGCAAAGGCGGCCAGTACGCCCAGGCCAATAGCATTGCTTTGTTTACCGGCCGACTCAAGATTAAGTGCTGAAAGAAACAGCACCGATTCGAATACCTCGCGGAATACCACAAAGAATGAAAGGCTGGTTAAGCCAAACAGGCTTTTGTTGTTTATAGCGCCTTTAACCAGTTGGTTTACGTATTCTTTCCATTTACCAATTTCGCTTTTGCTGTGCAGCCAAAAGCCCACATACATAAGCATAGCTACAGCTAAAAACGAAACGATGCCTTCAATCAGCTCTACATGTTTAAGTTGTTCGCCCATAAGCGCACCACCCGAAAACCATAGTATAACACCTACCAGTACAGCACCCAGCCAGCCGGCATGTATCCAACCGGTGTATTGCTTTAGCTCGGTAGCTTTTACTACCGATAGTATTACCAGTATTACCAAAAACGCTTCGAGGCCCTCGCGCAACAGTACTGATGCTGCCAGCATAAACGCCAGCCAGAATGAATGATTTTTTTTGCCGAGTATTTCGTTCAGGCTGCTGATAGTCTGGCGTACCTGCTTTACCGAATCCTGCACTTCAGCCGCAGGCCGGTTTTCGTCCATCATTTTACGCAGCTGTTGCATTTGCATTTCCAGCTTTTCCATAGTGCCCGGGTCGGTAGCCTTTAGCTGGTTTTCTACCGGTTCTATCCCCTCCAGGTATGATAGTGCCGCCAGTTTAGATGCTTCGTCGAATTTACCATCGCGGTACAATGCCATAGCCCCATCCAGATATTTGAGTGAGGTATTGATAAATGCACTTTCATCGGTGGCGGGTTGCTGGGTACGTATAGCTGCCAGAAAATGGTGTGCAGCAAGGCTATCGGGCTGTGAGTGTGCTGCCAGCAGGTCTTTATCGCTGTACATGGCTATATCGGCCAGATTAACGCCGGCAATGGCCTCTTTCATTTTACCATCGGCTGGTTGCTGGTAGCGGAGCGACAGAATGTAAAAAGCTACATCCCATACCTGGTCATCATCCAGCATGGGGTGGGCTTCCATACCGGTACCTTCTATACCCAGGCGGATAGTATTAAATGCTGCAAACGGCGATATGCCCCGCATGCGTTCGTTATCGTGAAAGTTACGTGGTTTAGGTTCCAGTGCTTTGCCATCGGGCCCATCGCCGTTGCCGGTGTAGCCGTGGCAGCGGGCACATTCTGTTTTATACACCAGTTTACCATTAGGCAGGTTGGGGTACTGTACCGGTGTTATGCTAAGGCCCGAGGCGGCAATAACTTTATTTTTTGTTTCGGTAGCCAGTTTGCTTACCTCTTTAAAATCGGCTTTGGCAGTAATAAGGTTATTAAGGCGGTTAACCATTTCGCCTACGGCTATTGAGTCGGCCGGTTGCCAGTTGCCCGAATACAGGCGGTGATATTTTATAATTGCTTCGCCAAACTCCAGTTCTTCGTCGTACTCCAGCTTGCTTATTACTTTGCCGTTGGCAACTGCATACTGGTAATCGTTACTTATGTAATTGAGCGCGTGTACCAATACCCTGGCTTGTTCGGCATTTTGGGCAATAGAAAACAGCACCTGACAAATAAGAAACACTACTAAACAGACTTTCCTCAATTTCTTAGCTTAAAATGAGTTTAGATTAATTCTAAACAAGCGCGAATGTAAAATGTTCGGCGTAAAAAGAAAGAATGATTTTAATCAAGCTACAGGCCGGTTAGCCGGCTTTTACCTGTTCCAGTTGGGTATCGTACAGTTCTATCTGGTTTTGCCAATCGTACCGGGCAGCGTATTGCTGCGTATTCATTACGCGCAGGTATTTTACATCCATAATACGGCGCTGTAGTTTTTTTACAAAGTCCTCTTCATCGTAAAAAAAGGTGGTGTGAAACTGCTGCGGTATATGTTCGGGGTAGGCCAGGCGTTTAGGTAAAAATGGTACGGTGTTGCAATACATAGCCTCTACTACGCTGCCGCCAAAAAAATCCTGCGTGCCGGTTACCGGTAGTATATCGGCCACCCATAGCCATTTGCAATACTCATCAAAGCTTTCGGCGTAGCCAAAGTGTAAAATTTTATCGGCCAGTTTTTCGCGGGCAGTATCAAACACCGGTGGCCGTTTTTCGTAGCTTTCGCCAAGTACCACCAGCCTGAAATCTATACCATGGTCGGCCAGTTCAAACAGCGCGTTAAAAAAACGTTCGGGGTTTTTATCGTATTCCCACCGGTGGTTCCAAAGTACCACAGCACGGTTGGGTTTTTCTATTACAGCAGGTTTGTGTTGGGTTAGTTTTTTTAAATCCATACCCAGGTGCAGTACCGATGATTTTTTACGTATCTCATCTACACCCGCAAGGTTGTTGTTATCGGGGAAAGCTTTAAGAAAGCGGGGCAGTTCGTTCAGAAATGCATGGTGATGGTATTGCGAATTAAAAAACACGTGATTGGCCGCCAGTGCGCTGGTGTAGTTAATAAAGGCATAGTGGTTATCGCGTTGCAGTTTTACATCGGCATCGGTGGGGCTCCAGGGGTAGTTTAACTGGTTTTCGTGAAAGTAAACGGCTGTGGGTATGTTGTACGACCAGCTACGTGTAAGCGATAAAAACAGGTTCAGATCCAGCATATCGGTAGCCAGTAATAAATCGGGGGTAAAGGGTAGTTTTTTATTAAGCTGCTGCGCCATAGTTACAGCGCCGCCGTGCATGCGCCATTTCCAATAGTGGCCGCTTAGCGATATTATTTCAACGCTATGGCGGCTATACTTTTTAAACTCTTCGGCCCATTTTTTATGCGAACCGGTAAAGAAAGGTTCGAGCAATAAAATATTCATACAGCCAAAATAATAATGTGCCGAAACATACCCGCACTTAATAAGCACACAATGCACCTGCTTTTTACTTTCTTTGCGCCATGTTACAATATGGTAAGTTTAACAGGCTGGTAATAACGCGCCGTACCGATAATGGTTTCTATCTGGCCGAGAACGGCGATGCATCGCTGGAAGAAGTGCTGCTGCCCAAAAAGTATATAACGCCTGATATGCAGGAGGGGAGCGAGGTAGATATTTTTTTGTATAAAGACTCGGAAGACCGGCCGGTGGCTACTACACAAGAGCCGCTGGTACAGGTAGGTGAGGCGGCTTACCTGCTGGTGAAAGATGTAAACCGCATAGGCGCGTTTTTAGACTGGGGGCTGGAGAAAGATTTGTTTCTGCCTTTTCGTGAGCAGGGCGAGCGCGTAGAGCCCGACCGGTATTATCTGGTGTATGTTTTTTTCGATTTTGCATCGAAACGTATAGCGGCTACTACTAATATTAATAAGTTTATTAAAAACCGTGATGTAGAACTTAAACCCAATGATGAGGTGGACCTGCTGATAACTTACGAGAACGAAGTTGGCGTGCGGGTTATAATAAACAACAAGCACTGGGGCATACTTTTTAAGAATGAGATTTTTAGTAAGATAGAGAAAGGCAGCCACGTAAAGGGTTATATAAAAAAGATACGTGAGGATGGTAAAATAGATGTGGCGCTGCAAAAACAAGGTATAGCGGCTGCCCGCGATATAGGCACGGTGGTGCTGGAGAAACTGATAGAGAACAACGGCCGGCTGGAACTTAGCGACGACTCGCCGCCCGAGTTGGTATATGAGGTGCTGGGCATAAGCAAGAAGAATTTTAAGAAAGCCGTAGGTATGCTGTACAAGGCCGGCAAAATAGAGTTGCACGATAACCTGATTACGCTGGCTAAGGAGAAATAAGCTACCCACCAGCAGTTGCAAACGTAAAACAGGCAACCGGTTCCTCCGGTTGCCTGTTTGTATTAAAGGGTATCTTACTATTGTTTATCGCATGGCTATATAATCGCCCAGTGCATTTACACTGCTGCTAAAGTTAAACTCGTTGTTTACCAGGTAGTAGTTATACGGGTCTATTGTTTTGTTATAAGCCAGTTTAGCTACATCCAGCTTTGAGCTTTCGAACCAGAACAGGTTCATTAAGTCGCGTACCTGTGCGGTGGTAAAGTAGTTGTAAGCCAATGCCTGTTTAAATATAGTCAGTCGGGTGCTTTCGAAACCGGCATTATCTATAGTGCGTTTCAGTTGTTCAAAATCGGCGGGTGCCATGGCAAAGGGGCCAACCGGGCCCGCGGGTTCAAATACCGGTGCCGATGGGGTAGGGGTGCAGGTGTTGCGGCCGGGTAGTACAGGTGTAACAGGTTCTATAGCCGGTGTGCAACCAGGGGTAGCTAATGCTACTATGTTATCGAATTTTATTTTGCGCAGTTCGGGCAACACAGTAACCCACGATTCGGTGTTGGCGCCCAATACTATGCCACTGCCATATACTACCTCTTCGCGCACACTGCCCCACATTCTGTTTATGCGTGTTACCTGCAACATGTGTTTGCCGGGCTGCATATTATCTATACGCATGGTGCCATTGGCACGGCCGGCATAGGTACCATCTATGTATAATTTAAACGGGCTGTTATCGCTTATGCGCAGGTTTAAAACCGATAAACCCTGCTGTGCCGAAGCACTTAAAAATGATAAAGCAATGATGGCAAGTGTAAATAAGCGTTTCATATACTGTTTCCTCCTGTAATTGTTTTGTTTAACCAATATGCCTGTATGATTACAAAAACAAACAGGGGTTTAAACAGTATAGTAAACCAAGTGCCGGATATGGCTGAAACCCTTTACAGGCAAGGGTTTGGCTAGATGCAAAAAAATGTAAAAGCCGGTTAGTACACCTGTACATCGCTGCGCATACGGGCCTTTATTACCTCTTTGCTCTCCTCCAGCAGGTTGTATTCTATCGACGTTTTTTTGCCCTTTTGGCTGATAACACCGCCCGGTGCAGTTACCTTTTTTATGTCGGCGTCGGACTGTACGGTTATCGTGTATTTAAAATCCTTAAACATCTTTTTAAACATGGCCTCTGTTTTGGCATCCAGCTTCATATCTTTAAACATATCATCGGTAGTGGCTTTGGATAGCTCGCGGGTTAGTACGCCGTTTTTGTACCCGTAGGTAGCCGGTGGTATATTGCCCTGTTTTTTGTTTTTACCATCGCCGGGGCTCAACATGGCAACAAGTCCTTTGTTCAGGGCATTTACATCGGTAAAATCGAAAGAAATACCCGTTATAAACAGGCCGTTGGCAGTATCTACAAACTCGCGGCTGTTGCTAATGCCTTTAATGCTGTTTAGTGTTTGCAGGTCGGTAAGGCGCGAATCTTCTTTCAGTTTTTTGTAGGTTTCGTTTTGCAGGTCCTGCGGGGTTTTGCCTGCGGTGGTATCGCTATCGTTTTTAAAAGCCTTATCCAGTTTCTGCACCATTTCAGTCATATCTTTCAAGGCCTCGGTCAGGTCCATGCTAAAGGTGTAGGTGCCGCTACCATCTTTATGTATCAGTATCTTTTCTTCTATACCGAAGCAGCCTTGCAGCAGGGTGCACAGGGGAAAAAGTGCAATAAAAAGAAACTTGTTTTTCATAGGCTGTGTAGTTGATTACCACGCAATTAACAACAAAAAAAATGCAATGGTACCAATTGCACCTAATCTTATTGTGCTATTGGTATGAATACCATATTAAATTAATTGGAGATTTGCGCCTTTTTATGTTACATTTAGTTAATTTCGCGCCCTCTTTAATTTATTAAGACACAACCCTGACGACTATGAAAGGTACCGTTACTCGCATCCGACCATTGGTGGCTTTATTGCTTGGTGTTTTTGCATTTTACAATTCCTACGCTACACACATCATGGGCTCGGATATATCGTTCCGCTGCCTGGGAGGTAATGATTATGAGATAGTTGTAGCCGTGTACCGCGATTGTAGCGGTGTAACCATGCCCAACACTATTTTAGTTGATGTAAGCTCTAACTGCGGCTCATCTAGCGTAACCTGTACGCTTGATCAGGCGCAGAGCAGTGTAGAGGTATCGCAGTTATGTCCATCGGCCCAATCAACCTGCTCGGGTGGTAGCTTGCCCGGTGTAGAGCTATATACCTATACCGGCACTGTAACCATACAGCCGGGTTGTGGCCTTTATACCTTTAGCTACAGCGATTGCTGCCGTAACCAGTCGAACAACCTGGTAGACCCGGCACCACCAAGCCTTGGTTTTTCGGTAGCTGCTACGCTTAACAGCAGCCAGGTTAGCTGTAACAATGCCCCTAGCTTTACCTCGCTTCCGGTTCCTTATTTTTGTGTAAATCAGCAGGTTAACTACTCGCACGGTTCGGTAGATACCGATGGCGACTCGCTGGTGTACACCCTTATAGCCCCGCGCGATGATGTGGGTACCGGCCTTTTTTACCAGGGTACATATTCGGCGGCTAACCCTATGCCCACGCTGAACGGCTTTATTTTTGACCAGGCTACCGGCCAGATGTCGTTTACTCCTACCCAACAGGGTGTATATGTAGTTGACGTATTGGTAACCGAGTACCGCAACGGTGTGGTAATAGGTACTACCATGCGCGATATACAGATTGTAATTATTAACTGTAACAACAACTCGCCGCAGGTTGCCAACTGTTTAACCCCGGCTAATGTAAATGGCGGTGTAATAACCGATTGCAACTCACTGGGTGTGTGCCCGGGCACTACGGTATCGTTTACACTGGCCGCCCGCGATATAGACGGTGATGCGTTAACTGTAACTTCTAACATAGCCAGTTCTATACCCGGTGCTACCCTTACTACTACCAATGTAGGTGGCCCCGATTCGGTAATTACCGTATTTACCTGGACCCCTTCGGCGCTGGATACCGGTTTCCGTTACTTTACTGTACAGTTTCAGGATGATGCCTGCCCGATACCCGGCTTACAATTGTTTACATACGACATAACCATATTTGAAGGTACCGATGCCGGACAGGACCGCTACTATTGCCCTAACGGCGGACCGATAGAGGTGGCTGTGTTTGGCGGCAGCGAGTTTAGCTGGAACACCACCAGTGGTATGGTTAGCGCTACACCCGACAGTAACGTAGTATTGCTGGCGCCTTCGGCTACTACTACCTATATAGTAACCAGCGACCTGCAGGGCGGTTGTAAACAAACCGATACCATTACGGTTTTCCGTGTGCCCGATATTGCTACCAGCATTACATCTCCGGATGATACAATATGCTTAAACCAAAGCACCACCCTTACGGCAGTAGCTTCGCCTTCTAACCTGGGGCCTTTTACTTACCAGTGGGCACCAGCCAGCCAGGGTATCAGCAGCCCTACACAGGCTACTACTAACGTAAAACCCAACACTACTACTGTTTATGAAGTTGCCGTAACATCGGCAGCCGGCTGTGTAGTGCGCGATAGCTTTAAAGTAGTAATACAGGGTGTAGGCCCTAAGGTTACCCTGTTACCTTCAGATAACTATGTATGTCCGGGCAGCCCTATCAGCATCTCGGCATCGGTAAGCGCACTTAGCTGTGGCCCTACCAGCGATCCGCTGAACCCATGTTTGCCTAACAGCAACTTTGAGATACAAGACCTGGGTAACGGCAATGGCAGCGACCTGGTAACCCCTTACCGCGGTTTTTATGCCGATGGCCGGGTGCAGTACCTGTACCGTGCATCGGAGTTACAGGCACTGGGCCTGAGTGCCGGTACTATTACCGATCTGGGCTTTAATGTAACCGGCCTGGGTAACTCATCGCCGTACGAAAAATTTAATATTAAAATGGGTTGTACATCGCTAAGCCAGCTACCGGCTAACTATGTAGCCGGCCTTACGCAGGTACTTAACGATACCATTATAACTATAAACACCACCGGCTGGAACACCCACACGCTGGATGTACCTTATAACTGGGATGGTTTCTCTAACCTTATAGTTGAAGTATGTTTCGATAACGCCACCTGGTTGTCGGGTTCGGATTACGATGCCGTAGGTACTACTACTGTATTTACCGGTGCATCGTTGTATGCTAATAACGATGTATCGAGCAACTGTAACCTGCCTACCCCTACGGTAAGCGACCAGCGCCCCGATACCCGCTTTATTATGTGCGAGGCGCCGTTAAACAACTATACCCTTACCTGGACCGGCAGCAACGGAACTGTGCTGCCTAATGCAGGTACGGTAACGTTCCCGCTGTTTAGCGATGAGACATTTACCCTGTTGGTAGATGATGGCACCTGCCAGGGCGATACCAGCATTAGCCTGAATGTAGATACGGCTGTATTAATCAGTGCCGGCAACGATACTGTTTTCTGCAACGGCGATACCTTACAACTGAATGCCCAGTTGCTGCACCCATCGCAGTTATACTGTGTACAGGGTTACGACCTTTCAAACATTGCGTTTTCGCCTATAACACCAACCGGTGCAGTAAATGCAGGCCCTACCGGCGATGATATTGTGAGCAACGCAATTACTATACCTTTCAACTTTGAATTTTACTGCAACACCGTTACCAGTTTCTATATCTCTACCAACGGATTTATATCGTTTACCAACGGCCAGGGTGCGGGCTGTTGCTCGGGCCAGCAATTGCCCGATGCTGCTACACCTAACAACGTGGTGGCGCTTTGCTGGGAAGACCTTAACACTACCAATGGGGGCTCGATAGACCACTTTGTGGTAGGCAATGCCCCTAACCGTGTACAGGTAATACGCTGGAAAAACGTAGCTTACTTTGGTAACGGCGGCAACATAGATGGTGAGATACACCTGTATGAAACCACTAACCTGATTGAAGTACTGGTTAACTCGCAAACCAACCCTGCGCAGGTTAATACGCTGGGTATAGAAAACGCAACCGGTACCAGTGGCCTTACCCCGGCGGGCTACAATGCCTCGCCATGGACGGTAGGCAGCCCGGTAGCTTTCCGCTTTACACCGCAAACTGCAGGTAATGTGCTTACCGGTGTGCAGTGGAGCCCATCAACGGGCCTATCGAGCGACACGGTACAGAACCCTAAAGCTTACCCTACCACTACTACTACCTATGTGGTTACTGCTACCTTTAGCAATGGTTGTGTAACTACCGATACCATACAGGTAGGCACCGGCAACTTTAATTACAGTGTTGCGGCACAGCCCGATACTATATGCCCCGGCGATACTACCCAACTGGTATTTACCGGTAATGGTGTAAGCTATCTGTGGAGCCCTGCCAATAATCTTTCATCTACCACAGCACAAAGCCCGTTTGCCTGGCCAATAGCCGAAACAGTGTACTATGTGACTGCCTTTAACCAGGATGGTTGCCGTGCCGATGACAGCCTGCGTATTTACATGCGCCGCCCATCGGTAACACTGGGTGCCGATACGGCTGTTTGTCCGTACGATTCGATAACACTTGTGCCAAGCGGTGGCCCTTACCAGTCGTATAACTGGAGCACCGGTGCAGTAACACCTACTATAACTACCGGCGGGCAAACTGCCGTTAGCCAGGCTTACTATGTGCGGGTGTTTGATGGTGTGTGTAACATACCTTCGGATACGGTGGTTGTAACCGAGTTTACCCTTAACCCGCTGGTGGTAGCACCATCGGGCGATACCGGTACTTGTGTGGGTGGTGCTATTACCCTTACCGGCGACCCGGGCTATAGCTCGTACCTGTGGAGCAACGGCTCTACCACGCCTAACATTACGGTAAATACAGCCGGTTACTACTCGTACATAGCTATAGACAGTAACGGATGTAAGTTAAACTCGCTGGATACAGCCCATGTAATTATATCGCAGCCACCGGTAGCCGAAATACTGCTTAACCAGGATTCGGTGTGCGAAGGGCAGGACAATGTATTGTATGTAAATGCTGTACAGGGTGTAGATTATATATGGGCACCGGGTAGTGTGCTGGATGATACGCTGATAGTAACAGCGGCAGGCACCTACTACCTTACAGCCACCGATAACGGCTGTGCCAGCTACGATAGTGTAACTGTGTACAGTGTACCGGCACCGGTTGTAAGCCTGGGCCCCGACCAGAATGTGTGCGGTTGCGATACATCGGTGTTGCTGCTGCCTACCGTAAACGGTAGCTATAACTGGAGCAATAACCAAACCAGCCCTACTATCAGTGTAAATACTTCGGGTACGTACACCGTAACTGTAACCGACGATAACCTGTGTAGCGGTACTGCGTCGGTAGAGGTTACTATCCGCTGCCTTACTGTTAATGCTTTTGTAGCCGACCCACCTACTGCTACGGTATTTGTGGGCCGCAATGCTACGCTTAGTGTAGATTCGTTTAGCTACAACAGCAACTTTACCTACCTGTGGAGCCCTAACACTTACCTGCAGGATGCCACCGTGCAGCAGCCGTATGTACAATCGGCACAAACTACTACTACTTACACCGTACAGGTAACCGATGCGGTGTATGGTTGTGTGGCCTACGATAGTGTTCGCCTGTCGGTAGTACCTCCGGGTGTTCCGCCAATGCCTAACGCGTTTTCGCCAAACGGCGATGGTGCCAACGATGTGTACGGGCCTTATTTCCCGCCATCGCTACAGGGTGTTTATACCATTTCGGCATTCCGTATTTACAACCGCTGGGGCCAGCTGGTGTATGATGGCACAGGCTATTGGGATGGTACCTTTAACGGTACCCTGCAACCGGCCGGCACTTACTTCTATTATATTACTATTACCGGCCCCGATCAGAACAATCCGAACGCAAATGTGGATTACAACCTGACCGGCGCATTTACGCTATTGCATTAATAAACAAAGCCCTGTGCGTGGAAAATACCACGTACAAGGCTATAAAAAATATTAAAGTCTGTAAGCATGTAAGCAGACACCTTGTTAAAACGCAGAGGCATAAGTTATACACAAATGACTGAAATCCGGTTTTTTAAAAGGTAAATTCATGTAGGTTTGCAAAAAAATATTTTCTTTGAACCCTAATAAATTCAAGTATCACATGAAGTTTAGATTATACGCAATCGTAGCTTTAATGGTAGGTATGCTTACAGCGAATGCTCAGGACATTCACTTTTCGCAGTTTTATGCCTCTCCGTTAACACTAAACCCTGCTTTAACCGGTAACTTTAACGGGTTTTACCGTATTACGGGTATTTACCGTAACCAGTTCCCCGGCCTTAGCAGCAACCGTCCGGTGTTTTCTACACCATCGGCCAGTGTAGACCTTTCTCTTCTACGCGAGAAAATTAAAAAAGGTGCACTGGGTGTGGGTATCGTATTTTTTAACGACCAGCAGAACGGTAAAACCTTTAACCAGAACCAGATTTTGGTTTCGTTAGCGTATAACATGGGTTTTGGCCCTAAAAACAAAATACAGTTAGGGTTAGGTTTGCAGGGCGGTTTGGCTATGACCAAAATGGACTTCAGCAAATTTGAGTTTAACGATGGCTTTAACTCGGACCTGAGCTACAACAGCAGCTACAACGGCGAAACCTTTAACAGCGGTAACCGCATGAAAGGGGTGTTCAACGCAGGTTTATTCTTCAAATACGACTTCTACACCGGTATGCGTTTCTACACCGGTTATGCATTTAACAACGCTACCAACTACAAGCAGGATTTTCTGGCTAACAGCACACAAACCTACCGTTTGCCTTTCCGCCACACCCTGCACGGTGGTTTTGAGTTTGAATACAAAGACAAAGCCGTTTTCATACCAGGCTACTTATTTATGTACCAGCAAAAAGCTAACGAAACCAACTTTGGTTTAACTGCTGGTATACATGTAATAAAAGACCCGGCTAAACGCGCTACCCTGTTCCTGGGTTTATGGAACCGTATCAACAACCAGTACACCCTGATACCTAAAGTTGGTTTTGAGTACAAAGGTTTCCGTGCGGGCTTTGCATACGATGTGCACCTGAGCCGCCAGTACAAAGACCACAAAAACATAGGTGGCCCGCTTCCGCAAGGCTTTGAAATTACCCTGAGCTACATTGGTAATATTTTCCAGCCTAAAGAAGATAACTACCTGTTTAACCCAAGATATTAATCAGTATTAGCCCTGACCACTACGATTTATTTAATCCCAGAAAACTAAGCATAAACTATGAAGTATTTTTTGTTAGCCCTGTTAACTCCGATAATACTGTTTGCAGGTGCGCAGGACGGCTCCAAGTTGAAAAACGTGGAGAAATATCCTAAGGTGAAATGGCGCAAGAAACTGAAGATAGCACGCGCCCAGTTAAAACAGGGTAGCTTTTATAACGCAGCCCAGTACCTGGAAGATGCCTACAAAGCAAAGCCTGAAAAAATTGATATAGCCCACCTGTTAGGCGATGTAAACCGCGAACTACGTGACTATGAGGCTGCCGAAAAATACTACAAGTTAGTTATAGCTAAAGACCCTGAGGCATTTGTAAACGACCAGTTTCAACTGGGCCGTATGCAAAAAATGAATGGCCGCTATGCCGATGCCAAAACCACGCTGGAAGGCTACCTGAAGGCGCCACTGGGCAAAAAGGATATCAGCTACAAAAACCTGGCTAAAATTGAGATTGAAGGTATAGACTCTGCTATGGCAATCACTAAGTTTCCTACCAAAATAAAGGTAGAGAAAACCGAAGGACAGGTGAACAGCACTATTCAGGATTTTTCGCCAAAACCACTTAAAGGTAATGGCATACTGTTTACCTCGCAGAAAACCGATACAGCGGTAAACCTGACCAACAGCAAAGACAACCACTTTACCTCTATTTTTACCGCCGATAAAACCGGCAACAGCTTTACCAACCGTACCGCACTGCCAGTACCACCTAACGACGACAAAACCAACACCGGTAACGCCGTTTACTCACCCGATGAGAAATCGATAGTGTTTACCAAATGTGGTGTGGTAGAAGAAGATGAGAACCGCGTAAACTGCCGCCTGTACCGCTCGGTTAAAAACGGTACTACCTGGGGCGATGCAGAAGAACTTAAAAAACTGAATGGCGAACTGGGTACCACTACCCACCCTGCTTTTGGTGTAGATAAAGATGGCAACACCATACTTTACTTTACCAGCAACCGCAGCGGCAGCAAAGGTCTGGATATATGGTATGCCAAGCTGAACAGCGATGGTACTTTTGGCCCCGCTACTAACCTGGGTAACGAAGTTAACAGCGTAGGTGACGACCAGACCCCTTTCTACGATAAGAAGAACGGTGTACTTTACTTCTCATCAGATGGCCACCCATCTATTGGTGGTTTGGATGTATTTAAAATTTCGGGTACCCCGGGCAACTGGACCAGCAAAGCGGTTAACGCCGGTGTGCCTATCAACTCGCAGGCCGATGACCTTTACCTGGCGCTTGACGAAAAAGCAGCCCGCGGCTTTATGGTATCTAACCGTATAGGTACTACCTCGCCACGTGGTGCTACCTGCTGCGATGATATATGGACTGTAATAGTACAACGCGACATTACCCTGAAAGGTATTTATGTAAAACGCGGCGACCCTACCAATACACCTGTAACCGGTGTAGATGCATCGCTGTACAAAGTAGCTGGCAACAATTTTGAGTTTTCAGGCAACGCTATTACCACAGCACAGCCATTCCTGTTCCCTGTTAAACGCAGCACTTCGTACAAAATAAACGGTAACAAAGAAGGCTACTGGCCATCTATCGATAACCTGACTATTGACGAAGAAGAAGAGCGCGATACTATTGAGAAGATTTTCTACCTGGATCCGATTATCCGTATCCACATCCGCATACCTAATGTTTACTTTGCCTTCGATAAATCGAACGTGATTGATTTTTACAAAGGCCAGATAGACTCGGTTGTTACCGTGCTGAACGCTAACCCTGGTTACTCGCTTGAGATACAGGGCCACACCGATAGCAAAGGTACCGATGAGTACAACGAGGCTCTTTCGATGCGCCGTGCCAATGAGGTGAAAACCTTCTTAATTAAAAAGAAAGGTATAGCCGAAAACCGCATAGTGGTTAAAACATTTGGCGAGAAACAACCTGCTGTTCCGAACGAACTGCCAAACGGTGAGGACGATCCGGAAGGCCGCGCACGCAACCGCCGCGTAGAGTTTAAACTGATACCGGACAAACCAGAAGATGCACCGGAAATAGAAAACTACGGCGAAGTAGTAAAACAGGTAAAAACCGGCCCCGGCTTTACCTACGGTAAAAAGAAAAAATAAGCTGTAGCAGCTTAAGTATATAAACGGCCTCCGCATAAGCGGGGGCCGTTTTGTTTTGGCGAACTACCGCCGGCCTGTGTTTGTTTTAGTAATAGCGTATATTTATAACAAACACCAACCAAATATGAAAACAGTATGGATTTACCTGATTGCCACCGTAGCCTTTTTTGCTATAGATATGCTTTGGCTGGGGCTGGTGGCCCGTAGCTTTTACCGCGAAAAGCTTGCCTTTATATTTACCGGTGATGTACGCTGGCCGGCTGCTATTGTATTTTACCTGCTGTATATAGCCGGCATACTGTACTTTGCGGTAAACCCTGCCCTGGAGGCTGCCAGCCTGCAAAAGGCGCTTATAAACGGTGCCCTGTTTGGCCTGATGTGCTATGCCACCTACGACCTTACCAACATGGCCACCATACAACAATGGCCGCTGATAGTGGTAGTGGTAGATATTATATGGGGTATAGTGCTTACCGGTTCGGTATCGGCTATTACGTATGTGGTGGCTGCTAAGTGGCTTAGCTGAAACCATGTTGCCGGGGCTGCTATTTTTGTGGTATTAGGCAAAACCTTGTACTTTTAGTTTATGCATAATACCCCCGTTACACTAGAGGAGATAAATAAGAAAAGTTTAGAGTTGATTCTGAGTGGCAAGAATCAGGAAGTAATAGACCTGTTGACCGATGACTTGTTGAAACAGTTTCCGCACCCGTCATTTTACCTGCGCCGTGGCCTGGCCTATAAAAATTTTGAGCAGCTGGACAGGGCAATAGCCGATTATAATAAAGCACTTGAAATTAAACCTGATTTATCGGATGCCTACCATAACCGTGCACGCGTGTGGGAGCAAAAAGGCGAGTATGATAAAGCAATTGAAGATTATACCCGGGCTATCAGGTTAAACTCCGGCGATGCAGAAACCTACAACGGGCGGGGCGTGGCTTATGATAGTAAAGGCGATTTTAATGCTGCTATTGCAGACTACCTGAAATCGATAGAACTGGACCCTTCGTATATAGATGCGTACAATAACCTGGGCGTGGCTTACCATAACCTTAAGCAATACGACAAAGCCCTGGACTGTTACAGTACTGCCATTGGGTTAGATGCCAGCTACCCACTGCCTTATCTGAACCGCGGAGCTACCTACGAAGAGTTAGGGCGCCAGGATGTTGCCAAAGAAGATTATAAAAAGGCAATAGAACTACGTCCGGATTACTCGCATGGCTATGCACACATAGCACAATTACTTGCCCGCCGTGGCGACCATACAACAGCCCTGCACTATTTTGAACTGGCCTACAAGTACTCGCCTTACTCGAAATATTTTAAAAAGCTGTATGATGAAGCCCGGGCACGTTCCGGAGAAGCGGTAACCACCAGCAAAGAGGATATCAGTTTTTCGGCCAATTATGTAGAGAAAGCTATAGCTGAATTGCCCGAGCACGAGAAGAGGCAGATACGCCAGGCCTGTGCCGTAATTAATGAGCGGGTAGAGCGTGTACGTAGTTTGATAGTATATAAGGGCACCGCACCGGTAGTACATTACACCC
Source organism: uncultured Chitinophaga sp. (assembly GCA_964423405.1). Taxonomy (GTDB): domain Bacteria; phylum Bacteroidota; class Bacteroidia; order Chitinophagales; family LD1; genus Bog-950. The sequence goes on along the minus strand of CAYREY010000003.1, from coordinate 93,729 downwards.
AGTTACGCACTGCCGATATTATGGTGATGAATGCCGAAGCACGGCTGAGGTACAGCAACGTAGTATTTATGAACGATCCGGAGGAAGGGAAAGTATTGCTTGATTTTTTGCTGGATACGGATATGAGGGCATCGTTTGAACGTGGCACCCGGCAAGAGGATAACAACATTTATCTGGGTAGTTTTTTACCGGAAGAGAAAGCCGATTACCTGGTAATGTGGCGCACGTATGGCAAAAACGAATTGAAAGAAGAAGCCGCCGGTTGCAGTATAACATTGAGGCGGAATTTTTTTGACAAGCAGGACGCCGGCCTGTATACCGATATGCAGTTTGGTAAAGTGGACCCTACCGACCGGCAGGCGTTGTACCATGTTTTGTATTACGATAAAGGCAAGGGCCTGATGGTGGCTGATGGTAATAAAGAAATGATTGATAATGTAACAGAGCAGATAGCCAAACTGCAGCAGGAACTTACTGCTTTACTTAAGTTAAAGGCGGCCGATGATGTAAACGATACAGGGGTTAAAAATACGGCTATCAATAAGTTTATATACCGGTATGTATCTGAGCTGCGTTATTTTTTTAAAAGCTCCGATTATCAGTTTGAGAAAGAGTTGCGGGTTATAAAGTTTTATATGCCACACGAGGAGGCTGTAAAAACAGATAGGTATGCTACTGAGCTACCGCGCCGGTTGTATATAGAATCTACCAATACCACCAGGCCGCATATCAGCAAAATAGTACTGGGCCCTAAAGTGCCGCACCCTGAGCGCTGGATGTATATGGATGTAGTGATGAAACAAAACCACCACGATATGAAAATGGAGGTTAGCAAGTGTAAGTTTCAATAGTTATACAAGCAGTTTTTATTCACAACTTAAAACATACAATTATGAGTGCAGCAGCTAAAAGTGTTTACTATTTTGGGATATACCTGGCACTACTAGGCCTGGTACTTTTAATAGCCCCAAATTTATTGTTGGGTATAGTAATGCTACCGGCTACCAATGAGGTATGGGTACGGGTAGGAGGAATGTTGTTGTTAGCTTTATCGGTGTATTATATCGTATTTGGTAAAAACGATAATGCCCTGTTTTTTAAGCTAACAGTATACATTCGTAGTACTATCATCATATTCTTTTCGGTGTTTGCACTGGCTGGTTTTGTAAAACCGGTAATTATACTGTTTGCAGTAGTAGATCTGTTGGGGGCCTTATATACCTACAGCCTGCTTAAAAAAGAGGGGCGATGGTAAAAGTAATTGCCGGTAAGGATTAACCTTATTTTCGCTTTGCACAACCCGATGGGTTTTACAACATTTCATACATTAGCCGCTGTGAAAAAATACGGTGTACTGATACTGCTGCTGATAGGTGTGGTTTATGCCCATGCGCAATTGCCCCTTAAACCCAAACTGCTGGCCGGCCCGTTGGTGGGCTCTGTAACTAAAAACTCGGCCCGGGTATGGATTGCCTTTAGGGGCAAAGGGCAGAATGCCCTGATACTTGGCGACACTGCCGATAAGAAAGTGTATTACCCTACCAACGTAAACTACATAACCAATAAAAAGGGTGATGTGGCGCTTACTATGGATTTTACCGGGCTTAAACCCGACCGGTTGTATAACATCCTTATATCGATTGATGGCTGGGGTACGCAGGCTAAGTACTCGTTCCGCACACAGGCCGATACGGTTGTGAAAGACTTTAATTTTATTACCGGTTCGTGTGCGTTGCAAATGGCGGGTATAGGGCGCATCTGTTTTCCAGGGGCGGCTGACTGGATTTTTTACCGCATGAAAAAGAAGAAGAGCGATTTTATGGTTTGGCTGGGCGATGATGTGTATTATCTGAAAAAAGATTTCAGCAGTTACGATGGGATGTTTAACCTGAACGTGCGCCTGCGCCATACATTCAAAAAGTACCGCGACTTTCTGGCTACACAGCCCAACTATGCTATATGGGATGATCACGATTTTGGGCCTGACAACTGCAACCAGAATTTTGTGTTACGCGATTCATCGCTGAAAGTATTTAAGGGTATGTGGCCCAATACCTACCCGGCAGGCGAGCAGTTTAATGGCAACTATTTTAACTTCCGCTATTACGATGCCGAATTTTTTATGATGGATTGTAGGTTTCACCGCGGGGCAGAGGGCGATACGGCCGGTCCGTTTTTTGGCGAAACACAATTGATATGGCTGAAGAATAAACTACTGATGAGCGATGCTGCGTTTAAGTTTATAGCCATAGGTACACAGGTAATTAACGATAACAATTTTGGCGAATCGTATGCCGATTATCCGCGCGAGCGTAATGAACTGCTTGATTTTATTGCAGCCAACAATATAAAAGGGGTGATGTTTTTAACCGGCGATAAACACTACAGCGAGTTAAGCAAGCGGATGTGGAACGGCTACCCGATGTATGATTTTACCTGTTCGCCGCTTACGTTTCCGCCGCTGCCGCGCAGGCTGCTGGGTGCGTACAGCAACAGCAACCGGGTGCCGGGGTTTGATTACGGGCACCGGAATTTTGGCCGTATATCGTTTAGCGGGCAGCCGGGTAACCGGAACATGAAGATTGAGATAATAGGGCGATCGGGTAAAACACGAAGAGAGATGACGCTGAATGAGAATGAGATGCAGAAAGCCAAATGATAAATGCATGTAATTTACCACATAGGAACATAGAACACTTAGTGGACGATGTTTGGTTGAAATATTAATTGTAGTAAAATATGATAAGCTATTATTTGTTGGTGCCCATCTTACTGGCTTTTTCATACCTGCCATCGGCGGTACTTTATAAACTGGCAGAGGTGATTGCCTTTGTACTGGATAAAGTAGTAGGCTACCGGCGCAAGGTAGTAATGGCTAACCTGTTGCAGGCGTTTCCGGAGAAGACAGAGGCCGAGCGCAAAGCCATTGCCACGCAAAGTTACCGGCACCTGGGCTACCATGTGGTAGAAACCATTAAGTGCTTTACCATTACAGCCCCCGAAGTACAAAAACGGGTTACCATACTAAACCCCGAAATGATAAGTGATTGCTATGCCGCGGGCCGCCATGTGGTACTGATGGTAGGGCATATTGCCAGTTGGGAGTATGGCGGTTATAAAGCTAGTTTGTATTACCCGTACAAAACCTGTGCAGTGGTAAGCCTGGTAAGTAACCCTTACTTTAACCGGTTGATACAAAAATCGAGGGGGAAGTTTGGTATGCACCTGATAATGCAGCGCGATAGCCGCGAATTTTTTGAGATGCAGCCTAAGGAGCTAACCATGGCTATACTTATCAGCGATCAATCGCCGAGTAATTTGAAGAGCGCCTGTTGGGATGTTTTTTTTAACCGGCAAACAGCATTTTTTACCGGTGCCGAAAGGTACGCGCGCAAACACAACTGTGTGGTGATATATCCCAAAATAGTACAGGGCGAACCGGGTATGTACACGGCTGAGTTAATTAAGATTACCGATACGCCTAACGAGTTGCCCGAGTTTGGTGTAACTAAAAAGTATATCCGTGTACTGGAGCAGCACATTAAAGAGCACCCGGCCGACTGGTTGTGGAGCCACAAAAGGTGGAAACATTCGCCACCGGTTACGGCTTAGTAGCCGGTATTATTTTTTCTTTAGCAATAACAGTTAGCGCTATGCCACCATACGGCAGCAGTTTACCTGTTTCGAACAGGCATAATACATCGCCGTTGGGTAGTGTTACCATATCGTTGTAGGCGCTTAGCTTCTTATACACCGTAACCTTGTGTTGCCAGCCGCTGCCATTGGTATGGCTTACATACAGCGTAAGGTTTTTGCGGTTGGTGGTATGTGCCGGGTTACAAAACAGCAATACACCAGGTACTGCTGTATAGCTTAACAGGGTGCCCTGGCACACTGGTTCAATTAAAGTACTGTCATAGGAGGGGTTGTTCCAGGTTAGACCGTAATTGGTGCTAATAGCCGTTTTACGGTTAGGTAGCGGGCGTTGGTTGTTGCGCATATTAAGCAGCAGGTTGCCGTTACTTAATTCTGCTATGGTGCATTCATCGGTTTTAGCAGCGCTTACTTCGCCACCCGGCTGCCAGGTGTAGCCGCTATCATCGGAATATATTACGTGCGAAACGTGTAGTGGGTTAGCTGTAGTAGTGTGGTTACAGGGAACTACTATACGGTTGCGGTGTGCTGTGTTTTGTAACTGTATGCTATGGCCGGGGCCGGTGGCATACCATTGCCAGCCCGCAGGCTTAACCTTTGCTGTAATGTTTACGGGCGGCAGCCAACTGGTGCCCTCGTTGGCAGAGCGGAGAATGAAAACACTATCGTTATTAAGGGTAGCGGCTACCAACACATGGCCGGTGGCTTTATCTACTACCGGTGCCGGGTTGCCGCAGGTATTGGTGCCGTTGTTCCATATTACCTGCAGGTCGCTCCAGGTGTTGCCGTTATCGGCAGATGTTTTCATTACCAGATCTATATCGCCGTGGTCCATCAGGTTTTTACGCCCTTCGCAAAAGGCCAGCAGTTTGCCGCTGTTGGTGGCTACTATGGCGGGTATGCGGAACATGTTATACCCATCGCGGTGGTTTTTAAAAATGAATTGCACTGGTGTTTGTGCCCATACATTTATACTTACTATAAGCAACACAACCAGCAGCGATAGTTTTTTCATGTGCAGATGTATATCATATATTGACATTGAAAATAAAAATGCCGCACCAATATGGTGCGGCATTTTTGATAATAAGATTAACAACCGGCTTAGTTGCCTATAACAGTTGCAGTAATACGCGCACTGTACACCTGCGAATCGGCGCCGAGGCACTCTTTGGTGTACAATACAATTGTTTTGGTACCGGCCGAAGCAGCAGTAAGTACAAAGTTGCCAGCCAGTGTAGAGCCGGTGCCACCGTTGTTGCCACCATCGCCAAACAGGCCTATGTGTATTACCTCGCTTTGTGTACCATCGGTAAAGTTGGCCACATAAAAATCGGTGCAGGCATCATCGTTGCTGGTTTGCTGTGCGTAACCGCTGGTAGCTACCACTATTTTATCGTTGGCAGAGGTTACTGTAACATTAACCTGTGCCACAATGCTGTATGAGGTGCCCTGGTTAAATGCATTGCTGTTAAGCGCTGTCTGGAAATCTTTGATTTGAAAGGCACCTGCGGCACCGGTAGGGCCTTGTGGACCTGTAGCACCGGTAGCCCCTTGCGAACCCTGCGGACCCTGTGCACCTTGTGGCCCCTGTACACCCTGCGCCCCTTGTGCGCCCTGCGCACCCTGTGGTCCGGTAGGGCCTTGTGAGCCTACGCCTGTAGGGCCTTGCGGACCGGTAGGGCCTGCAGTACCTATACCGGTTGGTCCGGTAGGGCCTGTGTTACCCTGTGCGCCGGTAGCACCCGGTGTTCCGTTTGTTCCGTTTTGGCCGGCAGGGCCGGTAGGGCCTTGTACACCCGCTGTGCCGGTAGCACCGGTAGGGCCGGTTGCGCCACCACCTGCACCGGTGGCACCTGTGGCTCCCGTTGCGCCGGTAGCACCATCGGTACCATTAGTGCCTGCTGCACCGGTTGGCCCGGTAGGGCCTGTAGCACCGGCAGCACCAACTGCACCGGTAGTACCTGCTGCACCAGCGGGGCCGGTAGGGCCGGCTGGCCCTACGTTGCTGTTAGCTGCATACAAAGCATATGGTACACTTATTAGTTGCGATACACCCATATCGGTATAGGTGCCGCTGTTGTTTATGTCAACCTCTACCTGTAAGTACTTGGCACCGCTGCCCCAGTTAACGGTACCCAGGTTGTTGCTGCTGCCTATCTGCACGTTTACCAAACCAAACTGATTGGCGGTAGTAGCTAGGGTTTCGGTGTATACAGGTGTGCCGGTAGCGGTAAGGTCGCGGATGGTAAATTTAAGCGATACCGGTGTGTTGTTAGCTACCGGTGTGCCGGCGTTGTTGCGCACTACAGCCTGGTAATTCATTTGGGTAGGGGCCTGTGCCCATGCTATGTTGCATACTATTGCCAATAGCAAGATACATGCAGCCTTTACAAAAGGGAGTTGAGATTTTTTCATGTTAGTGTATTGTTTTAAGCGTTACACAAAATAGGCAAAAAAACGAAAGTGCGAAACAGGTGCCTGTACCGAAAACCGGAGTATACCTTTAATTGGTAACCACAAAAGATAGTTTTTGCCGTATAACAGGCCGTGATGCAATTTTAAATGCAGATATGGGGCCATCGCGGCGCTTAACTTTGTTGCATTGAAAGCTGTTGCGGTAGCGGTACACCAGCTTTATAGAAGAGGTGCGGGCAGGCTTGTTCAAAACAGCAAGTTTTGTTCGGTTTAAGTTGGTGTAGTTACTTAACTCTGTGCGCGTGGTATGTTTGCCCCGTTCATCTGTGTATTGGTAGGTTAGTGTGCAGGATACAGCTTCATAACAGTCATCGGTGTTGTTACGTTTTACGGCTATCCAACGTGTCTCTCTGTTAATATTGCCGGCAGATATAGCCTGCACTATTTTTTGCCGCGGTACCACACCACCGTTACTTACTATCCTATTGCCCAGGAAAAAATCCAATCTGCCGGTATCGCAGTTGCAGGTAGGTTGTATAACGGGGCTGGCAGAGGGGAGCAATACAAATGTTTTAAAATAAGCCAGCTGGCCTTTAACATAAAAATTGACTGATGAAATGGCAGTGTCATTAAGGTATAGCCGCAGGTCGTAGGTAAGTACAGAGTCGGTAAATTTTACTTTGCCTTTATCGGCCGATACCGAGTCGATACGGTTGTAGGGGCACTGTGTAAATGCAAATTTGTAAACCCCTTCGGGTAAGGCCGAAATATCGCCGCGCCGACGTGTGTTATATACTGCTTTCAATGTATCGGTAGTGGTGCGCAGGTTATACTCGTGGCAACGCTTCTTTACCTTAAACTCTACATCGGTACCATCGGGGTATACAAATGCCAGTAGCGACAGTTGCAACAGCATCAGGCACACAGCAAAAAAATGTTTCATAGGTATAAACGTGCCGAACCCAAACGCAGACAAGTAGTAACTATTGTATTTATATGGAGATTATTTTTAGTGGATTGTTGGGGGATCAAAACTGTGGGGTTGCGTTGCCGCCGATAAACAGGCACGCTTATAGCCCGGAATAGCACACCTGTAAATTTGTGTGTATATATAGTATATAGTGTTACCTTTATGGAGCCTGTTTTGAAAACCTACACCCTATGAAAAACATTTACCACCTTGTTTTGCTAATGGCGTTGCTGTTGGCGGGGTATGAAGTTACCGCGCAGGCAGAGCCATCATCTGTAGCTAAAGAAGATATAGCGGTATCGGATTTTAAAAAAACAGGGGCTTTTACCCCCAATGCAGGGCAGGTGTTGGATGAGAACTACCAGCCGGTAACTAATGTGCTAGCCAAAAGCAGCTTGCCCGGGCTGGATATTTACCTGACCGAAGCCGGTGTTACTTACGTTTTACTAAATTATGAGCTGGACAGCGCTGCCTCTCAACATCCCGTTTACCAAACCAATAACAATCATTTTAAGGTACACTACAGCCGGGTAGATGTAGACCTGGTTGGCGCTACTTTAACCCAAAGCCAGTTAGCGTTTAAGAACGAAGTAGCCTACAAGGCATCGTACTACTATGGCGATATAAAAGCTGAAGCGGTAAGCAACTATAACGATGTGACGGTAAAAAATGTGTACCCTGGTATAGACTGGCACTGGTTTATAAACAGCAAGGGCCAGCCCGAGTACGACTTTGTAGTACATGCCGGCTACAGCAGCAATGTTATAAAAATGCAGTACCTGTATGCCAACATTACACCGGGTACCGATAATATATTGATAAGCACCCGCAACGGAGCGTTGCGTGAGGGTGCGCTGAAAGCTTTTGCCGCAAAGCAACAAGTAGCAGCCAGCTATAATTACAACGAGTTAGAGAAGGAAGTTACATTTAACATTGGTGCATACAATACCGCTAACGATTTAGTAATAGACCCGCCATTGCAATTGCAATGGAGCGCGCAATATGGTGGTACGTTTGCCGATGGGCTGCGGGGTGTGGCTGCCGATGCTTCCAATAACGCTTACCTGGCAGGCTATACTACATCAACTAATTTTCCCGGAGTTAACCCCGGCAATAATGCTTTTTACGACGGTACTTTTAATGGTACTGTAGATGCAATAGTATTAAAGGTGTCTCCGGCACAAACACTGCTGTGGGCCAGCTACATGGGAGGGAGTGGTAATGATTTCGCCAATAGTGTAGCAGTATCGCCGCTTGGACAGATATTTTTAACCGGTGGGGCTACATCCGGTTTTCCGATTTCTACAATGTCTGGCGCATACATGGATGGAACCGCATCGGCACAAGATATTTTTATAGCGCGGTTTGAGAGCAACCTGCGTTTAGTGTGGAGCACCTTTTATGGTGGTAACTTTACCGATGAAGCATTGAAGGTTATCTGTGATAGTAGTGCGGTATTGTTAACAGGCTATACGGCGTCGGGTAATAGTTTTTCCATATTGCCCATAGCGAATTCGGTAAGCTCCTATTGGCGTTATCCTATTCTTAATCGTAATAATGCTTTTATACTTCAGTTTAGCCTGCAGGGTGTAAGGCAATGGGCAACGGGCCTGCGCGATACAGCAATAGCGTATGGAACGAGCGTTGCGCGCCAGGGTAACCACGCTGTTTTGGTCGGTTACAGTGCTGGTTCAAAGCTGTCTTATCTGAGCCCAGCACAGCCCGCCATAAATAGCACCGGTGGTACTTTCGGATTTGTTGTGCATTTTGATAATAGCGTGGGAGAATATCAACGCATTATTGGTGGCGATGGTAATGATTATATAACTGATGTAACTTACACTGGTTACAGAGCGTATTCGGTTACGGGTTATACTAACTCAGCCAACTTTCCGTTAAAGCAGATTATAAGTGCACAATACTACCAGGGACAATTAGCCGGAGGATATGATGCGTTTGTTACCAGGTTTGGAGGCGACACCATTATGACCTGGAGCACCTATTATGGTGGAACAGGTAACGATGTGGCCACAGCAATAGCGTCCAATGCATCTGTTGGGCAAATTGTTACAGGGTTTACATTTTCTACAGATTTTCCGGTGCATTCACCTGTATTGGGTGGTTATTATCAGCCTGTGAACAGGGGTAACAGCGATGGATTTATAGCCACATTTACACAACAGGGCATACGTACGTATAGTACTTACAAGGGCGATAGCTGCTATGAATATCCGGCAGATGTTGCAATAGTACCCGGTGGAGGTAGTTTTTATATATGCGGAGAAGGGTTAATTGGCTGTGGGAACAGTGTGCCAGATACGCCACTTGTAAATGGAAGTGGCCTGTATGGGTTTTGCTGGAAGTTTGGCAACACACAAACTGCATCTTGCCTGAATTTGGGGATTACAGATATTGAACAGCCATGCCCCGATATAAGTAACGGCTATGCTGTTTTAAACTATAGTGGCGGTACGCCACCTTATACCACTATGTGGGGTAACGGAGAGGTTAGCGATACGGCAGCTACGTTGCCCGCAGGTGAAAATTTTGTTATACTAACAGATAGCATAGGATGCATTGCCGATTATACCTTTACACTTTTACCAGTACAGGCAAGCCTGGATGTTACTAATATAGATTGCGATAACCCTATTGGTGATGCAAATATACAAGCTAGTTATGGTAACCCTCCTTATAATTATCTTTGGTCGAACACTAGTGCACAGCAGCAAATAACATCTGATACCGTTGGCAATTTTACGGTTACAGTTACTGATTATAATGGTTGTAGTGTAAGCAGTACTGCCGCTATAGGTTATAATAATGTATACCGGTATGGTATAACCGTTTTGCAAAGCCCGGGCTGTGGTAATAGTAACGGCATACTTGTAGCAACTGATTTTTTACGTGACACAAGTATGAACGCCCATTGGTACAATAGCCAAAACCAATACCTGGGTTACAACGATACTATTTATAACGTGCCCCCTGGCACCTATTATATCGATACTTTTAATTGTATAAACCGGCAATTGGTAAGGACTTCTGTAACAGTGACCGATCCGGGTGTTGTACACAGTATGGCTGTTCAGTTAAACCAACCCTATCCGGCAGGGTGTGGTGGTGGTTCAACTGTATATGTAGAAGCAGATATTGTAAATGGATTAGCCGATAGATATTTATACCAATGGAGTACAGGACGTACCATTGTTACCACTAGTTCGGATCTTTTATTTATAGATGGTGGCGGGTATTATAACGTAACAGTAACGGACAGTGTTGGTTGTAGTGCCAGCGCTTCTATTAACGCGCGCCGCGATACTGTTATTTTAAGCTCGGATGTAACGGTGTATTTCTGCAAATATCAAATTTTATCACTAACACCACATAGTTTTTATGGAGATTCTGTGTCTTATCAGCCACCACAGCAAAATCCTTCATACTATTACACATGGAGTGGGCCTGGCGGGTATTATGTGGACAATGGTTATAATTCTAGTTATGTATTAGCCATGCAAGCCGGGCTGTACGATGTTACAGTTACTAACCCACAAGGGTGTACAGCTACAGCATCGTATTACATGTCTTTTTTAGGGCCCAATAACCTTACACTAACCGGTTTTCCACAAAATTGTAGTTCACCCACAGGAAGTGCTTCTGTAACAAATGTTTCACCCCCTTTGCAGGGCCAATTGCATTATCAATGGAGTGATATACAGGGTAATACATATCCTGATTCGTCTACTATTACTGGGCTGCAGGCCGGTCTATATTACGTTACGGTTACATCAACCAGAAGCACTCAGCAGTATACAGGTTGCGTTTACGTTGATTATCAGTTGCACGAAAGTGGAATTGGGCTAACTGTTGGTGGCGGGGGGTGCAATTCAACTATAACAGTGGTAGCCAACACCAGCAATTTTGAATATAACGAACTTTATACCTGGGCTTATAACGATACGCTGATTTATACAAATATCGACTATAGTGCTATATCTGTGCAACAGGCCGGGAACTATAGTGTTACTGTTACCGGATACAATGGTTGTAGCGTTTCGGCATCTACAAACGTAGCTAATGTGCCTCCTCCCTCCCTACAATATTCTGCTATTCAGGTTCCAAGGTGTAATTCAGATTCAACCGATATAATATTTACAGTATCGGGTGGTGTGCCGCCCTATACCGGGCAAACCGCAAACAAGGCCGTGGCGCCGGGTGGCAGGATTTTTCAAGTAACCGATTCAAGAGGTTGTCAAAAGACCCTGTCAATTATAACCACCCCGCATAATCATTTAAGCGCATCGTACACACTGGTATCTCCAAAATCGTGTAATGAGCCAGGCATGATTACTATTACTGCTACGGGAGGAGCGCCACCTTATATTGGTATAGGCACTTTTGCCACAACGGTTGGCAGCCACCAGTTTGTAGTAAGCGATTCATTGGGTTGTAGAGATACATTGCTGGTAACTGTCGGTTCTGATTTTACCCTATCGGCCACTGCAACGCGTATCACCTGCCGTGATACATTGTCTACTATTACCATTACACCACAGGGCGGTGTTGCACCTTACAGTGGTGATACCGGTATGCATTACAACTATGCACCCGGTGTGTACACCTTTTCTGTTACAGATTCGGGCGGCTGTGTAGCTACGGTTAATTGTATTGTACCCCAATCTCATCCATTTAATGTTACCCCCGCAGCAAGTGCTATTTCCTGCCACGGCAAAAGCGTACTTGTAAATTTCATTAAAAGCGGAGGAACGTTTCCTTATCAGGGCGGAAATTCGGCTTATTATTATGCCGGAACCTACACAGAGATAGTTACGGATAACGGAGGGTGCGCCGATACAGTTAATTTTACACTTACACAACCACCTCCGTTAGATCTACAGTATACAGTTACGTCGCCTGTCTGCAATGGTCAAAATGGAGTTGTTACATTAGCCGCCAGCGGTGGAACACCGGCTTATAACTACAATGGTTCGTTAACCAGATATGTACCTGCTGGTAATTATGAGTACGTTGTTACAGATAATAAAGGTTGCCGGGATACTGCTTATGTAACTGTAACCCAACCACCCCTGCTGGTAGCCAACTATACATTACAAAATATATTATGTAACGATACCAATGCTACAGTACTGGTATCGGCCACTGGTGGTACACCTGCTTATAGTGGCGATGTTGGTATACATACGGTGCCTGATGGAAACTATACATACTGGGTTAGCGATGCAAATGGCTGCAGGGATATGGTGCAGCTGGCCGTAGTGTTGCCTACGCCGTCGGTAAAGTATATAAGTGAAACGATTTGTAGTGGAGAAACTTATTCTTTTAATGGCCAGCAGTTAATAGCAACAGGAAATTATGTAGATACTTTAACTGCCAGCACCAGTTGCGACAGTATAGTGTATTTGGCTTTGCAGGTGAGGCCCGAAATTAGTATGCAGGTAAATGCAACTGTTTGCCACGGCGAAAGCTACCTGTTTAACGGTCAACAATTAACGGTAACTGGTAACTATATAGATACCCTAACAGCCATCACCGGTTGCGATAGCATTGTAAACCTGGCATTGCAGGTTGCACCTGAAATAAACACACAAGTATCTGCCGGTATCTGCTCGGGTGAAACTTACGCTTTTAAAGGCCAGCAGTTAACTGTAACAGGTAATTATATAGATAGCTTAACGGCCAGCACAGGCTGCGATAGCATTATACATTTAGCATTGCAGGTAGTTCCGGAAATTAGTATGCAGTTTAGCGCAAGTATTTGTAATGGAGAAAGCTATCTGTTTAAAGGGCAAAGTTTGACCAGCACGGGTGTATATGCAGATACCCTGACCGCACAGGCAGGCTGCGATAGTATAGTTACGCTTAACCTTACGGTGTTACCAGCCTTAACAGGCGGTTTTAGTGAAGTTATATGTAATAATAGTAACTACACATTCAATAACCAGCAGCTTACACAGTCGGGCGTTTATACCGATACCTTGCAAGCTGGTAATGGCTGCGACAGTATAGTTACTCTTAATCTTATAGTATTACCAGCGTTTAGTATTAGTTATGGCGCACCCATGTGTGAGGGCTATGGTTATCTGTTCAATTACCGTGAACTAACACAGCCCGGCATTTATACCGATACATTAATAGCTGTTAATGGTTGTGATAGTATAGTTACGCTTACTCTTGAATTGTACCCTACGGCTCGCACTATGTTTAGCGATGCTGTGTGTGATGGTGATATGTACACATTCAACAACCAGCAGCTTACTCAGGCCGGTGTTTATACCGATACGCTACAAGCTGTAAATAGTTGCGATAGTATAATAACTCTGACCCTGTATACCAAATATGGCGAGGCGGTTACTGTTGATACCGCTATACAACAAGGCACTACCTACACGCTGCCGGGTGGCAGTACTACCGGTGCCGCCGGCACGTATACCGATACACTAGTAGCTGCCAACGGCTGCGATAGTGTGATTACTACTAACCTGAGTGTGGTAGCCGGGGTAGGCGAGGTGGCAACATTGGCCGGCTTTACGTTACAGCCTAACCCGGCCAGCAGTTATCTGTTTGTGGGGGCAGCTGTGCCGCTAACGGGTATTGTAGTTTACAATACTACCGGCCAGCAGATGATAGTACTGGAAAAGCCTGTGCCGCAAAACAATACGTACCGTATAGATGTACAGCTACTGGCCGCCGGAACCTATGTGATAGAGGTGAAAGGCAATGAGGCTGTGGCAAGAAGAAGGTGGGTGAAGATGTAATGCCGGGCACAATTTGCTGCAGCGAGCCTAATGTTTTTTTGATATATAAAATAGTAATATATATTAGGGTGTAGGCAAAAACGAGGTAGGGGTGTAGGCATGGGGTGTATGCAGATGGTTGATTTTTAGTGTATTGCATTGGCAGGGTGTAGGCATGCTAAAAAAAACTGCCCGAAAACCGGTTGCCATACCTTTGTAGGGTTAGCAAAAAAAAGGGCCTATTGGCCCTCGTTTTTCTTTTTGTTATGGAAGTGTTTTTTGCCTTTATGGCCGCTGCCTCCGCCGCCACCTTTGTTGCCGTGGCCGCCTTTATGCCCACCACCTTTATGGCCGCCACCCTTGTTGCCGCCACCGTGGCGGAAACCACCGCTGTTTTTGGCAGGGTTATACTCTGGCCCTGTGCCTAACCTTTCGGGTATAGGCATGCGGGGTACTTCGCTATCTATCAGTTGCTCTATGCGTTGCAGTTTGCGCTGGTCGTCGGGGCCTACAAAGGTTAATGCCTCACCGGTGGTTTCGGCACGGGCCGTACGGCCTACGCGGTGAATGTAGTCTTCGGCATCGCGGGGTATATCGTAGTTTATTACCAGGCCAATCGAGTCGATATCGATACCGCGCGAAAGGATATCGGTAGCAACCAGTATCTGTAGTGTTTTGTTTTTAAAGTTGCGCAGTACCTCGTTGCGTTCCTCCTGTTCCAGATCGCTGTGTATGGTGTTAACGTTAAACTTCAGGCGTTTCAACTCGCGGTCCAGTTGCTTAACTTTCTCTTTGGTAGATGAGAAGATGATAATGCTGCTAAGGCTTTGTTTATCCTTCAGTACATCTTTCAGTAGTTCCATTTTTTGTGCATCGTACACAATGTACACGCCCTGCTTAACACCGGCGGCGGGTTTACTAACAGCTATGTTTATCTGCTCGGGGTTTTCTTTTAGCGACTTGCGGGCCAGGTCGCGTATTTTGGGTGGCATGGTAGCACTAAACATAAGTGTCTGCCGCTCTTTAGGCAGAAAGCTTATAATCTTGTTCAGGTCGTCGCTAAAGCCCATATCGAGCATGCGGTCGGCCTCGTCCAGTATCAGGTGTTGTAGTTTTTCGAAACGTACATAGCCCATGTTAAGGTGGGCCAGCAAGCGGCCCGGTGTAGCTATAATAATGTTGGCCCCCTGTGTAAGTGCACGTTTCTCCTGCTCGAAGTTAATGCCACCGGTGCCGCCAAATATGGCTATGTGGCTTACATCGGCAAAGTAGGCAAAGCCCTGCAGGGCCTCATCAATCTGTATAGCCAGTTCGCGCGTGGGTACTACTATCAGGGTGTGTACATAGTCGCCGGGGTGTTTAACTACCTCGTTAATGCTGGGCAGCAGAAAGGCGGCAGTTTTGCCGGTTCCGGTCTGGGCGCAGGCAATCAAATCTTTTTTACCCATTATAATGGGTATGGCTTGTTGCTGTATGGGGGTAGGGTTATTAAAGCCCATCGACGACAGGCCTTCCATTAGTGTGGGTTCGAAATTAAAGTCGGAGAAAGTCAAGCGTACGTTGTTTTACTTAATAAAATGATAAGTGGCGAATGTAGTAAAGATTCGCGGCTTGGGGCAGGTATTAAAAGCAAGGTATGAGCAAGGGGGCAATTGCGCAAAATACTTATACTTGTGCCCTAATAAAAAATGCCGTAATGGAAAGAAGCATCTATACCGAAGAACACAAAATGTTTGCGCAAAGTGTGCGCGATTTTATTGCCAAAGAGATAACCCCGCACAATGCCAAATGGGAGAAAGCCCAGATGGTGAGCCGCGAGAGCTGGCTTAAGTTTGGCGAGGCAGGCTTTTTGTGTATGCAGGTAGCCGAGGAGTATGGCGGGCTGGGTATCAGCGATTTTCGCTACAATGCTATAGTAGCAGAGGAGTTGGCTAAAACAGGTGCCGCAGGCCCGGCAGTGGGTTACCCTTTGCACTCGGATATAGTAACGCCTTATATAGACCATTATGGCAACGAGGCTACCAAGAAGAAGTATTTGCCTAAGCTGGTGAGCGGCGAGTGGATTGCTGCTATAGCTATGACCGAGCCCGGTGCCGGCAGCGATTTACAGAACATACGTACTACCGCAGTAGATAAAGGCGACCACTATCTGGTGAATGGTTCGAAGACGTTTATTACCAATGGCTACCTGAGCGATGTAGTGGTGGTGGCTGTAAAAACTGACCCTGCCAAGGGTGCTAAGGGAACATCGCTACTGGTGATGGATACCAGCATGAAAGGCTTTACCAAAGGCAAGCCGTTTGAGAAGATAGGCCTGCACGCACAAGATACCTGCGAGTTGTTTTTTGAGAATGTAGAAGTGCCTAAAGAAAACCTGTTGGGTAAAGAGGGCGAGGGCTTTAAGTATATGATGACGGAGCTATCGCAGGAGAGGCTGGTGGTGGCCCTTACGGCTATTGCTGCTGCCGAGGGTGTGTTGACTACCACCCTGCAATATACCAAGGACCGTCAGGCCTTTGGCAAGCAGATTGCCGAGTTTCAGAATACCCGTTTTAAGCTGGCCGAAGTAGCTACCGAGATAACCATAGGCCGTACGTTTGCCGACCGCTGTGTAGAACTGCACTGCGAGAAGAAACTGGACCAGGCTACTGCCAGCATGGCTAAATACTGGCTTACCGACCTGCAAAGCAAAGTGGCTGATGAGTGCTTACAGCTACACGGTGGCTATGGCTATATTTGGGAGTACCACGTAGCGCGCGCCTGGGCCGATGCCCGTGTGCAGCGTATATATGCCGGTACCAACGAGATTATGAAAGAGCTGATAGCGAGGAATGTGCTGAAGTAGTTGGCCCGACGGGCCGCAGACGACAGACTACGGTAATACAGCTTACAGCTTTCGCATTTTACATACCAGATCCCATACTACTATACCGGCGCTTACGGCTATGTTAAGCGAGTGCTTGGTGCCGTATTGGGGTATTTCTACTACTACATCGGCGGTGCTTACAACGGCTTGTTCTACGCCGTCAACCTCGTTGCCAAATACTACGGCATAGCGTTGGCCGGGTTCGGGTGTAAATACATCCAGCATCACAGCGTTTTCGGCCTGCTCTATAGCTATAATTTTTACGCCCTGTGCTTTTAATTCTTCAATAGCGGCGGTTGTGGTTTCGGTATGTTTCCAGGTTACGGTTTCGGTGGCGCCCAGGGCGGTTTTATGTATGTCGCGGTGGGGTGGGGTACCGGTAATGCCGCACAGGTAAATACTCTCTACCAAAAATGCATCGGCGGTGCGGAATACCGAGCCTACGTTGAGGTGGCTGCGCACGTTATCCAGCACCAGTATCAGCGGGGTTTTATCGTGCTGTTTAAATTCTTCTTTGCTAAGTCGGGGTAGCTCTTCGTTAAGCAGTTTGCGCATTGGTATAACGTGTTTAAAAAATGTGGCAGGCAAAGTAAGCACACTTATTATTTTCACGCCACACACATTTTAAACAAAGGCTGGTTTGCGGTTGTAAGTTCTGCATTCTGCCATCTAAAATCCTGATTCAAACGTGTCTGTAAACACTGGCAAAACAAAAGGCGCTGCCGCCGATACCGAGACCCCGTTAATGAAGCAATACAACGCTTTTAAGGCTAAGTATCCGGATGCGATATTGCTTTTTCGCGTGGGAGATTTTTACGAGACCTTTGGGCAGGATGCCGTTAAAACAGCTGCTACCCTGGGTATTACACTTACCAAGCGCGGTAATGGCAAGGCCAACGAAATTGAGCTGGCGGGGTTCCCGCACCATGCGGTAGATACGTATTTGCCCAAGCTGGTACGTGCCGGCCACCGTGTAGCCGTGTGCGACCAGATAGAAGACCCTAAGTTTGCCAAAGGTATAGTAAAGCGCGGTGTTACCGAAATGGTTACACCGGGCGTGGCACTTAAAGATAATATACTCAGCACCCGCAGTAATAACTTTCTGGCATCGGTATATTTTGAAGGCGACCAGTACGGGGTGGCTTTTCTGGATATATCTACCGGCGAGTTTTTTATTGCCGAAGGTAGTTTTGCCTATGTAGAAAAGCTGATACAGGCACTGGCACCATCGGAGGTGTTGTACCCTAAATCTAAACAGAAAGATTTTTTAATGCTGTTTGGCAGCAAACTGTATGCTTACAAACTGGAGGATTGGATTTACAGCTACGATAATACACTTGAACTTTTACTTAAACTGTTTGATACCAACAGCCTGAAAGGTTTTGGTATAGAAAACGAACGCCTTTCGGTAATAGCCGCCGGTGCCTGTGTGCAATACCTGCGCGATACCGAGCACAATAACCTGGCCCACATTAGTAAGCTTACCCGATTAAATGATGAAACCAATGTGTGGCTGGACAGGTTTACTATCCGCAACCTGGAGCTGATATACAGTCCGCACCAGGGTGGTAAAACCTTGCTGGATGTGCTGGACGAAACCACCTCGCCTATGGGCGCGCGTATGCTGAAGCGCTGGGTGGTAATGCCGCTATTGGATATTGGCCGCATTAACGAACGCCTGAATGCGGTTGAGCACTTTACACAACACAGTACCGATGTAGAGGAACTGAAACGCCTGATACGTAGTATCGGCGATTTAGAGCGTTTGATATCGAAGGTATCGCTGGAGCGGGCTAACCCGCGCGAGATGGTGCAGCTTAAGCGCGCCCTGTATGCTATACCCGATTTAAAACGCATACTGGCCGGCAGCAAAAACGCCACACTACAAAGGGTAGGAGAGCAGTTGAACCCATCTACCGAGTTGGCCGATAAAATACAGCAGGAGATTTTTGAAGAGGCCGGTCCGGTAATAGCCAAAGGCAACTTTATAGCCGATGGGGTAAATGCCGAGCTGGATGATTTGCGCAACATTAAAAACAGCGGTAAGGAATATATAGCCGGTATACAGCAAAAAGAAATGGTGCGCACCGGTATCAACTCGCTGAAAGTGGGCTTTAATTCGGTATTTGGCTACTTTCTGGAGGTTACCAACTCGCACAAAAGCAAAGTGCCGGCCGACTGGATACGCAAGCAAACACTGGCCAATGCCGAGCGCTATATTACCGAAGAGTTGAAAGAATACGAAAGCAAAGTGCTGGGTGCCGAGGAGAAGATACAAACGCTGGAAGAATTGATATTTGCCAACCTGCTGCGCTTTGCGCGGGGCTATGTGCAAACCATACAGCAGAATGCGGCCTTGATAGCACGGGTAGATTGCCTGCTATCGCTGGCTACAGTGGCCGTAAGCAATAACTACGTTAAGCCACAGCTGAATGATGGGTATATAATTGATATTAAAGAAGGCCGCCACCCGGTTATAGAAAAGCAACTGGATGTAAGCGATAAATACGTAGCCAACGATGTGTTGCTGGATAGCGAAGCACAGCAGATACTGATTATTACCGGCCCCAACATGAGTGGTAAAAGTGCGTTGTTGCGCCAAACGGCATTAATAGTACTAATGGCGCAAATAGGTAGTTACGTGCCGGCGGCGGCTGCCAATATTGGTTTGGTAGATAAGGTATTTACCCGCGTAGGGGCCAGCGATAACCTGAGCGCCGGCGAATCTACCTTTATGGTGGAGATGAATGAAACCGCCTCTATTATGAATAACCTATCGCCACGCAGCTTAATACTGCTGGATGAGATAGGCCGTGGCACCTCTACCTACGATGGAATATCAATAGCCTGGAGCCTGGCCGAGTACCTGCATAATAACCCCTCGGCCAAACCGCGCACCCTGTTTGCTACCCACTATCACGAGTTGAATGAACTGGCAGAGAAGTATAACCGGGTAAAGAACTTTCATGTGGCTATAAAAGAGGCTGGGGGTAAGGTTATCTTTTTACGTAAGCTGGTAGAGGGCGGCACCGAACATAGCTTTGGTATACATGTGGCTAAAATGGCCGGTATGCCCAGGCAGATAATAGACCGCGCCAACGAGATGCTGCACGAGCTGGAAAGCCAGCGCCAGCAGCACGGTGATACCAAAGATGCCATACGTAAAATGCCTGCTAATAACTTTCAGTTAAGCTTTTTTGATGTGAACGACCCTAAGCTAAAACGCCTGGCCGAAGAGATAGAGCGCATTGAAGTAAACACCATTACGCCCGTAGAAGCCATACTGAAATTACATGAGTTGAAAAAGATGCTTGAAAAAGAATAGAAAAAAAATGCGTTTGAGTTTTGAGATTTTGTAACCGTTTCTATATTTGCAGTCCCCAAGCACAAACTAACGTTCTTGTAACAAGGGGCTGATAATCAAAATATCAGAGCAGTTATGCGGGAGTAGCTCAGTTGGTAGAGCGCCACCTTGCCAAGGTGGAGGTCGCGGGTTCGAGCCTCGTCTCCCGCTCTAAGAAAGGTTTGAGCAATCAAACCTTTTTTAATTTAGGGCCTGCAATGCATTGCCCTGATGCCGTGGTGGTGGAACTGGTAGACACGCAGGACTTAAAATCCTGTGCTACTTAAATAGCGTGCGGGTTCGATTCCCGCCCGCGGTACTTGAAAATCAAATGGTTATGACTAAAAATCATAGCCATTTTTTATTTAATCTGTTTGATAGGTACAGGTAAAGGTACAGGTTTCTGATTGTAACAGTGCTGACTTTCTGTTCGCCTTTTCCTATATTTCAGAATTGCTTTATATTGCTTTTATGAAATCGCCTGAAGAAATGGCAGTGATAAAGACATGGGTTATTGAGGCTTTGGAGCGCTTTAGTTTTTTCAAATTTGATGAACCCCAATTGCAGCTTTTGGTAGATACGGTTAGTGACCATGATATAATTGGAAGTTACGAGAGCGGCTTTATAACTTGGGGTGAATCACAAAACATGATTCTTCATCATGCATCCGAATTGGCCAATCAATTTCCCAATAAAGGCGCTTTTCCTAAACCTCCCAACACAACTAAATTGACAGATCATGAGGAAGCCCCCTAAACTTCAGATAAAACTATCTCCAAGTTTCGTTGATCAAGTTTGCTCCAAAGCAATAGAGTTATTGAAGGAAGGGAAAACTGTTGGAGTAATTGATCCGGCATTTGGAGGACTGTCGGTATTTATCGATAAGGAGCCCTCTAAAGTTTTAATGGTTGTTCCCATGGAATCACTGCCCGTGGAATTGTTGGGACGGGCAATTTATGTGGGTGGCGAATACTAACTTTCCTTTAGATGGATACAGCACTACTTAGCACAGGTTTGGTTAATTTAATATGCTTGATAAATCAGCTACTCTGAATTTCACCTCTAAATTCTTTCATAACGAATGCCCTGAAATTATCTTTAAATTTTGAATGATTCTCAACCGCGTCAAACCAATTCCTGTGTAGTGAGTTTTCTGTATCAATCACACAATACCAGGTTGCCATTAAATCTTTGTCCCCCCTATCAAAAATAGTTTCACACAAATTCCAACACATAAAGGCATACGCCTCATAACGGATGACATTATTTCCAGTAAAATCCGTCTTGTAATTTTGAGTTATGGAGGAATTCCTAAAGTCTGGATTATCGATAGAAATTTTCAATAACTCCATATACATTTCGTCGAAATTCTGGTATGTAGAATCTTTTCTGATCTTATGATATATCCACACAGAGAGGACAATAGCTGTTCCGGCTAAAACCGAGGACAACATATCGGCAACAGTTTGCCAAAATTGCAGGTCATGAATCATAAGCTATCACATATTTCAATTTTCGCTGGTATTGATTGTAGTACCTTGTTTACTAAATAGTGCTCCGGTTGCAACAGGTAGACATTTGAATATAAATTGGAAATGAATTTTTGTAACTCCTCTCTTCTTGGTAGTTTTTCGGTAGGTTTTAAAAGAAGCAATAGCATTTCGATATCTTCTGTTCCATCTAAAGCTGGCATGATGTATCGCACATTTGACAAAATCTTCGCACCATTTGAAGTATAAAACATCATTCTAAAAATTCTTTCGGTAATATTATTACCATAATTGGGATGTTCAATTTCCAAACCTAAAATTTTTTCTTTTGGAGAAACCAAACGAAACAAATGTTGCAGAAATAATCTACCCAATCCTTTTCTTCGATATTCTGTCGCTATAGCAAAGTAGTCCAAAAACATAATCGCACATTCGGAGAAATCCCAAAGAATAGCCATTCCAACAGGCTTAGCTCCATAAAGAAAGCAATACAATTCGCACGTATTAGAATTCACTCTTTCAACTATCCGTTCAGACGGTTGGCGTTCTTCGGATGGGAAAGCATCAGCGTAAATAAATAAGCACTCTTGAAAATAATCATGATTTGAAGAAGTTATTCTAATAAGGGATTCTAGCATATAACACTATTTCGGGACCATTAAAATAGTTGAGCATTATAAGTTCTGAAAGTCCGCATCACTTTCATATCGTTCCCAAAAGCGGGGCGCGAGTACATAATTTCTTTCTTTCATAAAAGTGTAAAATATTTCCTTGTCCAGTCTTATTTTTTTGTAATAACAATAAAAAATGTATTTCACATTGTCATAGCGAATCAACCCGTCTGAAATATACTGTTCTAAACGATCAATATAGTAAAACAACCAATCAAAACATAATAATATGTAGTGTTCTTTTTCACTATATGATTTATTACTGATTTTTGGTAAGGCAGCTAAAACTTCCTCATAACCAATCGCAATCAATCTGGCATCAAGCAGTTCAGGTTTATCAATTAAAAAGCCATCCAGCATTAAAACTGCGTCTGAGGCGTTTTTGTTATCGTGAATTTCTCTTACAATCTCTCTGGCAGAATTGGCTTGCTTCCAAAGCAAGTCCAACTGTCTTTCTTTTATGCTCTTTCTAAAACTTCTGATAGCAATACTTACGGAAACCAAACCGGCAATGAATGCGCAAATCCACGCGATGAGTTGCACATCATCCATAAATGAAAGTCTATTTATTATTTCCACTTTTCGATTTGTTAATCGGCCTTATTTCGCTTTTCCGTATTATTTATAAATTATGCTATTAAAGTTTTACATGGCTGCTGTGATAACCCTTACTGTCTCTTTGGCAAACGCATATTTGCACTGCAGTACCGCAATCTAATCGCCATGTCGTTTGAATAGTGTCGTTCTCGTTTATGCCTTTCCTTGCAACCGGACGAATGATATGTGTCCTGGAAGTTACATCCGTTTCTTCCATAAGAATTTCATCATTCGAAATATTGAAGTGTTGATGTAAAAGAGTAATTCCAAAACGATCTAACGCATTATATTTTTTTAAGACCTCTGTAGGTTCAGTTACTAATGGTTGATCTTCTGAGCTCAGCGGTTTAACATCATTGATATCTTTCAGGGGCACTAAATTTGGCGGGATGTTAGTTGTTCTGTACATGGTATATGGTTTTTGGTTATTGTGAAGATATATAAATTTCAGAAAATATAATTCTTTTCAACCTGATAAATTTTGTGAAAGCATAAATGAAATAGTGGATGGATAGTGCATTTGTTCTGAAAAACTATTTGTTTCTAAAGGCAATATACAATTGAATGACTGTAATTACTGAGGTTGCAATAAATGTAAGAAAACCGCTTAACTCAAAAGGATACTCTTTTAGGTCGTGGAGTTTGGATTGTATCGTCATAAATCTGTCTAAGCGTTCAATGTTTCCAGAATCTTTTTCTTTGAGTGTAAACGTCAAAACTTCATTGACTTGCTCGTTAATTAATGAGATAAATGAGAATTTTACATTATGCTGAATCAGGTGAATGTGAAAGAATGACCAGACAAACATGGTAAGCGGGTATAATGCTAAAACTGTCAACCAAATCAACATTTGAAAATTAAAACCATAAGGGCTGAACCATACGGAAAAAACTAAAGCAATATAGCCGATCGAAATAATGATAGAAAGGGAAGAGAAATACCTATTCAGTTTGGTTAACTCCGGATGGGGAAATAGATAGAACCGGGCCACAGTTTTCAAAAAAGTTAGTTTCCTCAGGAACAAAAGCAGCATAATGGAAAATTGAAGAGTTATGCCACAAAACAACGTAAGAAGAAATAATGCAAAAATCGAAAATATGATTAACGGGAAAGCAGTAAAAGGCATTTTTAGGGATAAAACTGTATAGAATACTAGGAATAGCCCTGTGAGAATTAGAATTTTAGAGAATTTGCCTTTAAGAGTGAAAATGTTTTTTTGTTCTCTGTGTAGCCATTCGTCCCAAACATCATTATCAATCTCAAATAAAACATTGATATTTTCCGTTACCGTTTGAAAATTCAAAAAATACAACTTGTAAAGTAGGGGGAGAATTCCAAGAGTAGAACAGAAAAATATTTGAGGAACTAGATATTGGGGTTCGCGATAATAAAGTATCATTAGTTCACCTGAAATAAACACCAAGGCGCCCATGCCAAGCCAATAAATTTCGTAAGGGATGAATTTAAGCAAATGAAAAGTTTCAAAAACTGTTTGCACCTTCTTTTTTTCTTGAGTATTCATGTTTGTTGATTGATGGGAAAAATATGAACTAGGTCACTACACATAGCCTACAAAACCGGAATGATAAGATTTGGCGAAAGAGAAACTGGGCTGTAAAATGGGGTGCTTAGGACTCTTTGAATTCATGCTTTGACGTAAGTTTAATCCAGAATCTGAAGACATGAGTGTAGACAAAAAATAGACACCCCCTACCTAGGGGGTCGAAACCCCTAAAATGATGTTGACTCCATCAATCATAAACGAACTATTTATTTTCTATACGGTCTATTAAACAATCTTGCATGTTGGGAACCTAAATTACCAAAAAGTTATGTAACACACCAATATAGCTCTTTTGCTCAACACTGAAATAGCCAAGAAGCTTTGAATCGGTGCTGTAGATAGAAAAGAAAACGAAGTTTTTTCTGTTTACCACCTCGTCAGTTTTAAAGATGGTGTGTGTCGTTTTCATATATATTTCTAGTCGGGTAGGCCCCGGATTGGTAACCGCCAGGGTGACGAGAATTAAACCGGCTAAAGAGAGGGATACAATCCTTCCCTTACCTTTTACAAAAAAAGCCAGCCCTATCAACACAAGTAATAAGGCGGAAGCCCCGATTAATACAATCATTCTTTATCTGTTTTTATTTCTTCTTTTTTTATATGCGGCAGAATATCGGTAATAATTAAACGGATAATTATTGAAAGTGCAAAAAGTATTGTTCCGGTGGATATACTGACGGAAATAAACCTCTTCTCAAGCTTAATGGCCACAATTAAAACTGCAATTACAAAGACATCCAACATGGAGTATTTGTTTAGCGCCTTCAAAACGCTTTTGACCATTTTGTTTTTAACCAGTTTCAGTTCCGCTACATCATCAACAAGGTCAACGTATTTGATAGCCGGAAAAAGAATAGTGAAAAAGAAAATTATAATTCCCATTCCGATGTCGCCCTGCCTAAAGAACAACATCACCGAATCCCAGATAGTAGAATAAGCGGTGTCTTTAAAAATGAAACCGCTCGTGGTTTCTACGATAGGTAGAAAGAAACCGCTAATAAAACAGCTCAACGAAACGAAATATAAAAACCACGGTAATGCCCTCATCATTTTGAATAATTCTGCAATATAAAAAATCATATTTGGTTATATTGCGAAACAGATAAGCCCATAAAGGAAGGTGTTTGCCGTTCGGCTATTGGCTTTGACGTATGTTTATGGTTAAACCTCTATTTTTAAAAATTCAAACGGCAACGCTTAGTTACCTTCTTGCCATTAAGGTAATATTCCATAGACTCATTAACTATTTTTACGCAACTACTGTATTTCAGATTTACTTTTTCACCACTTTGTTGTTATGTGGCTATTCAACCGAAAGCATTTGGGGCGATAAGGGAATTATTGCTAATACGGGCAATGGAAAACTTGTTTCTCCTGACGAAAGCATCTGGGGTAACCATTACCTTTGGTTCTTCTTTTCGGCCGTTCTTGCCTGTTCAATTGCTGCAATTATTCTTGGCATTATACTAGGGTCGGTTAATAAATGGAAGACATTATTGATTTTTTTGCCCAATAATGTTTTTCTTATTGGGATTTCCGGGTATCTGGCGCTGGGTTACATAAAAGGGGGAATGAAATTAAACGAGGAAACTCCGTTCGTAATTGCCTTCATCCTATTACTCCCTGTGTGTAATATCGTACTTTATCAGGTAGCACGTTTTAGCCACATAAACTTAACCGGCTATATACGATTTAATAAACTCCATTGGCTTTGGCTCAGTATACCATATAGTGCCTATTTTTCCGGCTTTTTGCTTGCGTTCTCTATTCATTTTATAATTGTATGGGCGGATGTTAAGGAGGCATTTTGGGACAGATTTGATTTCAGCTTTCAACACTTTTTGAAAGAATTCCTTTCCAGTTTTTTCGCATTTGTTTTTACCCTTGTTCAAATAATAATTGATCTCTTGGTATCACTGGCTTTAAATGTTTGGAAGTATCCTTTGGAATATACTATCAGATTTTTGAACGGGGAGTTCATGCAATCAATGCCGAAATGGAAGAGCATCCCATTAATTGCCATGGTGCTAATGGCTGGTATACCCATTGCTGCTTTAACAGAATGGCTTTGCTATTATTTCTTAATGCATTTGCATAGAATTTTTGGATAGCGATAAGGTGAGCCAAGGGAAAGACTATAAAGCCGGCTCTTTTAATCCATTCAACAATTTACAAAAATTGACAATTAATTTATATTGCAATACCAAAGCTCCCACACTATGAAACAAGTATTTTTAATGCTATTGCTATCCTCAAGCCTATTATTCGCTGGCTGTAAAGGCTGTTCAAACGGGATAAGCGGCTGCCCTAAAATAAAGGAACTTTACGATGCTCCCGATGATTTTCAAGGGAAGGAAGTCTGCCTAGAGGGAACAACTTCCGACGGAACCAACCTACTTGTTGTAAAGTTTTATACTCTCACAGATGCATCCGGAAGTATTTTCGTAGTTACCAGCAGTGCAGTGCCAAACGATGGCAAGAAGAAACAGGTTTATGGCAGAGTGAATCAGTATTTTAAAATGCCGGGTTCCGGCTCGGTTATGGCTATTGAAGAGATATGATAGTAAAGGTTAACCTGTTGGTATTATATCTCTTAATCCTGCATAATTTCAACCGTTTTTTAGATACCCTTCTGTCTAGAAATTAAATCAATACGGATTAAAATCAATTTTTCAATAAAAGTGGTTTCCCAGACAACCGCAGCACGGCTAAATTTGACAGAATATCATTAAAACTCCTAAACTTAATATAAGTTTATCCCAAAGTTTCGTCGACCAAGTTTGTTACAGAGCGATTAAGCTATTGAAAGAGGGTAGTACCGAGGGAGTAATTGATCCGTTATTTGGAGCGCTTTCGGTATACATTGACAGTGAACCTTCTAAGGTTTTAATGGTCAGCCCCCTTGAATCACTACCCGCTAAATTGGTGGGTAGGGTGCTTTATGTGGGAGGAGAGGGGTAGCGGGGGCCTATTTAACTCAATTTTGCTATGCACCGGCAATGTGCATTCGTAATGAAAACTCCTATTTTGCCAACTGGTCTGTGCCCGGATTGGCAGGAAACTTTTGTTGATTTAAAGCAGTAAGGACATTTTCTCTGATATCCTCCATCTTAATCTTCACTTTATTAGCGTCACCGTGCTTCGGATTGTCGAACTCAATTTCCGTAATTTTATTTATATTGTCAAAACATAGCGCCATTAGTGGAACATTTAAAAGTCTGCTGTTCCACTCATTAGTAAGCTTCAATTCTTCCAATTGCTGCTCAAGTTTTTTTTGTTGGTGGCGCATTTTTAAAAGATTAAAAACAATAGCAAGCAGCGAAACCAATACTATTACCAGAGGTAAAATTACAAGCAGTAAATTAGCTGTATTGGTTGGCGTAGAAGTACCTACAAATCCTCCGGACTGCAAAAACAACATAGCCGCCGGTGCCAAAGCTAACACAATTGCCAAAAATAACAGGACAATAACCGCAAAATGTAAAAGAAGTTTGTTAAACGATGGAGCACCCTTAATAAAAGGGTTATTACTCGGTTTCTCGTTGGCTTGGCTCATAATATAAAATTTTAAAGTGATTCTGTAATAGATTTATCTTGCAAAACTAACTGTGAGAAAATTCCAAAAAACATAGCAAATAATGCCTGGTATACCAGCATTCTCGGAAAAATAATAAACCTTGGTGAGGCCCAACCAGGAAATATGTTTATAACGTAATGGTTGTCTTTAATTGAACTAAATACATTTTTACATAGGCTATGTTGTTGACATGACAAGTTATTGCCGGAAAGAAAATCGTAATCTGACATTAAATTTCTGGTATGCTCAACCTCGGCCTTTATCGTGCTTTCTCTTTCCAAGGATGCTGCATGTGTGCGTAACAGTCGGGAGATAATATTATTACTCAGGGTATCTATCTTTATAAATATATCGTCAAGGTCACCGTTTCCATTGAATGATTTTAATTCTCCATATAGTTTTTGAAGCTTGCTTGTATCCTTAAGTAACTGATTGATGCTATCCACCAATTGGTAATTTTGTCCCAGCAATTTATACTTACTGGCAGCTCCCAGGGAATCAACCCTAGTATAGATACCTGCAACAGATTTCAGGTAATACAAGGATGAGTCAATGTTTCGCAGTTTATCCTGGCCCAAAGTTTTAAATAATGCAATATCATCCCTAGTCAATTTATCCAAAAACTGGCGATGGATGGTATCGTTTCCTGTAATTCTGCCTACCACATATACCGTTTTCTCCGCCTCAGTTTTAATTTTGAAATCGGAAGGAATGGTAAATCCGATAGTATTGTTTCGCTCAACTATTCTAACCATTGCGCTTGCTTGCCAAACTGCAAACTCTTTCCTTAAGTCAAATTGATTTTCTAAAAAATCGGTTACATTGGTGATGCTTTCCCGCAGGCCTGTTAGGCCGGCGCTTTGTTCCTCCGTTTTCTTTATTTCATCAAACTGGTTTATAATGTTATCCTGCTGCTGCATTATATCAGCTATAAAAGTCATATGGAAAAAGGCGCCTATGTAGAATGAAATCATGAACGAGGCGCTAACTACCAAAGTTATTCTACTGAAGAATAGTAGCCAAATGGTCTTAAAAGTGTCTTTTAAAAGTTGCCTGATCTTATTCGATAATGATTTTGTATTAGGCAGGTCCGGAAAAAGTTCCTTAAACAAAGAGTCATCCAGGGAATAATAAGGTGCAATATTTCTTACCTCATGGAACATAAAAACCCAGGTCACAGCCAATACGATAGTGCCCAGCAGCATATCAGCGCCTTCTTTTTTCATTTCCGTTGAGATGAACTCGGTAGCAGATGCAAACAATACCCAACCTGAAATTATTGCAATTAATAAGCGGGGGAAAAGTAATTTTATAATTGACGAAAAAGCCCGGTGTGTGCCCTCCCTGGCTGATAGTTTATAGGTTAATAGCACAAAAGTAATTGCGCAAAAGCTAAGTCCAATCCAAAAAATACACGTCAAAAATTCGCAGCAAACCAATATTACCGGAAGCAGAAACAATACTGTAAAGTAAGGCAATACTATTCCGGCTTTGTCCCACCTGACTTTTACGCGCCTACCAACTGTTTCATCACCAAAGACTTCTAACAGCAAAAAAATCCCCCCTCCTGCCAGCCATATGGCTATTACAATCCAAAAAACTACGGCTGACCAATGCCCCGAATTTTTTAACAGGGCCAAAGAAAAAAAGACAGGGAGTAAAGGACATAAACAAGACAATATAAAAATCAGTTTATTGTTTCCGGTATCAATATTCATTGCGCTAGTTACGTTGTAGCGCTTCAAGAGATATTTAACTGATTTATCTTCTATTTGAAGGAGATCATCTTTTATATCTCCGGATGTTTTCGATTCGCGGCCCGTATTAAGTTCGCTGCGTTTCAAAATTTTTGATAAATCTCGCGTAGCCTTGGTTATGGCTTTTATTTCCTCTTCCGGATTTTTAAAAAAATGGGATTTGTCACTTATGTTATTCGCGCCCATTTTTTCAACATATTCATCGCTGCAGGCTATATTGGTCCATTCCTTTAGCACAAACACAAACTCATCTTTCAAAATATTTTCGTTTACTACTTCGGTCAAGTCAGTCTCATCGTTCAATTCGTTATTCTTTGCAACTTCGTCCGGATACTCAAAAAAAATCGATAAAAATGGGAAACGTGAACTCATTTTTTCAATAAAGCGGAAAGATACCTTACTGTTAAATAAGTCCGAAACATTTGCATCTCTCCCAGCCACTAACAGGCGATAGTATTGTAAGAACTTTACCTTATATAGAAAGGCACGATATACATAACAGTTATGTAGAGTCTGATGCACCAGGTCATAGTCGGGATGCGAGCGGAATAATTTTGTGTTCTCAAATTCTTCGTAGAAAAAGTAAAAAAGAAGTAACGAAGTATTCATGTCTTCCTTAACTGTAGGCGAGGGAAATTCAATCTTTAGCTTATGTCGAATTGCTTTTTCTACAAAATCTTTAAACTCATGATAAGAGTTACTACCCACCCTGTCAATTACGCTATCTGCAAAGCTACCTTCAAAAATTAAATGATTTAGGCTTCGTTCCGTATCGCGGTCAGAGCGCAGTCTAATTGTAAATATCTCGTCGACAATATCCACAACAGGCCGGGCATCGGCTGTGGCTTGCTTAAGTTGCTTGTAGAATTTGCTGTCCTTTTTGGACAAGTCTTCTAACTTACTTCTCTTGTCCTCGCTTGTATATTGCAGATAACATTTAATGCGTTCTGCGCTGAAATCAAGATATATTTTAGGCCAGTGCTGGTTAGCATCATCTTCGAAACTGAGCAGTTCGTACCGGTAGTTGTCGTCGGATGGATGCCCGCTTTCCTTAAAAAACCGGTTAGCTTTCATGTGTAGGTTAGAGTTAAAAAGAAATTACTTTCTGTTTATAAGGCTAATGATATCTGATCTAAACTCACGGAAATCAATGACAACTTCCTGCAACAAATTCGTTTTCTTTTTGTATAACTCCTCAATGGCATAAATGGAGTTAACCAGTTCCGACAAGTGATTATAGTTGCGGTAGGCAAGCATATAAAGCAGTTTACGGATACGGCTGAACAATAACTCAGCGTCGGGATTGTTGATTTGCTCCATGGATTCTGCCAGCAAGCTGCCTTTATCCGCATCCTGTTTCAGCATTTCAAAGGTGCCGAATTCATACACAAACCGATTTAAGGCAACCCGGGTGTATTTTTCAAGGCCAGCCACAGAAGTTGTAGATACCTCATGTAGTATTTCCTGCTCCACGTGTATATCGCTTCCCTTATCAAAAACCGATACGGAGTGTAAGGATGGTTGGTGGGAGGAGGTGTATTTCCTGATTTCCTGGTGGTACTTCTGAAAAAAACAAAAAATGCTTTTAAAATCAAGATAAACTTCCTTCACCTGGGTTTCCATCATCTTTAAAAGATTGTATAGAAACAGGTTCGGTGTATTAACCGGATCGCCTCCGCGGGAAATATGCCAGTTGGGGTTTGTAAACGGAATACCTTCGGCCTTCAATGTTTCTAACAAGGCAGCGTTATGAACGGAGATGGGGTAAATCCAAAATCTGCCGAAGGGAACCTGGTTGTCCTCAATAACCGTGAAACCCAGGTTATCCAATCCATATTTGCCTGCAATATATTTTTCTCTTTCCCCTTTACTATAAGAGCTTCCTTTGAAAATATCATTGAACACTTTAATAAGGCGGTGTCCATAATCTCTTCGTTCATCGTTTTTATTGCTGGTAAGCGGGCCCAACAGGTAGTCAAGCATAATAATATCAAATGCTCCCTTATTCGTAGAGAGTTTGGTAACGGCATCCTGGATGGTTTTGCAACCTTCAATGTGCAGTTCAATATTTCCGAACTGATTCAATACGAATACCCTGCTCTCGCCGGGGTTTTGGGCAACACGTTCGTGTGCATGAATGGTCAGGAACCGACTCTTATCAAGGTCTCCATTCTTTTCTGCTGTATTCAGAAAAAATTTATCGTCGACAATTAAAATTTTCCATTTCAGCAATCCAGCATCGCCCACAGCCTTTTTTAGGTAATTTACTTTATGGGCATCTTTAAAGAAGGCGTTGATTTTATCGCCAATAACCGTTTCGGAATGGCTTACGAATGGCACTACGTAATTAGAATGTCCTCCTTCGTAATGCACAAGGTAGTTTTGCTCCTGTATCCTGGATAAAACGTTCTGATATTCTGTTGTAGCTGATTTTGAAAAGGCTAAGGGGTCGGCATCAAACACCTTTTTATAATAGGTAAACAGCTCGATTAAACAATTTCCTTGGCTTGAAAGTATGCTTTCAATCGATGTTAAGCGATACCAAATGGATCCGTCAAGAAAAGAAATGCGCTTGTCGATGTCAAGGCGTTGAAGAAATTTTGTGTGGGTAAGACTATACACTCCGCCATCGGAACCTGAAGACTCTGCGGAATCGGGGTAATTGAGCAGGTTAAAATCCGATACCGTTATTATCGGGAACCGAATGTTTCTCAGTTTTGCAATAAAGTCAATATAGTTTTCGGTCTCTTTTTTTTCGGTATTAGCTTCTACCAAATAACTTCTGACAGAATTACATGCTATAAATATTAAACTAATCTCTTTACAAATATTATATAATGAATCCTTACCGCATTTAATAATTTTAATATCCCCTGATTCACAACTTAGCTCAATCGAAGCCGTCTTGATTTCAAATAACTGACTGAGCAGACGTAATTCACCATCTTGGTACTTATAAACTTTACCTTTTTCAGGAGTACTCATGTTTAGTTAACTTGTTTCACCTTGAAGTCATGAAAAAACTTAGGGTCATACTTATCAAAAGGTTGTTTATCCTGGCTTGCGATATAAGAGTTCAAATTATCCTTCATCTCAACGAAATCTTTGGCGACTGTCGGGTTTTCAATGAAAACTAGAAGTTCTTCAATACAATTAGGAGAGGATTTACGTTGGTCAAAAAAAAGATAAAAGCTATCAAGATTACTCGCATGATTAAACATATATACCTTTCGAATTCTATCCAGAAGTGAAGTTGGTAACAGTGGATTCATTGCTTTCAGCAAATTCATGTTTTTCTCAATATCCAGGTTTTCTTCAAAGCGAAGATGGGTAGAAAATATGTCGGAACCGTGGAGAATTAGATTTATATTCTTTTCTGTTGACACATCATTATTAAATATATCCGTTAACAAACAGGTAATAAAATCCCTTTTACCTTCCTTATCAATAGCCGGACATGAGTAAATTTTGTGTTCTCCACAAGTTACTTTTCTTATTGCTTTAACCTCGGGTTTACTGGCAACCGGCAATTTCTCATAATCTTCTTTTATCGACTGGAATAAGCTATCATCTGTATAAATGCTTTTATCTGATTTTATGATAGCAGCGAGTAAACTTTCATTTCCCGGGAAGCTGATGGCGAAACTGTCGGTATAATATTTTTTGTGTTCCAAAGCTTCGTTTTCGTTCAAATTTTCCACTAGATTACTTACGGAAAATAGCGCCATAGATTTACCCGCTAATGGGGTTGAATCCTTAGTTAAGCATTTTAATAAATCACTTTTAGCTGTAAATATATAATGCATATTATTATATTAATAGGGGGTGAGCAGCATATAATTGTTCGGTAAGCGCATATTTACTATCTTCTAATAGGAATCTTACGGAACTAAAACTTAAAAAAGGTACCCACGTAGGCAGTTGCTCCCTTGAGGGTCTCGAACGGCCAGAGTGCACAATAAGTTTAACCCCCTTAAAATGATTTGAAAATTCAGTAATATTTCCATAGTAGTCCGGGAGCAAGTGGGTATACAATTTGTCTAAAAGTCCCTGGTGGATTAGCAAAAATGAGAATTGGGGTTTACTATCGATAAGTGGCTTAAATACCAACTTCTTTGTGTCTTTATCTGCAGTAATTTCGAAAGTTTCCTCAATCTTATTATCAGAATTCACTGATCGCAGTCTGGCCTTTTTCCCCACCTTCTCATTATCGGGTTGAGTAATGTTCAAATTAGCTTTCTCATTATCGGCCGCAATAATGTCCAAATTAGCTATGTATATGTGTTTGGCTCTAAGAATTTTTACCTTTTCGTCAGGTATGTTAAGTGTTTTATTTTTTTCAGGTACCACAATATCATCCCAAATGCGCTCATCTATTATCAATACCTGGGATAGGGCAGATTCCGCCATTTTAAAAAACCACATATCGTCTTTGTCTTCACTTCTTAACAAACGATTGGTTGAATTATCGCCGGTGATACTTTCTGCATAATGAAACGCAGCCTTTGATTTCTCTCTGATAGTATCTAAATCCTTAATTTTCAAGTGCTTTCCAAAATAAATCTCATGCAGGTTTGACCGTCCTGGCAAATCTTTTTGAAGGTCCTGAGTTATTTGTGCCTTTGCTAATGCGGTCATCGGTTCCTTAACTTGTTTATCCTTATCTTCAATTTTAATTAAAACATCCTTAGTTGAAATATTAAAATTAATATTTATTATCTTATTATAAAGATAAACAAATAAATCATGCAGCTTTTCAGTAGCACCATCGCCATCTTTTAATAAGTAATTTTCGATGGTATTTTCGGTAACTTTGGCCTCGATCATTCTTTTTGAAAACAGGTTCGCCCGAAAATCAATTGGTTTATATTTCTTCAATTTGACCATGCGCTCTTTGCTATCCTTGATGTCGCTGACGCCAAATGAGTAAACTGCATCAGCCAATTTTTCTTTGAGATCTGAATCCAATATGTATATGGATGAATATAAATTCTGTATTTTTTCTACCTCCCAAGATGAAACAACCTGCCAATCATGTTTTTTTAGTAAGACCTTAACTTCTTCGCTAAGCTTATCAGAAATCACTATAACTTTAAATGATTTAGGAAGGAGAATATGGAAAGACAAGTGTGGAACCAGCTGTTTTTTCTCATCTTGAGTGAGCGAACTTAATTGTTCTTGTAATTGATTGATTTCGGTCAGTAATGTGATATACTCTTTGGAGCGAAAAGTCTTGCCAACTTGTTTGCCTTTCCTATCCTCTATCCAATATAATAATGCCTCCTCTTTAGTTGTTTTTAACCTTCCTGCCAATAAAAAGGGGAATCTTTCGTTTTCAGCAGCAACCGATTTTCCGCGTATCCAGGCCGCAGATATTTTCATCTCTTTTAACCCTTTGGCCTGTTCATTTAGCGAATAGTCGGCGTTTATCATTTCCTTTTCTACACCCTCCAATACCTTAGTGAGAGTTTCCTCATTAGCATTACCAAAATGATCCCTTACTATCAGGCTATAGTAAGTGTCTTCATAATTTTTGAAATCACTTAAGCAAACTTGTTCAATTTGGCGCTCTTTTCCTTTCGTTTCCCCTTCACTGAAACGAAAGAACTCATAGTTTTCAAACTTGTTAAATTCGTTAACCTCAATATGAAGATGAAACTCATTTTTTTCTGCTTTGGCATGTTTAGCAGAATTCCGTATAATATTTTCGAAAATCGAATATAATGCCTGTCTTCCCATAATACCTCCCGGCAGCGCCACATTTACTCCCCTTACATTGGAGTTATCTGCTAATATGGGGATATCCAAATCCTGATTGTTGAAAAATATCTTTAGCTTTTCTCTGGTTATCCCTTCAGATTTGGCAATGTATTCCAAAAGAATATTAGAGTATTGTTTAACTTCCTTTCCATGGCGCTTTTGGCGACTATCCCATGCAAATCCATCTAAAACAAAATCTTTCAAATTAACACCGGAACTTGGCGGAATATGGTCCGTAGCAATAGAGGCAATGAAATCCTGCCTCTCCTGCAAATATCCCAGAAACTTGCCCAGGCCTAACAAAAAAGGTAACTGCACCATTTCATCGTCAAAGTCTCCCTTTTGTTCCGAATCGGTGAACTGCAGTTTAATCCTGCCATCGCTAGAATGGGTACGTTTTACAATATCGTTGAAAGCGCCAATATCCAAAACGGCCTCTACATTGCTCAAATGTGCGTTTAAATATGAAATGACATGGCTACCAATATTGTGGCTCATGTTTCTTGCCATAATCGCGGCCTTTGCGGATTTTATCGCTTCGTTTTTAGCTCTTTTTGCCTTTTCTAATCCGATGTTAAAAACATAATCGAATGTGATTGTTTTCACGATTCTGGGTAGTTTAAGAGCTAATTGCCGGATTGTAGCGTCAAGTTCTTGAGCGAATTTTTCCTCGGATATCTTTTCATCGTTCTTTCTTAAAACCAAAAAAATAAAAAGTGCTCCTTGTCCCTTAAAGCGTTCCTCGGAATTTTTTTCTTCATTCTCACCATCGAGATCCAAGCTGCCAGAAGATGATAGTACAGGTATGGAAAGAAAAACTGTTTGGCACCCCTCTACATCCGGAACTTCTTCATCACTTCGTGGAGCGAGAAAATATCTATTATAAATGCTATGGTTCAATATATGTAACTGACCCGGTTCACTCGTTGCTTTCGTCTTGCGGGATTGTGACTCTAAATTGTCATAGGGGATATTTATGTTACTATTACAGGAATAGACCCCCTCTTCATTAAACTCTTCGTCTTTTACTTTATCAAGGGGTACCGCATTCTCAGAGCTATCTGCGTTAAGATTTAGATATTCCGCCTCATACTTTTCTGCGTCTCCCAGAAACTTGAGTTCTTTAGGGTTCAAAACTGAAGTGTACGCGCGGGCGGATTGAGGGCTTTTGCAAAAATCAGGATGAACTAAGAGTGCGTGATGTCTTTCTTGAAGTTTTGCAATTACAGGTTTTAAATAGCTCGCAACATTTTTTCGAAACTGACCATTTCCTTTGTCCATTACGCAGGTAAACGCATCAAGTCGGTTGTTGCCTATTGCAGAACTAAAAGTGGAGTTTTCCACAAACAAATATTTCACATTAGCAACACTGCTGATTTCCCTAGTAATAGCCTTGTATATTTCCTCCAAACCCGAGAGTCTAAATAGCCTGTCGCGGTACTCCTCGAGGAGAGCTTTACTTAGATTTATTTTTTTTAACCCGGTTTCCTCATCTTCAGTTTCGAAAACCGGAATTTTTTTAAAACTATTACCGTTTTCCTGACTTTCACTACTTGAGTTATGCAACAGTTCGGTGTTATCCATATTTGTATATTATATTAGTTCTAAAATTTCTCTTCTAAATACGCCGTATTCATCTGTAAATAAGTCGCGTTTAGTGTTTGGCGTCAGTTGTTTCTCGGTTATCGCTACGGGCTTTCCCTTTTTAAAAATTAAAATTCGTTCACCAAGAAGGTAGGCCTCTTCTATGTTGTGCGTAATAAAAACAATGCTCAAAGGCCGGGCGCCTGCTTTTGAATCCCTCCATATTCCACGGATAAAGGCCTGCATCTCATTTCTTGTAGTTTGATCCAACGCCCCAAACGGCTCATCCATCAACAGCAAATTGGACTTATTGGTTATGGCCCGGGCTATTGCTACTCTTTGCTTCATCCCTCCAGACAATTGGTGAGGGTATTTATGGCTTGCCTCAAATAGCCCTACATTCTTTAGCACTCCACGCGTTTGGGCGAGTCGCTCTTGTTTTCCCATCCCCTTTATTTTCAGTCCAAATGCAGCATTAGATTCCACATCTAACCATGGGTAAAGCGAATAGTCCTGGAAAACGAAACCAATTTCCAATTCAGGCCGACGCTCAATTTTCCCGTGATCCGGGGCCAGAATTCCGGAGACCAAATTCAAGAGCGTAGACTTTCCTGAGCCGGAACTTCCTAATATGCATACAAACTCGCCTTCTGCAATATTGAAATCAAAATCCTTAAAGATCAGAATTTCGCCTGTGTAACCAAAATGAACTTTCTTTAGTTCGATCATAGTTAAATTTTATCCCACCAAAAAAATTTGTTTTGAAGGAAATTAAGAAATGAATCAAAAAGAAATCCTGTAACCCCAATCAAAAACATACCCGATACAATCATTTCCGGATTAAAGAGATTTCTCCCTGTCATAATTATAGCTCCCAAACCATCTCTTAGGCCAGTCATTTCCGCCGCCAACACCGCCATCCATGCGGCAAGAAAGTTTATTCGAAGGCTGGTAAAAACCGCGGGCACTATTGCCGGAATTATTACCATGTAAAAAGTTTGGAACTTTGTTGCGCCAAATACAGATGCCGTTTGCAAAAATTTGGGCGGAACAGTTTCAATTGCCCTTACAACCGAGATTGTGAGTATGAAGAAAACACCCATAAAGACGATAAAAATTGCAGTTTGGTCGCCTATTCCAAATATCCAAAGTCCCAGGGGTATCCACGCTATTGGTGCGATAGGTGCCAATAGCCTTATTACCGGTAAAAAAAAGGCCTTGGCGTTTGAACTTAAGGAGAATAGTGTGCCGAATATAAAGGCCCCCAGGGTAGCAACGATTAAGCCCATAATTACGCGATAGATACTTCCCGTAACTGATGTAAATACGGAAGCAGTCTGCGAACCGTAGCCTATTTTGAAATCGCTTTCATACATTGATTTAAGAAAAACTGTTGGCGGTGGAAATAACTTCATCCAATCAAATCCTGCCTTATACAGTAATTCCCAAACCAAGAATAGCGAACCTATTGAAGCAATATGGAATAATGTGCTCTTTAAATAGCGCGGCATCGGTTCTATTGATTAGGTAAGGCCGCTTCCAGAAAGCGTAAATTCACAACCTCTTTTGTAGGCTTTTTTATGTAGCCCATTGTTACCATGTTATCGATAGCTTGATTCATTCCGGCAACATTTGGCCTTAATGTCACCTTCTTTGGTTGATTTTTAAATGCATATAAAAGGACATCCTTGCCAACCTTAAAATAGCCACCTTTCTCCAAAAGTGCAACAGCACTGTCGGGTTGGTTTACAATAAGGTCGAAACCCTGATTCAGGGATTTGATATATGCCTCAACAGTTTTGGGATATTTCTTTCCAAAATCTTCCATAATATCCACTGTGCAGTTAGGCGTTCCTTCTCCCCACACATCGCTATTGGTAGCAATAGAGGTAGCTCCGTAATTCACTATCAAATCGGTTGAATAGGGTTTAAGGAAACTAAGGACATCTACCTGTTTTGTTTTGAAAGCATCAACCATTGCCAATAGGTCATTAAACCAAATCATTTCCACGTCATCGTAAGTAAGCCCGTTGTCAGTAAGTATTTTGTATATCATCATTTCAAGAGTATCTCCCTTTAGTACTGCTATCTTCAGCTTTTTACCTTTATGTGCTTTAATATAGCTTATTAAGGCGCTAATACTGGTAACTTTGTATTTCCCCTGAATAACAACTTCAATCACACCGAGTCCTCCTGCCGCAGAAACGATCTGCATATTAATACCGCTGTTAACAGCGAAATAGGGCAGCGTGAATGGATTAGCTGAAAACTGAATGCTTCCGCCTGCAAGCGCGGTGTTATTGTCACCAGGATTGCTAAATGCCACAGTCTCTAAATCGATGCCATTTTGCTTAAAATAGCCGGCTTCTTTTGCCACAAATAAAGGTGCGTGGTCTAACGCAACAAGGTGACCCGCTTTAATTGTACCGTGATAAAGGCCATCGCTTTGGGTTGTTTCACTGGAGGGCTTATTGGAGCCTGTATTACAGCCATTCACAAGTGAGGCAACAAAAAAAAGAATAAACAGATTTTTTTTCATGATTAAAGGATTTGGGTTGTAGTATTTATAAAAAGGTCAATAAGAATTAAGCTGATTAGGTTTTGCGATCATTGAAATTCTTAAAAAGAATAAAGCAAAGGCAATATAAAATTATAATCAGGTCATTAGTTATTGTAGACAATAGTAAGAAAAATTTAGAAATGAAATATATCCTATATTATCCTACTTCCTTTAATTACCTAGTCAGTCAGCAATAAACTTACATAAACCCAATTTGATAAATAACAGGGTATTTTTCTTGGAAGCAAATAAAAGAAAAACAAACAACTTTTCTGAAACACTCTTTGATCCCCACCGAGTTCTATATCGTAATCATCTAATGTATTAGTCATTTCAGGAAAATTTCTAATCATAGCGTTTTTCCCCACAAAATTTCTTATCCTTGCTTAGCAACACACTCTTTATCCGTTAGACATAGATATTTAACCCCGCATGATTAAAGTAACCAGGCTTTTGTTGATGTTAGCACTTTTAGCGCTATTTAGTCAAGAGGCAAATAGTTCGAGGAGGGTTGTTTTTGTGCTGGATGATTCGGGAAGCATGACCGGGGAGAAATACAAAGTAGCCGATTATGCCCTGCAGTTTTTGGGGAGCGTGCTAGATGATAGTGATGAGTTTTATATTGTGCGTGGTAATGATTTGATAACCATTAAGCATACGCATGATGATTTAAGAGCGATTGAGGCATGGCAGCAAAAGCAATGCGACGGGTTTAGCTTGCTTAAAACTGCAATTCCCGCTTTTAAAAATGACGGTAAGGATAATTGGCTGATTATTTTTTCGGATGGTGTATGGGGTGATTGGAATACATATAGAGGGTGTAAGGGTGGAGATGTAGCAAAAGATTTTGACAAGGAGT
The DNA here is from genome assembly GCA_964423405.1 of uncultured Chitinophaga sp. GTDB lineage: Bacteria > Bacteroidota > Bacteroidia > Chitinophagales > LD1 > Bog-950. The sequence goes on along the minus strand of CAYREY010000003.1, from coordinate 53,303 downwards.
ATAGCGCCTTTTATAATTCTATTCGGCCAAACGTAGTTTTTATACAAACTTTAAGGGAAAGATCTGAACGCGCTAGCTCTTCTTTAGAAAGCGCGCTACTAAAGGATTATAAATTGGTGGTAACGCATACTATTACGAATGGTGATGTTGAAGAGCTCAGTAAAGACTTGTCGCTGGTAACTCAGGAGATATTGGGAACCTCGCAAAATAGAGACTTTAAAAAGGTTGGTGACCAATCAATTGAATATACGCCGGAGATTCCACTGAAAGGATTTATTGTTTATTACGAGGACGAAATACTTTACAATACGGTTCCGCAGGTTACGGATCTAAAATCAACCTTTCCTTTAGTAATCAGCGAACATTTTCAAAATTGTAATGACGCAACGCCCCCGGTGGGTGAACTAATTGCGCTTATTAGTTCGTTTTTATATCATGTAAAACCAGCGGGTAATGGGCTAATTCCGGCTGGTAAGCAAATTAGAATAAATTTTGACCGTAGAGTAAATCCTTCTAAAATACGCATTCTGCCTTTTGCTGAACTGGAATTTAATGTGGGGTTTGTTGGAAAATTTAAAAGTCAGGACCCGGAAAATGGTGTTTATGAAATTTGCGAGGATTTAAAGGAATATGAGGTGGTGTTGGAAGGTAAAAACCTTACCGGTATTACTGATACCAATGGGTTATTGAAATCGTTGAAGGTTATTGTAAAATCGAACGATAAATCTTATGAGGCAGGTTATAGCAATGGAAAGCTAACCTGCATGGTTCCGGTTAAAGCCGATACTTCTATGTTAAGCATACAGATAATAAAAGACGGCTACCTGGACAAGATGCTAAAAACAATTGTTTTGATTAGGAAGGTTTGCGACATAAGTGGTAAGACCGACACAGTACCCGGGGGGCAAATACAGTTCCCTGATATTGCATTAAGTACTTTTGTAGATAAAATCTGTTCAGAGGGCTTTTTATATGTACGTCAGACCGGGCAACCTCTGGATCCAAAAGATTTTGATCTTGTCTTGTTTGATGCGCCTATGGGCACTTCGTTCGACGTGGAAGTCGTTGGGTCTGGTTACCGGATATGCTTAAAAAAGAATTTATGCAATTGCTTTATGCGCGAGGGAACGTATGCAGGTAAATATAGGGCAAAATCTAAAAATCCGAATTACGAGTCGATTGAAGGCGAATGGAAAATAAATTTAAAAACCGATCAACCCTGGTATTTGCGCTGTTTGAAGTTGCTATTATTCATCCTCTTCCTGATCCTTTTTCTGCTCTATATTATCCTGTTGTTTAAGAAGCCTCGGTTTAGAAGAGGGAGTTATATTCAGACAAAACGGGTTTCTCAGTTTTATGAGGATGAACGAAGCATCAATTACGGTGCTTTAAGAAAACTACCAACCGGAATAATTTCACGCTATCTGATACCTATAATACCGGAAAGAACCACGGTTGGATCACTAATTCTTGAAGCAACCCGTACCAGTTCGATTGTTTTAGTAAAAGAAAACTGCCTGAGTAAAAGCACTATGCGTAGAAACGGTCAGCGGTTAGAGCATTATCAGAATGTTGAAGATAAGATACCTTCCAAAGGCGAGCAGATTATTGACGGGGATGTAATTACTGTTACCCAAAACGACTATATTGATTTTTACAAAATAACCATTCCATAAAAAAACAGTTATGAATACACCTACGATTATTATTGGTTTAGGAGGCACCGGCTGTAAAATTGTTAATGAGGTAAGCAGCAGGATAACGGGCAACATGCGCGACAATTTGCTCGTGGCATGCTTTGATACGGATGTAAACGACATTAAAGAGTTGAAGCACATTAAGCCGGAGAATATTTTCCAAACCAGCACCGACCGGAAAGTAGGCACCTATCTAAAAGTAGATGAACAAGCAAAGGAATGGTTTCCCGATTCGCCCTTGCTTGATGAGCATAACCTTACACAGGGCGCGGCACAATTTCGTGTTATAAGTCGACTTGCTTTACGCGCTGCCATACGTGAAGGGAAGCTCAAGAAATTGAGTTCCCAAATTGCCAACCTGTTTGTTAGAGATGAAAATGTTTTTAAAGTAACACCCAGGGTTTTTATCGTATGTACCCTAGCGGGTGGTACCGGCTCCGGTATTTTTTTGCAAATGGGGGCCATTATGCGTACGTTGCTTACTGAAAGAGGAATCGAAAAATTCAATCTTTTTGGACTGTTTATTCTGCCAAGTATAATTACCGAATCGAACGAGAATAATGTTCGCGATTTAAGCGTAAATCAAAAGACAAATATGAAGGCCAATGGCTTTGCAGCTATCAAAGAGTTAGCAGCCGTTTATAAATACAACTACAACGGTATAGATACCGACAGTTTTAAATTGGAGTTTGAGTTCGATGTTAAAGAGTCTTTAATTGATAAAAACAGGGCTTTACCTAAAAGCAATATTCCGTACGATTTTGTTTTTCTGTTTGATCGGGATGGTGATGATAAAAAGAACTTAGGCGGAGGCATTATCCCTTATTATAAACAGGTAGAAGAGACCTTGTTTTTGCTAGCTGCAAGCCGGGCCGGAGAGCGCTCGCTGTCTATAGCCAATAACGAGTTGCTTAAACTGATTCAAAGCAATGGCTATGCACGCTTTTGCGGAAGCGCAGTAAGCCGCCTTATATACCCTGTTGATGATATGGCCCGTTTTTGTGCACTAAAGTGGATTGCCGGAAATATCTCGGAGCAATGGAGTGAAACCGACAGAAGGTTTATGATTTTGATAAATGAGTATAATAAAGCCAAGTTACAAGGAAGGGAATATCCCCGTCCGAACCGAAGAGAGCATTATCTTCAAACTATTCCGTCTTTGGCCAAAGACCAGGTTTTGGGTAAGTTGTTTAAACGGTTGTATAATCAGACTTTCGCAAAAAGAGAGAATGGAGAAATTGGTGCCCCAAAATCGGGTGAATTCTTAAGTAGCATTGAGAAATTTATAGAGGAGCAATTGCAGAATACGCCTAAATACAAATATTTTACCGGTAAGAAGCTTGAAACTGAAAGTTTAAAGGAACCGGTGCAGGCTGATAATGAAATTGCCTCTTACGAGAGAAACTTAAGTGATTTTAAAACCTACGTTTTCGAATTGGTACATACCATCAAAGTAAATGTCACTTCTACAATTCTGCCCGATAAAGATTATAAGGAAACCATTCGCAAAAATGCAGTGGATTTAACCAATTTATTCAGCGGAGGTGCGGACCCGGTGCATCCGGTAGCAATCCGGTATATATTGTACGACCTGCAATCGCAGATTGAAAAGAAATTGGCCCTCATTAAAACGGAAGCGGAGGGGCTTGAGAAAGCGATTGAAAAATATGAAAGCTCTTACGATGACCCAGGTACGGACGAACAGGAATCTGCGGTGGACAGACTTCGTGCAGCCAAGCAACAGAATTGGTTGAAAAAGGTTGCAGTGAAAAATAAGTATAAGCAATTTACAGAGGAGTACGTGCAAAAAGCACAGCGTCAAAAAACCAATATTTCCAAATACGCGAAGGAAAAGACGCTCGAAATGGTTTTGGAGGAGTTGACTGGCGGTATTAGTATTATGAATTCTCTGCTCGAAAGTTTTTTCGATAATATTGTAAAGTTGGAATCTGAATTATTGGATGAAGCAGATGTTTTGAATAACAAGCATCACAAACCTGCTGATAGCTCGAATTCATTTGTTTTATCTGATAAAAATTATTCCGAAGTATTAATTCAGGGAAAGACCGAGCGGGAGACGATTAAGTTGAACGGATACAAGGAAAAAATTTGGGCGGAACGCAAGCCTTTCTATGATGACCAGGATCTGCCAAAAGAAGTTTTGGAAGGCATTTTTTATATGATCTATGACACTTTTATTGAAACATACCGATCAAATAAAAAATCAGGTAAGCAAAAAAATGCGTTGCTGGATAGCGTAGAAAAATTCAAGCAGCAAGTAGTTCCGCTTGGCGCAGAAAAACTGAAAACGGATCCACAGATTAACATGAATTTGTTACAGGCCCTCCGGAAAGAAGCTGAACTTAATGGTAAATATGAGGATGAGGACATACAAAAGTATGTTTCAAGCAGAATCAATGGTATTACCTTGAGGGCCGATACGCCTTTGCTTAAACTGAACCCGGATGTTCGCCACGAAGAGAATACTAAATTTCAGTTTTGGGGAGTTAACGAGGCACTTGCCGCTTCTTTGCCTTCCCAAACGAGTATGAATGGTGAAATAGTTGCGGATAACGCTTTTGATCCCTACGCCATTGTTTACGCTAACAGTACAGTTTGTTTTACTATTGATGAAGTAGAGGCCTTTAACGACAACGATCCGGAAAATAAATTTGCCATCGGAACGTATTTTGAGGTGTATAAGGAAAGGATAAGGAAGCTTCACTTGTCGGAGCGTAGTTCGGAGAATGGAAAGGATAAGGATGTAATGAAATTTTTCACTCCCCATCTTGACAAGCGCTGGCACAAAAGATCATATCTTCCTGAAGTGCGCGTTGGGTTTAACAAGGTAAGCGATATTCTTGCAAGGGAAACATTTCTGTTAGGGCTTATTTATGATGAGTTTGTTCATAGTCCTTCGGGGGAAACAGAATCGGGTTTTGGATGGAAACAATTTGTGGGGGATGAATTTGTTGTTTTAAGGGATGAATATGGTAAGGCGGTAAGCGGCACGTTTAACAGCTTACTTAATTATTTATTGGATAATCCTGAAGCAGTGGATGAGTTATTGAAAGAGGGAAGCATCAAAGCGAAGAAGGATTTGGATACATCTTCAGATGCCAAAAGTATAAGCAAGCGCAAATTTTACACAGGCTCGAGAAAAATTGAGTTTAAGGACAAGGATTTAAACATATTGGATGTATTGGCCACAATCATCTCTGAAAAAAAGAGCACTGATTCCGAAAGGTTAGCCGAACTACTGTTTAAAGACTATGCTGACGATATATCAGCGTTTTATGCTACAATTTTTGGCAAGGAAAAAGTAAGAGATGCTCAGAAGGAGTATCTTGAGTTTTTTGAAACACTGAAAAAGGCTGGAAAAACCTATAATAAACTTGAGCCTACTACTATACAGATGTGGGATAAAATTATAGATACCCGTAAACCAAAGGCTTAACCGGAACCGGTTGAATGATGATTACACTGCTTCTAAATACGATCTCTGAACTTAAAGGTATAGAAAGTTCTTTCTTACTTAATAAGCAAGTGTCACAGGGAGAGTTGCTGGTATCTTCTGCAATACACGGTAGTTTTTCGGAGCGGGCAGAGGCAATTAGTATGGATGTAAGGCGCTGGTGGATGCATCGCTTGATCTATAAGTCTACGGATGTACAAATTGTCTTTTTTTTATGCTATGAGAATCATCTTGATTGCAGTGACAACCTGGTAAAACGGGCAAACGCACTTTTGGGTTCGCTAAAGGATTTCGCCGGGGAAGGGATAGTTAGAAATTGGAAGAAAACAATTGTGGCGATAGATAATCGCTATGACTGCAAGGATGAACTCTACTCCCTTTTAAGTGCCGGCCATAAAAAAAACATTGACGAGGATTTAAGTCAAGGCCCTCGTTTACTATCCCCTTCTACAGACCGTTTCTTTAGGTATAAAACATATGATGATAAACCGGAAAAGGACCAACTTCTTTGGGACAGTTCTCTGCTAACCATCTACAATCTCCATCCCAGGTCAGGTTCTAAGGAAATACTGGGCACAAATGATACTATTCTTTTTCGTGTGTTGCAAAATGATACGGAAGGTAAAAAAAAGTTACTTGAGGAGTTGAGATGGAATGCGCATGTAGTCGAAAAGGCACTGGAGATAAACATGCCTGTTCAGGGAAACGTTATTCTTTACAATTCTGAAATTAAGATCGACTTTCCCCGTTTTGACAATTTGAATACCGGGGTATTATGGGAGATCCCCTGTTGGTATAATGATTCCACCCGGGAAGTAACTCAGTCATATGTTGACCGAATTGTGGCTGGTGTCAAAAAAACGTCAGAAACACGAAGAGAGGACTTTATCAGGCGAGTGGAATTTCTGCGGGGGATAATTCCTAAGCCGGAGTTGACATTTTCCTACCAATCTGAAAAAGAAATTCAGGTGAAACTGGAATCTATCCGTAATGAAGTAAAGCAGAAAAAAGAGTTACAAGTTGGACTCGAAAATCCACTTGATACGTGGAATGTTTTTATGCAATCTGTTCTTGAACTTAGGGAAAAATATGACAAGGTTGTTGACGCATTACCTGAGAAAAGCTGGTCCTTCACTTTTTTAGTATTAATACTTATTCCTTTCCTTTTGCTGGGGGCCACAGAAAATTATGAAAAATTTGTTGTTTGGCTGAAGTTAGGTTGGCTCGGGCCAACCCTGTTCGCCTTATCCTATCTTTTTTGCTTATGGTTTTATATCCGGAAAACAAGGAAGGCTGCGGACCTAATTAAATCGGCCATATTTTCTGCCGCCCTTGGTTTTTTTAGAAGGGTAGAAGACTATTATCAGCATCAATTCACTTATGTAAAATGCTTGTACGAGATACGTCTTCTAAATAAGAATATTGTAATTCTTGAAGATGAGATTGAGAAATTAAAAAGAAATTTCGATCGCCTTGAGTTCCAAAAAGAGTATAACCGGTCTGCGGTTAAATTCCTCGAGAACAATCATCTAAATCTTGTGGAATGGAAGATGCACCTGGAGCAAAATAAGGCACATCAAAGCCTACAGAAAAATTACCTGGCGGACGTGCGGACTGAACTGATGGAAGCAAATCCGGTGAATTTTCAATTGTATCAACTAAGCGATGAACAAAATGAATGGATGGCAAATTCGGTTACTTCGGTGGAGGATTTAATTTATAAAAAGAAATAAGACAGAAGATATAATATGTCTGATACCCTCAATTTTATCTTTTCATACATTGCGTATCCGCTTCTTTTCATATTAATGAACTGGTTGGTAGAAAAACCCAATTACAAAACTGCCCCCCGAAGTTTTTGGAACCTGGGTTTTGTGTTCTTCTCCTTCTTGTTTTGCATGACAGCCATTCCATTATTTATTTATTACGGAATGCCAATACTCGACTGGGTCAATAACCTCGCTGCCTCTATTCTTGGCATAGCTCCATTTCTGAATGTTATTAAGAGCTTTGTTTTTTTTCTATTGGTGCTTTTGTTTCTCCTGTCGTATAATCTGCTAAAGTGGGGAGTCAGAGCATTGCTTGATTTAGTAAAGGGAGATAATATTCTTCCAATTGAGGAGACCTTTTATTGTTTAGGAAAACCGGGGTTTCTTTTAAAACGATTTACCTGGCTTAAGGAGTGGATTTCTTTTATCAATGTAGTTGGCATTATAATATTGATAGCACTTCTTCCGTATTTGTATCAGAAATTAGCACTTGACCTTGTTGTTGGCATTGTTTTGCTGACGTTGTTGGTATTAAAGGAAACAGTTTTGTTTTTCCAATTCCTGGAGTTGGAAAAAGAGGAAGAAAAGGAAAAGCCGATAGAATGGGCGGAAGACCTTGACTTTGACTTGAATCAGTTTGAGCGCCTTTGGCGCTATTTTATAAATTCTCCATTTACTGAAAAGCGACTTATTACTGCCCGTAAGTCTGTAGACATTACCAGCATATTAGATACGGAAAAAATAAAAAACCTCTCTTTCCCGGATATGAGTGGTAAAGGGTATTTGCGCCTGTTAAAGCTTCCGTACGTTACGCGCGACATGATTGACCTGCGGGAAATGCTGAGTGCCCCTCCTAAAGGAAAGGATGTGATACCATCGGGATTAGACGCAGAGGTTTCTATACTTACTATCTGGGACAGGGTAACGGAGGTATTAAATAATGGAGAGCATGTTTTGGTTTTATTGCCAGAACGGAATCTTCCGGAAGTGGATAGGGAAGGTAAGCCAGAGCTAAGCAGCTATTATAGCAACTGTGTGGATTGGGTAAGGAAAACTCTTGATCAATTACTTGATGTTCACTATTTTACTGTTCAGACATTTTCTGCACTGCGGCCTGAAAATATAATTGGGAATATTCTTGTTACGTCTTCGTACGATTTATTGGAGGGTAGAAATACTCTCGAATTGAGCAAAGATTGGTTTGACAATACCGGATTTATACTTGTCATGAGTTATGAAGATCAAATTAAGGCGGGAAATTTCAATAATCTTATTTTATCCAATATTCTCCGTCGACTGAAAATTAATTGTCAATTGGCTGTAGTTTCGGGGCCCCAGGAACAACTTGAATCTTCAGTACGTTCGGCATTTGAAATGCATCCGGGTATTGAGGAAAAAGAAACACATGCCATTACCGCGCACCAGCAGTATTATTTTATTTGGAGAGATGAGGGCCGGGCTTTTGCCAGTTATTTTTTAAGGGGTCATCATAGTAACACCGACCTAGGCGATTCGCTTATGCTTACACTTCCGGCTATTAACTTAATGACGAAAAACATTTCTATTTATAATCCCGATAAATGGGCGGTAAAGGAATTTATAGAAGAAACGCAGAAAGTTATAAATAAAATAGACCCTAACAAGCTACCGGACCCTGTAAACTGGAATTATCCGGATATTCTTTTGCGAAAACTGGTAGGCGAAATTTACAATCATAATTTTTATACCCATCAGCCGGAAGGATTTGCTGTGGTTTATGATTATGCTTTTAATGCGGGGGAGACCTTATCCGAAGCCTTGACGTTTTACCGGAAGGCAGAAATGGTCCACGTGTTGGCAGCACCATATTTGTTTCGGGAGTATTTTTCCGCGAACATTCAATTTTTTAAAGACTCACCGGTTCGGTCTTTAGGTGTTGTTTTGCAGAGGACGCCCTATACAATTGCCTATTCTTTGTTTAAGATTTTGCGTATCAATGATGTTTCGGAGAAAGATGTGGAGTCGAAGTTGAAATTGAAGGAAGTAAGGTTTGCGGTGGATGTGAAAAAAACAACTATCGAAAATTTGGAAAATTTATGGGTAAAGTATTTACAGCTTCCAGACTCACAAGTTAAGGGCTTGGTCAAAGTTAAACAGGAGGAGACTTTTGAACCTCTGGAGAAGGGAAGAAGTTATTCTTTTGTAACAAATACCTATTTTAATAAAGGAGACCTACGTAATTTTACTTTTGATTTTGAGAGCGAGGTATATGTTCAGGAAAATACGCCTACAGGCTCGGTGGTTTTAGATATTATTCCCAAGGGGCTTTTGTTTCAAAAATATGTAGTAGGACAAATTCATGTGTTTAAAGGAAAAACTTATGGGGTAAGAGGTTATGATGATTCTGACAAAACACGTCCCGTACTATGGGTTCAATTGGATAACACGCAAGGGAAAGTTGCCGCTTATCGTAGTGCCACAACTATAAAGTTTTGTGGCGAGAAACCTGCACTTACCCAAATGATAGAAACAAGGTTGGTCAACAATACCTATGAGGTAAGTTTGTGGGAAGGGGAATTTGAGATTAATACGCATGGATATTTCAGAATAACAGAAGAATTTAATTTATTCAATCGGCAGAATTTTTATCCCGCAGATTCGACGCAAGATTCCCAGGTAAGCCGTAAATATGCTTTCGGTCGGTATGTGTTGTTGGAATTACCTATCGCTAAATTTGAAGCGCACACTAATTTGCCAGACTTTATGCAGCATGAGCAAACGTTGGCTGCTTTACTGCATGAGAGTTTGAGAACATTTTTTCCTTCGGTATGGCCTTATGTACATGCCACGGCCATGCATGCAGAGAAAATAGTTTGCCCTGGAACGGATGATAAGGGCTTTGTACAACCTTTTCTCATAACGCCAGAAGGGCATCCCCATAAAAAGGAAAGTTCCTTGCAGGTTATCATTTTTGAAGATTGTGCTTTCGATATGGGAATCGCCGGAAGTATTTACCGGAATATGGAGTACGTGACCGGGGTACTAGAAGATTATCTCAACTTCTGCAATTACGAAACCGTAAAATCTTCCAGGGCAGATGGTGACGCACCGGTTGTAAGTGGCGGTTTTCAGAACTGCGTAGCGCCCCTTGATACTGTAGAAATGGAGGGAGTTCAATTTGATCCGGTAAGTTCTGCTGTATATCTGGATCTGCCTTTATTTTATCTGAATTTTGGAAGAACCGAAACTCCGGAATGGCTATACCTAAAAGGTGCTCAAAAATTGCTTAAAACGATGAGGGCTGGCAGGAGTAACGCTATCACTGAGAAACGTCAACAATTTTTATTTGGTGAAGTTGAAGTGAGCGAAACCGGTAATAAGCACCAATGCGATTTTTGTGGTCAGTGGGAAGATGTCTCAACGATTAAAGCCATTCAAAACGACGGACGTGAAATTTGTAGCAATTGTATTGTTACCTGTGTAACAACCTGTGAGGAACTCGTCGAGTGTATTTCTTTTTCCAGAGATTTCCTTACGAAGGAGTATTCGATTTCATTACCAGAGAATGTTGAAATTAAATATGCGAATGCGCATATGATAAATAAGCACAGAAAAGGATTTGTTCCAACGCCTAGGTTCGACCCGAGGGTAGCAGGTTTTGCCCAGTCCGACAATCTTGTGGCTGTAGAGAACGGCGCACCTAAAAAGGATACCATAGCTGTGCTTACACATGAGTTAGTCCATATCTGGCAGTATAAGAATCTGGATATGGATCGAATGAGAAAGGATTATGAACTATTTTTAATTGAAGGGCACGCAACTTGGGTTGAAATTAACGTAAGAAGGAAAATTCGTCCCGAAGTAAATTGGGAAGAACTGATAGCGCCAGCCACCCGGAGGGATGAATATGGTGAGGGATTTCGCTTAATTAAAAAGATGGTTGGTCACTATAAGGAAGATCCATTTGTTTTTCTTAACCGGCTATATCCTAAGTAATTAATTCCGGTATCTAATCATTATAGAATCTATAACAATTAACCGGCATGGATGAAATAGAAAAATTTCCAAGGAGGAACCTTACGAATTGGTATAGCGTGGATCGCTTCCATCCATTTCAAAATGATATGAGATCTCGTATAGCGATTTGAGAAAGCACTGCGTTGCCAATGAATACTCCGTTACCTAAAGCGGAGTAATTTTCAATAGATAGATGATAATGACGATATTCTTTAGTGAAGAACACGCAGGATATATCCTCCTGCGACACCTGGCCTTAATTTGTTACTCTCTGGTCTCTGTAACTCAAGCCTGGCCATGGATTTGAGTGGGTTTCTCATAATTCCTTTTGAAACTCAATAGCTGAGAGGTACAAGTTTTAGTACAGGCCAGCAATTTTCTGCCACAATGTCATATTGATCCCTGAAATATTTTGTATGGAGGTTTGATTCATCCCGGATGCTCCTCTGATGATGCGTTCCTATAGTATGAATCATATTTGCAGAAATGGCGGTTAAGTGCCGTTTTCCCCAGCGAAGTTGGCAGTGTAATACGAGGTTGGGATTTTGCAAGTTGTCTTATATGCCCTACTTGTAGCCTATATAATGCAACTTTCAAAGCACGGGTAGCGGGGCATGAATTATGGTAAGAGTATGACCAAAATCTTAGTATGAAAAATGAAAAAACACCAACTACAGAAATCAGTAAAAGTACAAAAGGAGTTATTGTAAACAACAGGACGGAGAAAGTGGTTGCCAATTCATCCCCACCTATTCAATTGAATGCGGAGGACTTCCTGCTAAAGGAATTGGCTGAGTGGATATGCTTTACGGGGGAATGGGGTCACCGGCATACATTCGAGGATAGAGATGCGGCTGCGGTTACTAAAGTAAAGGAGCCAGCTCAGTTGATAAACTATATTCTTCCTTCACCGGATTTTCTATCAACCGAAACCGCTGTCAAACATGAAAACACCGTTTTTTTTCTTTTCGGCAGCCTTTCTCAGGAAATAGTTGTGGAAGAAACAATTCGTGATAAAACAAAAGAGGAGAATTTTAGCTCTCACCATCAGTTGGTTTTATGGAATATGTTCAAAGCTGTTAATCGAAGCCTGGATAAATTTCTTCACTATCTATATGCCTATTCCAAAGGAAGTATCATTCCTACGGATGATAAGGCCCAGGCGGCTTTATCTCTGCTAAAGCACATTATCGAAAAACTCGAGAAACAAACGAATTTCCAAATTCCGGATCTTGTCAACTTCGATACTAATTCTGTGATAATGTCGCATAATGAAAAATTTATGCTGGAGCATATGGCAAACCAGAAAGATAACAAATTCACTTATCTGTTTAGCCGTAGGACCTCAGAGAATTTCAGAAATGCAATCATTGACCTTCTCAAAAGGAAAGTCGCTGCCCACTTGAACGTAAATAGCGAAACATTCTCTACGAAATCAAAAGTGAAGAATATATTACCGGTAGATCACAAGCAAAAGTTACAGATTTTCATCGATGCTTTTGGGTTAAAAAATGACCGTATTAAAGGAAGCCAGAAATATAAAACCGCAGATATTATTCTTCTTTTTCAAATGTTGGTGGAAGGTGATTTCTTCCAAGGTGATTTTTCGAGGCAACAAGTAGCCGCAGTGATTAGTAGTTTAACTGGAATCAGTATCAATACTGTATATAATGACATACCTACGGGATGGGAAATTGATTACGCCAAACAGTTTCATACACCGGGAAGTGATTTTAGAAAGGCAGAGGCTTTAAAAGTCTGTCAGGGCCTAGAGAAAATTGCAGCCGATATGCGTACCAAGATAGCCGAAGGCTCTTAAATAGGTTGTAATGGGTTGTAATGCTCGTTTACAACCCAAATTCACTGCACATAGTAGAGAGACTATTAACATGCATGATATGTTTGTGGTATGACACAAACTCAAAATATCGTAATGATAATACCTGACTCCAACGCTTCGGCAGATTTAGCTGAGCAGGTAGCGGAGAAAGTTTATTGCCGGTTACTGGATCACCTTGAGAAAAACTCTATTAAGGGAAACAGTTGTGACAGGTGGCTAAGGCTGGAGCAGGCGAAAGCAATTCTACCTTTTTCATCAAAGAAGAAATGGAAATCGCTGAGGGACAATCTGGAAATTGAGTTTTCTAAACCTGGGAGGGAATTTCTATACCTCGAAACCAGTCTTCAGGCATACCTGAAACGAAATTCTACTATCAAGAATCAAAAATCAAAATAGCAAAATGGAAAAACTAAATGATTCAAAAGTCAGAGGGCCTTGGCTCTTAACGACGGCCTAAATGAATTATTTCGAAAATAAAACGAATAAAAATGTCAGCAGAAAAAAAATGCCTATGGTGTTCTAAACAGTTTACCCCTGGACACGGCAATTCTAATTATTGCAGCCAGGAATGCGCAATTGCAGCGAAGGCTGAACGTCAAAAAGCCAAAAGAGATCCAATTGCTCGCTTTATTCCGATCCTGGTTGCTAACCACGAAAAGCTTGAAAGCCTTTTTAATGAGGGAACCATTGAACTTTCAAGGGAAGCATTGGAGTTGCACCAAATAGATATTTCCCTTGTCAGATATTTAAAACCACCACCAGAACATCATGCCTATCTTATGTTAGACTTCGGTGTTTTCTACATGATTACGAATTCTACTTTTTTAAACTTCAAAATTTTCAAACATGAAACCACATCTCCCGTATCAAGCAAATGACTTCGCAAAGCACTTCAGCCCTCCACTAGCAACTTCCCCACCCCCCGCAGCTGTACCTACCAAGAAGCAATTTTCTAAAGTAGAACTATATACGATACTGGGCTTGGTGTTGACCCTGCTTGTATTCACTGGTCTTCATTTCATTCAGCAGGCGGGGATAATGAAGAAGTTAGACGGCATAAATGGATCGCTTGCAGATTTAGCAGATCAGGGGCAACTAAAAATCACAGAAGAAATTTTATTAAATAATCAAACAACAAAAAATGCAACCAATGTTCAATCCACAATCTCGCAAACCGACAATGAAAAAGTTTGAATCATACAACGATAATGGCAAGGATGTAAACGAAATATCCCAAAAGGGAGTCCTGGCCTCTGTTTGGGCCCATCCAGCAGGAATGTTTTTGCTATTAGGAGTAGGAACTGTAACATCTCTTATTGCCGTTGGTGGGCTTTTTAAACTTTTGGCTTGGGTTAGGACCGAATACAATGGGTTTGTTTCAGCAGGCAAAGGTCGAACCCATTCACATTGATAGTAGCGAAAATATAGCTGCATAGGGAATGGCAAACAAAAGCGATGTATACTCTTTTTGTTTGCCATTTTTTATGGTCCATAGCGAACTAATAGACCAAACACCATGTTAGATGGAGTTGGTTAAATAGGAGATTTATAAATATCTTTCAATGGGTCGTACTTATCTGCCATTCTCCGCGCCCATGATAACCAAGTTTTCAAGTATTCTGTGCCTACATTTTTTTCTATCGCTCTCGCCTCGACTTTGTCAATGTATTCTCTAAGCACAGCTACACGCCTCCATTCTTGTGCTTCAGTTAACAAGTCATTGAAAGCAGCCAGTTCTTTTGCCTTCAGTTGCTCTTCTTCCCGAAGTTTCTGTCTTTCATTCTCATCCTCTTCAGCTTTTTTGTGCCAGCGCAACATTTCTTGCTTATGGTCCCTGGCCTTAACTTCCATAGTTGACAGAATTAAAGAAAGTTGGTCTTCTAAAGGTAGTTTTCCGTCTTTCCATTCTGTTTCCTTATAAAATGAAATTACCATCTTAAAAGAAAGTATACCGGTCGGCTTGTATTCAGATTTTTCATAGCCACTGGCCTCTTTAATTACAAAGCGCTTGGATTTCTCCTTTAAAACAATTGGGACCTTTTCTCCCTCAATTACCGCGTAAGTTTTTCTGTTCTCCACAATGATATTGTTGCCACGGGCCTTTATAAGTTTAATAAATGCATCCATGAACCTAAGGGCTCGGCCAAGATTGCCGGGTGAAACGCTAACATCAAGGATGTGCTTTGAGCATACAATTAAGCCAGCAGTATGCCCAAAGTCCCAAGCTCTCCCATTATCCATATCCTTCTTTGCTGCCTCTACCAATGCATCAGGCTTAGAAAGCTTATTTGGCACCGTAAGGGTCAACTTCGAATCTTCCTCTATCTTTTCCTTCAGTATTTTGTTTGCTGTCTTAGCCTTCTCGGTGCGAGCATCACCTTCTTCAAAAAGATTTAAGGTGCATTCTTGCTGAGCGGATGACGAATTGGATAATGGTTCAATAGTTACCTCTTTGCCCAACCATATGTTTTGCCAATAACCAGCTTTAGGTAAGGGAACATCCATAGTGATGCAAGTCTTTCTTAAATCGTGATAGGAAATGTCATACTTTTTCGAGATGGATGGAAGAGATACCCGCCATACCAATTCATGGAGTTCGCTGCGTGTGAAATTTATTGATTTCATGCTGTTTAAATAAAGTGAAACTAAAATATCCTCTTTGTTTGATTTTTGTCGCCGGCGAGTTCACAACTCGGCAACTGGATAACAATCACTTCTAATGCAGACTTTAAAGAAATGTTTCGTAATAGCTAATTATAAGCCATTCGAAATTATAGATGATGAATTATAACTCATAAAGAATGTCAAGACATAAAGGAGAGTCTTGATGTTTTTAAGCGATATTTCTCACTTTCCTCCAAAGTGCAAATAAACCAAACTGATGAATCGGAATGGTAGGTGAAAGTTTACCAAGACTCCAGATAACCAAAATCATGTAGTAGTTCAAACTTTGCCTTTGAAAGCTGCCAGATGGAGCATTCAACCATCCTGGTATTAGCATACGCAATTGCTATCTTGTAATTATCAAATACCCAAATGTCAAATGCAGTTACTACATAGCCCGGGGACTGATGCAGCCATGAACTGTCTTTTAAGTATCGTTTATCTTTTACTAAGAAGATTTGCTCACCGTTTTCAATGGGCTTTGCCATACCGGATAGATGGACTAATGGTATTTTGTTGCTGGTGGCCGGTTGTTTTGGCCTAACTATATTCCAATCCGTATTTGTTTCCACCTTGTCGAGAGTAACTTGATTCAATACCAATTCTCCGTTGACTGGAATAAAAACGCTAGATTCCTTTCGAGGTTGTTGCATACAAACCCGGAAAAGCGACTCCCAGTCCGAGCAATTGTCGGAATCAATTTTCTCGGAATTAAGATACTTGTAAACCATGGCTATTACAATGTTTATTTGCTGCCGTTAAATGTACATGTGTACGACAAATCGGGATCGACACTGCTATACAAAACATATAATGTCAAGTTCAGCACATTACCATTAGCGTTCCATTCCCTGAATATCTATAGTTTTCATTTCCGGTGGGGAAATTTTGAACAGGTATTGTAATTGAGTTGCCGCTGACAGTAGCGGTTAACAGATGTTGTGAGTTTAGATATATTGTTACGGATAGTGGGTCGGTCAAGGCCTCTATGGGAATCGATTCATTATCACTAGTGCCATCGCAATTCATTTGCCCGGTGTAATTGCCCGCGAACTTTGCATTGGCCTTAGTTTCGCATTTGGTTCCCTCGTATCCTGTCGAACATTGGCAATTGCCGTTGGCGCAAGTACCGGGATTTTGGCAGACTATGCCTTCGCACTTGTCCTTTACTTTAGTGCAGCCCGATATTATGCTGATGATTAGTACGGCCATCAGCAGGGCCGTGTTTCTTTTTAAATTCTTCATAAAAATGTTTTAGGGTTCTCCGTCAGGCCCACCGGAGATATTTTTATAAAAAATCAGCGTGGGACTGAACCCTATCCGGACCGAGGCACTGAGATGCCTTTACACGAATAAGTACGCCCACGCCTTAGCGTGAACGTTATACTTACTCCCGTGTAAATGAAATTTCTCAGTTTTCGGTTCGAGAGGGATAACGCTGATATGTTTTGATTGTTTCTTTTCTTACTACATTTTATCGTTTAAGTTAAATCAAAAATATACTTTTAGATTTTAACCTGCCAAAGAAATATTATGAATAATGAGTCCCAGTCCCAGATAAAACCACGTAATGGCTTGCCTGGATTCGGCCTCGTCTTAAATTTTTGAACTTAAGTCTTCCAAATTACTTTAGATTATTCGTAACAAGTTTAGGTTTGGATTGGGTATTTAGGGAAAGTCCGTGTTAAACTGAAGAAGCTAAAAATAATCCAAAAAAATTTGGATTATTCGGAATTTTTAAATCTAAGTTTGGGAAATTATCGAATACTCTGAGCTATAACGGCTTAATATGAAATGAATGGAATTAACCTGAGAAAATTTGGAACTATCCCAGATTATATGTGAAAGAATAGGAAAATTCTTGATTATACCGGAATAATCAAGGAGATTTTCTTCTTCTTCAGATCCCTATTTCCAGATAGAATTTCTTTTCATTTGAAAATCAAGAGTTAACATTATATGGCCATAAAGTTGCGGCTAAACGCCTACTAATAGGTGTTCAATAGGGATTTTACAACGGGAAAGATGCTCGTGTTTTTAGTGAAGCTGCCGCTACGCATCTGGAGTAAATAGTTTTGATGAGTATGTCCATTTTTCGCATGAAAAATTAAGCCACTTCTTGTCATAATGAAAACCAGATCCTGCTTACTAGTCATATCACGATATGGTTTTCTATCTAGGCATTAACCAAGACGGCTGTTTCTTCCTGAGTTAGGGTTCGACCTTAAATAACTTCCAGCCCCACTCTTTTTTCTCTGAGTTATAGGTCTTCAACGCAGTGCCTTTTATTTGAAGTCCGTTGGAGAGATTCAAAGTTTTTATAGTTGCTGGGTGGATGTATACATTTTCAACAAACCCAAAGTTCTTCCCCTCCCCAATTCTTACTTTGCCGGAAATCGTTTTCAATAAAGAACCGGCAGCGCCAGGTACTGTGGATTTGGAGACCGAATAAATTTGCTGCAACCCCTCTGGTTTCTTTTCTTTGAAACGAACATTCAATACGTCTCCAATATTTACATCTGTTGCGAAACGATCATATTTAAAAAAACCTGAGCGTTCATCCGTCGAAACGAAGTTTAATATTTTTTTGTCCGTATTTACAAAATCAACCACAATTTCCTCTTCCGGATAATCTGAGAATAATAATCCTTCAGCGGCATCCTGATGCCTTTTGTAAAATTCTGTGTTATTGTCTGCGGCAGCAGCGTTCTTAAACCAATCCTGTTGCATCCAATTTGAAACCGGCGCGGGAATTTTAAAGTTTTTCTCGGTTCTTGCGGCTACTAGTAATTCTATTTCATTTTTTGCCTCTGAATAAAGTTCTTTTCTAATAAGCAAGGCTGCTATTCTTTGTCGGATGCCGATTAAAAACTCTTCTTGGGTTCTGCATAGTAATGCCCGGCAATAGCAGGATAGAATTTGGTCCTCAGCACTAACTGCTTCACTTAAAACTTCCCATACCCAAAAGTCATTCATTTTTTTCCTTGCAAAGGGAAGCAAGGCTGATAGCATGTGTTCCTTATCACCGAGAGCAAGAAGTAGCTTGGCCTTAAAATAGGGAGGGTATTGAAATTCTGGGTGATCGTCAATTACTTTATCGAGCTTGGGTATAAACTCCTTTATTTTGTCCGGATTTACCAATTGAGAACTGCTCGACTTCTCGGGTAACAAATGCTTTGCATAGGCTATGTAGGCCTGTTCAGCGATAGACATTACATCTTTACCATTCGGTAATTTTTCTTTTTCAAAATCTTCTTTTCGAAAATTTTCAAGACCCCACCAATCTACAAATTGAACGTATTGTTGGGAAAGCTTAAACGCTGTATGAAAAGCCTTGAAAAGAAAACTATATGCTTCTGAAAGCTTTGTGAAGGACAGTTTCTTTGCAATTTCGAATAGTTCGTCTGCATGAACTCGATTAGAATCCGGTTGAAAAACGGCTTCACCAAATTTTGGCTGCTTAAATCCTATAGCAAAAAGCATTTTGCCAATCTGCCAGGCAAGCTGATCAAAAAGAATTTTTTCATCTTCCGGTAAGTTAAGCTCAACTATTTTCTTGAGGTTGGTTTTGAAATCCTCAAACTTTGCTGGTTCGCAGCTTAACTTTATATAATCGTAGTAGACCCAGCTTAAATTTCTCTTTTGCCAAAGTAGGTTTGGCTCTACGTTAATCGTTTCACCATTTTTCGAATTAACAATTTGCGTGGGCACATTTGCCTCGTCAAATTCCTTAATTGCAAGCGCATAGGCTTCGTCGAGTTTCCCTGACTTTCGTAATTCTTTTATCTCTTTAGCCGGCATATGCTTCTTGTTTAAGTTTTTGAACAGCTACTTTAATATCTAAAAGTAAAATTTCGCTGTTGCATTTTTTAGTCAAGGGCATTACCCTGCCGAAGAAGCCCTGTTGATTATATTCAAAATCAATTTCGGCTTTCTCGCCATTTCTGACAAACGTATAACGTTCTTTATATTGCTGATGATTTATTTCTTCAATGGATATTCCATACTCAGCAATTGCTTCCGATATATCTTCAAAAAGAGTTCGTGTAAACGGTAGTTTTTCTTCTACTTCCGCATCAAATTCTAATTTAGTGATAATTGTTTCAGATGAGTTCCTTTTAATAGAAACATTCGGCAATGCAGAAATGAGAGTTGCGATTTCCTTCACAAGCTCTTTTGAATTGGTTCCTGCTGGGATTTCCAGAAATTTTCCGTTGAATTTGCTATTCCCATCTATCCAGGTTTTCACGGCGGCAGTATTCGCTTCCCGCTTAAAATAGTATCTAACCTCGTATACTACTTTTTCCCAACCGATTACTTCAATATTGTTTTGGCAGACCATGTTCATTACCTTTATAAAATGATCCTGTATAGCCAAATTCTGCTCAAGCAACCCATATTTGTTAAGACTTAATAGGATTGAATCATCTAATTCTATTTCCTGTGGCTGATGATTTGCCCCAGTTAATTCCGTTAAACTCTTCAATACAGCTTCATCTGTAAAAGCCATAGTGGAGTACGAGTTGAAATGCGGTGGGTTTATTGCGTATAACTTTTCAGATGCTCTGGTTACAGCAGTATAAGACCATCTGTAAAAATTTTGATTGGTTTTGCCCGATTTGCCTTGCGGGTCATGGAAACAATCATAACCTTCCCGCAAATCATGGTCCCAAATGGTAAAGACATGAGGCCATTCACCGCCTTGTGCCTTGTGACAGGTCACGGCATAACCATATTTCAGCATTATAGGATTGAAATATGGGTCATTTATGATGGCGTCTTTAAATTCATCGGTTTTTGGTTTTAGGTTGGGATGCCTGTTCTTAAAATCTACATAGATGGCCTGCATCTCCTCGGGTTTAAGGAAATTTTCTCCTATCAGAAAATTGTCCAGCATTTTACCACTTACTACTTTCCCGCTTGTCTCTCCATCTGGAAAAACCAATTCAACATTTCTCCATTTCAACAGTACCGGTTTTTTTCCGCGCAAAGGTATTTCACGGTCTGTAGAAACCGAGTCTACCTCATTCACCACGGCGAACTCACCGTTCATTATATCTTTTCTGTAGTTGTTGGCCCCTATTATTACAATGTCTCCCTTTTGCATGGGAAGTTCTTTGGAACCGTACTTTAGTTCCCGTATTTCGGCATTCAATTCCTTACAGGTTTCATTTTTGTATGCAACGATTATTTTTCTCTCATTGACTTTGCCATATATGCCCAGGAACTCCTCGTATGAAGGGTTTAAGATGTCAACTTCATTTGGTTTGAGATTAAAGTTATTAAAGTATCCAGAGGTAAGTGACTTACGTAATCTTGCTGCGACTCTCATAATGCCGCTTTCACTGCCATATCTTTTAACTTCTTTCATTTCTACATCCTCGGACATTAAGCCGAATTTCTCAGCCAGATAAGTTTTGTCAAAGGCCTTTGATGAATTGTCGCCAACCGGCGGTAACTGCGCCGGATCACCAACAAAGATAATTTTGGTATTACTGGTTAATTCTTTAACGCGGGAATATTGAATCAGATCAGCAAGCAGATGGCCTGTTCCAAATCTAAAAAATTCGCCCTGGCTAAATGTGTCAGAAATCATTGAAGACTCATCAACAATAAATATCTTGTTGGCAACATCGTCGCTGTTACGAATCTTGTAAGCGTAATAGAAGCTGGTTTCCTCATTTTCATTTTTTGCCTCAACTTCTACCAGTGCATTGTAGTTGTAAATACACTTGTGAATCGTATAAGCTTCCTCTCCGGTTTTTTCGCGGATTACTTTAGCCGCTCTTCCTGTGGGTGCCATCAAACAGACAGGTCTTTCAATGGAGATTAAATAATCTACCAGGCCTTTAAGGATGGTTGTCTTGCCGCTTCCGGCGTAACCTTTTAGCATGAACACATGGCTGTTCCCTGAAAGAAATGTCTCCAGTTTTCCCAATGCGACTTTTTGGTCGCTGGAGAGATTAATATCAGGAAAGAAGTTTAAGATATCCATAAGGACATAAAATTTTGACAAACAAACATTAATTCAGTGCAATCTATTTGCATTTCACTCTTTTATAGCGTCACATGCCCTTACGCAAATAGAGATTATTATTGTCAATTCACTTTTGTCGAAAAATCGTTTGGTTGAGTGGATATAATCATTTCGCCATTTTTGTAGTTGCTTCAATGAACCAGCTTCTTGGTAAGGGCTTTTTATAACCTTAAAATAATCGAAAAAAAGAGCAGTTAGAAAGCAACTCCAACTAGGTTTGTCATATGTATCCTTCGCAACAAATTCCCCATCATCTTTCAGACCTTTGTCATAAGAGTATCTATGAACTATAATTTTGTCAAAGCCTAAATAATATCGGTAGTCGCTTTTGTCATACTGCAAATAGTATCCTTTAAAACTTTCAAGAAAATTATAAAATGTTAAGAAGGCAATATCAAGCGTAACTGATTTTTGAGGATTAATTAGACCCAGCATTGAGATTCCTACATTGATTTGGGATTTCAAATAAGCAATCAGCTTGTTATATTCTGGATTTTCAGGCTCATTTACTATTGACAGTTTCGTTTTGATTTTTAATAAGGAAGATATTAATCCCTTAATGAATGATTTCTTGAAAGCTTGTTCTAAGACTTCCTGAAATTGATAAAAAAAATGGTCAATAGATTGAGTACCCGAATTTATTTCAGGTGAATTTTTTAGAACAAAAAAGTCCATTCCTGAATTTTGAAGTTCGATTAAGTTCCAAACTTTATTTGAAGCAGTAATGACAATAATTTGGATGCCAGGATTAATCTTATCCTTAATTTCCTTGAGGATTTTTAATCCGGTCATTTCATTTGCTGCTCTGTTTGGCTCGAAGTCTTGGTCATGCAATCGCAAATCAAGAAGAACAATGTCCGGGTCAAAATTTCTTACAAATTTGACGATTTCAACGATGAGGTCGTCCGAAGTTTCAAAGTCCGTAAAATCCTTAGTTGGCTCAAAACACTTAAAGTTAATATTCGACTGACCTGAGAAAAAAGCACCAAATATTTCCTCCCAGCCCTTTTTGTATTCATCGTCAATATAAAGGATCCTCTTCTTCTCTCCAGTGCGATTCAATTGCGGAATGTTGCGAGGCGTATTTACATTGTTGTCAAAATTGGTTAACAGATATTTAAAATATAATTGAGCCTCGAAGTAATCTGTTGTTTCTTTTAATTTTTCGCTGATGCCTAGCGATTGCGATAGAGTAAGAATCGACCACTCATTGGCTATGGAATGGTGAGAGTTTGATTGGTTATGAATTGAGATTTTAATTTTATCAGTAGCCTGCTTACAGGGCAATAATCCCATGCTAATTGCATTCTCAATTGCATCTCTAGTTGGTTTGCAGAAATAATTACCTGATGCAGTAATTATTTCTCCTGCTTCAGCTAATTTGATGACGTGCATTGGATTAATCCAGCTAACAAAAATTATAGGAAACAATCTTTTTTCCTCTAGGCTCTTAGTGAGTCTTATATGTTGTGCCAGCCTAATTCCGGAAAAATCTAATAATGTATTCGTTAAGGAAAGCGGAATGATGTAGTATTCGAAATCGCAGGAAGCTATCTGCGAAATAATGCTGGCGGGACCATTGCTAATAAAAGTATCAATATTTGAAAAATCGCCCTTTAAATCCGATTCTTCAGGATACTTGTAGCCAATAGAAACGCTGTTTTCCCATTTTAGTAAGCCGCCGTACCTACTATCTGTCGAATCAATTAGTAAAGGTTTCATCTGATTGAATTTCGATATTAATAATTAGTGTCAATTCATTTAATATCAAGGAAAGTTGTTTGTTGCTATTGATTATCTCTCCAGAGGAAATGGATTCAAACTCCGCTAAGACTTTGCTATTTGGGAAAAAATCGCGGAAAGATGATGTATACCCCACATGCTGTTTAATGACGCTTATGGGGACATTTTTTTCTGCATTTTGAGCTAGATAATTCTGAATTTTATCCACCAACCCGTAGAGTAAGTTTAATTTCCATCTCGCTCCAAACGCAAGAATCTGTAGATTAGGTATGCTGCTATTGATTGAATTTTCTAAAAATGTATATAGTTTATGCGAGTATAAATCCTTGGAATTGATAGAAAGCACTCTGTCATTTAATACCGTTGCCGGAGTTCCACCAGAAAATAACACCAAGTACTTTTCCGTCTTTTCGATATAATCTTTTAAAGCAAGTCTGTAAGATTGCAAAAGAAAGGATCTGTGAATAATAATAACCTTGTAGTTGTCAAAAATTGAGGTTTCCAGTTTATTCATGTTGTCGTTAAACCCTATCAACCGTGATCCTTGAATGTTGTCCAAGTTGGAATGAGCAAGTGCCTGAACAATGCTTTCACTATAAATTTCTTGTCTGGATTTTCGATCATCTATTAGAGCAATCGTTTTCATAGGTAAAATTTTAAAACATGAGTAAATCCTCTTACAGAAGACACATCGATTTCTTCAATAAAAGGCCCGTTCGCAATGTCAAGATAACTTAACCTATATGCTTTTCCGTCACCAAATTTAGATTCAACTGACCAATCACATAGGCTGTTGAATAATCTTTTGATGTCTACAAAATCACCAGAGTTGCCGTCTAGGTTAGAGTCCTTGGGGTTTCTAACGCTAAAACTACCTACTTGAGTAATTCTAATTTCTTGATATGGATTTGTATAAGGATCAATTAAGATATCACTCCGCTGTATTATCGCTTCGTTGAAAGTAGTTCGTCCACCTTGGATAAACGACTCAAAAATTTTATTAAGACCAGATTCAATTCTTTGAGTTTCGGTGAACAATGAAACTCCCTTAAGTTTTTCAAGTTCTTCGGAATTTAATTTAATATCGAAATGCCAAACGTCCTCCCATAAACGAAGAATTAAATTGTAAAAATGATTTGTATCTTCTCTAAACTCAATCTCGCTTTTAAAAAGTATAGTTATATCTTTAAAACTGTATAGTTTTCTTCCGTTAATCTCGAGTTGCTTTTCGGTGGGTAAAGGAAATTTTAATGGATTTTCGTTGGGATTGGACTTTGCCCATTCAGATAATTCAATGCTGGACCAACCAAATTGAACATGGTGTTTGCCCCAGCCAACAGGTTTAGCTAAGTGTCCATCTTTTCCGAGTCGTTTAAAATCGGTTGAAAGGAGAAATAATTCTATTTTTTCCCAAAGGCTTGGCGGGATAGTGTAGTCAAACTTTTTGTCAACAGCATTCCATTTTTTGTATTTTCTTTTGATTTTATTCCATTGGCCTAATGCCTTACCAATAAAATCGCTGTAATTCCTATAGTTATAGTAATTGTCATCTGATTCGTCAATTCCAAATTCCCAACTGTGAGTTGTGTATTTTAAATAGCTATTGTTGTCGTGAAACAGTTTCAAAACATTCAACGTATTGAGAGGATTGTGTTGCTGACTCAAGCTGGATTCAACGGAATTTTCCAATTCCCCTTCATAAGGGACAAGTGTTCCCTTGCGGAGGGTAATATCTTTTCTTAACGTATCTGTCCTTTTATCAGTATGAATAATTAGTACCTTGATTTTTGAGTTTGTTGGATTCGCGGGTTCTTCAATTTTCCTAAAAATTCCGGCAAAAGCGTTTCCGAAATTTTCCAATATAGCCAACTCAACAATCGCCTTGTTGTTTATTAAACCTCGATTAGGACACAACACCTGGCTATTTAATCTTTCCTCAAAATTCTGAGCAGTTTTAACTGAATCTGGAAGACCTTCTAAATCACTTAATTGAAACTTATTGACTACAAGTCTTTGGTCTAAGATTTCAATATTCATTGTTGCAATCAGTTCTCCACTCTTTTTAAAATACTGATAATTACCTTCAGTTAAATTGTAAACCTGTTCAAAGCTCTTTTGATACTCCATTTTTACTGCTTCCTCGGCTTTAATAAGCGTTAGTACCTTTCCATATTCTTCTGGTGTAATCCATTCCGCTTTTTGAGGATCGCCTATTTTACTTACGGTATCGGGAATGTTCGCTTTCTCTACCTCTTTAAAATCAGTTGTTTCTTTTGCTGGAACATTTGTTTCGGTTAACTTCGAGAACCGGCTTGACAACCCTAGATATACTTTGTCTTTCGTGCCTTTTACCATCTTCAAGTACTCCAGTTTCCCCCAAATAACGTTGGCCATATTGGGCTTGCTTTTTATAAGATGGCCCTTATCTCCGATATAATCTTTAATGAAAATTTGTTCTGCTTTTATATAGCCATAATGCTCCCATAGATAAAGGCACATTCTCAACCGTTTTATGTATCGTTTCGTTACATTGACTTTTTCATTCACAATCAGTCCGGTTACTTCCTGGCGGTAGCCCGGTCGTTGTAAGCGTACTTTGCTTTCTTTAATGTGAAAGCCTTGCGTCGCAATTATTCTATGCAATTCCTTTATAAAGTCCCCGTCTTTATGATAAACGTTGTGCATAGAAGAAAAAGTAATATCATCGGCATAACGAGAATATTTAAGGCCAAAACGCCGGGCTACTGCGCTTAAATAGAAGTCAAGCCGTTCGCAAATAATATTGGTAATCGTTGGGGAGGTTGGTGCTCCTTGAGGCAAAACGTTCTTCACAACTTTCACCCAATTGCCATTTTCTTCGATTCGCTCTACCTCCATTTCCTGAAAACATAAGCCTCCTATTATGTTAGCGATATCAAGACGGTTGTTTTCCTCATTGAGGTTAAAGGGATGATACTTTAAACGGCCCCAGAATCTTGCCTGGTCCACGCTTGGAAAGAAATCCTTCAAATCGATATTATAAACGTATAGACTACCGGTATGCTGCTTGGCGTTAGTGACAATCGACTTATCTAAAACGAACCCGGTAGCTGCTTTATGAGGTTCGTAAACGCATTGAAGAATCATGTTTAGGCACTTCAAAACTGATTTTAATCCCTTATTAGGCGCATGTATGGTTCTAATTCCACCCGCTTTTTTGGGAATTGAAAAACTAACGTACCTTCTTCTGTTGGCTTTCGGATTAGAATGAAAACGAAGATGTTTTATTCCGAAAGGCACTGACTTAATACCGTAAATTATGGGTTTGGCATAATTTAGCAGTTTAAGGAAGTCTTCAGGGCTTTTCATATTTTGAAAAGCATTTTTAATAAAAAGAATTTGCTCGTTTTCGGGTCTCATGATTAAAAGTTCCCGAATGCCTGCCTTTTATTCTTTGTATATGAATCAATTCGCAATGATTATTAATTATAACAAATGATATTGCTATATTATATATCATATTATAACATAACATATATATCGTTTCTATTGATACAGTTTATCGAAAGTTATCGATTAAAATGACCAAAGAAACATTCAGCACCAGGATTACTCCCAATGCCATCAGCCGATCTGAAATCCACCTTTCGGTAATTTCCAGCTGACACAATCAATATTTTCGGCAGGCATTCAAGGAACGTGATACAAATAAACTCTTAAGGAGTGCAATCTATTTGCATTTCTAAATATACTTTTTGTTTGCTTCTGTAATAATTGCTGCAATATCTTCTCTCAGCTTTTCTGGCCCAATCACCTCAATATCACTACCGAAATACAGAATTTGGGCCTTCAACTCGTTATTTGGAATTAACTGATACTGAAACGACTTTGTAGCCTCGTCTTGCCCATTCGGTTTCTGGCTGTGGTGCAAGGGGTTGGTTTCCACGTATTGAACCCTTTCACGTCTAAATTTCAATACCACCTTTTCAACCTTTGCTTCTGGTGGAATGCTGACCCCGATCACATCGTTATAATACGTGTCCGCGTGGAATTTATGGTAATTGAAAAATTCGAACTTGCCTTCATGTTTAATTTTGCTCTTTATCCGGTCAAGGGCATAAACCTGAATTATTTTCTTTTCCTCCTGCCATCCAATCAGGAACCATCTGTTATTATACTCCTTAAGCAGGTAGGGATGAACTATAACTCTATACTTTTCGGGAACTAGAAAAGGCTGATAATCAAAACTGATTGGTGTTTCGCCGGTTATTGCCGCCAACAGTTCACTTATATATTCGCTTCCTTGATATTCTGGCCTAACATCAAACTGTATGTAACGGTTGTCGACTTCCTGATCATCGGTTACTCGCATTTTCAGTTCATCATATATTTCCTTAAGTTCCTCGTGTAGATCAAGTCCTTTTATCTGCTTTAAAAGAGAAATTGCCAGCTTTATTTTCTCAACCGAGTGGGGGCTAATCTGGACGTCATAAATATTGAAATCGGGTGGTTCATACCTGTATTTCCCTTTTATACAAACAATTTTGCCATTCTTTTTTAGGGCTTCTTCCTTCATGAACCTGATGTCATTCTGGATAGTCTTTTTACTTACACCTTTACTGTTTTTTCGGTAATCGCTAATTTTTTCACCTATCCGATTCATCAATTCCTCTAAGGTGTAGCCTTGTTTGCCACGCAGTAACTCATTTAGGTGCTGTTTTCGAATGTCAAAATGTAAGTTCTTCGGCATAATTGGGGCGAAATGCAAATAGATTGCATCGGGTGTCTCGATGTTTGCTGCGTAAATAAAGCGAAACGCCATGAACACCGCAATTTCTATCCTTGATTTTTTACATTTTGATTGTCCTACTGCCGAACAGAAGAAAGCTCTTACGGCAATGTCGGAGTTCGTGAAGCAGGAAAATACGGATGACTTTATGATTCTGTGCGGTGCAGCAGGCACTGGAAAAACCTCAATTACTTCGGCCCTTATTGGTTATTTAAACAAGTTGGAACAAAGTTATAAGATTGCGGCACCTACAGGCCGGGCGGCGCGTATTATAGGCCGGAAGGGAAATTCAGTCAGTTCCACCATTCACTCCATGATTTATAACGTTTCGGTGAATAAAACCACCGGCGAAGTCAATTATCGGCTGAAACAAAATCCGGTAGATAAATTTACGGTTTATATCCTGGATGAATCTTCAATGATTCCAGCGAATTCTACCAACAAAGAATTGTCGCTGATGAAAAGTGAAAACTCATTATTGAGCGATTTGGTGAAGTTTGTGAAAAATGGCAATCAGAAAAACAAGGTGGTTTTTCTAGGCGATAGAAATCAATTGCCCCCGATTGATGAGCAAGATTCAATGGCATTGGTGCCTGAATTTTTGCGGAAAACCTTTAGCTGGAAAGGAACATCTCATTTTTTGACAGAAGTAAAACGCCAGGAGGACGGTAGCGAGATTATGAAGAATGCCCTAAACCTCCGAAAAGCCATAGAAAATAATACCGGCGAGCCGCGATTAGAAGGCTTTAAATTTAGCTATTTTTCAGGTGCGGTGACTAATTACGTAGAGGACTTTAAGAGATACGGCCAAGAATATTGCGTATCAATAGCTTGTTCGCATAAAAGTAATAAGGTATTTAACGACAGAGTGCGTGAACGTATTTATGGTTCCAATGCAGCTATTGTTGAATCAGGAGACTTAATGATTGTGACGCAAAACTGGAGTAGAAATGCGCAGAACTTGTTTAATGGTGACCATGTGGTGGTTAAAGAGGTGGATATGGACCGGATGGAAGTTGTTGCTGGTCTGCATTTCGTGCCGGTAAAGATTTCCTCGAAAAATATGAAGGGCGAAGAATTTGAAATTGAGGATTACATTCTGCTCGATTGCTTAAATGCTGCAAATGGAACATTGTCCATGGGCGCTGAAAATGGTTTGAGGCAGGAGCGCTATGCTAAAAATCCTGTATTTCGTGAATCCATGTTTCCGCAGGACGATAAGTACGTTGGAGCAATTCGTTTGAGTTACGGACATAGCATTACTTGTAATAAGGCGCAAGGAGGTGAATGGGAAAAGGTGTTTTTAAATACCTTCTATATGCCATCCTTAAAATATCAATATACAGCGGTAACCAGAGCAAAGAGTATTTTGAATCTTTATTGAACTGAAAGGATGCAACTTCAACTATTTTCGGAACAAGAATATATAGCGAAACCGCGAAATCAATATGAGGCGATAGTCTATTTTATAGCTCGCCTAGATATTGAAATGGTTAGTTCATTTCTCGACGTGGAGAGGACTTACCAGGATTTCCCTAAGTATCTATTTGTAAGCAAACTAATTAAGGCATTTGAGCAATTTGAGAAGGCAGGGGATAAAAATCTTACTTTACATAAGGGTAGTTGCTCAGGTTGCAGCAAGGGCTGTCGGGGACTTACCTTCCTTGGTGAACAGGGTCATTATATGGATTTATTGTTTCAATTGGATGGGGATAAAATAGCTGACATTTACGAATGCGTTAATTTTATCAATGATGTGCCGGTTCCTGAGAAGACAATTCGCGTGGAGGTCGATCAGCAATTTTCACTTTTTGATAATGCGCCTTTCTAAAATGCAAATAGATTGCATTGAGAGTGCTTTTATTTGCACCTGAGTAAACATTGAATAGACAAAAGAGGAAATAAAAGTAATTTAAAGTTAGAAGGATATAATATGACATTACACGAAGCAATAGTAGAAGTTTTAAAGACTAAGAAGATTTCCAACGCAAAAGATATTGCGGAAAGGATTAACGCGTTAAAATTATATGTGAGAAAGGATGGGAAGCCTGTTCCTACTTCACAAATTCATGCACGAATCAAAAATTATCCGCAATTATTCCAGAATAAAATTTCAAATTTATATGAGTTAAGAGCCAATCTTACAGAAGGAAGCGATGATTATCAAAGATTGACTTCTGATCTCTTCAATTTGTTTTCCCGGTCTAAGCATGCGGGCGAGGGTATACTGACAATTGAGTTGTGTCTTTGGACCTGTTATGTGAAATTTTTATTTGCGATGTCTAAACGGTTCTCTGCCGAGCAGCAGAGGGAAAGTGGTAGTTCTAATACACTGGCCTTAAGGCTAGCTGAAGTAGAACACGCTAATGCTAATGAAATTCAACAGAGCCTAGGCTCTTTAACTGATGCTTTGATTGTAAATGGAAATCTCACTCCAAGGCTGCAAGCATTCATTAAGATGCAATTGCACGCCGTAAATGCAAGTGTCTGGTATGAGGCATTTGTGATCACCAAATCATATCAGTTTGATACATCAACCCTTTCAAAGCTATTATCTGAATTCGAAAAAATAAAAGGTCTTTATCTCAAAGGGTCAGCAAACCGTGGCATTCAAGTTCCAGATTACATATTGAATTTAATAGGAACTATTGCCAAGTTTAAGGACATTCAAGGAAAAATGCTGAATGCCTTTACTGAACTAACGCCCGTAATATCCAAATTGTCTATAAAAGCAACAGACCAAGTTGATTTACATACTGATATGGAGGCACAGGCAGTTTTTCTGGAGTTAAGGAATTTATTTGTATCTAACAAGAATACGATTCTCTGCTATGACTTCTTGAGATTGGCAGAGGTCGGTGAAGCCTCGTACGATGCCGTATTTGGTATTGTACCTTCAAGAGTAATTATAGACCCAACAGGTAACTCTAAATTTCGAACATTACAAGGTAGTGTTAAAAATGCAGAATTAGCATACGTTGAGGCGATAACCTCTATGCTAAAGACGAACGGAATAGCCTTTGTAGTTGTACCTCAGAGTCTTTTGTCTGCATCCTCAGGAGCGCATTATTATTTACGCGAGCTACTTGTATCTAAAGATTGGGTGGAGGCAGTAATATCTTTGCCTTTGGGAATGGATAAATCCAATTCGGGAGTTAAACAGGATTTATTGATTCTGAATAAAAACAAAGAAGAGAGCAAGAAGGGACGAATACACTTCCTGAATTCGGTGTATACTTTAGAGTCAACTAACCAGGTCATAACTCAACACCCGGAGGATATTCTTGAGTCGCTGGAAAAGCCTGATAACAGTTCTAACTCAAGAGTTGTAACAATGTCTGAAGTATTGGAAATTGATTCTATACTTCAGCCGGAACGATACATTTCACCAGTCCAACATGAATTAGAAAAACTTAAAAGCGAGCGGAAAGAGATTTGTTTGCTGAATGAGATCCTGACGGTAGTTAAGGAGAAAATTGAATCGAATGATGCAAAGGTGCCTTTTATTAAAATATCTGATTTGAAGAATTCTGATAGTGATTTCGAATTATCTTTTGCTTCCGAAACATCTGTGGAAACCTGGTCTCAAAAAGGAATGCATCTGAGTCAACCAGTTTTACTAGTTGCGAGAATAGGCGAAAACTTAAAGCCAACATTTTTTAGTGCCAAGGAAAGAAATATTGTTATTAGTCCTAATATACTTGCATTCACGCTTGATGAGTCGAAAGTTCGTATTGAATTTTTAATTCAGGAATTTCGCTCGGATCTTTTCTTAAAACAGTTCAGGAATATTCTTACTGGTGCCGCGCAACTAACCTGGAGGGTGAACGAATTTTTGAATATTGCTTTGGCTATTCCCTCACTTCATGAACAGGATAAAATTATTCGTGAAAAACTTCAAATTTTACATCGACTAAAGCAAAGCGAAGCTGATACGCTAGCGGAAAAAAGCGGTGCCCGAAAACGTGAATATTCAATTCTCTCCACAGTACGTCATAGTCTTTCTCAACAATTTAGTTCCATTCGGAATGATGTTGAGTCTTTGAAGTATTTTCTGGCTTCTGCAATCGACGCAAGAGAAAACATTTCTTGGACTTCGGAAATCTCTAAAAAGAGGAGCCTAGAGCAACTGATAGCAAGAATGGATGATAGTATTCTTTCTGCAGAACATACTTTCGACAAAATCAAAAGTTTGACCGAATTGAATAGAAGAGAATTAAAGTTTGAGAAGACTGAGTTGGTCACTTTCATTCAAAAAACTATAAGTGAGATTAATCTCCCTGAGCGTGATTTTGCGCTTGAGATTAATGCTTTAGATACAAATGGTGAGTGGGCAATCGTAGGAAGCACATCAGTAGAAAGTATAAGACTGAAACCTATTTGGGTTGATATCGATAGATTCTTGATTCAGGAGTTTTTCAGAAATATTGTCGAAAATGCTATGAAACATGGAAAAGTTGAAGACCATAAGTTGTTTATCGACTTATACATTGAGGGAGACCCGGAAAAGAATAAAAATATTGGCATTGCGTATTATGATTCAGGCAAAGGCGTAAAGAATGACTTTTCTTATGATGATTTTTTTGAGTTTGGGAAAAAATCAGGTGAATCAGGCGGCTCTGGAATCGGGGGGTATATCCTTAAACAGATAGTAAATTTACATGGCGGCCAGATAGATGGTGGAAATAATCTTGTGGTTGGCCATCCGGATTATAGTAATTTTCAACTAGATTTAACTTTGCCCTTCAATCAAAACTATGATTAAAATCCTCCTAATAGATGATGACAAGAGTGTGGCCGATTCGTTGTATGATAGCGCGAGCCGATTTAACTTTGAGATTGAACACTACCAGGGTTTAGAAGAGGGCCTTATTGAACTGGAGCGAAGGCATAGAGAATTTTCTGGAATCATTTTAGACGGAAGGGGATGGCTAAGTGAAGACATGCCACAAGAAACTGACAAGCACATTCACACTGCTGTGGCAAAAATTAAGGAATTACGAAAGCAAAACATATTTGTCCCTTTTGTAATTAACACCGGCCATTTCGAGCGTCTTTTCGACCAAATTCCTGAAACTGAAAGTGATTTGATTTTTGATAAGGCTAAAGGTGCGGAGCCTATGTTGCGGAAACTTCAATTCTTGATTGAAGATTTGCCTCAACAGAAACTAAAACTTAAATATCCAGAGGCCTTCAGTGTATTTGGTGGTAGGTATTTACCTATTGCTTCGCAAGATAAAATGATTTCCTTACTCGGCTGTTTAGAAGAACGGACGTATAGCCAGGCAAATTTCAATGTTATTCGTGGTCTGGTCGAAGAAATGCTTAAACGTGCAAATACAATAGACAATAGAGCTTTCTTGCCGGATGCTTTGTTAAAGCCAGGAGCTAATTTGCGATTAAACCTAAAAGCCGCAGAATTATTTTTGTCCGGCAGAAAGGTTGATTTAGCAAAAATTAATCTCGGCTCTGGAGAAATTGTAGCGCCTAAAGCCATTTTTACTGATCATGTGAGTTGGTTGTTTTCTTCGGTAGTTAATACCTGCCAAACGCTATCACATCGTTACGATCACCCAGTTACAAAATATGCTTTTCAAAGTTCTGTTCTTGCTTTAGTCGAAGTCCTAATTTGGTTTAAGGAATACATCGACCATAACTATCCAGATTTGAAATAAATATCTCAAATGCAAATAGGTTGCATTGCGTCGTTTCATTTTTGTCGGTATAAATAAACCACCTTATGAAACACCTTGCAATTGTAACCTTCGATATTATCCGGTATGACGAACCCGAAGTAGCCTTTTCGGTAGGCTCCATTCTTTCCTATTTAAAAGGTCAACCAGGGTATGGACAAGACTACGAAGTCCATCACAAATCTATTAATCTGGCTAGCCGCCCATTGCGCGTAATAGATTGGGAGACTATAGGGCTTGATTGGCATGCTATGGATTTTATAGCTGTTAGCTGTTACATCTGGTCGCACAAGCAATCACTGGGGTTAATGCGGTGGCTAAAGGATAATAAGGTTCCGGCCTCCATTATCGCTGGAGGTTACCAGGTTAATGTAAATGAGTTAACAACTTTGAAGAAATTTTACCCGGATGCAGATCATTTTATACTGGGCTATGCTGAGAGCGCTTTGTATCAAATTGTCCAAACTGGTACTGCACCGGCCATTTCGCAGGTCGGGGTAGATTTTAGCCTAATACCTTCGCCGTTTATTACTGATGTTATTTCCTTAAGCAATAATACGTCCAGAATAAGGTTAGAGACTAAAAGGGGCTGCCCATATGAATGCACCTTTTGTGCTCAGCACGACCTTGATCAACGCAAGGTTTATTATTACCTCGAAACTCGCCTATTGCCAGAACTGGAGCACATCCATAAATTTTCTCCTACACGCATAAGTGTAACCGATCCGGTATTCAACATGGGTAATACATACATACCTTACCTTGAGCAAGTCAATAGCCTTGGTATGAAAGGTGTTTTCAATTTCCAGGTTAGGCC
This sequence comes from uncultured Chitinophaga sp., assembly GCA_964423405.1. GTDB lineage: Bacteria > Bacteroidota > Bacteroidia > Chitinophagales > LD1 > Bog-950. Next base: position 18,804 of record CAYREY010000003.1, on the reverse strand, counting down.
CGAACTTATCAGCCGCAAAAATGATGAGCGTTTTCTTGATCTTATTGCAGAGACCGGCTCGGAGATTGAACTTGGTATACAAACTTTCGACCCGTTGGTTAATGCTGTAATAAAGCGCCGAAACAATTACCCAGCTATCCAAAAGACTCTAGATGCGTTGCGCGACAGAGGGATTAAGTTTGGTATCAGCCTTATATATGGTTTACCTAACCAAACTCTAAAATCTTTTAAAAACGATGTGGACCAGGTAACCCGCCTTGGAATTAAGAATGTCGTAGCCTATCCCCTTATGTTTTTACCTGGTACAGAAATGCAAAAGCATCATGCAGGTCCGGAGTATGGCGAAGGAGTGCTGGGTGAATATGCTATTCCGCATGTAGCATACTCGCCTACGTTTAGTAGCGCCGATTGGCAGACCATGCATGAGTTGGCCGGCTCATTAAATCCCGCTGGTAGATTGTTTTAAAACTATAAATTAGCTTAACATGAAATATCCACCTATGCCAAACCAAAGTGCCGAACAAGAGCTACGGGAATTGTTGCAAAAGGCCAAAACAGAGGAAAAGAGGCCTCTATCTAGCCTGTCAAATGATCCGAGTCCAAAGTGGAAAGAATTGGAGGATATGCTTGGTAAAGAAAGAGTAAAACAGATTATGGCCGAAGAGGGCTATGATTGGGGGAGACTCTTCAAAAGAGCAATTCAATATTTTACGGCAGTTGCTGAATTGGCCGAAACGGTTGACAAGGAGCGCACTAAGTTGGAGGAGATACTAAATCCTTTAAATGCAGGACAAGTCGGCGAATTTCTCATTGCGCATTTGAGGCTTGAATACATTATTGAGAAAATAATAACTGACAATCTAAGGGATAAGCGAGGGGAAGATAATCTGAGCAAAGCAAAGCTTTCTTTTTACCAGAAGTTGAAAATGTTGCCGACAAATTCGCCATTATCTAAGGAGATAATTTCCCTCCTGCACGAAATAAACACTCTTAGAAACGAATATGCGCACAACATAAAATTCGATATACGGAATTTTGAAGGAAGGCGATTTAAAAAATATTTGAAAGACGAAAAGACTGACACTCCTGAAGACAAATTCCGGGCTATAATGAAGTTTGTCGCTGTGGCGGAATTTATTTTGCTGCTACAGACGCCATCACTTAAAGATCAAATGCAGGACGTTGTGAACAGCAATCCGATACTTAGGCAGGTATCTTTTGGCAATGGGAAAACGATAGAAAATTGGTTGAAGCATTTGTAGATGCTGCCGAAATATTTCGATATTCTTTTGCTTAATGGAGTATTTTCTGGAATGCAAATAGGTTGCATCGCTTGTAGCTTGTTTTGCAGTATAAAATTCCTAAACTTAACATGAAAAATTCACCAATGCCTGATAACGCTAATATAGACCGTTTTAGAAATTTTCTAAAAGAAGCGAAGCAAAAGAAACGTGATATACCTCCGCATGAATGGCAAGGCTTCCTTGACGACCTTGGTATTGATGTTGTTACAAAACTTATGGTAGAAGAGCTCATGAACGAAGAAGACGTACTTCGTGATATGACATTAGGTGGCCAAGAAATGATTTTGGCATTAGGAGATCAGCAAAGACGCCTGAATGATGATCTAAAACCAGCAAATCCCGAATTTGTAAACAAACTACTCATTGCCCATTTGCGCCTTGAGCACTTGATTGATCAGATTTTACTTGGAAACTTTAAAGTCTGTGATGATGAAAATCTCTTAGCACAAGCAAAACTATCTTTTTGGAATAAAGTAAAGTTATTGCCATCCAAACAGGGTATATACCCTCAAATCATTCCTTTTTTGCTGGAAATTAACCGTCTTCGGAATTGTTTTGTTCATAACCTTAAATATGACCTTAACGATTTTAAAAGTGAAATTTTCAGCGACTTCTTTAAGCGAGAAAAAATTTCTGGAGTTGATCAAAAAATGGAGGCGATATTGAAATATATCACCAATATTGAATGGATAATGGTTTCGCAAACTCCCTCTTATCAAATGAAAATGGAGGAAATCGAAAGGAAATTCCCCAGACTGGCGTTAGTTCTACATGAGTTGTCAAAAAAAATTAAGAAATAGAAAAAATCTCTGAACAAATCTTCCCATAATGTGCTGATTACATAAAATGGGACTGCGTGTGTCGGAGTGTTTTATTAATCTTTACCCACTTAACCAGCCGGTAGATTACTAATGCTACTGGGTTCTTAAAAATATGTATTTTGCAACTCATACAACCCAACAATGGCTTTTAACGAGAATACAAGAGTAAAAATCCCCGCAATACTGCATTTGTGTAGAATGGGTTATGCCTACTTGTCGTTAGCAAAAGCTAACCGGGATGAAAGCACCAATATTTTTACCGACGTATTTACCAAAAGCATTTTAAAAATAAATGATGGTTTAGAGCAAAGCGATATAAAACGGATATTGGAAAAAGTATCGCTGACCTTGGATAATGAAGATTTAGGACAGGCCTTTTACAAAATGCTTACAGCTACTTCGGGTATTAAACTGATTGATTTTAATGATTTTTCGCGCAACTCTTTCCATGTAGTTACAGAGTTAACTTTCAAAAACGGTGACGATGAATTTCGCCCGGATATTACAGTGCTTATTAATGGTATGCCTCTGGCGTTTATCGAGGTAAAAAAGCCCAATAATACCGATGGAGTTTTAGCTGAGCGCGAGCGTATTAATATCCGCTTTAAAAACAAAAAGTTTCGCAAATTCATTAATACCCTGCAACTGCTTGTGTTCTCTAATAACATGGAGTATGATGCAGAATCGATAGAGCCCATACAGGGTGCATTTTACGCTACTACCGGTTACAGCGATGCAAATTTCAATGTATTCCGAGAAGAGGAACCCCTGTCAACCATTACCACATTACGGCCTGAAGATGATATACTGGAAAATGCCGTATTAAAAGATAACAATCTCCTCAGTATAAAGCACTCGCCTGAGTTTATTACTAATAAGGAAGTAGACACACCCACCAATCGCTTGCTCACTTCGCTGTTTTGTAAAGAGAGGCTAGCAATAGTTTTAAAATACGCCATTGCCTATGTAAATGAACCCAAGGGGCTTGAAAAGCATATAATGCGTTACCCGCAAATTTTTGCAACGTTTGCTATTGAAAAAACGCTGCAGGCCGGGGAAAAGAAAGGCATTATTTGGCACACACAGGGCAGCGGGAAAACCGCATTGGCCTATTACAATGTGCATTATCTTACCGATTACTACCAGCGCAAAGGCGTGGTGCCTAAGTTTTATTTTATTGTAGATAGAATTGATTTAGCAACCCAGGCCCACCGAGAGTTTACCTCTCGCGGTTTAATAGTGCATACCGTTAACTCTAAAGAGGATTTGAGGCGCGATTTTGGCAAGCGTGGCGCCATACATAACCTGAGCGGTCAAAGAGAAATTACGGTAGTAAACATTCAAAAATTTAAAGACGATACCGACGCTATTAAGGCTAACGATTACGACCTTAGTACGCAGCGTATTTATTTTTTAGATGAGGTGCACCGAAGCTACGACCCTAATGGTAGTTTTCTGGCTAACCTTACCAGCAGCGACCGCAACGCTGTACTGATTGGCTTAACCGGTACACCTTTAATTGGCAGCGACCGGAAATCGCGCGATACCTTTGGCGGTTACATTCACAAGTATTATTACAATGCCTCTATAGCAGATGGTTACACCCTGCGCCTTATTCGTGAAGGTATTGAAACCAATTACCGGATGCAACTGGAGCAGGCGCTTAAAGAAATAAAGCTGCTTAAAGGAGATGCCGACCGCCGCGTTATTTTTTCGCACACGCGGTTTGTAGAACCTATGCTCGATTATATTGTAGAGGACTTTGTAAAAAGCCGCATACGCTTTAATGATGATACCATTGGCGGTATGGTAGTTTGCGATAGCGCAGACCAGGCTGAGCAGATGTTCCGCATTTTTGTAAACAAATACAGCCCGCAACAAACAGTTACCGAACCGGTAGAACCGTATGCTATAATAAAGGAGCCCGATGTAAGTTATACCAGCTTTCAAATACGTTATAAAAAAGACTTGAGGGCTGCTTTGATACTGCACGATATTGGAACGAAAGACGAACGCAAACAACAGGTTGAAGATTTTAAAGATGGCAAAATTGATTTGCTGTTTGTATACAACATGCTGCTTACCGGCTTTGATGCCAAGCGTCTTAAAAAACTGTTCATTGGCCGCGTTATTAAAGACCATAACCTGCTCCAAACCCTTACTCGCGTTAACCGGCCCTATAAGGCATTCCGCTATGGGTTTGTGGTTGACTTTGCAGATATAACTTTGGAGTTTGACAAAGCCAACAAGGCTTATTTCGACGAGTTGCAGGAAGAACTGGGCGATGAAATGGGTAAGTATAGCGCCTTGTTTAAGTCGGCAGAAGAAATTGAGGCTGAGTTGCGCGACATTAAGGAAAAGCTTTTCCATTACGATTTACAGAACGCTGAAATATTTGCCCGCCAGATAAGCCAGATTGAAGACCGCAAAACGGTGCTCGAAATCAAAAAGGCTTTAGAGGGAGCGCGCAACCTGTACAACCTTATCCGCTTATACGGACATTACGATTTGCTGGAGCGCACGGATTTTAAAAAGCTGAACGATTTATACCGCGAAGCTGCTCATCACCTCGATTTGCTGAACCTGAAAGACTCGGTGCAAAACAGTGTTGATACTACCAACCTGCTAAACGTGGCGCTGGAAAATATCCTGTTTATGTTCCGTAAGATTAGCGAAGAGGAAATGATTATTGCCGATGAATTAAAAGATATTCTGCAAAGAACCCGCGAAGCCCTGGGCAGTAATTTTGACCAGGTGGACCCGCAGTTTACTACCCTGCACGATGAACTTAGAAGGCTGTTTGATAAAAAGAATCTGGATGAAATTACGCAGGAAGATATGAAGCGCAACATTGCTGCCCTGCAGCAAATATTTGATAAGGTAACAGAGCTAAACCGCAAAAACAATTTGCTAAAGGCCAAATACGAAAACGATGCTAAATACGCCCGCCTGCACAAACGGGTGGTAGAGCGTGGCAACGTAAGCAAACGCGAAAGTGAAATTTGTGAAGCACTGGTGCTTATTAAAAACGACGCCGACGAAAAGGTTTTAATAAACACCCGCCTGCTTACTAACGAAGATTACTTTAGCAAGCTAATGTTGCAATTAGTGGTAAGCAATTTCGATACTACAAAAATTGATTTAGAGCCGGAAACGGCCAAATACATTAACAACCTGTTAGTGAAAGAATACATAAACGAATACGAGGGAAAACAAGCATGGTAACACAGGATTTTACGGCACAGACCAAAACGTTGATTGATAACTTAAAAGGGGTTTGTACCAGCTATGGTTTGGGTAACGATGGCAACGAGTTTAAAATAATAACACAGGTGTTCCTTTACAAATTTATGAACGATAAATTTGGTTACGAAGTAAAACAACTGGACCCACGACTTAAAAAAGCAGATAACTGGGAGCAGGAAATTGCAAAATACAGCGAGAAGGATTTTGAAAAGCTGTTAATGAAAATGAGCCCCGACAGCGCCAAATTAAAACGGGAACATTTTTTAAGCAATCTTTATAACCGGCAGAACCAGGAAGAATTTGCCAAATTTTTCGACGATACCCTGCGCGATATTGCCATATTTAATAATGAAATATTTTCGGTTAAAACAGGTACCGGTGCCAAGATTACGTTGTTTGATGAGTTGAGTAATTATATTACCGATAGCAGCCAACGCGATAGTTTTTGCAAAGCCCTTGTTAACCAGTTGGTAAATTTCAGTTTCGAAAAAATATTCAGCCAAAAGTTCGATTTCTTCAGCACCATTTTTGAATACCTGATTAAAGATTATAACAAAGATGGCGGCGGTAAATATGCCGAGTACTACACCCCCCATGCCGTAGCTAAAATTATGGCCGCTATTTTGGTTGACCAGCCCGTTAAGAATGTAACCTGCTACGACCCCAGCGCAGGTTCAGGAACTTTGCTAATGAATTTGGCTCACGCCATTGGTGAGGACCGGTGTACCATTTACAGCCAGGATATATCGCAAAAAAGCAGCAGCATGCTGCGGCTAAATTTGATATTGAACAACCTTGTGCATAGCATACAAAACATTATACAGGGCAACACCCTGTTAGCTCCTTACCACAAAACAGCCGACAAGCAAATACAGAAATTTGATTACATAGTAAGCAACCCACCATTTAAGCTGGATATTAGCGACTATGTGGCCGACCTTAACACTAAGCAAAACCAGGAGCGGTTTTTTGCAGGCTTCCCTAAAGTACCTAATAAGGATAAAGATAATATGGCCATTTACCCTTTGTTTATACAACATATTATGTTCTCACTTACCAGCAAAGGCCGCGCAGCCATTGTGGTGCCAACCGGTTTTATTACCGCCCAAAGCGGCATTGAAAAGCGAATCCGAGAAAAACTGGTAGAAGATAAAATGCTGCGTGGGGTTATCAGTATGCCCAGTAATATTTTTGCCACTACCGGTACCAGCGTATCTATTTTGTTTATAGATAAAGCCAATACCAAAGGCAATATAGTTCTGATGGATGCCAGAGAATTCGGAACTACCGTAAAGGAGGGAAAAAACCAGAAAACACTTCTAAGCGAAGTCGAAGAACAAAACATTATAGATAACTTCAATAAGCACCAAGCTATTGAAGATTTTACAGCAGTAGTGAGCTATGACCAAATAAGAGAAAAGAATTACAGCTTTAGTGCTGGCCAATACTTTGAGGTAAAGATTCAATACACCGATATTACCCCAAAACAGTTTGCGACCCGTATGGATGACTTTAAAAATAATTTAGATTCGCTGTTTGCTGAATCGAAGACATTGGAAACGGAAATCAAGAAACAATTAGGAGGGTTAAATTATGAGTAGACCACTAACAAAAGTATCTTCAATTATTGATGAAATTTCAATGGGCCCTTTTGGTTCAGATATTAAAGTTGAAAATTTTGTAAAAGATGGCGTTCCTGTTTTAAATGGCTCAAACTTATCTGGATTTAAGCTTGTTGAAGATGAATTCAAATACGTAACCACGGAAAAAGCAAAAACCTTTAAAAAAGCTATTGCTAAAAGAGGAGATATTGTTATCACACACCGGGGCACATTAGGGCAAATTTCCTATATTCCTGATAATTCAAAATTTATTGAATACGTAATCTCACAAAGCCAGTTTAGAGTTGCATTAAATAGAAAGCTGGTTGACCCTGCCTTTTTTGTTTACTATTTTCACACCACGGAGGGTCAAAAGAGATTACTTGCAAATAAATGTCACGTGGGGGTGCCTGCTTTAGCCCAAGCCACAACAAACTTTAAGTTAATTGAAATTCCGCTGCCAATTTTAACAAACCAACAAAAAATTGCTAAAGTTCTCACTACTATAGATTCCAAAGTAGAATTAAACAACTGCGTGAATGACGAGTTAGAAACCATGGCAAAAACCATCTACGATTATTGGTTTGTGCAGTTCGATTTTCCTAACGCCAAGGGCAAACCCTACAAAAGCAGCGGCGGTAAAATGGTTTACAATAAAGAATTGAAAAGAGAAGTCCCGGTAGGATGGGAAGTAACAAAAATGTCGGAATGGATTGATAAAGATAAAAGCGGTGATTGGGGGAGGGACGAATCGGAGGGTAATTACACGACAAAAGTAAAATGCATCCGCGGTACCGATATTAATGGATTAAATGGTTTAGGTCAGTGTGACCCACCGGTGCGGTATATCCTCGCGAAAAACAGTTTTAAAATACTGGATGCTCACGATTTAATAATTGAGATTTCTGGGGGTGCTCCAACACAATCAACAGGCAGGCTTGCCTACATAACAGACCATACAATAAAGCGATTTGACACTCCATTGATTTGTTCCAATTTCTGCAAGGCTGTGTCTTTAAAAAACAAAACGCAGTTATACAACTTTGCTTACTATTGGAACAGCCTATACGACAGTGGAGCCTTTTTCAATTACGAAAGCAAAACAAGTGGTATTAAAAATTTGTTGTTTGAATCCTTTGTAAGCTCTTATTGTACCGTAGTTCCTGAAGAAAAATTGGTTAAAAATTTTTATGCCTTTATGCAAAATATACAGGCAAAAAAACAAACCCTATTATCCGAAAATCAAACCCTTACCCAACTGCGCGACTGGCTGTTGCCCATGCTAATGAACGGGCAGGTAAAGGTGAAATAGGGTCTTGAATGCGCACGGTTGCTAAAGAATAATAATAATTCTGTGATAAATAAGCCCATACTATGAATTGGATATTCAAAACCGGCGATTTCTTACATTTTGAAAAGGATGGTAAAACGGCAGTTGCTAGCATCGCGCAGAAATTGAATTTTTCTGGCGAAAAGGGTGAACAGGTTTTAATTTTGGATTGGAAGGCAGATGAGTGGCAATTTACCCGGCATTATGAAATTACCAGTGTTGTTATAAAAGAACTGCAAAGCGGTTACAAGCAAATAACTATCACCATGCATTTGGTGGAAATGATTCAGGAAGAGAAATTACTGGAAGATTACATCTATAGTCTAAGAAGGATTACAAACTATGGGGATCCCATGAGGCATTTTTTAAGGAAATATACCCGACTCTTTGATCCTGAGTTTGATGCTATTATGTATGATAAAATTTATCAAAAACGAACTGTTTTCGGAACCGTTTTAAACGCCATGCATAGTAAACACAAGGAGGCCTTTATACGTTACCTGGCAAGCGAGAATCCGGTATTGTTAACTAATAAGACAAACCTTGATACTGCATTGGACTTACTTATCAAGTATCTGGACTTTGCAGTAGTTAAGCCTGCACTTTACTTGGATGAAAGCGCAAAAATCCTTAGAAGTATCGTGTCCGATTCAGATATGGGAGAAGTAGGTTTCGGTTCTGATTTGGAAAAGTCGATAATTATAAAAAGACAACTTATTCAACCCCAGGTAAAAGCCATCCAGGAACATTTGCGCGATCTGGCTAACTTGTCTAAAAGCCGTTCGCGTCAGCAATTAGAGAGTATGGAAGATAGTTCATCCTTTAAAAGGCTGTTTAGAAATACATCACTGCCAATAACGCTCAACTAATTCTATATGACTAAAGCTCAGTTAAAAAGGCTTAAGGAAGCAACTAAAAAGTTGACGAAGTGGGAGTCGTCAGGTAAGGCATTCGGACATTTTAAGGTATTGGCCAGTGATGCAACTGAAAAAAAAGGAGCGGACAAGATTTACGAGTTCTATTGTCTGATGAAAGTGCTCGAAGATTTAAAAGTAAATTATAAAATTACGCTTGAGCCAGGCACTAGAATGGATAAAATATTTCCTGAGGCTCCGTCGCCAAAAAATGGATGGCCATTTTTTAGAATAGAGAATAAGAAAAATGCGAGAAACAAGTACCAAGTTTGTTATGGGACCAAAGTTAAGTTAAGTACCGCTCCCCGAACTACCATTGCAGCAGATATTTCAATTCAAAAGCACAATTCAACGTACGATCCGGATGAAACAATGGTTGAATTAATAATGGATGCTAAGTTTAAGTATGATGACTCCGATGCACTGTCGATAGAACAGATTCATGCCTTTATGCAGAGGGTAAATGCGTTGGAAACGAGCTTGGCGACAAGATTATCATTGGATTTTAGTTCACTTACAATGCTTAAGACAAATTGCTTATTAACGAATGGAAGGCCGGTTGCAAATCATGACGCCTACTGTATAAAGTATAATATAAGGCAGGTTGGTAGGTTTGATGTTGATTTGAGTGGGTTAGATGTCGTAGGATAGATAATTATGAATAGTAATCGCCCTTAATTAAAGCACCGGTAATTTTTGAACTGATTGATTATATATCATAAGAAGCCTTGAACAGCGGAAATTATAGTAAAAACAAATTTATGGGATCATTTAAGATAATCGCTCTGAAAACTGGAACTGGGGATCTGTCTATGGCTAATTGGCTTAACCATAGTACAAAAGGTGTTGCCATTAAATATCTTAAAAATTTGGCTCAAAACACTGTTTACCGGCTTTATAATAGTTATTCATTCCCTAATAAAGATTTTAGTGTAATTCAACGTGACCTATATAACGGAATTGATTTGTACAGTCTTAAATTGCGGGGTGTAAAAAAAATACCGGTAAGCATAAATGCTATTGTTGGTGAAAACGGTTCAGGTAAAAGTACTTTGATTGAACTCATATACTGGATTAACTATAATCTGGGCTGTACGTTCGGATTACTGGAAGATGAAAACAGTAGGCCATATCAAATTGATACATGTATTGATATAGAATTGCTGTATACAACTGATGATAAAAGTCATTATATTCTACAGGTAAAAGGCGGACAAATTAAGCAACAAAAGTTTGAGTTAGTGGAAGGCCAAAGTAGTGCTGAACCAGTAAATGCATGGCGACCTGTGACGCGAATTGAAGATTTGAGCGATTTTTTTTACACATTGGTCATCAACTACTCGCAATATGCGTTAAATGCATTGGAAGTCGGTGAATGGATAAATCCGTTGTTTCATAAAAATGACGGGTATCAGACTCCAATAGTTTTAAACCCCATGAGACATGATGGTAACATTGATATTAATAGGGAAAAGCATTTGCTGTCAAGAAGGCTTCAAGCAGTGGTACTCGAGAAGCTCGATTCAGAACCGGAAAAAAGTTTGCGAAACCTTGCTAACGGAAAAATCGCAAAAACGTTTGAGGTAGAATATAACCGCAGTTACTTTGAAAAAATTGATGATGATCTGGTTAAAAACGCGACATCACTTAACGATGCAATTTTAATGGATGGGCACAGAAAGGAGATTGTTGAGGCGATTCAAGAGGTTTTTAACTTGGAGTTAAAAACCGGCACTGACGGAAAGGGTTATTATAGTGATCTTGTTATTAAATACGTTTGGAACAAGCTTAAAAAAATAGTGTGGGTTTACCCGTTATACCAAGCTTTTAGGTCAGAGAAGGACAGGGGCTTAAAAAATATTAAGGCACTTTTAGAAAAAATAAAAAGTGACAATAGTCATATTACCTTTAAGTTAAAAGGGGCTATTCTTCATATTAAGCATTACGAGTTAATTTACAAGAGCGTTAAGGTTGGTTTTGATTATCCATTTCAAATGGACATTGAGGCATACTCCAGGGCAATTGAGAAAATTAAAAGTTTATATGAGAACGAGGGGATTTACATTAATACCTACATGATGGCGATGCCATCTTTTTTTACTGTTGATGTTTTACCCGGTAACGCAGAGCTATCCGTTGGTTCTCTTAGCAGTGGCGAAAAGCAACGTATATATAGCCTTAGTTCCATTGTATATCATTTAATAAACTTAAACTCTGTCGAGGAGCAAAAATTAAAAGATACGGGTAGCAAACTTGTTAGCTACCGTTATATCAATCTGATTTTGGATGAAATAGAGATGTACTATCATCCAGATTGGCAACGGACCTATATTTTTGATTTGCTTAAATATCTGGAGAAGATAAGTCCAGATGGTCTGAACCAGATAGCAGGGATTAATATTTTGTTTGTTACACATTCTCCTTTCATTCTTTCAGATATACCGAATACAAACATCTTGAGACTTCAATTAGATGGGCCTCCTAAGGAGCATCCGCCATTGTTAACTTTTGCAGCGAATATTAACGATATCCTGGCCAACGACTTTTTTTTAGGTGGGAGTTTTATGGGTGAATATGCCAGAACAAAGATTAATGAACTGATTGATTTTATCAAGAAAGGAAAGGAATGGAAGGGCGGAGATCCGTGGCAGTTTATTGAAATGATTGATGAACCGATAATAAGGGAGGATTTAAAAGAGCTGTATATTGAGGGGTTTGGAGATGTGACTAGAATAGATGCCGAAATAGAACGTCTACAAAAACTAAAGAAAAAAAAGTTTAAAGAAAAATGATTGCAATAAACGAGAAAATAGTAGAAACTCTTTTTAAACAGAAGGAATTGGATGTTGATGCTCTGATCACTTCAAAAAAGAATGAAGTAGAAAATTTCATGGTTACGCCGACGAGAATAGTAGACCGACAACCCAAAGCCCTTCCTTTATCTTCAGAAGAGGTAGCATATCTAAAGCTTTTGACTGGAGAATTTGAGAAGATTGCATTTTCGGATAACTCAAATTTGGAAAAGTATAAGGAGCGGTTTAATAAAATTATTGATTCAGAAGCTATCAAAAGTAATACGCACAAACTTTTTAGAAATGAGCTTATAAAGAGAATGGGATATAGTGACCTTAGAGATGATTTTTATCCAAAGTATTTTGAGCAAATGGGAATTAGAGCGTGCGTTTATTGCAATTCTCAATTTGCTCTTACCGTAGAAAAGCTGGATGGTACGAAAAGTGCAAAATTTCAGGTCGACCATTATTACCCCAAATCAAAATACCCATGCTTCAGTATTTCCTTCTATAATCTATATCCGGTTTGTGGGTCATGTAATAACAGTAAGAGTAGTGACGATACAGTCAATTTTCAATTGTACTCCGGAAATTTTAAAGATTTTACTAAATGCCAGTTTTATTTTGAAATTGAAAAAGAATCGTTGGTGAAATATCGGGTAAATGGAACTCAGGATGCATTAAAAATAAAATTTCACGAACCTGCAACTTCTGGCTTTAATGAAGCTTTTGCTGTTGAAGGTATTTATAATCAGCAAAAGGACGTAGCTGAAGAGATAGTTCTAAAATCAATTATTTATAATAAGGCATATATTAACCAATTGAGAGCATCGTTGGGGAAATTATATAGTCATAAAGGTCCTATGCTTAGCCGCTTGGTTGTTGGGAATTATGTTGATGTACGTGATATTCATAAAAGGCCAATGGCAAAATTTACTCAGGATATTGCAAGGCAAGTAGGATTGATTTAACTCGAAAGTAAACTAACAATTAACCCGGTCGATAAACTGATAGTTGCAAAACCGAAATTAACCTAACAATGGCTTTTATCCCCGGAAATATCACCCGCGATCATGTTTTGCAGGCTATAGAAAAAATTGATGGCAGTAATCTAGAACTTAATGCACCCACCCGCTGGAATGTTGAAATAAACGGGAAGAAATTTCCTCCCAAGGAAGTAATGCGTTATGCGCATGAACAAATGAATGGAGAAAAGGTGTGGGAATATGGCGGGGGGAAGGCTACCAACTCCTATCTAGAGAAAATGGGGTTTAGTATAAGCGATAAAAATGAGGATCCAGTAAAGGAGCTGATTAGGAGTTATAAAACTCACGTGCGAACCAATGGATTAATTGGTGAAGTTTACAAGTGGCAACTTCTTAACCGGTTTAAAGGCAGACCTGATACTAATGCGGCAAATTTTTATGAGGAAATAAAAGCTATTGATTTCGGCAATCTGATATATCCCGTTGGAATAAGCGTTGTACATCACATAGCGAAAGACAGAACAGAACAATACCGTGACTGTTTCCGGGCTTTATATAATGAGCAAACTTCGCTTGAGTTTAGAATAAAAATTTTTAGTTCTGATACATTGAAATTATATCGGCAACTGATTCCCGAGGAGAAGTTCTCGCATCACCAGGATGAGCGCACGATGGCTACCTTTTTGGCTTATCATAATCCGGATGTGTACCCCTTTTATAAAGATTCTTTTTATCAGAAATATTGCCGGCTTTTAGGTATAAAAGGCAGGAAAAAGGGTGACAAGTATGTCCACTATCTTGACCTGATCAATGAATTTATAGAGGATTATATAGTCGATGACCTCGAGTTGATTGATTTGGTCAATAAAAACACGGCGGGTCTGTTTTCTGATCCAAGCCACAAATTATTGGCCCAGGATATTTTGTATCAATCTTTAGATAAGCGTTTAGGAGCTTTAAGAAATTATTGGCGTGTAGGTACAACCGATGATAAGTCGAGCTATTGGGAAGATATGAAAGCCGATGGTAAAATCTGCATTGGTTGGCCACGGCTTGGTGACTTGAATGAGGAGGAAATTAAAAGTAAGGAAGACGTTGCGAAAATAATGCGACAAAAAGACTACTATAAGAACGACTCACGGACGCTATCAAAAAAGGCTCGTGAGGTGTTTCATTTTTATAATGACATAAAGGTAGGTGATGTGGCGGTTGCACAAAATGGTATGACGGTATTGGCTATCGGTATTGTTGCTGATGAATATGATTTTGAGAAGAAGGGAAGTTTTCCTCATCAAATGAATGTTAGCTGGAGCCTTAATCAACCTAACTTCAGTAATAGAGAAGGGTTGCAGACTACTATTCACGAACTAAAAGACCCCAGTCTTATAAATAAAATTGATGCGTTATTAAACACAGCCGGTAATGTAGCCGTTAAAAAAACTCAAACAACTATGGCACCCAAGCCTCTTAACCAAATCCTTTTTGGCCCTCCGGGCACTGGTAAAACATATACTACAATTAATAAGGCACTAGAGATAACCGGCGTAGACCTTAAAGGGAAAAGCCGCAAGGATATAAAGAAGATCTTTGATGCTAAACTGAAAGAGGGCCAGATTGTATTCACTACTTTTCACCAAAGCCTTAGCTACGAGGATTTTATTGAAGGCATTAAACCAGAAACAATAGCAGGGAAGGTGACCTATAACGTTGAACCGGGTATTTTTATGAAAGTATGTGAAAATGCCTTAACCCCGAACCAAGTAGACTTTAATGCAGCCTATAACAAACTGAAAGAGGAGTTGGGTGGTATGGATATGCTTATACTTAAAACACCTACCGGCAAGGAGTTTTCAATATCTTTAAACAATAATGACAATCTTACACTTCATACAGGTGCTAATAAAGAGAAGCAAGGAACGCTTACAAAGGAGAATATTCAGAAGCAGATTAATGGGGAAGAAATGTTTGTCGGTTGGAACGGCTACTTCCGGGGTGTTATTACTTATTTAGAAACTAAGTATAATTATTCATCAACTGCTAAGAGTGAACAGAACTTTGTACTGATTATAGATGAAATAAACCGAGGAAACGTTTCGCAAATATTCGGAGAACTTATTACACTGATTGAAGAAGATAAGCGTATTGGTAGGGATGAGGCACTTACAGTTACCCTACCCTATAGTAAAAAGAGCTTTGGGGTTCCAGCAAACCTGCATATCATAGGCACAATGAACAC
Organism: uncultured Chitinophaga sp.; assembly: GCA_964423405.1. Taxonomy (GTDB): domain Bacteria; phylum Bacteroidota; class Bacteroidia; order Chitinophagales; family LD1; genus Bog-950. Next base: position 3,574 of record CAYREY010000003.1, on the reverse strand, counting down.
CGCCGATAGGAGCGTAGAGGCATTGGATGCGGCCTTGAGAAGACGATTTTCGTTTGTGGAAATGCAGCCGAGCGGCGAATTTATTGCGCAGGCATTTCATAAGGCTTTCGCAGAAATTTTAGTTAAACATCACAATGTTGGTTGGGAAGACGTTAATTACAAAATAGCTGCCGCAGGATTCGAGGAACTAATGGAATTGACAGAATTTAATGCTCTTAAAGATAAGGTTGATAGGCTATGGAAGGATAACTGGTCTAATACTGAATATTTGCAGTTATTAATAGAATCAGGAATCCGCCCTACTACTGTTCGTATTCTTGATACTGTTAATCAGCGTCTCGAAAAATTATTAGATAAGGATCACCGGATTGGCCATAGTTATTTTATGAAGGTAACAAGCTTTGAAAGTTTGCAGAACACATTTCAAAAGCAGGTTATTCCACTGTTGCAGGAATACTTTTTTGGTGATTATGGCAAAATAGGCCTTGTTCTGGGCGAAGGTTTTGTGAGGAGAAAGGAATGGGATAAAAAGGATCATGCATTCGCAGATTTTAATTCAGAAAGTGCTGATGATTTTGATGATAAGGAGGTGTACGAGATGGTGGATTACAGCAACCTTATAGGAAAGTATAGTATTAAAAGGAAAGATAAAGACGTTGAAATGAGTTTTGAGAAGGCTATCCAACTGTTATTGAAACAAGACATTGCGTAAGGGAAACAATCATATTACTGTATTTGAGCACGAGACCCTCCGTTTTGATAAGGGTGAAAAGCGAATAACTAAGGATCAGTTTAAGGCGCTGCAGAGTTATTACGGTAATGGAGTGCCTTATTTTAGTTTGCGCTACAACGGAGTGCAGTTTAACGAACATGTAGGGGTAATACAAATTGGCGATACAATAATAGAAGTATTGCCGAAGGCTGATAAGAATATTAACCGAAAAGACGAGGAAGATACATGGCGGAAGATTCTTATTAGCATGCTGAAGGCTGTAGGCAGTTTTGAGATTGAAGCTACCAGCGAAAGCAAACTAAAACTGAAACCTAACACGATTCTGGATCTTTATTTCGAAATGTTTATTAAGGAAACGGAATATCTGCTACATAATGGATTGATTAAGCAATATCGGAAGAAGGAGGGAAACCTAACTGCTTTAAAGGGTAGCTTGGTCTTTTCAAAAAACATACAGCAAAACAACGCCCATCAGGAACGATTTTATGTGCGCTACACCAATTATGATGTTAAACATGTGTTGCATTGCATTTTGTATAAAACTATTTGCCTGCTGCAACAAATAAATACGAATACAGGGTTGCATGGGCGGATTGGTGCGTTGCTTCTTCATTTTCCTGAGATGCCTGATTTGAAAGTTAGCTCTGCTACTTTTAATAAGTTGGTATTTGGCAGGAAAAATCAATCTTATAAAAGAGCGATTGAAATTGCAAAGTTGCTACTCCTGCAATATCATCCCGATGTTGTAAGGGGCAGAAATAGCGTAGTGGCTTTAATGTTTGATATGAATAGGTTATGGGAGCAATTTGTGTATGTAAGTTTGCGCAAAAAAATGGATGGAAATGCGACGGTAACTGCCCAGACCTCCAAATTTTTCTGGCAACCTGTAAATGGTTATCGTTCTAAAATGCGGCCGGATATTGTAATAAATAAAGATAGGACAAACTGCGTAGTCATAGATACCAAGTGGAAGAACATAGAGGGATATAATCCGTCGCCCTCCGACTTACGCCAAATGTTTGTTTATCATGATTACTACGATGCCCGTAAAGTGGCGCTGTTATATCCGGGAAGTCAAACCTCTATACTGAAAGGTTCATATTTGGATAAGTTCACCGGCGAAAAACTACCTAAGGAATGTAGTATAATCACGTTAGCAGTAGAGTCCCGAGTTAAAGTATGGCAAACGCAAATACAAGATCAAATTGCAGTCTGGATGAAGGAAACTTAAAATCAGCGTTGGTCATATTGCTGTAAAGCATTTTTTTATCAAAAATTTATTACACTCTCCAAAGCATCATCCACATCATTATGAATAAAATTGGCTTGGTAGCCCATGGACGTTTTGATATCTGTATGTCGATAAAGTTTTTGTAGCATCTGAGGACTTATTTTGTCTCCGGTAATATTACCAAACGTATGGCGGGAAATGTGGCAGGTTAATTTCTTTGAAATTTCGAGTTTCTCGCCGATGGTTTTCAAATTTCGATTCAACTTTGCATTTGCCCCGGTTATTTTCATATAGATATCTTTCGGATTTTCTATATCGGCTTCCTTCAGTTCCGGGAAAATGTAGTCTTCCATTTCGCTATCTGCATTCTTGTAATTTTTTAAAAGAGCCAATGCTTTTTCAGGCACCTTAAGGGAAACGATTTTAGCATTTTTCCCCATGCGGTAGGTGAGTCTATCATCAATCAAATCTTTCCATTTCATTCTGCATACATCCGAAATTCTAATACCTGCTAGGTAAAAAGAAAAGAGCCATACGTTGCGAGCGTGATCTAAATGAGGCAGCTTTGAAAAATCCGCTTCTTCAATTTTTTTAACCTCTTGTTCGTTAAGGCCTATTTTAATGGTTTCGGGAAATTTGATTTGGATTCCCCTTTTCCCAAAAGGGTAAAGATCAGACTTGACTATTTTCTCCTGGATTGCACGGTTATAAAGTGTTCTTACAACTACCAGGTGATTTACAATTGTGCGCTCAGAGCATTTGTATTTCGTTTTTAAAAATAATCGAAAGCGACGAAGAAAAGCCACATCTATTTCTTCAAATTTTAGCTGCGACTTGCCAACGAATGCTTTAACGTGATTTGTACGCGGTCTATCTCCTGATACCCTGGAAAATTTCCCCATCTTTTCCTGTTCCTTGAAAAAGATATCAGCTATTTTAAAGAAATCATTGAGATCGGTTTTTTTATTGCCGTCATTTAGTTCTTGAATCACGGAGGAATTGGAATCCTCGGCTAATACTTTTAGCTCCTTTTGATCCACTAGCGCATGCTTCTTCCGTATCACCGCATTAATAACATCGGCTTTGCTATGGGTGCGCTTAACGCAAAGCGCTTCATCGTCCCAATCTTTTTCAGGAATTGAATAGCCGGTGCTGATAAATTTCACTTTGTTCCCTTCACAAATACGAACGTAAATAGGGATGGTGCCGTCTGCCTTCGTTTTTTGCTTTAATAAAACCGCTTTTGTAGTTGCCATAAATAGGTACAGGTTAGGTACAAGTTAAATCACAGGATTATGCTTCCTGCGTGTAAAAAATGGTTGAAATATTTTTTTCATTTTTCTTTTAAATCCTGCGTGAATATAGGTACAGGTTTTGGTACAAGTTTTTGGAGTTTTCAACAGTTTTTAAAATTTCCTAAAATTACCTTAAAAGCCTTACTGGTATTGTGTTTCAAGGTAATTTAGGGTAACTTTAGGAAACTTGAAAACACCCCAAAATCAGGACTTAAAATCCTGTGAAACTTAAATTTCGTGCGGGTTCGATTCCCGCCCGCGGTACTGAAAATCAAACGGTTATGATGAAAAATCATAACCGTTTTTTATTTAATA
>CAYREY010000002.1:154945-156043 GCA_964423405.1 uncultured Chitinophaga sp. | reverse complement strand
AGTTTCTCCAGCAGTTTACGCTCATCGCTGGTCAGGTCGGTAGGGGTATATACATGCACCAGTATCAACTGGTCGCCACGGCCATAGCTGTTTACCGATGGCAACCCTTTACCACTCAGGCGGAAAATTTTACCTGCCTGTGTGCCTGCCGGTATCTTAAACTTGGCTTTGCCCTCTATAGTAGGTACTTCTACCTGTGTGCCCAGTACTGCATCTATAAAGCTTATGTGTAGGTCGTACACCACATTTTGTCCATCAATCTCCAGGTCGGCATTTTGTTCTACCTCTACCTGTATTATCAGGTCGCCGGCAGGGCCGCCTTGCTCGCCGGCATTGCCTTTGCCGCTCATGCTCAGCTGCATGCCATCCTGTACACCAGCCGGTATATCTACCTGTATTGTCTCTTCGCCATACTCGGTACCCAGGCCGTTACAAGTGGTACATTTCTTAGTAATCTGTTGGCCGCTACCGTTACACTGGTAGCAGGTGCTGGTAGTTTGCATCTGGCCTAGTATGGTGTTTTGCACTTTGCGCACCACACCGTTACCACCGCACACCGTACACTTGCTTACGCTCGATGCATCTTTAGCGCCGCTGCCATGGCAGGTGTGGCACTCTACATGCTTTTTAACCTTCAGGTTTTTGCGTACACCGTTGGCTACATCGGCCAGTGTAAGCTTAACACGCACACGCAGGTTGGTACCGCGCTTACCGCGTGTTTGCTGACGGCCGCCACGGCCACCGCCACCACCAAAGAAAGTTTCAAACGGGTCGAAACCGCCGCCGCCACCACCGCCGCCGAATATATCGCCGAAGTTGCGGAAGATATCTTCCATATTACCCTGATAGCTGTGGCCACCAAAGTTACTGGGGTCCATACCGGCATGGCCAAACTGATCGTACTTGGCTTTTTTCTGCGCATCGCTCAGTATCTCATAAGCCTCTGCTGCTTCTTTAAATTTCTCTTCCGCAGCCTTATCGCCCTGGTTACGGTCCGGGTGATATTGCAACGCTACCTTGCGGTAGGCTTTCTTTATCTCCTCGGCGCTGGCGCTTTTGGTTACTCCCAGTATTTCGTAATAATCTCTTTTTGCCATA
>CAYREY010000002.1:131074-154845 GCA_964423405.1 uncultured Chitinophaga sp. | reverse complement strand
TTACCTACCACCACTTTAGCAAAGCGGATAAGTTTATCGTTCAGAAAATATCCTTTCTCTACTTCATCTATCACTTTACCGGCCAGCTCGGGGGTTGGTGCAGGTATTTCGGTAATAGCTTCGTGTTCGTCAATATTAAACTCCTTGCCTATGCTTTCCATAGCCTTCAGGCCCTTATTGGTAAGCGTGGTTTTAAGTTTGTTGTGTACCAGGTTAAGGCCTTCTTTCACCGCATTTACATCGTCCGATTTTTCAATCGCTTTTTGTGCGCGGTCAAAATCATCCAGCACCGGCAGCAGGTCTTTTAATACACCTTTGCCGGCAGTAGCAATTATTTCGTTGGTTTCGCGCGCCATGCGTTTTTTAGCATTGTCAAAGTCGGCGTACAGGCGTACGTATTTATCGCGCAGTTCTTCCAGCTCTTTTTTAAGCTCGGCTATTTCAATATCCTTCGGGTCGGTTTTCTCTTCTTCGTAATCGGCCTCTTCCGGTTTGTTCTTTTTAAACACGTCGTTAATCAGCTTTTCGGCTGCATCCAGTGTTTTACCGGCAAAGGTTTCTGCCTTGTCTTTTGCATCGGCTGCAAATTCGGTAGCCTTTTCAGTTACCTGATTTTTAATGTCTTCTACCTTTTCTTTCAGGTTCTCTTTTTCGTTGTTTTCTTGCATAGCCACAAAGTTTTACTGCCGGCATTAACCTCCGGCAGGGGTGCGAATATCAATTATTTTGCCTTACAGGCACAAAAAGACATTTTGACCTGTTATGGCAGACTTTGCCTGACGATAGGTCGCACCAGCAGTAAAACTTGAAAATGTGGCAGTTAAAGCTTGTGTGGTTTAGTTGGCTGTAATTATCTTACCATACGCCCATTGCTTAACAAAGTAGTAGCTTTTGCCGTTTTTAGTAACCTGCGTAAGTTTTACAGGCATTACCTGCACACCTATTTGCGTACCCGAAACAGGGGCTACCGATTGAATTTCGGCAGCAGTAAACGTTACCGAGGTAGAATTGGCCGGCATTGCTTTATTTATCTTTTGCGAGCCCTGTGTGTACAGCGTATAAAAAACAGCATCGTTAGTACCTACGTTGGTGTTGGTAATAGTAAGCGAACTACTGCGGCTTATAACAGCAGGTACCGAAAAATTACATTTAGGGAAAGCGGTATTATCGGTATGGGTAAAACCGGTTACACCGTTGGCGCCTGCTACCGACCATTCTGCTGTATTTGTGCTTGAAAAATCGAGAAAACTACCCAGTGTATAATACCAGGGCAATGAAGTGCCGGCAAATGAACTGTTCAACTCGGTAGCGTTGCAGCTAACAATACCCGCATTGGTAGTAGTGGTATAGCTATCAAACCACGCATACGCTGTACCAATCTCATCTACCTGCGTACCGCCAAAACCATCATCCGACTCCACATAGTTGTTTACGGCATACAACGCACCAGCCGCTCCCGACGGGATAGATGGCGAACCACCCAATGCTTGTGATAGCGGGTTGCTGTTGTTGTTATTATTATTGTTGTTGTTTGTGTCATCGTCTTTTTTGCAGGCAGACACCATGGTTAACAAAGCCAGCAATACAAATGCCGGCATGGTCAGTTTTTTCATTGTTCAATAGTTGTTTTGGTTCTGCGCTAAGTAAACAATATTTTTTATATAAACAGAACCGTATACATACTTACCATTACTCTGCCACATGCTTTACCGCACCGGTACCATACTGCTTTACATCTTTCAGCACACCAGCACCGTAGTAATGCACCCACCCGTTACCCATGTGGTAAATAGCTATAGTATCCAGTGAGCATACCTCTACATTGCCGTTGGCCATGTTGTTAAGGTTTACTTTGCCGGCCTGTAGCGCTTTGGCATTAAGGCTACCATTGGCCTGGTTGCGCACCTCCAGTTCGCCACAGCGGCCGGTGAGGGTAGTGTTGCCGTTGCTCTGGTTGGTTAGTTTAATAGCAGGCACATCTACATGCAGGGTAGTGTTGCCATTAGCCTGCAGCTTAAGAGTAAGCATGCCGCTTAGTTTAACCGTGCCGGCATTGGTAAGGTTGCCGTTACTGCTGTTTACCAGTGTATCCAGCTGGCGGTAATATACTTTTACGGTACAACTGGTGTAAGCTGCTATACTCAGCTTGCTGCCCGACACTACATACAACGTATCGCCGCTGTTGGTTACCTCTACGGTATCCAGCAGGTTATCGTCGCACTCCAGCACTACTTTTTCTTCGTCGCTTTGTATCAGTTCGGCATTGCCGTTTATACCCAGGTGCAGCCGTATAAACGAGCTTACCTGAAATTCCTTCTGCACCACCTTGCCGCTGCCGGCAGTGCTTATCATTTGTCGCAGTTTTTTAAAATTTACCATAGCCTGTGTTATATTGTAGGTTTAAAAATTTACGTTTACAGCTTAGCATCGGCTGCCCTAACGCATGGCAAAAATGGGGTGGTTATGGTAATTATTATTTCATTTAAAGTATATTTACTTATATATAAAGTATTAATTTGTGAAAGCAGCGCAACTTAAACTAAAGCAATGGCAACTTAACCAACTAATAGTAAGGCACTTAGCCATGCCCGGCAAAATAGCCGCCAGCTATAAATGGAAAGCCGCCGAAAACGTGGTGAGCCTGGTAATAAACCTGCGCGGGGCAGTAGAAGTGCAGCCCACCGGGCACGACAAGCCCATACTACTGGCTGCCGATACCTGCAACCTGTTTTATAGCCCCCTGGCCGAGGGCAACGTAACCAACCGCGATACTTTTAACGAGATGATAGTGCTGCAATGGGAGGCCCCCTACTTTACCGGGCTGATGAACCAGTGCAACCTGCAACGGCTACCGTTTGCGCAGGCTGTACAGGCCGCACAACCGGCTGTGCTGTTAAGTACATCGTTACCTATAGGCTTACAACTGGGCCGGCTGGCCGGCGAAATTGCAGCGCTACCGGTAGATGAAAAATACCGCCCGCTGATGCTACAGGCCAAGTGGCCCGAAATGCTGTTGTACATACTTGACCTGTACGATAAAAGCGGAGCTAAAAAACGCATACACTGCAAAACCGCTTACGATGCCGAGCGGCTGGAGTTTGCCCGCACTTACCTGCTGCAACAGGTGGGCAACCCACCCAGCCTGGCCGAACTGGCACGGCTGGCCGGTATTAACCTGCTTAAACTTAAAATGGGTTTTAAAGAAGTGTACGGCAACACGGTGTTTGGCTACCTGAACGATTACCGCATGGAGCAGGCACAACTGCAAATAAAAGAAGGTAACAAAACGCTTACGCGTATTGCGTTCGATTTGGGTTTCTCATCGCTGCCGCATTTTAGTGCTGCGTACAAAAAGAAATTTGGCAGAGCACCGGGGAAGGGGAAGAAGTAGAAAAAAATTTAACCAAATATCGTCCAATAGGTTAGTTACAAAGCAGAGTTAATGAACTTGCTTTATGTACCAAACGAGTGACAATGCCTAAACCCATAAGCAAACACATACAGGAAGCATTAAATGCTTTTTGGCTTTACCTGCCTGCTACAATTACGGTGTGCCTTATTTACTATGTACTTATGGGCGTAGATCTTGCGGTAGATACATTGATGATTGTTGGAGAATCTTATAAGCAAATGGGCCTGTTGCTGTTAGTTATATTTATATGGTCATGGATTGTATGGTTCAGTTCTCGCTTGGTTAGTCTGGTTCCTTTAAACAAGCTAACAACCAATAATATTTTTGTTAGTCAGCTACCACGCTTTTTTGCAATTAACTGTTATGTAGCCATTCAGTGCGCTATTCTATCATTAAGTCGTGTATGGAATATGAGTGGCTGGGTAATTGTGGTTTTTATTGCGTTGCATGTTGCGTTCTATATACTTGTAACCTACGCACACAAACAGGTGCAGCTTATGGGCGGCAAACTAAAATCGCCGGCATGGTGGGTTGCACAGATAATAGGATGGTGTTATATACTGGCACTTTTAGCGTTAAGCATCTGCAACTATAAAAAACCAAATCCGGCAGAACATAGTTACACATTGCCTTTTGTGGCAGCACTCTTGTATTTGTTACAGGTAAGTAGCAATCTGATTTACATTAAACGCCGTGACCTGCTAGACAAAAAAGTAGCGCCAAACAGGTTCACAAGTTTCTTAAACTATTTGTCTGCTACCAGAGCTACCAAATTTCATGAACGCTTACTACTGAAACTTAATATAGCATCTGAAGAAGCTAACAATGAAGCAGTATTCTATCTGCTTTTCCACATAGTATGTGTACTGGCCCTCGTATTTTTTTCACTAAATATTTCTTTCATAACTATTTCAAGCGCCATAGGGCCGCTTACGTTTACTGTGCTGGCATTAAGTATGATAATTGTATTATTCAACCTTATTGCAGCGTTCTCCCGGAGAGTTGGATTCAATCTGAACCTACTTCTTTTTGCATTTATTTTGATAATGGGCGGGCTAACCCCAAAACATGATGTTCGGACAATATCACAATCACCCAATAGCCACAAATGTATATCTACAGAAACCTTTGTTAACTGTTGGCTTGAAAACCCTGTGCGTAAAAAGAGCATTGCCGATTCTGATAGTTCAAATCCGTATATAGCCTACATTATATTGAATGATGGAGGTGGTGCAAGAGCGGCAACCTGGTCAACCTGGGTAATGTCTAAACTTGACGACACAACTAACGGAAAATTCAGCGAACATTTATTTGCTATGGCCGGCGCATCGGGCGGTAGTGTTGGCAATACCGCATTCTATGGTTTACTAAAAAGTAAAAATGATAGTAAAGGCAAACTGGTTCCTCATGCTTATAGTTTTTTCAGAAACGATTTCCTAACCTATACATTGGGACGCTTCTTTGGAACAGATTTCATCAGTTATCTTATCCCATTTAACGTAGTAGAAGACAGGGCCGCTGCTTTAGAAAATACATTTGAATTTGAAAAAAACGATCCGCGTATAGCACACTTCTTTGCATCGGCAGCAGATACCGCATTTGACTACGAAGGAAAGCTGCCTGCACTATTTATTAATGTAACTGATGTAAAATATGGCATTACATCAATTGTAAGTAACGTGCTACTAAAAGACAAAAGTCATATAAACTTACTGGATAGCCTGCATATAAAAAGCCAACAAACATTACGGGTAAGTACGTGTGCCATATTAAGTGCAAGGTTTCCATACATTTCTCCGGCAGGCAGGCTAAATGAAAGGTATTATGTGGATGGCGGCTACTTTGATAACTCGGGGGCTGGTACAATAACAAGTTTTATGGAAGAAGTATATAAAGTACTTCCCCAGGAGTACAAAGAAAAAATAGAATTCAGAGTAATTGAGTTACACAATGGCAAACCATACAACGAAGAAAACTACAAGATGCACCCTTTAACCAACGATTTACTTGCACCGGTAATAACCCTTATTGGTGTGCAAAACGCAAGCACAGAAACAGCGAACAGGCATTTGTTTAACTACATGAGTAGCAAAAACTCAAAAATTCAGAGATTTTCACTCAATCTTTATTCTTATACCACAAAAGAGGGGTACCCGATGAGTTGGATAAACAGTAACTACCAATTAGATCGCATTAAAACCCGCGTAGATTCGCTGGCAGGTTATGATGCTTCTTTTCAAAAAATCATCGAGCATCTTAACCGTTAGTAGTACAGTATCAAACAAAAAAATTACTAACCGATAAACTATTAAACACACCAACAATTACACTTAACGTGTTGATGTTTTGATAAGTAGTTAACCAGCCGCACCCATAAATTAACAATTTTAAAAATAAATCCTCTTCCTAATTATATTAGGGTATCTTTGTAGTGTAATGCAGTAAGGGCTCAAAAGCCTCACGCCCTTTATTCCTCTATTGCCTCACTCTTTTTTATCATTTTTTATTTTTCAATTTTTACAATGAAGATTTACATCTCAAATCTCGAGTCGGGCATTAACAATAGTGACCTGAACACCCTTTTTTCTGAATACGGAAACGTAGTTTCAGCTAACGTTATAATGGACCGCCTTACAGGCCAAAGCCGTGGCTTTGCCTTTATAGATATGCCTGAAGATGCTGCTGCCCAAAACGCAATATCGGAACTTAATGAAGCCGAATATCAGGGAAGAATTATCCGCGTAAGCGAAGCGCGCCCACCTAAAGAAAGACAAGAAGGTGGTTACCGCAACGATTTTAACCGCGACAATGGCCGTGGAAGAAAATCTTACGGCAACAACAAATACTAGTAGTATCTACTACCGGTTTTAAATTGCAAAGGGCAGATGCTAACGCATCTGCCCTTTTGTTTTGTGTACCGGTAACTACTGTTTCACCAACCGCTTTACCGCCATCCGCTGCTGGTTGTTGTAAACCGTTAGCTGGTATATACCGGTGGGCAATTGGCTTATGTCGGCCTGTGTGTTACTCTGCAATAAATCAAACACAGCTACCTGCTGGCCCATAGCGTTGGTAATAACCGCTTTGGCTACGATGTTCAGGCTGTGATTAATGGTTATATACCCGTTTGCCGGGTTGGGGTACACCTGCACGGCAACATCGTTATAATACAAATCCTCTACACCGGTGGGCAGGTTGTTAGCCACTAACACATTAAATGTAGTGCCGCTGTCAAGCGTACTTTTATCGCGGTTATACACCAGCCAATTGCCTCCTTTATAGGCCACCCCTACAGTAGCGCTGTCATATTTTTGGTTATTAAAACCATTAGGGCTAAGGTTATGTGTAACAAATACCTTTTTACCACTGCCTGCTGTTGCGGCATAATCAAAATAGCTCAAATAATCTACCCCAAGCGGTGGTGTACCGGTGGTGTGTATAAAGGCATTGTTGGCATCGGGTGTTTCTACTACAAACACATTATAAACTGCGTTCACCTTAAAGTCCGAAAGGTCTTCATTAAAAATACCCCACTTCTGTAGCAGGTTATTATAATAAACGCCCGTAGCCCGGTTATTATACACCCCGCCGCTTACACCCCAGTTGTGCGATATAAACAACAGTGCATTGGGTTTGCCGTTAGTAGCCGGGTTATCTATCAGCGTAACGTTATAATCTATATTGGCAGCCGTTGCCTTATGCTTAAATGCAGTGCCGTTGGCAGTAGGTATCAATACATTGAAACCACTATACAGCGGCATAGTATCCGATGAGCCCTGCTCGCTGTAAACTGTCCAGCGGCTTATGTTTTTGTTGTACCAAAGCCCGCAGTGAAAATCTTCATCAATACCACCCATTAGTGAGTTGGGGGTAAAAATGGTTATCGCATTCGAATCGCCATTCAACTCCGGGTGATATAGCCAGGTGTAGTTGCCTGACTGGTTAGTATCGCGGCACTGGTGGGTAAAGTAGTTGCCAAAGTAGGTATTGCTTTGTGCAAGGGCAGTAAAGCCACACAGCAGCAAACTAAATGTGATAGCAGTGTATAAAGGTTTCATGCTTGTTAATTGTAACCCAAAAATCGGCAGATTACTGTGATACTGCAAATTGAAAATTGTGCGTTTGTGATAACCCGGCAAAGCAAAATCCATAAAACCTATATATTTGGTAGACTAATAAATTTACTTAGATTTGTTCTAAAGAGGATACTATGTCGACTGCGAATGTTACTAATGTAAGCCAGGGCCGCGTAAACGAAAACGTAGTGCGCTTTACCGGCATTTTTGTATTTGTACTAACTGCCATTACCATGGCCACACAGGCCTGGTGGGTTACCGCCTATCTGGCAGTAGATTTCTTTTTCCGAGCGTTTACGCAGGTAAAACCGCCATTGGCGCTGTTGGGTAACTATATTTCGCAACAATTAAAGCAGGAGCCTAAGTGGATATTTGCACCACCTAAAAAATTTGCAGCGGGTGTAGGCGTGGGCTTTTCGGTTGCTGTAACGGTGTTACTGCTTACCGGCTACACAGCCACTGCTACGGCAGTTGCAGGCGTATTGCTGCTGTGCGCCGGGCTGGAGGGTTTCTTTGGCATTTGCGTGGGCTGCTATGTGTACGATTGGTTTGTAGCCCCACTAATAAACAAGCGGAGCAAGTAAAAACTACACCCTCTTTATCTGCGCACCCAGTGCGTTCAGGCGTTCGTCTATACGTTGGTAGCCACGGTCTATCTGCTCGCTGTTGTTAATGGTAGATTTCCCATCGGCGCTAAGGGCTGCAATTAGTAGTGCTACACCAGCGCGTATGTCGGGGCTGCTCATGGTTATGCCGCGTAGTTTGTACGCACGGTCTATACCAATTACCACGGCGCGGTGCGGGTCGCAAAGCGTAATCTGCGCACCCATCTCTATCAGCTTATCTACAAAGAAAAGGCGGCTCTCAAACATCTTCTGGTGTATCAGCACGCTGCCTTTGGCCTGTGTGGCAGTAACCAGTACTATCGATATCAGGTCGGGTGTAAACAAGGGCCACGGGCCATCGGCTACCGTTAAACCGCTGCCATCTATAAAGCGCTGTATCTCGAAATGGTCCTGCGCCGGTATATGTATATCATCGCCACGGTACTCCATTTTAATGCCCAGCTTTTCAAACACCGGCAGTATGTTGCCCAGCATATCTATGCGACAATCTTTAATGGTAATCTCACTTTGGGTCATGGCCGCCAGGCCAATAAAACTGCCTATCTCAATCATGTCGGGCAGCATACGGTGCTCGGTACCACCCAGGTAATCTACACCCTCTATGTACAACAGGTTGCTGCCTACACCGGTAATTTTTGCGCCCATGCGGTTAAGCATATCGCAAAGCTGTTGCAGGTAAGGCTCGCAGGCGGCGTTGTAAATGGTGGTTTTACCTTTGGCCATTACGGCGGTCATTACAATGTTAGCGGTACCGGTTACCGATGGCTCATCGAGCAGTACATACGTGCCACGCAGGTTGCTGGCCTCTACACTATAAAACGTTTCGTTGCTATCGTAGTTAAACTCGGCACCCAGTTTTTCAAAACCAAGAAAGTGTGTATCCAGCCTGCGGCGGCCAATTTTATCGCCACCGGGTTTAGGCAGGTAAGCCTTTTTAAAACGCGTAAGCAGCGGGCCCATTATCATAATAGATCCGCGCAGCGAAGCACCTTTCTTTTTATAGGTATCTGTTTTAAGGTAATCCAAGTTGATGTTATCGGACTTAAAGGTATAAGTATCTTCACTTAGCTTTTCTACAGCTACGCCCAGGTCTTTCAGTATATCTATCAGCGCCAGTACATCGCGTATGGCAGGTATGTTGCTGATGGTTACTTTTTCGGGCGTAAGCAGTACCGCGCACAGTATCTGCAATGCTTCGTTTTTGGCACCCTGTGGTACTATTTCGCCTTTTAGTTTGTTACCGCCTATTACCTCGAATGAATTCATGTTATAGTATTTAATGGCTTCACCCCTCTGCCTTTGGCATCTCCCCTCTCCTGTAAGAGAGGGGAGAACCTTTAAGGAAGTTAAGTCTTATAATTTTAATGTATAGTGGCAAAATGCCACTTTAAATGCTAAATACAGAAATGTTGTAATCAGATTGGAGCAAAGAGACGGTAAGCTATACACACCCGCCTGTTAAGTGGCTAAAAACAAAAGGCGTAACAGTTGTTACGCCTTTTGCTGTATGCAGTGTAGTACTAGTACTTCTTCTTCTTAAAATTTTTGTTGCGGTTTTGTCCGCCGCCGCCGTTGTTACCACCACCATGGCGGAATTTACCACCACCACCGCCTTTGTTGTTGCGGCCGTTGTTATCCTGTGGCTTTTTAAAGCGGTTAGCACGTGCCAGCGAGTCTATATCCTGGTCTTCGCCTATCTGCAGTTCGCCTTTACTTAACAAACGTATATCGTTTTTAACGGTTTCGCTGTTTACTTCCTCCTTACTCCAGTTCTGGTACACCAGTTTCATAAAGTTGCCTATACACTGGGTAAAGCCCGCCTGCTTTTCGGGGTCTTCGGTGTGTATGGCCTTTTCTACCAGGGCCTCTACGTTTTTGCCGTAGTGCTTGTACTTAATACGCGATTGCGGATAAGGCAGGCGCTTGGGTTTCTTCTCTATCTCAGCGCGGCCTTTAATAGGGTACGGCGACTCAACCTCTAACTGGTAATCGCTCATAATAAACAGGTGGTCCCATAGCTTATGCCTGAAATCTTCAACGTTACGCAGTTGCGGGTTCAACTGGCCCATCAGCTCAATAATTTCCAGTGCCAGCTTGTTGCGGTGTACCGGGTCTTTGGTAGCAACACAGTTAGCTACAATACGCTGTACGTGGCGGCCATATTCTTTCAAAATCAGTTTATCTCTGTTCGAGTTATAATCTTTATTCTCCATGATTGCATTTAAATAAATGAATAGATACAGAAAAGCAATTTTCTGCTGTAAAAAATGAAAGGCAGCTTAGATGGCTTGCGGACAACTTGAAGGGTAGGATTATCAATGCCCGCTTACCCGGCTACCGTAGTAGATAGTGTAAATATGTAACCATTTTACGGAATTTGCAAATAGCCCCCCTTGTAGAGACGCGATGTTCGCGTCTCTGTGCCATGGAGACGCCTGCAAGGCGTCTCTACGTTCTTACATACCCCCGCTCAGTATCTTTACCTTGGCAAACTTCAGCATTATCTTTTTTACACCGTAGGCATTAAAAAAGATAGAGGCTATTTTGTTGGCCCCACTGCCTTCTATCGATACTACTTTGCCTTCGCCAAATTTTTCGTGCAGCACTTCCATACCGGTTTGCAGTTTGTTGGCATCATCTGGTACAAATGGTGTACCCGATGGCAACTGCGATGGTTGCGCCACCGGTTTAGATGCAGGTGAAGAAGTTGGACGCGAAATACTGGATATAGGCCGAGGACTTTGTTGCGATGATTGATGTACCTTCGGCTTTTTTAGGTCGCCGTGATACGATACTACATTGTCGGGCACCTCTTGTATAAAGCGGCTTGGGTCGCAGTAGTTTAGCTGGCCAAATTTATAGCGGGTGTTGGCATACGTTAAAAACAAACGTGCCTCGGCGCGGGTAATGGCCACATAAAACAGGCGGCGCTCTTCTTCCAGATCTTCCAGACTGTACAGCGATTGTGTACCGGGAAACAGATTCTCTTCCAAACCCACCACATACACCACCGGAAACTCCAGGCCCTTGGCAGCGTGTATGGTCATCATCTTTACCGTGTCCTGGTTTTCGGTTGCCTTCTCATCGCCGGTTAGCAACGTTACCGTTTGCAAAAACGACCCCAGCGATTTATCATTCACTATCGGCTCCTCACCACCACTTTCCGATGGTGCGGTAAGTACCTCATCATCTTCCACAAACTCTTTAATAGAGTTTAATAACTCCTGTATGTTCTCAAACCGGTTAATACCTTCTACCGTTTTATCGTTATACAACTCGGCAATTAACCGCGTAGTACGGCCAATGTGTGCCGCCAGGTCGTACGCGCTCATTTTGCTTACCTGTGCAGCAAAGCTTTGTATCATTAACACAAACTCCTCAATGGCATTTTTAGTACGGGCGGCAAAATCGGTAGCGGCAATGTTTTCCATTACCTGCCACATGCTTTTGTTTTCGTGTACAGCTATTATACCAATCTTATCAATGGTGGTTTGGCCTATGCCCCGTGCCGGATAATTGATAACACGCTTCAGCGCTTCTTCATCGTTGTGGTTAATGGTCAGCTTCAGGTAGCTAAGCAAATCCTTCACCTCTTTACGCTGATAGAAACTCATACCGCCATAAATTTTGTACGGTATGTTGTGGCGGCGCAGGGCCTCCTCAAACGCACGCGACTGCGCGTTGGTACGGTACAGAATAGCAAAGTCGTTGTTCTTATGCTGGTCGCGGTATTTAAGCTCCTGTATGCTATCGGCTACCCAGCGGCCTTCTTCGTTATCGCTGGGGGTGCGTACTATTTTAATAGTTTCGCCCTGCTCGTTATCGGTCCATATCTCTTTCTTAAGCTGATGCTTGTTGTGGTGTATCAGCTCGTTGGCCGCCTTTACAATGTTTTGTGTGCTGCGGTAGTTTTGCTCCAGCTTAAACACTTTCAGGTCCGGAAAGTCTTTTTCAAAATTCAATATGTTATCGATAGTAGCGCCACGGAACGCATAAATACTTTGTGCATCGTCGCCCACTACGGTAATGTTCTGAAACACATCGGCTATGCGGCGCACAATTTCATACTGCAGGGTATTGGTATCCTGAAACTCATCAATAAGCACATAACGGAACTTATGCTGATAACGGTACAGCACATCCGGAAACTTATCGAGTATAATAAAGGTATTCAGCAGCAGATCATCAAAATCCATAGCGCCGGCTTTAAAGCAACGCTCGCAGTATATTTTATACAGGCTACCGGTGGCGGGCCTGCGCTGGTCGCGGTCTTCGGCCAGTAACTCGCCATCCTGTGCATATTGCTGCGGGGTTATCAGCGAGTTTTTCATGGCCGATATACGGTTGTACACCTGGTTGGGCTTATATATTTTATCATCCAGCCCCTGCTCTTTAATAATTGTTTTTACCAGCGATTTTGCATCCTCGGTATCGTAAATGGTAAAGTTAGAGGGGTAACCAATTTTGGTGGCCTCTACCCGTAATATACGCGCAAATACCGAGTGGAATGTGCCCATATACAGGCTGCGTGCATTGTTGCCCGATATCTTTTCGATACGCGAGCGCATGCTTTCCGATGCTTTGTTGGTAAACGTAAGGGCCAGTATGCTAAACGCATCTACACCTTTGTTAAGCAGGTGGGCAATGCGGTAAGTAAGTACACGTGTTTTACCCGAACCCGGGCCGGCTACTATCAGCGTGGGGCCATCGGTATTTACCACGGCCTGGCGCTGCACATCATTTAATTCATCTAAGTACGACATGTGGCGAAAATAGAACTATGGCGCTTGTTAGCCGAATGTTTTTTTAACACCATGCGTTAAAAAGTAAATCTTGTGCGAAACAAAGATTACTTGCTATAGGCTTTACTAACTGGCCCCTATATTTGTACTTAAATACCTATGCCGGTTAAGCTACAGCCTTGCGCTGTTCCCCACCTTTGCCGGCACTTAAAACACAGCTATGAACCCTGTTACTGTGCTGCTCGTTGACGATGACGAGGGCGTAAACTTTTTGAACCGCTTTCTGCTCGAATCATCGGGCCGCGATTTTGTTATACAAACTGCTATTAATGGCAGCGAAGCGCTAAAGATTATTGAACAGGCCGGTGCCTGCCCCGATATTATTTTGCTGGATGTAAATATGCCGGTAATGGATGGCTTTGAATTTTTGCAGGCACTATCAGAAAGGCCGGTTTACTATGACCAGGCAAACGTGTACATGCTAACCTCATCGCTGCGCGAAACCGACCGACAGGCAGCCACTAAATTCAGTTGTGTTAAACGGTATCTGGAAAAACCACTTACCCAGGAAATGGTAAAAGAGTTGCCTGGGTAATAAACTAACGCGCCTCTACTGCTTCCCGTTTCTCTACAGCACCAATATCTATCTGGCTTTTGTGCAGCAGGTCGTTCAGTTCACGCGTATAGCTATCCAACTCATTGGCCGACGCCAGAAAGTAATCATACACCTGGCTGTATTTTTCCTGTGGCACATCTTTGCTGTTAAGCACCGGCAATAGGCCTGTTATAGTGGTTAGTGGTTTGCGTATTTTGTGCGATACATCAAACAGTATCGTCTCCAGCATTTGGGTATATAGGTTACGGTCGCGCTCGGCCTGTTTGCGTTCGGTAATATCCTGTAAAGTGCCATATATACGCTCTATTTTACCCTGTTTATTGTACATAATATCGGCACGGCCCAGCAACCATGTTTCTGTTCCGCCGCTAATAATCCTGAACTCGGCAGTAGTGGCATGGCGGGTTTTAAGTGCGCGGTCCATAGTGGCACGCACCACCGGCAAATCGTCGGGATGTATCAGCGTTTCCCAATCGGCCAGGTTACCTTTATCGGTAGTGCCCTCTTCTTTCAGCAGCAAGGCAAACATCTCCGGCGACCAGTAAAGCTCTTTGGTACGCACGTTAAAATCCCAGTTGCCAATATGTGCTGTTTTCTGTGCTTCGGCGTAGCGGGCCAATATGCTGCTCAGTTCGGTACGGGTACTATCAATCTGCTTACGTTGCTGTATATTCTCTTTACGCAAGTCGAGCAAGCGCATTACTTTGTTGGCCAGTACTTTTAGTACACGTGCTTCTTCTTCCGAAAAACTACGCGGCTCACGGTCTATAACACACAGCGAACCCAACGCAATTCCATCTGGTGTTACCAATGGTGCGCCGGCATAAAAACGGATATGTTCATCGCCATTTGTGAGCGGATTATTGACAAAGCGTTCATCTTTTGTAGAATCTTCTACCACCAACACTTCATTGGGGTTTTGTATAGCGTAACGGCAATAGGCATCTTCAAGCCTGGTGCTTTCATCGGCCAGGCCAACGCGGGCTTTAAACCACTGGCGGTAATTATCTAACAACGAAATGGCCGAAATAGGGGTGCCGAAAAAAGCGGATGCCAGCTCCACTATTTCATTAAATTCTTTCTCATTTTCCGAATCCATTATCTGGTACTCTTCCAATGCCTTCATTCTACGCTCCAAAGCCGTCATACAATCAGGGGTTTATTTTTATGCCTTTCGTACGCAAAATTAGGCAATATGTTTAACCGGTAACAGGCTACAGCCTAAACAGTAGGTAAATCGGTAGTTTATTGCGGAGTAATAGCGAACAATACAGACTGTTACTTGTTACCGGCTGCTATTATTTGCATACTTGTTGTATGGCAAAGCAATGCAGTATAGCATGTTTAATGATGCTGTTTTGCAGTCTTCTTTAACCAATCGCTTGTATTTAGCCGCCCTTCAATCCGCGAATTATTCGCGCGCGCAACGTATTTTACTGAACTGCAAGGTGCGTATTTTACGCTGTAAAATATATTGCCGCTAACACGTTCTATTGCCGTGTTAAACATTAGGTTGGATGGTAGCAAAGAATACATTTATAGCTGTGCCTGATAAGATCCGCTGTGTTGTTTTTTGCGTAAATAAAAATTATGGCTACAGTAACTGTTTACCATAGCCTGAAAGAACGACTTGATAAACTAATTGTAACAGGCTTATGCTTTTAAAAATTTTGTTGGCTATAGTTTTAGTTATTGCGGTTGCACTTACAGTATTGTATCTGCAAGTATTTGTGATAGGCAAAAAACGAAAGAAGCTTGTATTTGATGAAGAGTACGAAAAAGAGAGGGCCAAAAATTACCCGCCACCCTATCCTAATGGTTGGTTTAGTTTGGGTAGTTCTAAAATTGTAAAAAAAGGGCAGGTAGTAGAAGTAGATGCGTTTGGGCAAAAGCTGGCTGTGTTTCGTGGAGAGAACGGTGAAGTAGGTGTATTGGATGTGTACTGCCCGCACCTTAACGCCAACCTGGCTTATGGCAAAGTAAAAGGCAATAACCTGGTTTGCCCTTTCCACGCATGGGAGTTTAATGCCAAAGGCAAATGCGAGCATATACCCTATTGCGATAAAGTACCGGCCGCAGCCATTACCAAAACATGGCAGGTTATAGAACAATGGAACCTGATATTGGTTTGGTACCATGCCAATAACGAGGCGCCATCGTGGAATCCGGCGGGTTATTTTCCGGAGGTGGCAGCATATAAATTCCACTCTAAAACAGAAGATATACTACGCATACACCTACAGGATTTTAATGAAAACGGTGCCGACCATGCACACTTTGCCTATGTACACGATTTGCTTACCATACCTTTTGCCAACCGGTGGGTTACTGTTAAGCATGTGCTTGATTTAAAGTATGGCGAGGGTAAAGACAAACACCTGGCATGGTTTAGCGACCAGGCCGATTTGCATTTAAAATCTACCGGTGCAAAAATTGAGCACGCCGGAGGTAATGCTTTGGTTACATTTTTTGGCCCGGGGTTCCTCATATTTAAATTTACTACCGAAATTGGTAATATGCTATTGGTAAAAACATTTACACCAATAGGTACACTTAAGGTGCGCATGGAAGATTATGTATATGCCCCCAAAGGCACATTCCCTTTAGCCATTAAATACTTATTGGGCGAGGCCACTACGCAGTTTCACGATGATATAGCCATATGGGAACGCAAAAACTACGCTGTAAAACCGCTATTGGTTAAAGGCGATGGGCCTATTATGAAAATGCGCGCCTGGTACAGTCAGTTTTACTCACAGCCCTCTGGTGTAAAAAAAGAAAGTCTAGAACCACAGCAGGCAGAAGCTGGTGTAGCATCTTAATTACTTTATTCCATCTTTGTAAAGATGCGGATACTTACAGCCTATGCGTTATTGCTTTTACTATTAACCGGTTGCCGGGCACTAAAACCATCGGCCGATTTAAACAACTACCGGCAGTATTTTGTTAGCCAAACCGGCGATACAACATTACCTGTGGGTAAAGTTCGCGCTACATTTTTCGGCACCAGTACCTTATTGTTTGATGATGGAGAAACACAACTATTGATAGATGGTTTTTTAAGCAGACCGGGGCTGGGTAAAGTAGCGTTTGGCAAGGTACGTTCCAATATACCGGTTATACAATCGGTAATACAGCAGTATAACATCAACCGGTTGAAAGGCATATTTGTTTGCCACTCGCACTACGACCATGCAATGGATGCACCGGCTATTGCAAAACTTACCGGTGCCGGTGTATACGGGTCGGCTTCTACTACTAATATTTGTAAAGGCGAACAGCTAAGCGAAAACCAAACACACACCTTTGAGCCGGGTAAAACATATACGTTTGGTAAGTTTACGGTTACGGTAGTAGCATCTAAACATACACCGCCGTTTAAGCTGTTGGGCAAAACAAACGCCACCGACCCCAACCACCCCAATATTGACGAGCCACTACCACAACCGGCCAAAGCCGATAAATACATTGAGGGCGGCACGTACGATTTTTATATTAAACATGGTAACAACGGCATTATGGTTAAAGCCAGCACCAACTACATGGATGGCGCACTGAACAACTACCCTGCCGATGTTTTCTTTTTAGGGGCTGCTATGCTGGGCTTACAAACCGATAGCTTTAAAAACAACTACTATAACCAAACCGTAGTGGCTACCGGTGCACATACCGTAGTGCCTATACACTGGGATAATTTTATGAAACCCATCGGCAAACCATTACAGGCACTACCTAACCTGAGCGATAAGGTTGACAGCAGCTTTAATTTTTTATTGCAGCGCACACAGCAAACCGGGGCTACATTTAAGCTACTGGATGCCGGTGGGCAGATATTACTTTTTTAAAATAAAGCGGGGCGGCACAAGGCCACCCCGTTGCTAACTATTTGCAGCTGCTGCAAGTGCAGTTACTACCGCAGTTACAGTTTTCGCATTTACAGTTAGGGTTGCCACAAGGGCCGTTGTTGCAGGCCACCAGGCCTTTTGCTACGTTGCTTTTCATAAAAACAATTTTTAAGTGATTTAATGATGCAAATGTAGGCTGCGGACAGGCCGTAGTGTTTCTATTACTTTGGGTAAGTGTTATACAATTTTGGGTTTGATTATTGCCACAGATTACACGGATAAAAAAGCAAGCATAACTGCCAATTATATTTTGCTGATAGTGTGATGCTACTAGTTGAGCATTGGTATGGCGACTACATTTGAAAGTCTGGCAAAAAACTAAACAGCACACTAAATACTATCCAGCGTTTTGCGCTTTACATTACCTACGCTTTTAAAATGCGAAGGCGTTAAACCGGTTACCTTTTTAAACTGCCCCGAAAGGTGCGCCACACTGCTATAGCCAAGTGTAAAAGCAATTTCCGAAAGGCTCATTTCGCCGTATACCAATAACTCTTTGGCGCGTTCTATTCGCTGCTCAATAAAAAAATTCTCAATGGTTTTACCCTCTACCGACGAGAACAGGCTGCTGAGGTAGGTGTACTCGTGGTGTAGTTTGCTGCTTAAATACACCGAAAGGGTTCCGCTGCAATCAGTATCACCTTCGTTGCGGGCGCGCTTAATAACCAATTGCTTTATCTTTTCTATCAAACCGGTGTTGCGGTTATCTATCAGCTCTAACCCAATAGCGGCAAGGCTTTCGGTTAATGCTGTTTTTTGCTTATCGGTTATTGGTTGTGTGGTGTGTATTTCGCCGACCAATACGCTAGCGGGTTTAATGCTTAGCTTATGCAAAACATCGTTCACCGCCATTACACAGCGTTGGCAAACCATATTTTTTACAAGCAATACATTATCGGTCATAGCCGAGCAAAGCAAGCAACAAATAATTAAAAAACATAATCGGGCTAAACCAGCAGCAATGCCTTGTTGTATTCCTTTCTGTTACTTACAATATGTATTTGCGCCTGCGGGTAACTGGCCGCCGTAAGCATAGCCGTGTACTTTCTGCGGCGTTCGGCATGGGTGTTCCATACCCACAGCAGCAGCGATTTTTTAGTAAGAAAAATATGGCTGAACGTCTCCGGGCAACCAGCAAACGATTCTTTACCGGTAAGCCACCTGGCTACAGAACGTTTAAGCACCCGCCACAGGTTCAGGTAAAGCGGTGTATCTAACCATATAATGTCGGTAGCGGCGGGCAGGGTAAGTTTTTTTGCTACGTTGTAGTTGCCGCATATTACCCAATCAGGGTTCTCATGTAATGCATCTTTTATTTTATCAATAAACGCCGGCATAGGGGTTTCTACCCAGCCGGGTTGCCAGTACAGTACATCCAGTTCTATATGTGGTATGTTATGCTTTGCCGCCAGCTTACGCGCCAGGGTAGTTTTGCCCGAACCCGAAGTACCTACCACAACAATCCGCTTGTTCTTCATTTTCTGTTATATTCAATTAACTATACTGCTATGAGCTGGAAAATAAACCTGGTACTGCTGTTTGCTAAGCTGCGCAAACCAATGGATGTAAATAAAAACATTAATCTGCTTAAACTGCGCAAGGAGAGTGACAAAGCAGCCAGACTGGGCACTGTTTTGTTTGATAGTAAAATACCGGTTGCCGGCGTAACCGATACCAATGCCAACGGTGTGCCGGTACGTATTTATAATAATAGCAGTACCACCAACCAACCGGTAATCATATACTATCACGGTGGCGGCTTTGTGTTATATGGCATTTACTCGCACGATTACGTTTGCCGCCGCCTGTGTGCCATGAACAACTGTATAGTGGTATCGGTAGATTACCGGCTGGCACCTGAACATACATACCCCGCTGCACACGACGATGCCTACACTGCCCTGCAATGGATACGGCAAAACATAGGCAACTATGGTGGCAATGCCAATAGCCTGATAGTAGCCGGCGATAGCGCGGGTGGTAACCTGGCAGCCTGTATGGCGCACCGTTGTAAGGCAGAGGGTATAGCACTAAAAGCGCAAATACTTATTTATCCGTGGATAGACGGTAAATTAAGCAACCCTTCTATTGACAGAAACGGCAAAGGCTTCCTGTTGGAAAAGCCAACCCTATTCTGGTTTCAGAAACAGTACACGCCACGTAAAGAGGACCAGTGCGCACCGGCCCTTTCGCCCTGCTACCAAACAGATTTTACCGGCCTGGCACCGGCCTTTATACTTACCGCACAATTAGACCCGTTGCTGGACGACGGACACCTGTACTACCAACAACTAAAAGCAGCGGGGAATATGGTTGAATATACAGAGTACCCAAAGTTGTTCCACGGCTTTTTTAACCTGCCGCATGTACACCGCAATGCTATGCAGGCTTATACCGACATTAAAAATTTTATTGCCCGGTTGCCGTCATAACCTAAATAAACCAATATTTATACTTTCCGCCCCGAGACATTATGTAACTAACCCCGCTTAACATGAACAAGGAAATTTTTACTGTAGACCTGCATTGCCACCCCAATTTAAAAGCATTCAACTCTGGTTACCCTACCCCCACTGCTAATATGTGGGACAAGATAGTACACAAAATAGATGGCGATTTTGCCGAGCGTATCAGCGATATATCGCAACATGTGTTGAAAGAATCGCAGTGCAACCTCGATGCCCTGGTAGCCGGCAACGTGCGGGTGTTTCAGGTATCGCTGTACCCTACCGAGCGCGGTTTTTTACACCTGCGTAATGTGCCACAGTGGCTGCTGGGCAGCAAGCGCACCAATACTTTTCAGGAGGTGGTAACCGGCTACGATGCCAGTTGTATTATAGAAAACAAAAAACACTGGAACTATTTTGCCGATGTAGAACGCGAGTATGCCTATGTGTACGGCCAACAGGGCAAAAGCCCCGATGGTAAAAACGAGTTTGTGCTGGTAAACAACTATACCGAACTGGAGCAGGCACTTAAAAAGAAAAATACCTATATAGGTATTATTACTATAGAAGGGGCACACGTACTGGGTACCGGTGCTCCCGATACAGAGGATAAAAGCCTGGAAGAACTGAAAGCTATTGTAACCGAAAATATACTGGCCCTTAAGCGCTGGGAGTACCCACCGTTTATGATAAACCTGGCCCACCATTTCTGGAACCACCTGAGCGGCCATGCCACCAGTTTTAAGCGGCCTATCAACTCGCTGATAAACCAGAACAAGGGTAAAAACCGCGGCATAACCGAGTTGGGCTGGCACGCCATACGCGAGTTGCTAAGTACCGAAAACGGCAAGCGCATACTGATAGATACCAAGCACATGAGCCTGCAGGCGCGTAAGGAGTATTATACGTTTCTTAAAAATAACAACGCCATTAACCATAACGATATTATACCCATTGTAACCAGCCATGCCGGCGTAAACGGTTACAGTACTATGGATGCCTCTATGAGTGATAGCGATGTGATGGCAAAATCGCGTACACACAAATTCTGGCGGTGGAGTATTAATGTATCGAACGAAGAAGCGCGCATTATACACCAATCGGGTGGGTTGATAGGGTTGATGATGGACCGTGGCATGCTGGGCGGTACCGAACTGATTAAACGGGTAGCCGGTATTACCGACCCACTTAAGCAGCGCCGCGAGTACACCCGCATTTTTTGGGATAATGCGTTTCAGATTATTAAAGCCATAGGCACCAAAGAGGGTTGGGATGTGGTAGCAATAGGTACCGATTTTGACGGCACCATTACACACATGGACCCTTACGAATCATCGGCTAAGTTTCCGTTGCTGCAACAAGACCTGATTAACTACCTGGAAGAAACCAATTACCAAGAGGAGTTATGGTTTGGCTACACCCCAACCGAACTGGTACAAAAAATGATGAACGGCAATGCTATACGCTTTTACAAGCGGTTTTTTGTGTAGGCTGGTTTTTGCAGGGTTATGATATATTACCTTTTTTAAGCACCTTGCGCTCAACTAAACAATTGAACTATATGAAACGATTTTTCTTTTTGTTTTTTGCTGCCCTGTTTTCGGTAGCGGTGTTTGCCCAAACAGAGGAGGTAGAAAGCGACAGCCTGATATTTAAAGACGGTAAAGGCATAGGTGGCAAAACCTTTATGATAGATGCCTGCGCCGGCGGTATAGAAGAAAGTATGGCCAGCGGCAAAAGCGAGTTTAAAATGGATGCCCGCAAAGCCTGCAATTGTATGATGGATGTAATAGCGCGTAACTATACCTACAAACAGTTTATGGACGCCGTTGGTAAAAAAGGTAAAGACCTGTTTGCCCAGGCCAGCAAAAAAGATTCGCCGGTGTACCCCGAGGTAATGCAGTGTGTACTATCGAGCATGCAAACCAAAAAAAGCGATAATAACAGCGATGATAAGGAGAGCATAAAGGTGCCGGAAGAACCAGCATCTGAAACCGGCGCCTCTGCGTATGACGAAGCCTTTGATAAGAGCTTTATGGAAACCTGTGTAAAATCGGCCAAAAGCAATAAAAAAATGAAAGATGCCGGGCTTAATGCACAAGCCTATTGCAGCTGCACACTAGAGAAAATAAAAGTAAAAAAACTAACAGTAGCCCAGTTAAAAGAACTACAGGACCCCCAATCGGAACTTTTCAGCGAGATTATTGTGCCTTGCGTAACAGAGGCCATTAAAAAGTAAACCGGTAGTACAACTACCTCATTTTTAAACCCGTTTATACAGGGGAGTTGCCAACCACAACTCCCCTGTATTTTTTTATCTTCGCGCACTTATTTTTAAGCAGATGAACCGTAAAAATCCAGACAGCAAAGGTTACCCCGAATTTGACCAGCTAAACATGCCGGCCATAGAGAAAGAAATACTGAAATGGTGGGCCGAAAACGATATTTTTAAAAAGAGCGTGGAAACACGTCCCGATGATAAACGCTTTGTGTTTTACGAAGGCCCGCCAAGCGCCAACGGCAAGCCGGGTATACACCACGTAATGGGGCGTACCATTAAGGATTTGTTTTGCCGTTTTAAAACAATGCAGGGCTACCGTGTAGAGCGCAAAGCCGGTTGGGATACACACGGCCTGCCGGTAGAGCTGAACGTAGAAAAGCAACTGGGTATTACCAAAGCTGATATAGGCAAAACCATTACGGTAGAAGAATACAACCGCCTGTGCCGTGCCGATGTAATGAAGTTTACTGATATATGGCGCGACCTGACCGATAAAATGGGCTACTGGGTAGATATGGATAACCCGTATGTAACCTACGAGAACAACTATATAGAAAGCCTGTGGGCCTTAATAAAAATGTTGTTTGAAAAAGGCCTGTTGTACGAAGGTTATACCATACAGCCCTACTCACCGGCTGCGGGTACGGGCTTAAGCTCGGCCGAGCTAAACCAACCGGGCTGCTACCGCAATGTAAAAGACACTTCGGCTATTGCGCAGTTTAAAATTAAAGAGCCAAAGTTTGGAGTAGAAGGTGATGTATTCTTTTTAGCATGGACCACTACACCGTGGACACTACCAAGCAACACCGCATTGGCAGTAGGCAAAAGCATTGAGTATGTACTGGTTAAAACCTTTAACCCTTTTACCCATCAACCAGCGCATGTAATACTGGCTAAAGATTTAGCCGGTAAATACTTTGCTGCCGAAAATGCTGAACTGAGTTTTGATGACTATAAAAAAGGCGATAAGAAAATTCCTTTTGCTGTTGTAAAAACACTTACAGGCGAAGAACTGGAAGGCATCCGCTACGAGCAACTATTACCTTACGCACAACCTACCGATGGCGATGCTTTCCGTGTAGTGCTGGGCGATTTTGTAACTACCACCGATGGTACCGGTATAGTGCATATAGCACCCAGCTTTGGTGCCGATGACTTCCGCGTAGCCAAACAAAATGGCATAGGCTCGCTTACGCTGGTAGATAAGCAAGGCAAGTTTGTAGATGAGGTTAACGACCCGGTATTTCCGCTGGAGGGCCGCTTTGTAAAAGATGCGTACTACACCGAGGCCGACCTGGAGCACGACTTTGTATTGCAGAAAGAGATACTACGCGTAAACAACGTAATACCCGACCTGAAGAACCACATGAGCGTGGACGAGTTGATAGTGCTTAAACTTAAACTGGAGAACAAACTGTTTAAAACCGAGAAGTACGAGCACAACTACCCGCACTGCTGGCGTACCGATAAACCGGTGATATACTACCCGCTGGATAGCTGGTTTATAAAAACCACGGCCGTTAAAGACCGCCTGATAGAACTAAACAAAACCATTAACTGGAAACCCGCCCACACCGGCGAGGGCCGCTTTGGCCAATGGTTAGAGAACCTGGTAGACTGGAACCTGAGCCGCTCGCGCTTTTGGGGTACACCACTGCCTATATGG
>CAYREY010000002.1:70397-130974 GCA_964423405.1 uncultured Chitinophaga sp. | reverse complement strand
GGTAGACTGGAACCTGAGCCGCTCGCGCTTTTGGGGTACACCACTGCCTATATGGGCTACCGAAGATGGCAGCGAGCAGCTTTGCATAGGCTCTATAGAAGAACTAAAGGCAGAAGCTGCCAAAGCTGTAAAAGCGGGTGTGGCACAAGCGGTTGACATTGTTGACCTGCACAAACCATACATAGATGAAGTAGTGCTGGTTTCGCCTACCGGTAAACCTATGAAACGCGTAGCCGACCTGATAGATGTATGGTTTGATAGCGGCGCTATGCCGTATGCGCAATGGCATTATCCGTTCGAGAACGCGGAGCAGTTTAAAAGAAATTTCCCCGCCGATTATATAGCAGAGGGTGTTGACCAGACCCGTGGCTGGTTCTTTACCCTGCACGTGTTGGCCGTTGCCCTGTTCGATTCGGTAGCTTACAAAAACGTAGTAAGCAATGGTTTGTTGCTGGATAAAAACGGCAACAAAATGAGCAAGCGCTTAGGCAACGTGATAGACCCGTTTGAAACACTGGAGAAATACAGCGCCGATGCTACCCGCTGGTACATGATGCGCAACAGCGACCCATGGGATAACATGAAGTTCGACATGGCCGGCCTGCAGGAGAGTATGCGTTCGCACTTTGGTACGCTGTATAACACCTATGGCTTTTTTGCCCTGTATGCCAACATAGATAACTGGCAGATAGACGAACAGAACATAGTACCGGTAGCCAATCGCCCGGAGCTGGACCGCTGGATAATAAGCAAGCTGCAAAGTCTGGTTAAAGAGGTTACTGCCCAGTACGAAGATTACGAGCCTACCAAAGCTACCCGTGCCATAGAAAAATTTGTAGATGAAGATTTGAGCAACTGGTACGTGCGCCTTAACCGCCGCCGCTTTTGGAAAGGCGAAATGAGCGAGGATAAAAAAGCCGCGTACGAAACGTTGTACGAGTGCCTGAACGTAGTAGGCCAGTTAATGGCACCGGTATCGCCGTTTTTTAGCGAGTGGCTGTACCAGAACCTTACTGCCAACATACGTGGCGCTGCGGTTAAAAACAACACCCCGCTTAAATGGGAGAGCGTACACCTTAGCTACTTAACTACTGCCAACGAAGGGCTGATAGATAAAGACCTGGAGGAGCGTATGGAACTGGCGCAACGGGCCTGCTCGCTGGTGTTATCGCTGCGTAAAAAAGAGAAGATAAAAGTGCGCCAGCCGCTATCGAAAATACTGATACCGGTGCTGAACGAAAACATGCAGTTGCAACTTAGCAAGGTAGAAAGCTACATACTTAGCGAGGTAAACGTAAAAGGCATTGAATACATCAGCGATGCCGGTGGTGTGGTGAAGAAGAAGATAAAGCTGAATTTTAAAGAGCTGGGTAAACGCGCCGGCAATAAAATGAAAGCCATACAGCAGGCTGTAGCCGGCTTTACTACCGACGACATCAGCAAACTGGAACGCGACCAGAAATATGCACTTACACTGGAGGGCGAAACCTTTGAACTGATACCGGCCGATGTAGAAATACAAACCGAAGATATACCGGGTTGGCTGGTAGCCAGCGAAGGTGCCCTTACCGTAGCGCTGGATGTAACCATAACCGATGCCCTGCGCCACGAAGGCAACGCGCGCGAGTTTGTAAATAAAGTACAGAACCTGCGTAAGGATAAAGATTTTCAGGTGCTGGACCGCATTAAGGTATCGGTGGTTAAAAACGCTACCTTAGAGGCTACCCTTACACAGTTTAAAGAGTATATAGCCAACGAGATACTGGCCAAGGAAATAGTGCTGGTAGATACGCTGGCCGATTTTGATGAAGTAGAACTGAATGAGGAAACCCTGAAAGTAAAAGTAGAACTGAACTAATGCGCCAACTGCTTTTGTTACTTACGCTTATAGCTGCGCTGCATGTAGCTGCCCAGCAGGATACCGTGTACCCGGCAGGCTGCTATATGCGTATTGAGGAGTTGCAAACCAAAGCGCCCACCAAACACTGCAAGCTACAGGTAAGCATTAAAAAGGCGGGAAACTTTATGGGTTTCGAATCGAACGATTACGCCATAAGCAGTGCCAACGATTGCCTGAGCAAAAAAGAAATACGCAGCGATATGTTTGCCTATAGCGATGGCCAGAACCTGTACCTGAACGGCAACAAGCACGACCTACAGGGCGCATACGTAAGCATCATTCTGCGGGGTACTAACTTTATGGCTTTTCGGGGCGCGCGTACATCGGGCGAGGCATTTGCCACGCTGCTGATGGGCAATGGATCGGTAGAGAACAGCGAAGCCGGCAAGCGCTACCTGTATATTATGGATATGAAAACCGGTAAATCGGGCTATGCCAGTGCCGGGTATCTTTTATCTATACTTGCACCCTGGCCCGACCTGCAAAAACAGTACGAGGCCGAAACCAATAAAGAAGCCGAAGAAACCGTGCTGAAGTATATTAACTTATGCAATCAAACTAAATGAAAGCGTACAAACCAATATTATTAGTAGTTGTAATACTTATACTGGACCAGATCAGCAAATTCTGGGTTAAAACCAATATGTTTCTGGGGCAGGAGATAACCCTTACCAGCTGGCTTAGCCTGCACTTTACCGAAAACCCAGGCATGGCCTTTGGCATGGTGCTGCCCGGCGTGTGGGGCAAGTTATTTTTAAGCGTGTTCAGGCTGATAGCCGTAGGCGGTGGTATTTACTTTATTAGTTACCTGCTAAAGAAAAAAGCCCACTGGGGGTTTATAACCGCCTCGTGCCTTATACTGGCCGGTGCCATTGGCAATATGATAGATGGCAGCATCTATGGCCTTATATTCACCGATAGCTACATGGGCGTGGCCAAACTGTTTCCAGAGAAAGGCTATGCCGGTTTTATGCAGGGCCTGGTGGTAGATATGATACATGTGCGGTTGTTCAACTTCCGTTTCAGCGGGCAGGAGTACGAGTTTTTTCCGTTTATCTTCAACATAGCCGATGCGGCCATTACCATAGGTGTGTTTATCATCCTTGTCTTTCAAAAATGGTTTTTTATAGAAGAAAATCAACCCAACGCAGAGCCGGCAAGCACCGGTGGTAACGAGAACCAGCCGGTGGTGTAGTAACTAATAGGTTTTTATACTGTACGTACAGTGCCAAAGCGGCATGTGCGTGTATTTGGGTTTTTATCCCGAAGGGATAACAGGTTTATAGATAATTACAGAAAGCTGATGTTTGACCCCGTAGGTGGTCAAACATATCTGGGCTATACGTTCGACCCTTTCAGGGCCGGTAAATATATACGTAGGTTAGTGCTATAAACATATGAACCTTTCAGGTTCAACACCTATGCCTCTTTGTATTTATTTCCATTTTTTAATTTAACACGTACAACCGAAACGGGAACTTAACTGAGGTACACCCACCCGTACCAGTTACTACTATTTACATAGCACATTTTAATTACTTATCTTGCAGGTATGAGATGGGCGGTAATCTGTTTATTGTTGTTGGTTGCGCTGAATGGTACAGCCCAGTATCAGTTTGTAAAACAGTGGGATAGGCGATTTGGAGGAACTCGTGATGATGATTTCCATTATTTTATACATACTAATGACAGAGGCTATCTCCTTGGCGGTTCTTCGTTTTCTGATGCAAATGGAGATAAAACGCAGCCCAGGTGGGGGACTAGTTTTTCTTCGGGAGATTATTGGTTAGTTAAGGTAGATTCATCCGGCAATAAAGAATGGGATAAACGGTTTGGCGGGAATAATAACGAGGCATTGTTTAAAGTCCGTCAAACAATAGATGGTGGCTACATCCTTGGAGGAACTTCAAGGTCAGGTATTAGTGGAGATAAAACCCAACCCACATTTGGAGATTTAGACTGCTGGCTCGTAAAAATTGATTCGTTCGGTAATAAAGATTGGGATAATTGTTATGGTGGAACAGGCCTTGATGGTTTTACTGATGTAATACAAACATTGGATAATGGGTATATTATTGCGGGTTATTCAAATTCGCCAGTAAGCGGAAATAAATCTCAGCCAAATTGGGATAGTACTTTGTTTCACAATGATGCCTGGGTTGTTAAAACTGATGTTCTCGGAAATAAACAATGGGATAGACGATTTGGTGGTACAGATGAAGATTTTTTTACTTCTGTAATACAGACAAGTACAAATGGGTATGTTTTATCAGGGTTCTCCAGTTCTGGTGTTAATGGCGACAAAACCCAGCCATGCTGGGATACCACTAACCCGCTTACATCTGATGCTTGGTTGGTGGGAATTGATTCGCTGGGTAATAAACAGTGGGATTCGCGAATAGGAGGGGTAAGAGATGATTACCTTTGGACCTCAATTATTGATGTAAGCAGCAGTAGTAACTATATTGTTGGAGGGGAAACAAAATCAGAGGCAGGTGGTAATAAAAGCTCAGAAGATTTAGGGTATTGGATTATTTCCATTGATTCGCTGGGGAATAAGCAGTGGGATATTGGATTTAAAGGCGGAGATGGTATTAGCTACATTGATAAAACAATAGACAACGGCTATCTAATTTCGGGTACATCCAGCAAAAATGCAGGCGGTGATAAAACCGAAGATAACATAGGTGGTTCACAAATCTGGATACTAAAAACGGATTCTGCTTTTAATAAGCAATGGGACAAAACAATTTTTACAAACCTCTATTCTGAAGGTTACTCTTTACAGGTGTCTGACAAATGTTATACGGTTGGATGTTTTACACGAAGTGGTGTAGGAGGATATAAAAGTCAGCCTAATTGGGACTCTACCAATCAAACTCCCGATTACTGGCTCATGAAATTCTGCATGGAGGAGTATAACAGCGTAGACCAGGGACAACTGACCACGGATAACAGCCAAATGCAGATTTGGCCTAATCCGTTTAATACAGACCTCTCCCTAACCCTCTCCGAAGGAGAGGGGATAATACCAACAGCCGCGTTTACTATTACCACTGTTACCGGCCAGGTAGTGTACCAGCAGCAGGAAAACAGCCTGGCCCCGGGCTATACTAAAATGCTAGACCTGAGTTACCTGCCCAACGGGGTATATTTTGTAGAGGTAAGCACCGCAGCGGGTAAGGCGGTGCAGCGGGTGGTAAAGCAATAGCCATTACTGCGCCCTCAGGCGTGCATTAATAAAACAAATTGTCATCGCGAAGCCTTTATCAATTTAAAAATAAATGAGTAAAGGCTGTGGCGATCTTCCGTATTGTGATTAGTGTAACGATATAAGCGGCAAGGCAGGCAAGCACCGGTGGTGTAGTTGTTGGTTTGCTTACGCTGTTGTAACTTAGTGCAGTTACATTACCCCCTATAATAACAACATGAAACATATCCGCCCCCTTCATGACGATTTTGAATCGCTGCTTGAATTTAAAGAGCAGGGCTTAATTGAACTGTTTACAGATTTAAGGGCCTTTGTTTTAGAGCAATACCCCAATGCCAACGAACTGCTATACCATACACATGCTCTTACGGCTGTGTTTTCTGTTTCGGATAAACTATCGGATGCGTACTGTATGCTGCCTATATACACTAACCATGTAAACCTTGGTTTTAATAAAGGCACGCTGCTAAACGACCCTCATAAACTACTTACCGGTACAGGTAACCTTATCAGGCATATAGCTATAAATAAACCCACCGACTACCGCAACCCGAAAGTAAAAGCCCTGATAAAGGAAGCTATCAATCTGGCTAAAGCCGATATGGATAAGCCTACAAAAGTTACCGGCGCTACTATCTCTAAAATTAAGAAGCAGTAACTGTAATTGCTATCTCCCGCTGGCGCAGGTTTGTTACTTGTGCCATTGCAGCAATAGTCATATACATGCAAATCATACAAGCGGGCGGTGTTGGTATGCAAGTAAGCCGCGCATTTTAAATATAATTTTTATGTAATATTTTATGAGCTTAGCCCATAAAATAATATTGGGGGTGGGTTAACATCAATTTTTTGCAACCCGTTGACTATAAGCTATTTAACCCTGGGGTGGGTTAACATTTTTCGGGGGGGGTAATGCTAAAACTCGGCAAAGGTCTGTATAATCATTTTCAGGTCTTTGCTGGTGCGCATCTCGGTCATTAGTTTAGAGAAATCTTTCTGCACATAGGTTTTGGGCAGTATAAACATCTCTTTAGCTACCGGTTCGGTGGTTACGCTTACTACTATGCGTGTGTCTTTCTTGCTTTGCTTGTTGCTTATGTCGGCCTCTATAACCTGGCCTTTAAAGTTGCCTTCGGCATCGTTCCAGTTACCCAGCAAGCGCAAAAAAGGAACAAGCTGGTTAATGGGGGCGCTGGTCTGGCCCACCCATACAGTGCCTTTGCGCAGGTCGTTCTCGCCGGTGTATTTTACCAGCTCCCAGCCGTTTTCCTTTTTGGTTTTATCGGTAGCCGTAAAGCTTACAGCCGGTTTCAGTTCAAAGCCTTCTTTCAGTTTATTGGTACTGTAATAAGCCAGTAGCGAATCGAGGTGGTATTTTATTATCACCCGCTTATCGCGTGCCGATATGGTGTACAGCTCGCGCGTGGCCAGGTTAATTACAAAGCGGTCGTACTTGGGGTTGCCGTTCTCGTTTTGTTTAATGTATATATCGTCGCCTTTGGCTTTTATTTCGCAGGCCACGGTGCTGCTTTTCTCGTTGGTATAATACACATTAATAGTACCCTCAAACGCCGACTGGGCATACACAGCCACCGATAACAAAGGGAACACCAAAAGCAGCAGGGCTTTTCTCATAAAAAAAGCTGGTTAAATATTTTGTCGCCAAAAATATAAATGGCTACTACAGCAGCAACTATAGCGGTAAGTAAAACAGCACCGGCAGCTATATCTTTTATCTGCCCGGCCTTGTCGTTGTACTGCGGCGATACTATATCTACCAGTTTTTCTATAGCGGTATTAAACATTTCGGCGGTAAGTACCGCGCCTATGCTAAGGGCTATCAGGCCCCACTCTATACTGCTAAGGCCCAGGTACAGTCCGGTAACTGTTACTACTATTACCGCCAGTGCGTGTATGCGCATGTTCTGCTCGCTTTGCAGTACATACCACATGCCCTTAAAGGCGTAACCAAAACTTTTCAATAGCTTTTTCATACAATAGTTGCTATGGCTTCTTTCAGCAGGGTATCGTCAAAACCCATACCGGTAAAGCCGGTGTACTTCTCCGATTCTTTAAGTGCCAACTCCAAATCAAAATCTTCCTGCGACATGCTAAAGGCTATGCCCTTACTCATTAACTCACGGGCCAGGTACTCCTGCTCGGTTTGCCCCGGCGTGGGTACAAAAATGGCTTTCTTACCCAGCTTTGCCAAATCCATTACGGTGCTGTAGCCAGAGCGTGCAATTACTATATCGCTTTGCTCAATAGCCTCGTTCAGGTCTTCTGCCATCAGGCAGTTGGCTATGCTAAACCGCACATTCTGCTTATTGTATTTGCCCAGGCTTTCTGTTTTACCATTTACCAGCAGCACCTTTAATGTTGTCTTTTTAAAGTAATACGTAAGCGTTTGCTCCAGGTAGGTGCGCTGTGGCTCGGGGCCCGAGCAGATACCAATTACATCATACTTCTTCTCTACCTGCTTTTTTTCGAACCGGGACAGGTAACCAATATAACGGGTGTTAAGCCCATCGGTATTAACCAGCAACTCCGGTATCAGACTGTCCGGGGCAGAGGGTATCCAGCACTCGGCAAACTTTTTAATGTAATCGTGGTTTTTGCGGTTTACGCGTGACTCCATCCACTTTAGCCAACCGGGCATTTGTATATTAAGCTGGTGCGTAATAAAGTACGATGGTACTTTGGTGCTGTAGCAACCATAGCGGTTATCGCTTATTACAGCATCTATCTGGTTACGCTCTACAATTTTCTCTACCTGTATCTGCTCTTTCTTTATTACCCTTAAAAACTTAGGTAACTGAAAACCCATTTTAAAAACCATACCATCGCTATGCGGATATTGAGGGTCGTAGCCGTCTATCTCAAAGCAACGTATGTTCATAAAGAACTCTTTTTTCAAAAGCTCGTACGCACGTCCACTGCTGGCTATAAACACTACACAGTTGCGGCGCTGCAACTCGCGTATAAGGGGAATACAACGGGTAGCATGGCCCAGGCCCCAGTCGAGCACACATACTAAAATTCTTTTAGGGGGTTCCAAGGGTATAATTATTTTTGTAACAGAACGTTGTAATTATATGCAAAAACAAACGAAAAATATGGTACGGGCCCTGGTTATTGTTTTAACAGCCCTGGTTATGGCTGGGTCGCTGCAATCGTGCGCCTCGCAAAAGTGCGATTGCCCTACCTTTGGCGGGCACCGGTTAAAGCATTAATTTTTATGGCTTTGCCTATTGACAAAAGTTAGGGCTTGTATTACATTACCTGAACATTAAGCACTTACTTATGAAGCCTTTGCATCAATTAGCCCCTGGCGAAAAAGCCTTTATTGTAGATATGCGTAATACCATACTATGCGAAAAACTGTTCGAAATGGGCGTTTTTCCCGGCGATTTGGTAGAAATGAAAGAAAACAACGCAAACACCAATTCGGTAGTGGTAAAAATAAACAACCACACGTTTAACATATACCGGCCTGCCGCCGAAACCATTATTACCAATGTGGTAAGCTTTGAAATGAGCTTGAACTAGCCTTACTTGGCTTTTACCACCATGGTGTCCAGCACCTGCAACTCCTCTTTACGCATATTGTTTACCACATACACATAGCTCAGGCTGTTGAAATTGGTAGAGAGGTTAATGGTAATATCCAGAAAATTTTTGTCGGGTTCCATTTTCACGGTTTTTACCGTGCCTACCATTACGTTACGCGGATATAGCTGAGAGAACCCGCTTGTTACCAGTGTATCGCCTGCTTTCACCGGTACATGTTTGGGTATATCTTCCAGTGTAGCGGTGGTAGAGTTAATACCATCCCAATGTATGTTACCAAAAAATTCATTTTTCTTAAACTTGGCACTCACCTTAGTACCATTGCTTAATACGCTTTTTACAGCCGAGTAATTGTCGGTTACACTAATAACCTGGCCCACTACACCGTTGCCGTTTATCACGCCCATTTGCTTTTGCACGCCCTGTAACCGGCCTCTATCAAGATATATAATGTTTACCGCCTTGTTTACCGAGTTTTGTATAATCCGCGCACTGATATAAGAATAGTGCTGCACGGTTTTAGTGGTAGAGTCGCTTACATGGCCACTGTCTATTTTCAAGTTGTAAACAGACTCCTCTAAACGGGCACGTAGCCTGGCGTTTTCTGCCACCAGCGAATCGCTGTAGCGGCGCAGGTACAGGTAATCGTTTACACCACGGTAGGTAGCATACATATTGCCGCTTACCTCGTTAGCAGCGCCCAGGTAAGCTACTTCGTTGTAATGTTTTGTTTGAAAAACCAGGTAAAAGCAAAAGCCCTCCATCAGCAGGAACAGTATAAACAGGTGGTACCTGATAAAAAACTGAAAGAGGTTATACATAAATTCAATTCGGAAATTGAAGAATCAGGAAAATTAGAAGGCCGTAACCGGAAAAGCGCTTTGGAAGTTCTATCGCCGGTACATTATCCAATTGGCTTATTCGTCCATCAGGAACGTGAAACGATCCATGTTTTTAAGTGCAATACCCGTGCCGCGTACCACCGCACGTAGCGGGTCTTCGGCTACATGTACCGGTAGTTTGGTTTTTTGGCTTATACGCTTATCCAGCCCGCGCAGCAAGGCACCGCCACCGGTTAAGTAAAGCCCGGTTTTAAATATATCGGCAGCTAACTCGGGTGGGGTAGTTTCAAGCGCTTTCAAAATAGCCTCTTCTATTTTCGATATCGATTTATCGATAGCATGAGCAATTTCTGAGTACGAAACTATAATCTGTTTAGGTATACCGGTCATCAGGTCACGTCCGTTTACAGCGTAATCATCCGGCGGGCTGTCAATATCGGTAAGCGCCGAACCAACGTTAATCTTAATCATCTCGGCGGTACGTTCACCTATCAGCATGTTATGCTGGCGGCGCATGTAATCAACTATATCCAGCGTAAACTCATCGCCGGCTACACGTATACTCTGGTCGCACACAATACCCGAAAGTGCTATTACCGCAATCTCGGTGGTACCACCACCAATATCAATAATCATGTTACCGTTGGGTTCTTCTACGTCTATGCCAATACCTATAGCCGCAGCCATAGGTTCGTGTATCATTTTTACATCCTGGCCACCAGCCTGCTCGGCCGAGTCTTTTACAGCGCGTTTTTCTACCTCGGTAATACCC
The DNA here is from genome assembly GCA_964423405.1 of uncultured Chitinophaga sp. Lineage (GTDB taxonomy): Bacteria > Bacteroidota > Bacteroidia > Chitinophagales > LD1 > Bog-950. The sequence continues at coordinate 120,679 of CAYREY010000002.1, read as the reverse complement.
GATGGAATACAGATAACCATTTTGTAGCGTGGCGGAAACAAGGGTTTCTTAGCGCCGTAAATCATGCTTATCATTTCGCGTATCATACTTTCGGCAGCGCGAAAATCGGCTATTACACCATCTTTCAGCGGGCGAACGGTTTTAATATTCTCGTGGGTTTTTTCGTGCATCTGCATAGCCCGAGAACCCACCGCTATTACTTTATCGGTGCGGCGGTCTATGGCCACTATCGATGGCTGGTCAACTACTACTTTATCGTTATGGATAATCAGCGTATTGGCGGTGCCTAAGTCAATGGCAATCTCCTGAGTTAAAAAATTAAACAAAGCCATGCTTTGGAGTGTGTGTTTTGAGAGCGTTTCTAATTGCGGGCAAAGTAGGTAAAATCTTACCACACTTAACGCAACTTTTCCACAAAAATTATTCTTAATCATTTATAATTTTTGCCAGTGCTAAAAACAGCTAAACACACCGGAGCACTTGTTATTGTAAGGCTGTTGATTGTCATACATTAAACCGGCTGTAATATTTTAGCTTTGTACCGAATCAAGTAAGCAATATGTCATCATCAAAAGACCTGCACGATAACCGCCGAAACTATACCCGCCACGAGTTGACCGAAAAGCAAATATCGCCCAACCCCTACGAGCAATTTGGCTGGTGGCTGGATGATGCCATTAAAGACGGGATTACCGAACCAAACGCCATGGTGCTTTCTACCGCTACGGCCGATGGCAAACCCTCTTCGCGCATTGTACTGCTAAAGGCTTTCGATGAGAACGGGTTGGTATTTTATACCAACTACCACAGCCGTAAAGGCCGCGAAATAGAAGCTAACCCGCAGGCTTCGCTCTTGTTTTTCTGGGATCAGCTGGAGCGGCAGGTACGCATTGAGGGTACTGTAGAAAAAATAGAGGCCCACCTGTCGGAAAAATACTTCGCCTCGCGCCCTTACGAGAGCCGGCTTAGCGCTATCGTATCTGAACAGAGTGAAGAGATACCCAACCGCGAATACCTGGAAGATAAACTGCAGGCGCTAAAAGAATCGGGCGAAACAAAGCGCCCCGAAAACTGGGGCGGCTACCTGGTAAAGGCTAACTACTTCGAGTTTTGGCAGGGGCGGGCCAGCCGACTACATGACCGTATTGTTTACGTGCTAGAAAACGGAGCCTGGCGCATTAAACGCCTGGCGCCATAACCCATGTACAGGTACTGGTAAAAAATAAATGGATAAAGGCGTTCTGCTAAGCAGGAACGCCTTTATCCATTTTAATTAGCCTATAACCTGTTACAGGTTTAGTCTTCTTTCTTTTTAGCAGCTGCTTTTTTAGCAGGAGCTTTTTTGGCTGGTTTATCAGCAGCAGCTTTAGTAGCTTTTTTAGCCGACTTAGCAGCAGCTTTCTTTTTTACGCGTTGTGGACGGCTGTTGCCGAATGAACCTTTGAATCTTTTTCCTTTGGCGGTTCTTTTATCTCCTCTACCCATATTTAAATTTTGTTTTTTGTTAGGTGCGAAAGTAGAAAATCAATTGGCATTTTAAAGCATTGGCGCGGCTTTACACCCCAAAAGGCAATATACTGCCATACAAAACAGCCCTAAAAACAATACCCCGCACCACAGGTGCGGGGTATTGTATATGGTAACAAAGCAGCTTACTTGTTTACGCGTTTTGCCAGTTCGGCACCAGCTTTAAACTTCGCAACTTTCTTTGCTTTAATGTTGATTTCTTTACCGGTTTGTGGGTTACGGCCTTTGCGGGCAGCGCGTTTAGAAACTGAGAAAGTTCCGAAACCAACCAGGGTTACTTTACCTGATTTCGACAGGGTGCTGCCTACTGCGTTCATGAAAGAATCAAGAGCATCACCGGCCTGGCCTTTAGTGATTTTTGCATCCTTTGCAATCTTGTCGATTAATTCGCCTTTGTTCATACTTGAGAGGTTTATTTGGGTTATAAAATTTTGTTGAACAAAGATAACTGCACGTTCATTTTTTCCAAATGGTTACAAAAGTGTTACTGTTGATAACCCGCTACTGGCGTGCCTTTCAGGCGCTTGTTGTTGTGTAATGTATCAAAAACAAATACATTTACGTAATACAGAACAAGCAACCATTTTATGTACACCCTACGCAGTATTTCGGTTTTATTTTTTTCGGCAGTTATTCTGGCTGGCTCACCGTCGTGCAAAAGCAACAAAATGCCCTGCCCTACTTATGCCGATAGTTTTCCCGATAAAAAAGCCAAGAAAGGAAAACAGAAACCCGACATACCTAAAGCCAGCAAACCCAAAAGCGGCATACTACCACCCAACGCAAAAAAGGTTAAGCGCACGGCAGACTAATTTACCCGGTTATAATCCGTGTAATCATCTGCATTTATCAGAGTAATCACCTCCGCTAGGATATCTTACTCCATATTTTTTCTTTCGATGACTCGCTAAGGTATTTCAGCAGGGGCTGATGGCCCGGCTCGTCCAGGTAAGGGTCTTTATCTATTAAATCCTGCGCGGTGGTGCGCGCGGCTTCCAGTATTTTTACATCAGCCACCAGGTCGGCTATATGCATGTTTACCACGCCGCTTTGCTGCGTTCCCTCCAAATCGCCGGGCCCGCGTAGTTTCAAATCCTCTTCGGCAATTACAAAACCATCGTTAGTGCTGCACATTACACTAATACGCTTTTTACTTTCCTCCGATAGCTTGCTACCGCTCATCAGTATACAAAACGATTGCTCGGCCCCGCGGCCCACACGCCCACGCAGCTGGTGTAACTGCGAAAGCCCGAAACGCTCGGCATTCTCAATAATCATTACACTGGCATTAGGCACGTTTACACCCACTTCTATCACCGTAGTAGCAATCATTATCTGTGTTTCGCCCCGTACAAAACGCTGCATTTCAAAATCCTTATCGGCACCACGCATACGGCCATGCACTATGCTTATCTGGTATTGCGGTTTAGGAAAAGCCCTCGATATGCTTTCATAACCATCCATCAGGTGTTTAAGGTCCAGCGCTTCGCTTTCTTCTATAAGCGGGTACACCACATAAATCTGCCGCCCTTTGGCTATCTCTTCTTTCATAAAGCCAAACACCCGCAGCCGGTCGGCATCGGTACGGTGCACCGTGCGTATTGGTTTACGCCCCGGTGGTAACTCATCAATTACACTCACATCCAAATCGCCGTAAATGGTCATGGCTAGTGTACGTGGTATAGGGGTGGCCGTCATTACCAGTATGTGCGGTGGCTTTTCATTTTTGGTCCACAGGGCCGCCCGCTGCGCTACACCAAAGCGGTGTTGCTCATCTATCACCACCATACCTATGTTCTTAAACACTACAGTTTCCTCAATCAGCGCATGGGTGCCTATCACTATATCTATCTTCCCCTCTGCCAGGTTTTCCAGCACATACTTACGGGTCTTGCCCTTTACGTTGCCAGTCAGCAGGGCCACCTCCAGATTCATGCCGCGCAGGGCATCTACTATGCTTTCGTAATGTTGGTTAGCCAATATCTCGGTAGGTGCCATCAGGCAAGCCTGAAAGCCATTATCTATTGCCATTAGCATGGTAAGCAAGGCTACTATGGTTTTGCCGCTACCTACATCGCCCTGTAGCAAGCGGTTCATCTGCCTGCCCGATAGTGTATCGCGGCGTATTTCTTTCAGCACGCGTTTCTGCGCACCGGTTAGCTCAAACTTTAACTGGTGATGATAGAACCGGTCGAAATGGTTATCTATCTTCTCCATAATAAAACCCTTCGATACCTGCCCGCGGTTGGCTTTCACTTTCAGCATCTGTAGCTGTATCAAAAACAGCTCTTCAAATTTTAACCTTCGGGTAGCCTCGTGCAACAGGCTTTCGTTTTTGGGGTAGTGTATACTTTGTATGGCCTCGTACCGGGGCACAAGCTTATATTGTTGCAATACCTCTTTCGGCAAAAACTCGGGCACATCTTTCTCTTTTAGTTGTGCCATCAGTACCTGCACCAACCGGGCAATACCCTTCGAGTCCAGATACTTCTTTTTCATTTTTTCGGTAGATGAATAAACCGGTTGCAGGCCTTTGCCGCTTAGTTTTACATCCTCTGTAATCAATTCTACTTCGGGGTGGGCAATATTATAATCGCCGTTAAACACAGTAGGCTTGCCAAATACCAGTACCTCGCTGTTGGGTTTTATGGTTTTAAGTACAAACTCGCCGCCTTTAAACCATACCAGCTCTATAGTGCCGCTACCATCGCTAAAGCCGGCCACCAGCCTTTTTTGCGGCCCGTTTCCAACATATCTGAATCCGTTAATCTTACCCTTAAACTGAACATACTGTGTATGCGGGTTAAGGTCGCGTATTTTCTGTATCGAACTTCTATCGACATACCGGAACGGGAAATGCTGCAACAAATCGCCAAACGTATTTATGTGCAGCTCCTTACGCAGCAAGGCACCGCGCTCGGGCCCCACCCCTTTCAGGTATTCTATTGGCGATTGTAATAAGGTTGACATGGTATGTTCTGCCCCCAAATTTATAATTGATTGTAAGATAATGAACCCTGCCCCGCTTACCGGTAAATACAATGGCTATACAGTTAACAAGTGTTAGTTTATTGTACAGAAGCCGCACTGCATTAAAAGTTCTTACATTCACTTTGTATATATACCGTGGAACCGTACTGGTATGGCCGAAAGGAAAATTAAAAACGAACTTAGTACCGACTACAAACTGGTAGGTATAGCATCGTCGCTTAAAGAGTATAAGCTGTGCTATCACCTCAACCTGCTATTACAGTCCGATTTCAGAAAACTGAAAGACCTGGTATTTGAACCCACCGACCGAACCCGCAAAGTACAGTTTAGCGTATTTAAAGGCGGCGAAGAAACCGACAGAAACTACTACATCGTTTTCTCAAACAAAAATCTGGATGAGGTGTTACTACCGGAGATAAACAACTTCGACTACATACTGCAGATACATGGCAGATACGATGACGATGAAACAAAAAACCTGATAGAGGGTATAAAAGGTTTCCCGGAAGTGGTAATGACTGCCGAGATACCACTTAAGAAAATAAAAAGTAAAGAAAGGCTGGTGTACGAGGAAGAAGTACCCGCCCAGAAATTAATATCACCTAAACGATTTATACGATGAAGGTACGCGTAAACAAAACCAAGATAGTGGCCACCTTTGGCCCCGCCTGCAGCAAAAAAGAAATAATGGAAGATATGGTGCGCAACGGGCTGGATGTGTACCGTTTTAATATGAGCCATGGCGACCACAAGCAACATTTGGATGGGTTTGAAAAAGTACGCCAGATAAACAAAGAACACAACCTGAACATAGCCATACTGGCCGACCTGCAGGGCCCTAAAATACGCATAGGCGAAGTACGCGATAATATGGAGGTGCTGGAACAGGGGCGGGAAGTAGAGATAACCAATAAAGAGTGCATCAGTACTTTCAAAAAAATATACATCAACTATCCCCCACTACCAAAAGAGGTAGAAATTGGCGATGCCATACTGATAAACGATGGCCGTATTGAGCTACGGGTATTATCTACCAACCGTAAGGATAAGATAATGGCCAAGGTGATAGTGGGTGGCAAAATAAGCAACAATAAAGGCGTAAACCTGCCCGATACCAAAACATCGGTGCCGGCACTAACCGAAAAAGATAAAAGAGATTTAAAGTTTGCCATTGCCAATGGCGCTAACTGGATAGCCCTTTCGTTTGTTCGCTCACCGGAAGATGTACTGTCATTAAAAAAAATACTGGGTAAAAAGAATTCGTACATGAAGGTGATGGCTAAAATTGAAAAGCCGGAAGCCCTGAAAGAGATTGACGAGATTATTAAAGCCAGCGATGGAATAATGATAGCCCGCGGCGACCTGGCTGTGGAAGTACCACAGGAGCGTATGCCGCTGATACAAAAAGATATTATTGCCCGCTGTATTAAATATGCCAAACCGGTAGTGGTAGCCACCCAAATGATGGAGAGCATGATAGAAAGCCCTACCCCTACCCGTGCAGAAATTACCGATGTGGCCAACGCTGTAATAGATGGTGCCGATGCCGTAATGCTAAGCGGTGAAACATCTACCGGTAAATACCCGGTACGGGTAATACAGGTAATGGAAAAAATACTGAGCAATATTGAGCACGCCAACATTATTTACGATAAGCAGCAACGCGTAGATAAAAACTCGCCTACGTACCTGAGCGATGCTATTTGCTACAATGCCGCCCGCATGAGCAGCGAGTTGGAGGCCAAAGCCATTATTGCTATGACCTTTAGCGGTTACACCGGCTTTATGCTTAGCAGCTACAGGCCCAAAGCCAATATTTTCATTTTTACCGAAAACCACGATCTGCTGAACAGCCTTAGCCTGTGCTGGGGGGTACGCGCTTTTCACTACGATAAATTTGTAGGTACCGATACCTCTATACGCGATGTAATACGTACACTTAAGGAGAACAGCCTGCTTAAAGCCGGCGACCTGGCCGTAAATGTTGGCAGTATGCCGCTGGCCAATAAAGGTCGCGCCAACATGGTTAAAGTAACCCGTGTAGAGTAACACAGGTTAACAGGCAGTTAACTGTAACCCTGAGCGCAAAAAAATTATAAGTTTGCTTTGTATTAATCTTAATACTCAATACTAATTACTTAATACTATTCCAAAATGATTAATGTTTCTCTGCTAAAAGAAATTTGTGAGGTACCCGGCGTACCGGGCCATGAGCAAAAAGTGCGCGAACTGATACAGCGTGAATTAAAAAGTATTGCCGACGATATTTACACCGACAATATGGGTAACCTTATTGCCGTAAAAAAAGGCAAAACCAGCGATAAGAAAGTGATGGCTGCCGCTCACATGGATGAGATTGGCTTTATAGTACACCACATAGATGATAACGGATTTCTACGCTTTCACCCGCTGGGTGGGTTCGACCCTAAAACACTTACCGCACAACGTGTGGTAGTGCATGGCAAAAAAGATGTGATAGGTGTAATGGGTAGCAAACCCATCCACTTAATGAGCCCCGATGAGCGCAACAAGCCCCTGCACCTTACCGACTTTTTTATAGACCTGGGTATGAAACGCGACGAGGTAGTTAAGCTGATTGAAGTAGGCAACACCGTAACCCGCGAACGCGAACTGATAGAAATGGGCGAGTGTGTAAACTGCAAAAGCCTGGATAACCGCGTGGCCGTATTTATACTGATAGAAACCCTGCGCGAGCTGAAAGGCCAGCAGATACCTTTTGATTTTTATGGTGTGTTTACCGTGCAGGAAGAAGTAGGTATACGCGGTGCACAGGTAGCCGGCCACCACATTGGTGCCGAGTTTAGCTTTTGTATAGATACTACGATAGCCTTCGATACACCGGGTGCTAAACCAGAGGAATCGGTTACCAAACTGGGCGAAGGTGTAGCCATAAAAATAATGGACGCCTCTGCTATATGCGATTACCGCATGGTTAAATACATGAAAGAACTGGCCAACAACAACAACCTTAAATGGCAGCCCGAATTACTACCTGCCGGTGGTACCGATACGGCTGGCTTTCAGCGCATGGCACCAAACGGTACTATAGCTGGTGCGGTTAGTATACCAACCCGCCACATACACTCAGTAATAGAAATGGCCCACAAGGCAGATATACGCGGTAATATAGACCTGCTTAAACTTTGCCTGGGTAACCTGGATAAATACGACTGGAGCTTTAAATAAGCAACCAACCATCAACCTTATGTGGGTAGAAGAAAACAACACATTAAAGCGGGCCTTTGAGTTTAAAGACTTCTCAGAGGCCTTTGCTTTTATGACCCGTGTAGCCCTGCTGGCCGAAAAACACGACCATCACCCGTATTGGGTAAACGTATACAACCGGGTAGAGATCACACTTAACACACACAGCGCCGGCAACATAGTAACCGATAAAGACAGAAAACTGGCGGCAGAGATAGATAAACTGATATAGTTTTAATTTCCTTTGCCGGCCCAAAGCAGCAAACATGAAAATTGCCTTAGCACAACTAAACTACCACGTTGGCAACTTTGCCGCCAACACCGGCAAAATAATAGCCGCCATACAACAGGCAGAGGCACAGGGTGCCGAACTAATTGTATTTAGCGAGCAATGTATATGCGGCTACCCGGCGCGCGACTTTCTGGAGTTTAACGACTTTATAAACCACTGCACCGAAGCATTAAACGAAATAGCTAAACATACCGGTAAGATTGCCGCCCTTATTGGTGGCCCACGCAAAAATCCGGTTGCTGAGGGTAAAGACCTATACAACTCTGCTTTCTTTATACACGAGGGGCAGGTACAGCACATTACCGATAAAACGCTGTTACCTGTTTACGATGTGTTTGACGAGTACCGGTACTTTGAACCTAACCGTAAGTTCGAGGTATTTACGTTTAAAGGCAAGCGTCTGGCCATTACCATTTGTGAGGATATATGGAACGTAGGTAACGATAACCCGCTGTACGCCACCTGCCCGCTGGATGAAATGGTTAGCCAGCAACCCGAATTAATACTGAACCTTTCTGCCTCGCCGTTTAGCTATAAGCAGCATACTGAGCGTATGAACGTAATACGCGCCAATGTGGCCCGCTACAACATACCCATGATTTATGTGAACCAGGTAGGCGCACAAACCGAGTTGATATTTGATGGTGGCAGTGTAGCTGTTAACCAAAACGGCGAAGTAGTACACCAGTCTAAGTTTTTTGAAGAAGAACTGGCTATTGTAGATACCGATAATTTTTCGGCTGCTTCAAAGTCCCCTTTAGGGGATTTAGGGGCTATGCAATTAATTCACGATGGGCTGGTACTAGGTATACGCGATTACTTTGCCAAGCTGGGCTTTAAAAAAGCAATTCTGGGTTTAAGCGGTGGTATCGACTCCGCACTGGTGCTTTACCTGGCTGCGCAGGCATTGGGTAAAGAGAATGTACTATCGCTGTTACTGCCCTCGGGGTTTTCTACCGACCACTCGCTGGCCGATGCCAAACAGCTATGCCAAAACCTCGACACCCGCTACGAAACAGTACCTATAGAAGATAACTTCCAGCAGTTTCTTACCACGCTTCATCCGTTTTTTAAAGATCTGCCCTTTAGCGTAGCCGAAGAAAATATACAGGCCCGTGTACGTGGCGTGCTTTTAATGGCTTTCAGCAATAAGTTTGGCTATATACTGCTTAACACCACCAACAAAAGCGAGGCGGCTGTAGGCTATGGCACCCTGTATGGCGATATGTGCGGTGGCCTGGCTGTACTGGGCGATGTGTACAAAACACAGGTATTTGACCTTTGCCGTTACATTAACCGCAACGGCGAAGTGATACCGGCCAACATCATTTCCAAGCCACCATCGGCTGAGTTAAGGCCTAACCAGAAAGACTCTGATTCGCTGCCCGAATACGATATACTGGATAAAATACTATATCAGTACATAGAAAAACGCCAGGGGCCCAAAGAACTGGTTACCATGGGTTTCGACCAGAAACTGGTGGACCGCGTACTAAAAATGGTTAATGGTAACGAGTGGAAACGCTTTCAGGCGCCCCCTATCCTGCGGGTATCGCCCAAGGCGTTTGGCATGGGCCGCCGTATGAATATTGAAGGAAAATACCTTGGTTAACAGCTATTTGCTGCCCGATGTTTACGCATTGGCAACAATAATTACATTTGCCGCTCGTTATTGAGCCGTTAAAATTAAAGCATGACCCGAAAAATTCTGTTAGCCTTCTTGTTGTTGAGTTCTGTTGTAGCCTTTGCTTCAGAAGAAGACTCAGTAAAAGTTAAGCCTAAAAAGCAACTTACTGCCGAGCAGATTGCCAAAAAAGTAGAGGTAGAAAGAAAGTTTACCAAAATGGCGAAAGACCGTTTTACGGTTGACCTGTTTGGCAGCAACTGGATATACGACAAAAACAGCGCCCGTATGAATGGTATGCAAACCAAATGGTGGTCGCGTGGTATCAGTATATACTTCTCGTGGGATTTCCGTATTAAAAAATCGCGGGTAAGCTTTGCACCGGGTATTGGCTATAGCTGCACCAACATTTACAGCCGCCACGGCCTGTGGGAAGACAGCACCGGCACCTCGTTCCGTCCACTTACCGATATTAACCCATCGGTTGCTATTGGCGATTACAAAACCAACAAGCTAACCGTGCAGTATGTAGATATACCGCTGGAGCTACGCATACGCACCAACCCCGATAAATTCAACAACTGCTGGAAATTTGTAGTAGGCTTTAAAGCCGGCATACGGGTAGATGCCCACACAAAAATTAAAACCAAAACCGACGGGGTTGTTAAAGTAGATGTAGAACGTCGCTTCCCCGATTTCAGCCTGTTCCGCATGGGCCCCACTATTCGTATAGGTTACAGCGTGGTAAACGTATTTGCATACTACGGTGTACTGGGTGTATTTAAAAAAGACAAAGGCCCCGTTGCCAACGAGTTTAACGTAGGTATATCTTTCAACGGCCTGTAATCTTAAACCGGTTACTATGCTTACCCTTCGCTCTAAAGACCTCGTAAAAACCTACAAAGGCCGCACCGTGGTTAACCACGTATCGGTAGAGGTAAAGCAGGGCGAGATAGTTGGTTTGCTGGGCCCTAACGGTGCCGGTAAAACCACTTCCTTTTATCAGATAGTAGGCCTTATACCACCCGATGAAGGGCAGATATTTTTGGGCGACCAGGAAATAACCAGCCTGCCCATGTATAAGCGTGCACAGTTGGGTGTAGGCTACCTGCCGCAAGAGGCCTCTGTATTCCGCAACCTATCGGTAGAGGATAACATTGCCGGTGTACTGGAAATGACCAACCTGAGCAAACAGCAACAGAAAGACCGGCTGGAACAACTGCTGAGCGAGTTTGGCCTTAACCGGGTGCGTACCAGCATGGGTAACGTACTAAGCGGTGGCGAAAGAAGAAGGACCGAGATAGCCCGCGCACTGGCTACCGACCCTAAATTTATATTACTGGACGAACCTTTTGCCGGTATAGACCCCATAGCCGTAGAAGATATACAGCACATTGTAGAGGGGCTTAAAAAGCGCAACATCGGTGTACTTATTACCGACCACAACGTACAGGAAACCCTCTCTATTACCGACCGTGCCTACCTGTTGTTTGAAGGTAAAATACTGAAAGCCGGCAGTGCCGAAGAACTGGCCGAAGATGAACAGGTACGCCGCGTGTACCTGGGGCAAAATTTTATACTGCGCCGTAAAAACTTCGCGCAGCAACCTACCAGCCAAACCGGTAACCTGGTTAATACCGAATCGCTTACCCGATACAGCAACGATTTGCTAAGCCATACCGAAAAACTACTACAGGCATTAAAAGATGGCGACCCACGCGCACCGTATGTAAGTTTGCAAAACGCTGGCTTCAACGATTTTTTAAACAGCCTGAAAGAATACAAAATTGTAGTGTTCGATTTTGCCAAACAAAAAGGCTACATAGAGCTACAACAGGCATCGCTGGCTATAGAAGTGTTAGAAAAGAAAGAAGGCCTTGCACAGGCTGTTTCAATGGCAACTGATACTGTGTTTGGTCAGGATAAGTACCATAGCTATCTGGAAACAACACGCAGCCACTTCAATAAAATCAACAGTCAGTTGTTACTGCTGGCCCCTTCTAAATAGCGTTTTGATTTTATTTTAGCGGCATGGGGTTTAATCTCAAAAACTTTGTTTTCCGCCAGTATCTAAAGCATACGTACAGCCCCCATTTTACAGCTGCAAAATCTATCTGTCACCAGCAGCAGTTGTTTCAACGTATTATCAGCCGCCTGGCTAATACCCAACTGGGCCGCGATTTAAAATTCAGCGATATAAAATCATACAACCAGTTCAGCACATTGGTACCGGTTACCCAATACGACTTTTACGAACCCTACATAGAGCAGATTAAAGCCGGCGCGCAAAACGTAATGACCGATAAACCGGTGCGCTGGTTTGCCAAAACATCGGGCACTACCAGTGGCAAAAGCAAACTGGTGCCTATTACTAAAGAGATCATGCGCCAGTGCCACGTGCGCGGCAGTTTTTTTGCTTTATCTAAAATTCATCAGCTTAATAAAAAGCTCTATCTGCTTAGCCACAAAAACCTGCTGATACCCGGCGGCATATATGAGGTGCTACCCAACGGTATAGTTATCGGCGATATATCGGCTATACTTTCGCGCAACATACCGCCTGTTTACCGGCGCTACTATACGCCCGGCATACAGGTACAAACACTGGGCAAGTGGGAGGAGAAAATTAACCGCACCGTGCAGGAGGTAAAGCACGAAGATGTAGGCACCTTTAGCGGTGTGCCCACCTGGCACCTGGCTATGCTTAATAAGCTGAAAGAAGAAACCGGCTTTACCCGGCTAAGCCAGCTATGGAAAAACCTGCAGGTGTTCTTTCACGGCGGGGTTAGCTTTGAGCCATACCGCCAGCAGTTTAAAGAGTTGATAGGCCGCGATGATTTTATCTTCTTCGAAATATACAACGCCACCGAAGGCTTTATAGCCATACAGGAAACCCTGCACAATACCGACCTGTTACTACTTACCGACAACCTGTTGTTTTACGAGTTTATACCGCTTGATAAATACTACACCGGCGATAGGAATGCCATGCAACTTAGCGAGGTACAAACCGGTGTGCCGTATGTGCTATTGCTTACCGCACCCAACGGTTTAATACGTTACCAGATTGGCGATGTACTAACCTTTACTAAAACCGACCCATATACATTTAAAATAACTGGCCGCACACAGGAGTATATCAATGCCTTTGGCGAAGACCTGCTACTGGCCAATGTGCAGAACGCATTGATGAAAACCAATGCCACGTTCAACTGTTCAGTACGCGATTATACTGTGGCGCCGTTCTACATAAACATTGAACAGAAAGGCCGCATACAGTTTGCTATAGAGTTTAATCAACCACCGGTTGATGTTAACCAATATGCTGCTGTGTTAGATGAAAATCTGAAACTGGAGAACAGCAACTACCTGCAAAAACGTACCAACGATTTAGCACTGTCACGTCTCGAAGTAATAGCCCTTCCCGAAGGCACGTTCTACAAATGGCTGTCATCTAAAAACAAACTGGGCGGGCAGAACAAAGTGCCCAGGCTGGTTAACGGGCGGGGAGTAATAGAAGAAATACTACAGTTTTTTTGATGGCGTTTTAAAACCATGTTAACCCCAATTGATTGCAAAATATTAGCAATCAAGTGTTTGTGAATTTATATGTTAACACCCCTACCTTGTTTTTGTTAACCCTCGCGTTTCTGAGGTCCCGTTTTTAAATAGCGCGTTTAATGGTAAACTCTATCAGCTGTTCTACCGAGTTGCGCGATTCGCTGGCAGGAAACTGGTGCAGCAACTGTAATGCCTCATCGCGGTATTCTATCATTTTTTGGGTAGCATAATCCATACCGCCGCTGGCGCGTACGGTATCTATCACCCACTTCACCTTCTCGGTGTTCTGGTTATCGTTCTTTACTATGTTTATTATCTTCTTCTTATCGGCCGATGAAACTTTACCCAGCGCATGTATCAGCGGCAGGGTCATCTTCCGCTCTTTAATATCAATACCACGTGGCTTGCCTATTTCAGCCTCTTCGTAATCAAACAGGTCATCTTTTATCTGAAAAGCAATACCAATTTTTTCGCCCATCAGCTTTACGCGTTGTATCAGCGCTTCATCTTTGGTAGTGGTAGATGCACCGCAGGCGCAGGCCGATGCAATCAGCGAGGCCGTTTTGCCACGTATAATTTCAAAGTATATATCTTCTTTTATATCCAGTCGGCGTGCCTTCTCTAACTGTATCAGTTCGCCCTCGGCCATAGCCGTAATAGTGCTGGATAGTATGTGCAATAGCTGGTATTGGTCATTTTCTATCGAAAGCAACAAACCTCTCGATAACAGAAAGTCTCCTACCAGTACGGCTATCTTGTTTTTCCAAAGTGCGTTAATAGAAAAGAAACCCCGGCGTTGGTAGCTATCGTCTACCACATCATCGTGCACCAGTGTAGCTGTATGCAGTATCTCTACCAGCGATGCCGCTACGTAAGTAGCTTCGTTCAGCTCGCCACACAGCTTGGCCGAAAGAAAAACAAACATCGGGCGCATTTGCTTGCCCTTGCGGGTTACTATGTAATGGGTAATACGGTCAAGCAGCGGTGCTTTGCTTTTCATGCTTTCGCGAAAGCGCACCTCAAACTCATCCAGCTCGCGGGCAATGGGCTTCTTTATATCATCCAGGTTCAGCGACATCCGGTGGCGAATGTAACCCTATAAATGAAAATTGTTTACAAAAGATGTGTTCATCATTTTCCAAATTATCTATCTCACAAACTGCACAGAAATCACAGAAAACAGCCCATCGCATGTTCTGTGTTTTCCGTGTGTTCTGTGAGAGGTTCTTATGCTTGCTTTTAATAAATGCTTACCCCTTGTGCAATCATTCTGTATTTATCGGTGTAATCATTTTTTAATCGGCGTAATCATGTTTATGTTAGCTCAATGATTACCCGCGAACGCAACCTCATATTACAAAGCAAACACGGCCGCCCGTTTCTGGTAGATGTGTACTACCAACCCGATGGGCAGCCTAAACCCGTAGTGGTATTCTGCCACGGTTTTAAAGGCTTTAAAGATTGGGGGGCTTTTGATATAGTAGCCGAAAAATTTGCCGAAGCCGGTTTGGTATACGTTAAGTTTAATTTTTCGCATAACGGCACTACGGTAGACCACCCCATGGATTTTGTTGACCTGGAAGCCTTTGGCAACGATAACCTGAGCATAGAGATGGACGACCTGGGTGTGGTGATAGATTGGGTTTGCTCATCCGCTTTTCCTGTTAGCAGCAATAATGTAGATACCGGTAAACTATACCTGATGGGCCACAGCCGCGGCGGTGGTATCTCTATTTTAAAAGCACATGAAGATAAGCGTGTAAAAAAAGTATGTACCTGGGCCAGCGTTAACGAGTTTAGCAAGTACTGGACGCAGGATGAACTGGATAAAATAAAACGCGAAGGCGTGGTATTTATAGGCAATGCCCGCACCAAACAACTTATGCCTATTAAATGGCAGATGTACGAAAACTATTTTGCCAACCTGCCCCGTCTGTTTGTACCCGATGCGGTGCGCGCCCTAACCATACCGTTTTTAATTATACACGGTACCGATGATGAAACCGTACCCTACGCCGCTGCTGTAGAGATGCACCAATGGAACAAAAGCGCACAACTGTTTTTACTGGAGCATAGCAATCACAACTTTGGCACCCGCCACCCATACACCGCTACTACCTTAAACGAGGATATGGAAGACGTGGTTAACGCAAGCATCGATTTCTTTTTATCTGATTGATTCCGCTGATAAAGGCTGCTGGATTACACAGATAATACATATTAAGAAAAGCGCAAAATATTAATGCAGCATTACCATTCATTTACGGCACTATACCAAACCATTCTACACCTTATAGTGTTTAACACAAGTATAGAACTGATTAAAGTATGATTAGTTAATATTACACCGGATTTAATCCTGTATTTATAGTTGCATTTGTTTTATCAGCGTAATCAAGATAAGTATGAGCATTAGTATTGGAGGAGTAACCGAACACTTTAACCTGCCGTGGAATATGGCGGTAGAGGAGAATAAATTTAAACAGGCCGGTGCCGATGTTAACTGGAAGTTCTTTCCCGGTGGCACCGGTGTAATGACCGAGGCCCTGCGCACCGGCGAGCTTGATTTAGCCATACTGCTTACCGAGGGTTTTATATCGGCAGCAGCCAAAGGGCTTAAAGCAAAAATTGTAAAAGAGTATATCACCTCGCCGCTGGGTTGGGGCATTTTTACCGGTGCACAATCACCGGTACACTCGGTGTATGGCAAGCAGCCTAAAAAATATGCTATCAGTAAACTGGGTTCGGGTTCGCACTTAATGGCTATGATACATGCCGAGCAACGTGGCGAAAAAGTAAACCCCGAAGACCTGATAGAAGTACGCAGTATTGATGGGGCTATGGAGTCGCTTACCAAAGGCGAAACACAAATATTTTATTGGGAAAAATACATGACCAAAGCCTTTGTAGAAAAAGGACTGGTACGTATGATAGGCGAGTTTAACGCACCGTGGAGCAGTATGCTGGTAATAGCCAGCGACGATGCGCTGGAAAATAAACGCGATGAGATAAACACAGTACTGGAAGTAATAAACGAACAGAGCATGCACTTTGTAGCTTCGCCGCATTCAGTAAAACTATTATGCGAACGCTTTAAACTAACCGAAGCCGATGCGTACACGTGGTTGCTATCTACCGTGTGGAGTACCGACTACAGCATCCGCCTGCGCGGACTGGAGAACGCCAAACAGGCCCTTATAAAAATTGGCAGCGCCACCCCCGACCTTAACGTAGAAGACCTGTGTGATAAGGGGTTTATGTTGGTGTAGTGCTGTAGAATTGGTCAGTCTCATGTATTTAAGAGACTAATCTCCTAGGCCTTTGAACAGCTAAATTATTATCGATTAAAAAGTTTGTGTGATAACCCTTATACTCTTTAATTAATTCGCAGAAATAATTGTGATAATTAGCAATCCATAAATATTTGGACCAAATACGTGGAACGGAAGAGAATTTTATAAGATTTTTTTCTATTTCTTCTTTGTGCTTCATTATAGCTTGGTCTATTACTTGATCCCCTATAACTGTTGTAATTAAATAATTGATAAAATACTGATTGTCGGCATCGATTAGTATGTCTGAGTTTTGAGGAGCTTCTTTAGGGTCGCCATAATACTTAAGGTGTCTGTTAACTAATTCAACAACCTCTTTAGAAAGTACAATCCTAGGTGTATTCGATACTTTATTTTCAATACTGTATGCACTTAGCAAGGCACTGCCATAAACCAAGTCTTCATCCATATATAAATTTCCTATTGAAAAGCCCCCTCGTATAAAAAATCCTTCCAAGGCCATTCTCATTTGATAGTATGAAAGTTGATGGATTAAAAATCCGAATTCTCCTTCTCCATCAGTATTGTGCAATGGGTAACCCAACACAACATTGTCTGTGAATATTTTCGAAGCCCACAATGGCTTATCTGACCCACCTAGTTTAGGCTTCAATATCCCGCCATCAATCTTTAGTGCCGAAATCAATTTGTCAAGCAATATTTGTTCTTGACCTTGTTGAGCAGCGCTAATCATGTCTTCCGTAAAACCTAATATGTCTATAAAGGCACAATAGGACTCCTTTAGTGTAGGATTCTCGTTGGAAATATAAACTGAATATTGATTGTCCATTTTTTATAGTTTACGCGCTGGCGCGCGTCTGCGACGCGTGCCATTAGTAATAACTCCATCACCCAATCATCTGCAAAAACTCCACCTCGCTCAACACGGTTATAGTTGGTATTTTCTGTGCCTTGGTAAGCTTGCTGCCGGCATCTTCACCTACAACCAAATAGTTAAGGTTAGCCGATACACCACTCAGCAATTTACCGCCGTTTTCTTCTACCAATTGTTTGGCACGGTCGCGGGTAAACTGCTGTAGCGAACCGGTAAACAAAAAGGTTTTACCCTCCAGCTTGTTGTTCTTCGCCAGCGAATCTTCGGGGCGGTTATCGGTATTTACACCGGCTTTCTTCAACTCGTGCAGCAAGTGTATGTTGCCTTCATTCTGAAAAAAGTCGTGCAAGCTTTGCGCCACCTTGGGGCCTATACCTTCTATGTTGGTCAGGTCCTCCACAGTCTTCTGCTGCAAATCAAATATGCTGTTTATATGGCTGCTGATGTCTTTACTGGTAGTAACACCCACGTGGCGTATGCCTAGCGCATTCAGCAGGCGCCACAACGGGCGGTTCTTGCTATCCTCTATACCTGCACGCAGGTTATTTACACTCTTCTCCTTCCAGCCTTCTAAAGTAAGTATGGTATCGTAGGGCAGCTGGTATATATCCTCTATGTTGCGTATGTAGCCCAGCTTAATAAACTCCAGTATAGTCTGGCTACCCAGGCCATCTATATCCATCGCATCTTTCGATACAAAGTGTATCGCCCGCTCTTCGGTTTGTGCAGGGCAGTCAACATTATCACAGCGCCATACTGCTTCTTCCTCGGGCTTTACCAGCGGCGAGTTACAACTGGGGCAATGCCGCGGAAAATCAATCTTCCTCTCCTCACCGGTGCGCAGGTCGGGCACCACACCTAGTATATAGGGTATCACCTCGCCGGCACGTTCTACTATTACGGTATCATTCAGGTGTATGTCTTTTTCCAGTATAAAATCTTCGTTGTGCAACGATATAGAGGAGATAGTAACGCCTGCCAATGGCACCGGTTCTATTTTTGCTACCGGTGTAACCGCACCGGTACGCCCTACCTGAAATTCTACCTTTAGTAATTTGCTCTGCGCCTGTTTGGCAGCAAACTTATAGGCAATAGCCCAGCGCGGATGGTGCGAGGTAGTACCACATTGCTGTTGCATTTTAAGGCTGTTTACCTTTACCACCATACCATCGGTATCTATATTAAAGGTGTGGCGCTTTTCATCCCAGGTAGTAATAAAATCGTGCACCTGCTGTATGTTGGTACATACTTTTACTTCGCGTATAGGTGTTTTAAAACCGCACTGGTACATTATATCAATAATGTGGTAGTGCGACTCCAGCTTACCGGCCAGCAGGTTGCGGCCCTCTTTATCTTCGGCTAAACTTACCGAGTACAGTATTGCCTCTAAATTACGGGCACGCGCCTCGTTAGGATCTTTTACCCGCAGCGAACCCGATGCGGTGTTACGCGCATTCTGAAACTGCTTTTCACCCAGCTCTTTACGCGCTTCGTTCATCTTTTCAAATACACTGCGCTGTATAATTACTTCACCGCGTATCTCTATCCGGTGTATACCAAAGTTAGAGAACGGTGCGCGTAGCGGTATAGAGGCCAGCGCCTTGGCATTGTTGGTTATATCTTCGCCCACAGCACCATCGCCACGCGTAGCGGCACGTATCAGTATATCATCTTCGTACACCAACGCTATACTGCTACCATCAAACTTCGGCTCTACACAATATTCTACTTCGCTGCTGTTAGTCAGGTCCTTTACACGGCGGTCAAAATCGTTCAGGTCGTCTATATCATACGAGTTCTCTAACGATAGCATACTTACCAAATGCGGCACCGATTTAAAATCGGAAGTCAATCCGCGGGCCACCCGTTGTGTGGGCGAGTCGGGTGTTACCAGCGCAGGGTGTTGTGCCTCCAGTTCGCGCAGTTGCTTAAATAGTTTGTCGTAATCGTAATCGGTAACCACCGGTTCGCTTACTACATAGTAGCGCCAGTCGTGGTAATTAATTACGCGGCGCAAGGCCTCTATCTTTTCGGCATCGCTAAACGGGGCATCGGCTTTTATCAGTTGCTGGGTAAGCAGGTTAAGTTCCTGCTCCTGTGTTTTGTTGTACATAGCTGGTTATTAAAACAACACACCCACGCGCAGGCTCATCATCCGCATGGCATTGGGTTCTTTCTTTACATCTTTATCAAACAGGTTATTAATAAAACCGTTGTGGTAAAATAAACCTACCAGCAACGATGTTCTATCATCAAACTTATACTCAAACCCGCCACCTACACCCAGCCTTACATCAAAAAAATTAGACCAGAACCCCGGTATAGCACGGGTTACTTCGTTATTGCGCTTAAGTATATTCTCTTTCTCTATCAAAATATTCTCGCCGGTAGTTGTCGGTATCGAGTCGCTGTAGGTAGCGCGGGCACTTACCGTAAAGTTGAGCGTAACACCTACCTGCCCCCATACCGAAAAATTGCCGCCTTTTATATCGTTGGTTTTCATTTTAAGGTACGCGGGTATTTCCAGATAATGGAAGGCATACCTTTCGTTTACGCTACGCACTTTAACACCGCCAAAGTTCTCGTATATATCGCGGCCTTTAATGTTGCAGCCGTCAAATGCACCACCCACGCCACTGGCCAGGCCAACGTTGCGGGCAAACCAGTACTCCAGCATAAAACCATAGTTAATGCCAAAGCGGGGCTTGCCTTTCA
Organism: uncultured Chitinophaga sp.; assembly: GCA_964423405.1. GTDB lineage: Bacteria > Bacteroidota > Bacteroidia > Chitinophagales > LD1 > Bog-950. The sequence continues at coordinate 100,577 of CAYREY010000002.1, read as the reverse complement.
GCAGGTCTTTACCAAAGGGTTTGCTCCAGGCTATGCCTGGCGAGGTGTACAGGCCTACACGTATCCGGTCGCTGATGGCAAAACCCTCAACGGTAAATGCTATCAGAATAACAAGTGCTAAAAAACGTTTCATAGTGCAAGGGTTTTTATCTGTCTTAGTTGATTTGCCTCAGATTTTTGCATTTTAGCAACATCTAATGCATGGTGCTAACCTACATTATTATAGCCATTTAGCCTATGCAAAAAACAAATGTTTTAATGAAAAAGAGTGTTATTGTATTAGCAACACTTAGTATGTTGCTGTTGGCGGGTTGTAACTGGTTTGGCAAAAAACAAAGCCGCCCAAAGCCCGATGTATCTAATATCAACCTACAGGTAAATCTGCAACGTTTTGATAAAGACCTGTTTGGTATTGATACCGCCAATATTACCGACGAACAGCTATACAAACTGCAAAACCAATATGGCAGCTTTTTCGATTTTTATGTAAGCCAGTTTGTAATAGGCCCCCGCCCCGCCGGCGATACTGCTAATATTGAAAAAGAAGCCCTGCATAAGTTTCTCACCGATGCGTATATTACACGTATTCAAGCTGCTATTGATAAAAAATTTGCCGACACAAAAGAGGTAGAGGAAGAGCTAACCCAATCGCTTAAATACTTTAAGCATTACGTACCCGAAATGCAGGCACCTAAAGTAGTTACCATCAACTCGGGCTTTTCTATTGGTGCCTTTACGTACGAAAACAACATACTTGGCATTGGGCTAGACCAATACCTTGGGCCCAACTATACCGATTACGACAGCGCCGGTGTGTACAGTTACCTGCAACACAAAATGCGCCCCGAATACATTAACCGCAATGCTATGGAGGTATTGTACAACCTGTACTTTGGCGATGAAGAGCTTTCGCGTGGTAAGCAACTGGTAGAAGCGATGGTTGATAAAGGTAAAAAAGTGTATTTCCTCAGCTACGTATTGCCCGATGCACCCGATAGCCTGATAGTTGGCTTTACGGCCACTCAAACATCTTGGTGCGAGGCCAACGAAGTAGAAATATGGAAGTTTTTGAACGATAAAGACCTGCTGTATAAAGACAACTACATGGACCAAAAACGCTATCTGGACGAAGGCCCCGGCATAACCGGTATGCCCGCCGAAGCACCCGGCAACCTGGGTAGCTGGATTGGTTTACAGATAGTAAGGCAGTTTATGAAAGAAACCGGCAACAACATTTCGTTACACGATTTGTTAACTAAATATGATGCCAAAACTATTTTACAGAAAGCCCGGTACCGTCCGTCAAAATCTGTTTTCTGATACAGGCAAAATCATATCTTTGGGCACAATCAACCCGGTGATAGTATGCTAGATACAAAAGGCAAAGAGCAGTGGTACGACAAACTGATACGGATTTTTAACTCCACCGTTTGTTTCGTATTGGCTTATGCCATCATCACGTTCGGTGGTTTTTTCAGCATGGCCATGGTAGGTAAGTTTTTTAAGTTCGATGCCAACATCTTTTACTTTGGTATCCGCTTTATGCTTAATGGCAATAAATGGTCGCGCTTAAAGGTTACCCTTATTTATAGCTCATATGCTGTATTTGCGTTGCTGTTTGGCTTACTCATGCTTTACATTTTCGATCGTGTAAAACGTAAACCGGCTATACTGAATGTATTTTTATTATGGTGCTTTGTTATAGGCACTTCTATTTTTGCCGCGCAGGGCATCGTTGCATCGTTTGGTGCCAATGAGTTCAACTCTCCTTTCTACCAGAATTTTGCCGTGGTATTTGCCTGGTGGTTTTTGCCGGCGCCATTTGTGTACGCCACTAACGTACTGTTTGTAGTACTACTGCTTTACTTTGCTATCAACTATCCTAAAATGTTCCTAAGTTTTTCGTATTCGTTCAGCAAGGTAAACAAATCATCGCGCCGCCGCCAGTACTTTATAGAAACCGCCGTGGTACCATTTGTAATAGGTGCCGTAGCCACTACAGCACTCACGTTTCCTATGAATATGTTTGTGCATGGCATCTATATTTTTGTTATAGGCATAGCCCTGTTGGTTAGCTGGATAGCGCTATTTTATCTGGAAATACTAAAAGATGATGTACTGAAATATAAAGTACTACAAACCCCCGGGTTTATTATTCCTATTATTCTGGCAGCTTTTGTTGCATTTATCAAGTATTTCTGGCGCGGCATTTTTATCTCGTAAAGCGGTGCCATGCAAAGGCTGCTCCATAAGCATTTTCCCGATAGTAAACTTATTGCCCCGGCGGCTTTTATCATCAATGTTTTAATGGTATATGCAATATGGAAAGTGCTTTTTTTTCTGTTTAACCGCGAGGGTACTTTTCTAAACCAATGCTGGGTGGCATTTACCAACTGGTTTGCTTTTATCACCATTAAACCGGCTGCACTTATTTTACGCCATCTGCTGGGCTATACACTGGTTTACAACCCACGCAATATTATCATCAGCGGCACACCGGGGTTTTTTCTGGCTAACCACTGTTTGGGGGTGTCGGTATGTGTTATCTATTCAGGTTTTATTGCTGCCTACAAAGGTCCGGTTAAACACAAGCTATGGTACATACCTTTCGGCATCTTTTGTATTTACGCTATCAATATTGTAAGGCTTGTTGCACTGGGTATTACCGAAGCCTGCTGCTACGAACAGTTTTTCGAGTTGGCCCACACCCGCGTGTATCTGGTTATGAGCTACGGTATGTTTTTTCTGCTCATTTTGTGGTGGATGAACCACTGGGCACAAAAAAAGACCTAAAAGTCCTGTTTTAAATCATACACGGGTTTATACAGAAGTTTTCATATTTACTCCATAAACATACCATTATGAAAGACGGAGTATACTACAGCGATTACCTGCAACTGAATAAAATACTAAACGCACAGGAACTGGAAAGCGATAAGGCTAACGACCATGCACACGATGAAATGTTGTTCATCGTTATTCACCAGTCGTACGAACTTTGGTTTAAACAGATATTGTTTGAGGTAGGTTCGGTAATGGATATTATGGCCAAGCCAAACATACAGGACAACAGCCCCGATTTATTTACCGCTAACCACCGCCTTAACCGCGTAATTACCATACTACAGATACTGGTAGATAAGGTAAACATACTGGAGACCATGACCCCGCTCGATTTTCTCGATTTCCGTAACCGGTTGCGCCCGGCTTCGGGTTTTCAGAGCATACAGTTTAAAGTGCTAGAGGCCAACCTGGGCCTACGCATGGCCAACCGCCATGGTAAGGAGTACTATGTAAGCCAACTACGCCCCGAAGACAAAAAAATTATTGAAGACGTAGAGAATAAAAAACCACTGATAGATCTGGTAAACGACTGGCTGGAGCGTATGCCGTTTTTCGATAACCCGCAATACTGGGCCGAACCGGTTAACACCGATGGCGTTCATTCGTTCTGGAAAAAATACAACGAGATATATCAGCAAAGCCTGGGCGAGGGTGAAAAGTTTAACCTTAGCCGTTTTGAGGAAGCCGTGCTTAGTACCGACAAAAAACCAGAGTGGAGCCTGAGCCCCAAAGCACGCCGCGCGGCTTTGTTTATTATGTTGTACCGCGATTACCCGTTACTGCAGGCCCCTTTTCAGTTAATTAATAACCTGCTGGAGATAGATAACACCCTTAGTGCCTGGCGCTACCGCCACATGAACATGGTACACCGCATGATAGGCACCCGTACCGGTACCGGTGGCAGCACCGGCAAAGGCTACCTGCAGGGCGCACTGGCCAGTCATTATATTTTCAGCGAGTTTGCCGAGCTTACTTCTTATATCATCGAGCGCAACCAACTACCTAAGCTATCATCGGCCCTTAACAAGCGTTTAGGGTTTGAGATGGATTAAACAACGTTGTGCTATCTTGTAAATAAAAACAGCCCGTGCTTAATAAGCACGGGCTGTTTTGTATAAGCATTGGTAGTATCAATAACATTCTAATGTGCTCGTCGCAATGACGGCAAAAGTTACTTACCCTCCCGTTCCCTTAAACTGGTCCTCTGCATTTTTAAACAACACATTAAACGTAGTAAGCGAGCCGTATATACGCGATATGTATTGCTGCAACTCTATCTTCTCTTCATCGGTTAGTTTGCTGTGGGCGTTTACCTTCTGCTCCATTACCCGCAGGCGGTCGCGCAGCATTACTATTTTGTGGAAGAATGTTTCAATGGGCACTTCCTTAGCCTGTATGCTGGCGTCGGCCGATTTAATAATCAGCATTCCATCGTTCCACCGGTTGGCCAGTGGCACTATCTCCTGCATATCGCTTTTCTCTTCTACTACTTCGCGGATGGCTTTCTTCACATCTTCCAGTGTAATAGGCACTACATCGGCGGCTGTTCTTTCCAGCACGGTAAGCCCTTCAAAATCGCGGGCTATGCCGCGGGTAGAGCCGCCGTCTTTAAACCATATCGAGTAATACTCGGTGTCCATATCTACTATTACACCTTTGCCATACTTGGGGTGCTCTATACGCGAGCCCACGCCCAGATTATAATCGCCCATATTTATTTGTGGTTTGTATTTAAAACTGTGCTACGCTTAGCAGCTTATTTTGTTTACGCGGTTCTGGTGGCGGCCACCTTCAAACGCAGTTTCTAAAAATGCAGCTACACATTCCTTTGCTACCTCCAGCGATATAAACCTGGCCGGTAAACAAAGTACGTTGGCATTGTTATGCTGGCGGGTTAGCTGGGCCAGTTCTTTACCCCAGGCTATACCGGCACGTATGCCCTGGTGTTTATTGGCGGTCATAGCCACACCGTTGGCGCTGCCACATATCAGTACACCAAAATCAAATTCACCGTTCTCTACAGCAGTAGCTACCGGGTGTACAAAGTCGGGGTAGTCAACACTATCGGCGCTAAAAGGGCCAAAGTCTTTCACCTCATAGCCCTGCTCCTGCAGGGTTTTAACCAATTCTTGTTTGTATTCGTATCCGGCATGGTCGCCGCCAAAAGCTATGCGCATACTGTTTTTTTTTTTAGTTTGATTGTGCTGTTCGTTTTCTATCGTTACGTGCTGCAATAAAAATACTGAACTCGTATAAAAAGTAAATAGGCACCGCTACCAGCGCCTGTGTAAACACATCGGGTGATGGAGTAAGTATGCCGGCCACTATCAGTATTACCACCACCGCATAGCGGCGCACGTTACGCATGGTTTGCGCGCCCAGTATACCAAAGCGCGACAGGAAGTACACTATCATAGGCAGCTCAAACACAAGGCCAATAGCCAGCAGCATTACCGTAAAAAAATCGATGTAGTTCTCTACCGTAAATATGTTTTGTATTTTACTGCTGATAGAAAAGTTGACAGCAAAGTTTACCGAAAAGGGAATAATTATAAAGTAGCAGAACAGCACCCCCACAAAAAAGAAAAACGAACAGGCCAGTATTATCTGCGATGTTTTCTTTTGCTGCTTCTCGTTCAGCGCCGGGGCCACAAAACGCCACATTTCAAAAATCAGGTATGGAAAAGCCAGCACCAACCCTATTATCAGCGAGTACTGCACCAGCAGGGTTACCTGCCCGAACATAGATATGTTCTGCAACACCAGCGGTATGTCTTTATCTATACATATAGCTTCTTTCAGGTTCAGGCGCTCGCCTACCTGGCACATTAACCGGTAGGTGGGAAAATCTTTAGAGGTAATGCCCAGTATTATCTTATCAAATACTATATCGTAATAGTACCCCACTACCGATGCACATACCACAATGGCAATAACCGAGCGCAGCAGGTGCCAGCGCAACGCCTCTACATGCTCAAAAAAACCCATTTCGGCCTCGGGGTTCTCCCTCTCTTTGGCAAACATGGCGCGAATATAAAAGATGGATTGATGGATTAGTGAACAAAAAAAGCGGTACTGCCTTGGGCAGTACCGCTTTTGCAAAAGTTGGCAGATACTATTAATTGCCGTTCAGTATGTTCATTATGCCTTTCATATCAGGCTCCAGCACTATCTCTATACGGCGGTTTTTGCTGCGGCCTTCCGGTGTATCGTTGCTCTCTACCGGAAAATACTGCCCCCTGCCCGCCGGTGTTACGCGGCTGGCCTCCAGCTTATAATCATCTACCAGTAGCTTGGTTACACTGCTGGCACGCATTACGCTCAAATCCCAGTTGCTGTTAATAGGCCCGCTGGTGTTAGATACGTACGGCTTGCTATCGGTATGGCCCTCTACCATTATCGATATATCAGCCTGCTTGTTCAACACCTCGGCTATCTTTTTCAGGGCCTCTTTACCGCGCGGCTCTACCGTATAGCTACCACTGGTAAACAATAGTTTATCGCTAAGTGCCACATATATCTTTCCGTCTTTTTCATATACCGTAAGGTCGCCGGCGTTAAAGCCTTTCAGCGCTTCCAGCATTTTGCTTTTCAGGGCCTGTACCGCCGAATCTTTACGGGCAATCAGGGCCTCCATTTCGCGCAGGCGGGCATCGCGGTCGTTCAGCTCGCGGCTCAGTTTATCCAGTTCGGCAGCCTTGTTCATCAGGTCGCGCTCGCGGTCGGCCAGCTGGCGCAGCAGTTTATCTTTCTCTGCCGCCGATGAGTTGGTTATCTGGTCCAGTTGTTCTTTTACCTTTTGGCAAATAGCATCGCTTTCGGCTTTCAGGGCACTCAGCCGCTTGTTCTTATCCTCCAGCGTAGCGTTGCTATCCTTCAGCTTCTGAATCTCGGCACCCAGGTTGGCTATCTGCTTATTCAGGTCATCAATAGTAGCGTTGGCAGCATTCAGCTTTTCGTTACAATCTTCTTTCTCGGTTTTGTATTTATCGGCCAGGGCTACCTGCTCGTCGTATTTCTTTTTAGATACCAGACAGCTGGATAGCAATAGCATACATAGCACGCTGGCGGTTACAGTAAGTTTCTTCATCGTAATAAAATTGTTTGGCGCTAAGTTAGCCCGTGCTGTCGGGCAGGGGCAGGCAACTACTCAACCGTATTTTGTTGAAGTATGGTTTTGTAAACAAGCCTTTTATGCAGTAAAATTTCGTTTTTAACTATAAAACAAGATTAACCGGCAATAATTGAGCATTTAAACAAAAAACCTTATTTTAACTGCCTGTATCCAAATCCCTTTCAGGTATATGAAAAAACTGTACTTTTTGCTGTTGGGTTTTTCTATTGCCGGTAGCGCAGCCGCACAAGCCTTGTTTAATAACAACGGGGCCGATATTTATATGAAAGACGGCGCACTGATGGTGGTTAAAACCAACTCGCTTTACAATACACAAACCGGTGGCGCAGGTATTATTGATAATGCCGGCACCCTTATAGTAGAGGGCGACATTACCAACGATGGTGCTATTAACGCTGCTACCGATACCATACGCCTGAGCGGCAACTGGATAAACAATGGCCTGTACGCCGGCAGCAATAGCTGGGTAGATATGTACGGCGCCAACCAGTTAATTACCGGTACTGCTGCTACTACATTCAACAACCTTAACCTGGGTGGTGGCAGCGTAATTAAGCGCCAGCAAGGTGTAAACGCCGAAGTAACCGGGCTACTGGCCCTTAACGATGCCGAACTGGCTACCGATGTAAACACCATGCTGGTAAGCAACACCAACGTATCGGCTATTACACGTACCAACGGTTTTGTAAGCTCGGTAAGCGGTGGCTACCTGGCCCGTGCTACCAACCAACCGGTGGCTTATGTGTACCCGGTAGGTTCGCCAGGCTACAATAACCCGCCCAGTATTTTCCGCCCTATAGAGTTTACCCCTGCCGGTGCCAATGCTAATACCTACGGTGCTATGGTAGTAAAAGGCGATGCCACCAACGATGGCTACAACGTAACTACGCTCGACGACCAGTTGTGTTTGGTTAACCCGGTGTTTTACCACCACCTGTACCAAACTGCCGGTGCCGATGCGGCCGATTTAAAAATGTTTTTTGATGCAGCTGCCGATGGTAGCTGGACCGACCAGGCCCACTGGGATACCCCTAACCGCTGGAACTACCTGGGCGCACCAACAGCGGGCAGTGGCTATGGCCTATCGGCAGTAAGCGTTAATGCAGTAGCCGATTTTCAACCAGAGCCGTTTGCATTGGCACGTAAAAAATTTACAGTTAATGCCGGCCCCGATGTAGAGATAAACCAGGGCGAATCAACTACGTTCAACCCGGCTATCAGTGCCGCCTCGGTAGCATCGTACACCTGGACCCCACCTACCGCACTTACCTGCGCCGATTGTAAAACACCCGATGCCTCACCCGAACTTACTACTCAATATCTGCTTACCGTATCGGATGATGCCGGCTGTACCATTGCCGACTCGCTGATTGTAACAGTTGTAAACCCGGAGTTGCTGATACCTACCGGCTTTTCGCCAAACGGCGATGGGGTAAACGATGTGTTCCGCGCATTAAACAAGAACCTGAGCAAGTATAAACTACAGGTGTACAACCGCTGGGGCGAAAAGGTATTCGAATCTGACCAGTACAGCGATGGCTGGGATGGTGTTTACCAGGGCATAAAACAACCGCTGGGCGTTTATGTATGGTTATGCGAATACCAGTTTGAAGGCAGCGCCAAAGGTAAAACTGCCAAAGGCAACGTTACCCTGGTTAGATAAAACATATTGTAACCTCATAAAACAGAAAGGCCCCGCATGCGGGGCCTTTCTGTTTTATGATAACGTAAGTATTAATAATTAGAGTTAGATACCTCCAGCCCGTATTGGGTTTGGCGGTGTATGTATAACACAAAGCGGTAAGCCGCATACGATACCAGCGGGGCAAAAGCTACATCGGTGCTATAATGCACATGTTGCCACAATATAAGCGAACCTACCACCACGGTACAGAAAAATATCCAGCTTTTTACATACCGGTTCTCTACCAGCAGCAACACCAGGCTTAGCGTGGCAATATGGCCCGAAAAGAAAAGGTCTTTGGTTACAAACGTAGTACTGGTGTGTAGAAACAGATTTGCCATAGGGTCCCACAGGGCTACCATATCGCGGGGTGGCTCAAGCGGCACCAGGTATATGCTAACAGTACGGGCTACAATCATCAGCGCATACATCTGCAGGCCTTTCACCAGCCTGTCGGGGTAAGGTATAATAAACAATACCGCCAACAGCAGCGCCGAGTACTCGAAAAAGAAAATAGGCAACGAAAAATCTGAAGGCGGCAGCAGGTTCAGAATTATATCGTTAATTACTGTACCGGGCCTCTCCTGCCAAATGCGCAGGCAATAAAAATTATGCAGGTGTGCCACCACAAAAAGTAACAGGGCAAACACCAGTTGGTTCCTGAAACTTCTGGAACCTCTCACGCTTCGCCACGCGGCGGGTATTCTCTGTAGTTCTTCCAGCATATTACAAATTTATAAATTATAAATAAACAAGCCAATCCATCCGGCTTACCGCCGGCGCTCCGAGTATTTAAGCACGCTAAATATAGCTATATCGTAAATAATGTGCGCAATAGCCGAACTAAGCAAGCCAAAATACTTAAAAAGGTATCCAAACCCGGCCGACACAATTATTAAAAATGTTCCGTATATGGTCATGTTCATGTTAGTGGGGTTCAGGTAGCCATGCAAAAACACAAACAACATGGCTGCCGGCCATATACCTATCAGCGGCTGTACACCGGCACGAAACAAAATTTCTTCGCCCACCCCTGCACAAAACGAATAGAAGAAGATATGCAGCAGCGAGGGGTTTATTTCACCTACCAGCCCTTCGAAAAATGTACGCACGTTTTTAAACCGCTTGATATTGATAAACGCCACCCCCAGCAAAGCCGCCAGGCTACCAAAAAACAAACCACTTACCGTTTGCAGGTAATAGTTCTTGGGGCCACCGGTAAGTGTATCGCTTACATCGCGGTGTTGCAGGTAGTTAATAAGCAAAATGCCAATAGCGCTCATACCACCCAGGGTAAGCCAACTCAGATAAAAAAGACGTTTCCTATCGGGTAACAGCACAGTTTATTGGTTGCGGTTATGGTTGTGCAATAAATATAGATGTTTTACGATACTGTGTATAATAATGTTCTGTCTATTACACCAACAAGGCTGCAACCGCTTTATGGAATTTATTGCAGCATCGCATCTCTACTGCATAAACAAACGATATAAGCCATGCAGAAATTAATCAAGCCTCTCACCACATCAAGCCTATTGCTCCTGTCTGCAACCATTGTAATGGCAGCCATCGCCATCATCGATACCGAAGTATTCGATAACGAACTGGTTAAATCGCTGAAACAGAGTTTTAAGATTTTTTATAACAATACATCGCAGGACCGGGTGTATGTACAAACCGATAAAACACTTTATAAACCCGGCGAAACAATCTGGTTCAGTGCATTTATACGCGATGAAAAAACACTGAAACCTTCAGGCAACAGCGATATTGTACATATTGAATTTATTACCCCTAAAGGCTCGGTAGAAAAACACATAAAGCTGGTAGCTAAAAACGGGGTAGCGCAGGGCGATTTTGACCTGTCCAGCCATCCGGGCGGTATCTATAAAATAAAAGCATACACCGAGTGGCAGAAGAACGATGAAAACAGTTACCGGTTCGAAAAAGATATTACCATACAAAGCGTGGTAATGCCCCGCCTTAAAATGAAACTTGATTTTGAAAAGAAAGCATACGGTAAGGGCGATGAGGTAGTAGCCCTGCTGGAGCTGAACACCAATACCAACCAGCCACTAGCCCACACCAAAGTAAAATTTACCGCCTCGCTCGATGGTAAACAGCTGCACGACAACAGCGTTACTACCGACAATACCGGCAAAGCCAAACTTACCTTTACCCTGCCCGGAAACCTGAGCACAGTTGACGGGCTTATAAATGCCCTGATACAATATGAAGGCAGTACCGAGAGTATTTCGCGCAGTGTACCAATTGTATTAAATAAAATAAGTATGGGTTTTTTTGCTGAAGGTGGCGATATGGTTACCGGCGTTAGCTCGCGCGTTGCTTTCCGCGCGCTGAACGAATTTGGTAAGCCTGCCGATGTAGAAGGTATTATTGTAGATTCGAAAGGGGCCTTTGTAACTACATTCAGCAGCTACCACTTTGGTATGGGTAGTGTTGAACTTACGCCGCAACCCGGCCAAACCTACCGCGCCCGCTTAACCAAACCTGCCGGCATACTGGATGAGTACAACCTGCCAGAAGCATTGAAAGTGGGGTATGTGGTAAAGGCTAACCAAACTGCAGGTAATATAGACCTGCACATACACAGCTGGCAAAACGAACAGCTATCGGTAGTGGCACAAACACGCGGGGTGATATACTATGCCAAAGCTTTTAATGCTGTAAAAGGCAATAACCTGCTTAAAATAAACACGGCCGGTTTTCCGGTGGGCGTATCGCAGGTTACGCTGTTTGATAGCAAAGGCATAGCCCGCGCCGAACGATTGGTATTTACCAACCGCGATGAACAGCTGAATATTAGTGTAACCACCGATAAGCAGTTTTACCAACCGCGCGAAAAGGTAACCATGAACCTGCGTGTAACCAACGCACAGGGGCTACCGGTGCCCGGTACGTTTGCATTAAGTGTGGTAGATGATAACCTGCTTACGTTTACCGATGATAAACAGGGCAACATATTAGCCCGCATTTTACTTGAACCCGACCTGAAAGAAAAAGTAGAAGAGGCTAATTTCTATTTCGATAAAAAAGAAGAGAAAGCAACGCAGGCTCTGGATCTGCTACTGATGACCAGCGGCTGGCGCCGCTACAACTGGGAGCAGATTACCAGTGGCGATATACCGGCCATGGCCATAGCCGGCGAAAAAGCAGAGCTGAGTGGCATTATATACGATGGCTACAACAGCAAGCCGCTGGCCGGCGCTACCGTTAAACTTAAAGAGACCGGTAAAGCTGTAATGACCGACGCAAACGGCCGCTTTACCCTTAGCCGGTTCGATGTTTCACGCTATAACCAGGTAGAGGTAAGTGCTACCGGTTACCAAACACAAACACAAACAGTGTACAACTACGGCAACAATACGGTTTACTACCTGTACGATAACCGCTACCGCCGCTACGACTACGAAGCTATACCCATGGCTGCCGGTGCAGTAGCCGAAGAAAGAATGGTGGATATGGCAGCAGTTGAAATTAAACAGGTAAAGGGCCTAAACCGTGCCGTTAAGAAAGATAAGGCCGAAGAAAAAAATGTAGTATTTGCCGAAGATGCCGTGGCAAAAGATGTAGCACCCATACCGGCCGAACCGGATATGCAGGAGAAAGAGGAGGACTACAAAGTATTGCGCGGCGCCGAAGTGCAAACCAAAGTAGCCGATGGCCGCTGGGCTGATATGGACAACTTCGATAGAAAAATTGCTGCGCAAAACCAGGTAGTGTTCTACCGTGCCAAGGAGTTTCCGAAAAGAAAATACAGCGTTGCTGATACTACCCGCAACGATTTTGCCACTACCTTGTACTGGAACGGCAGTGTAACTACCGACCGTAGCGGCCGCGCTAAAGTAGAGTTTGTTACCAGCGATCTTATCTCTTCTTTCCGCACTACGGTAGAGGGCTTTGGCGATGATGGCTCTATTGGCCATGCAGAGGCCAACTTGAGCACCAACCTGCCGTTTGTGCTCGATACCAAAATACCAGCCGAAGTAGTAGCCGGCGATAAAATGATGATACCGGTGTTTATTAAAAACAACTCGGATAAAGATGCGCAGGGCACCCTGGAGGTAAACAGTACTAATCAGCTAATGGTAAGTAACCAACCGGGCAACGTGCTTATACCGGCAGGCCAAAGTAAACTGATATACCTGGAGGCTATAGCCAACAACACCATAGGTGCCGGTACATTGCAGATAAAATTTACCTCTCCGGTATTTAGCGATGCGGTAACCCGTGCTGTAAATGTAGTGGCTAAGGGTTTTCCGGCTACTATATCGCTCAGCGGACAGGATATGGAAAAGGCTTTTGTAATTAACCCGGTTAATGTGGTACCCGGTTCAATGAAGGTTACCTTTAATGCCTACCCGAATATAATGAGCGAACTGATGAGCGGGGTAGAATCGATACTGCGCGAGCCATACGGTTGTTTCGAGCAAACCTCATCATCTAACTACCCCAACATTATGGTGTTGCAGTATTTAAAATCTATGAAAATAGATGACCCCAAACTACAGGCCCGTGCCACCAAACTGCTGGATGATGGATACAAAAAACTGGTAGCCTTCGAAACCAAAGAGAACGGCTACGAATGGTTTGGTGCAGCACCGGCGCACGAAGCACTTACGGCTTATGGGTTGATGGAGTTTGTAGATATGAAAAATGTGTACCCCGGGGTAGATGACAAAATGATAGACCGCACCGTAAACCTGCTGCTGGGCAAACGTGATGGCAACGGTGGCTTTAAAAAGAACCCGCGCGCACTCGACTCGTTTGGTGCCGCCGACGAAGATGTAACCAACGCATATATAGTATATGCGCTTAGCGAGGCAGGCTATAAAGATATAGCCAAAGAACTGGCAGCGGTAGAAAAAGAAGCCCGCAAAAGCGGCGACCCATACACTATGGCACTGTGCGCAAACGCCCTGTACAATACCGGCGAGAATGCACGTGGCGATGAAATGGTAGCGCGCCTGATTAATGCCCGCGGCGAAGTAGGTTTCTGGAGCGGCAAAAAACACTCTATTACCCGCAGCACCGGCCAAAGCCTTAAAACAGAAACCACCTCGCTGATACTGCTGGCGCTGCTTAAGGCGCAAAATCCCGATGTACAGGCTATAAGCAGTGCTGTTAAGTTTCTGGTAGGCGCACGCAGCGGTTACGGTGGCTTTGGTTCTACACAGGCTACCATACTGGCGCTTAAGGCACTTACAAAGTATGCCGAGTACAGCAAGCGCACTGACGAAGCCGGCACTATAGAGCTACTGATAAATGGCAAAGTGGTAGCACAGAAAGACTTTGCAAAAGGCGAGCGCAATAACATTGCAATTGATGGGTTGGAGCAGTATGTAGCACAGGGCAAACAACAGGTAGAGGTACGTTACAAGGGCTGCAAACAACCATTGCCATATGCTGTAAACATTAGCTACAGCACCAGCCTGCCCGAAAGCGCCAAAGAATGTGCAGTTAACCTGGATGCCAGATTTAGCGGCAAGCAGGTTAAAGTAGGTGAAACACTGCGCCTGAGTGCAACCCTTAAAAACAAAACCGCACAGGGCCAGCCTATGACCATGGCTATACTGGGCATACCCGCAGGCTTTAGTGCACAGCCATGGCAGTTGAAAGAGATGCAGGAGAAAGGCATAATAGATTTTTACGAAATAGCCGGCAACAACATAGCCTGCTACTACCGCTGCCTGGCACCCGGCGAACAGAAACAGATAAACCTTGACCTGAAAGCCGAACTACCCGGCGAATACGATACTCCGGCCTCGGCGGCTTACCTGTACTATACCAACGAGCACAAACACTGGGCGGCCACCGGCAAAGTGTTTGTAAACCCTTAATCAGCCTGTTGCACAGGCCTTGCGGCGGCTACGTTGCAAGGTCTGTGCTTTTGCTACATTTGCCGTTTCAAAATATTACTGAATGTATTATCGCTTGTTTATTGTAGCGGTTACCCTTAGTGTGGTGGCTGCCTGTTCATCGCCCAACAAAGCCCGCAAAGGCAACCGCGCCGAAACGGTTACACTGGATACTATAGAGATTACCGCCTCGCGCGAAAATCCGTACCGTGCCACCGCTACCCGCGATTTTGACCTGGTACATACCAAACTGGAAGTGAGTTTTAACTACCAGAAACAACATATGTATGGCAAAGCAAGTGTTACCGTTAAGCCGCACTTTTATCCGCAGTATGCGCTTATGCTCGATGCCAAAGGCTTTGATATAAACGAGGTAAGCCTGGTAACCGGCCCCAATCAGCGCGAAAGCCTTAGCTATACGTACGACTCGCTGCAACTAAAAATACAACTGAATAAAAAATACGATGCCGGTGAAAAACTAACAGTGTATATTGACTATACCGCCAAACCTAACGAGCGCGCAAAAGGCGGCAGTGCTGCTATTGCCGAAGATAAAGGCCTGTATTTTATCAATCCGCTGGGTACCGATACTACCAAACCGGTGCAGATATGGACCCAGGGCGAAACAGAGTCTAACTCGTGCTGGTTTCCTACTATTGATAAACCTAACCAAAAATTTACCAACGAAATTTACATTACCCATTTAAAGAAATATGTATCGCTCAGCAACGGCATACTGGTATCTTCTACACCGGTTAACGATACACTGGTAACCGACTACTGGAAAATGGACCTGCCTCACGCTCCTTATCTGGTAATGATGGCCATTGGCGATTTTGCCATAATACGCAACATGTGGCGCGATGTGCCGGTTAACTATTATGTAGAACCCAAATATGCCCCGTATGCCAAACAGATATTTGGCAATACACCGGAGATGATGGAGTTCTTCTCGCAAAAGCTGGGCTTTGATTACCCCTGGCCCAAATACGCGCAGGTAGTAGTACGCGACTATGTAAGCGGCGCTATGGAAAACACTTCGGCTACGCTACATGGCGAGTTTATACAGCGCGATAGCCGCGAGCTACTGGACGAAACGTATGAAGATGTAATATCGCACGAGTTGTTCCACCAGTGGTTTGGCGACCTGGTTACCAGCGAAAGCTGGAGCAACCTGCCGCTTAACGAATCGTTTGCTACCTACGGCGAATACCTGTGGAACGAATACAAGTATGGCCGCCTGTATGCCGACTACAAACAGGAACAAAACCGCGAAAAATACCTGAGCGAAGCCAAGGATAAAAATGTGGACCTGGTGCGTTTTTATTATGATGACCGCGAAGATATGTTCGACCGCCATAGTTATGAAAAAGGCGGGCTGCTGCTGCACTACCTGCGTAACATAGTAGGTGATGAAGCTTTCTTTAAGTCGATAGAGCTGTACCTTAAAACAAACCAGTTTAAACCGGTAGAGATGCACCAGCTGCGCCTGGCGTTTGAAGAAGTAACCGGACAGGACCTGAACTGGTTTTTCAACCAGTGGTTTTACAACTCGGGCCACCCGGTGCTTAAGGTACGTTACAGTTACGATGCCGATAGTGTATATGTAACCATCAACCAGGAACATAATATAGAGAAGCCCCTTACCTACCAGTTACCTTTCAGGATAGATGTATGGTATGGGCAGGTAGTAAACAGCTACAACGTAGTACTGAAAAAGAAAAACCAGGTATTTGCATTTAAAGCATACGGCAAGCCCGACCTGATTGATATAGATGCTATGCGTGCTGTGTTGTGCGAGAAAGACGAAAATAAAACGAACGAAAACTACATTTTTCAATACTACCATACACCGTTATATGTGCAGCGTTACGAGGCATTGAAAGAGCTATCGGGCGCACTAAAAAGTAACCCTGCCGCCCGCCAGGTGTTTTTAGATGCGTTGAAAGACCCATCGGAATACCTGCGCCAGTTTGCGGTGGATGAAATGTATATACCCAAAGAGAATAAGGACAGCCTGCTGGATATACTGGCCGGCATTATCAATACCGATAAAATTTCATCGGTACGCCGGTCGGCTATACTTAAGCTGAGCAAAGCTACCGATGATGTGAAGTATAAGCCATTTTACGAAACAGCTATTGGCGATAGCTCGTACGAAGTAGCTGCCGCAGCCCTGCGCGCTATTAATACAGTAGATACCAAACGCGCCCTGGAGATTGCCAAAAGCCTGGAGCAGTCAGATAACAGCAACATTACCGGTAGCGTAGCCGATGTATATGCCAAAGAAGGTGATGAAAATTACCAGCAGTATTTTGAAACCAAACTGCGCAGTATAACCGGTGTAGGTAAATACTCTATGTTTTACTACTACGCCAACTACCTGAGCCGCATGGATAAAAACGTAGTGCTAAAGGGCATACAAACCATAGAAGAGCAGGGCATGGCTACCGAAAGCCATTTTCTTACCAATGCAGCCAAAGGCTCGCTGAAAAGAATTGCCAAACTGTTTGATGATAAAAAGAAACGCACCCAGTCGCAAAGCGCCGATGGTGGTTCGGCCAAAGCCGAACAACAAGAAAAAATAAGCCAGTACGATATGATTGTAAGTGCCGCTAACGATGCGGTAGAAAGACTGGGCAAAAAGAGCAAAGCATCTAAAGAGTAAACCTGCAAAAGGTGCACATAAAAAAGGCGGAACATAAGTTCCGCCTTTTTTATGTGATGTATTTTTAACCGGTTATATAAAAAGTGCTGTTTAGTATCTCAGCACTTTAACCTCGGTACGGCGGTTAGCCTGGTGCTGGTTATCGTTGCAAGGCGATTCGTTGGTTGGTTCGCAGATACAACCGTTTATAATAGATGTTTCACCATAGCCAGCGGCCAGTATGCGGCGGCCTTTAATACCTTTCTTTACTATATACTCTACCGCCGAACGTGCGCGGCGGGCAGATAGTACAACATTGTACTTGGCACTGGCGCGGCAATCGGTATGCGAACCCAGTTCAATTTCAAGTGCCGGGTTTTGTTTCATTACACGTACCAGGTTATCCAGTTCTTTGGCAGCATCGGCGCGTATGTTCCATTTATTAAAGTCGTAATAAATATCGCGCACCAGCCAGGTTTGGCCTACATAAAACTTACAGGTGCCCTCTACATTCATACCCGGTTTTAAGCCTACAGTAGAGAAAGTATCTGTCCGGCCATCGTGCTCTACCACATAGCGCGAGTTAATCTTCAGGTCCAGCCTTACCTCGCCATGTGCATTCGGGCTTATTTCACTCCGCTCGCCGGTGCCCAGGTTGGTAACGGTAATGGTAGATGTAAAACAGTTAGCTGTAAGCGGCACGTTTATTACCATCTCTTCGCGTGGTACCAAAAAGTTAAGTTTTGCTTCGCCGGTAGCAGGGTCAATATCTTTTTCTGTAAACGTTGCACTTATCGATGGAAAATCGGGCGAAGAGATAGTATATGTGCCCGCAGCAACGGTTGTTTGCATCATGCCGTTCTCGTTGGTTACCTCGCCTACCGATGGCATACCCGCCTGTGTTATATGCAGGGCCGCATCGCGTATGGGTTGCTGGCTTTCCTTCTCCCTTACAGTTACTACCAGCTTTATAATATCAGGCTGCAGGGCAATGGTAACAGTTGTATTTTTATTCTTGTTGCTAACCTGTACGCTGTTCTTTTTGTAGCCGTTATTAATGGCCTCTACCGTGCAGGGCTTACCACCTTTAAGTGTAAGCACCTTTTCGCCCGTTTTATCTGCCAGTGTATTTTCGGCATTCTGGTTTTTGCAATCAATACCCAGCGAGGCCAGTGGTATCGGCTGATTGGTAGTGGCATCTACCACCTTTACCGTTACTTTATAATCAAGCTTGGTTTCATCGTAGGTAAAGTGGTATATATCATCTTCGCCAACACCATTAGGGCGGTTGCTGGCAAAGTAGCCATGCTTATTGGTGCTATCCATTATAAACGTAAAATCATCGTTGCTGCTGTTAACCGGTGCGCCCATGTTTTCGGGTTTGCTCCACTGGCCGTTTTCAAAACGTGTTTTATAAACATCCATACCACCCAGGCCATCCAGCGCGTTAGATGAGTAGTAGAGCGTACCATCGTAGCCTATAAACGGAAACTTCTCATCAAAACGGGTATTTACAACCGGCCCCAGGTTTTTAGGCTCGGTCCACACACCATTCTGGTCGCGCATGGTTACATACAGGTCGGTACCGCCTTGTCCACCGGTACGGTCGCTGCTGAAATAAAGTGTTTTGCCATCGGCAGTAATAGCAGGGTGCGCATTGCTGTAATTGTCATCGTTAAATGGCAGCGATACTATTTTTGCTTTCTGCACCGATGGATAGGTCATGCCATACAGTTTTAGCTTAACGGTGCGCTTATCCGATGCTGTTTTACCGGTGCTCTTAGTATAGTTACTACGGGTAAATATCAGCTCGTTAGTGCCTTTAAAGTACGTAACCGGCCCATCGTGAAACCTGCCGTTTGGTTTGCAGGCGGTTATTTTTTTTACGTTGCCCACTGCTGTAACACCGCTATCGGCAGTTGCCAGGTATATCTGGTAAAAATTACTGCCAGCCCAGTTGTCGCTTACGTTAGCGTTAAGGTTACCGCTACGGTTAGAGGTAAAAAATATGCTGCCCTCTTTATAAAATGCAGGCCCAAACTCCGATTGCGCCGTATTAATTTTAAGCGTATCTATTTTAAACACGCCGTTATCTTTCGATAACTCGGCAATGTTGTTCAGCCCGGCCAGTATTTCATCTACATTTTTATCGGCAGGGTTCAGGCTTTTATACTGCTCGTAATATTGTTTAGATAATGCATAGTTCTGATTAATGCGCAACGCCTCGGCCAGGTAGTACACATTGGTAGCGCCACCTGCATTTTTATCTACCAGTTTCTGGTACCACAACTCGGCATTGGTGGGTTGGTTAAGCAACCGGTACGAGTCGGCTATACGCTGCATCACATACGTGGTGTCGGTATTGGCCTTTTTCTTTTTCCAGGCAATGCTGTAATACTTAACAGCCAACCTGAAATCGAACCGCTCAAAGGCTTTATCGCCCTGGCGGGTAGCAAAAGCCTTTTTAATAACCGGTGCCGGTGCTGCGGGTGTTGCCCCCTGCTGTGCAGTGGTATACAGCGCTATGGTTAGTAAAATAAACGTGGGCAGCAAATTCAACTTCATATGTTGATGTAATTTAAAAGGCTTAGAAATAACTAACATAACGTGGCGACACAAACCGTTTTTTACCGGTATTAAACTCGTAACCCAGCATAATATCGTGCGAGCCGTATTTGGCAAAATTGTTCAGCTTGTTAAGCGAGTAATCGAACCCGTAGCCTACACGCAGGCGCTGGGTAATTTTGCACTCAAACCAACCTACTACAGCAGTACCCTTTTTGTTATCCAGCCCCGATGCTACGCGGAACGTGCCACCCAGCCAGAAACGATCGACAAATAATAAGGCTGCACTTACATCAAAATCGGGTATGTTACGGTCAAGCCCCTGCACGTACTTGGCCAAAAACGATGGACGGAACTTAACCGGGCTGGTTTCTTTACCTATTACCACACCGGCGGTAAGTATATAGTGGTTATACTGGCGGGCCACACCGTTGCTGGTGTTAACCTCCAGCTTTTTGCTAATGCTAACCGGCAATATATGCGGCACCGAAAAACCTACATAGTAGCGCTTACCATACACATAGATACCTGCACCAAAGTTAGGCACTACCATGCTGCGGTTTATAGCATAGTTCTGATCGTAATAACCCTGTGCCTGTAGCTCGGTAGGTATGGCACTGGTATTATCCTGGCGGTAGTAGGTGGCGCCAGCCTGCACACCCAGGCATATTTTAGACTTACGCACTTTAATACGATACGCAAACGAACCGGTGGCATTAATAGCAGTAGTAAGGCCAATATGTTCACCAAACACTGTAAGCCCCAGGCCATACTGGTTGCGGCGCAGCGCTCCGTGCACACTCAGGTTACCGGTCTGTGGTGCCCCATCAATACCGGCCCACTGGTGGCGGTATATGGCCATCAGGTCTACCACCTCGTGGCTGCCGGCGTAAGCCGGGTTAAGGTACAGGCCGTTAAACATATACAGCGAGTAGTGGGCATCCTGCTGTGCGTTGGCAACTGTTGCAGCAAGTATCATTACTGCTATCACCATATATTTTTTCATGGGTATATACTTGTTCATAGTAGTGCAGCTTATCGGTTAATGGTTACAAATCCTGCGTGTGCTTTCTTTACACCATCGCCGTAATCGTATATGTAGTAATAGGTGCCGTCCGTCAGTTCTTTCTCGGTTTGGTTGCGGCCGTACCAATCGTTGTTATAGTGGCCGTTGCTGCGGTACACCTCATCGCCCCAGCGGTTAAATATACGCAGGGTGGCATTGGGGTAATCGCTGTTGCAGTTAATCCAGAACGAGTCGTTCTGCCCATCGCCGTTCGGCGAAATTCCTTTTAGCCACAGGCAGTTATCCTGCAGGTTATTTACCGTAACCGGTATAGTGGCACGTACACAATCATGTGTCAGCAGGTCGCACAGCTCTACACAAAAGCTATCGTTGCCACTGTACTCACGGTCGGGCGTATATTTTACGCACAACAGGCCATTGCGGGCATACAGGCTATCTACAGTTCCGTATTCGGGGCTGCATACCTGTGCTACTGCTACACTATCGGCAGTATTGGTAAGGGTATATGTAAAGCAGACGGTTACCGGTACATCTTCATCGGTTGTAAGCGGTTGGGTTGTTAGTTCGGGTGCGTTGTTTACATTGGTAATGGTAAGCACTACGGTGGCGGTATCGCACAGCGGCGGGGTGCCGGCATCGCATACTACGTAGGTAAAAGTATCGGTACCACTAAAACCGGTTTGTGGGTTATAGGTAATAGTGCCATCGTTGTTTACGGTAGCGGTGCCATTAGCCGGGCCACTAAGCACTACAGGGTTACCTAACTGCCCTTCGGGGTCAGCATCGTTGGCCAGTACATTTATCAGCAATGTAGCGCCCTCCGGCGATGTAAGGCTATCGTTTTGCGCTACCGGTGCATCGTTGGCATAGGATTGTGTTACAGTTAGAATAAGCAACATAACCGCTGCCAGAAATCGCAAAGTAATATGGCGGTGTAGGTAAAGTTTATTGATCATAATGAAATACTTGGGTGGCACTAATTTCCTCTAATTTCTCTACCCTGCAAACTTACTTTGTAAACGGGCAGGCACAAACAACGCTATAAACACCCGCCGGCGCAGTGTCTACTGCTATAACTAATCAAAAATTAATATTTGCAACCACCTGTTAGCCACTGGCCAGCAACTCTTCCCAGTACTCGGCAGCGCGGCGGGTATGGGGTATTACTATTGAGCCACCTACCAGGTTAGCTATGGCAAATACTTCATACATCTCTTCGGTAGTGGTTCCCAATTCGTGGCATTTGCCCAGATGGTACTTAATACAATCATCGCACCGCAGCACCATACTGGCTACCAGGCCCATCAGTTCTTTGGTTTTGGTGGGCAGGGCACCATCGGCATAGGCCTGGTTATCAAGGCTCCAGAACCGCTTCATTACCAGGTTGTCTTTAGCCAGTATCACTTCGTTCATCTTGCTACGGTAGCCATTAAACTCTTCTATCAGTTTGCTCATACAATTTCGTGGTTTGTGTTTCGTCAAATGTAAAAAGTTACCGGTGTGATATATGTTGCCGGCAACTAAAACAAAGTTTTTACCTTTAAACCAAAATTAAACTAAACCAAAATGAAAAACGTGTTAAGGCTTATTGTTGCAATTTTTGTGGCGTCGTCACTTTCCAGCTGTAGTTATAACTCGCTTGTAGAAAAACGCGAGGCCGTAACCGCCCAGTGGGCAAATGTAGAAGCCGCTTACCAGCGCCGTGCCGACCTGATACCCAACCTGGTAGAAACCGTGAAAGGAGCAGGTAAATACGAGGGCGAAACGCTGGAGAAAGTAGTAGAGGCCCGTGCTTCGGCTACCAGCATAAAAATTGATGCCAACAACCTTAGTCAGGAAGATATTGAGAAATTTCAGGCAGCACAAAGCCAGTTAAGCGGCAGCCTGTCGCGCCTGTTGGCTACTGTGGAGGCTTACCCGGAACTGAAAGCCGTGCAGGGATACTCTGAACTGCGTGTAGAACTGGCCAGCACCGAGGATAAAATTGCCTTTGAGCGCAAAAAATACAACGACCTGGTAAATAGCTACAATGCTAACCTGTCAACGTTTCCGGCTGTAATTACTGCCAAAATGTTTGGCTTTACACCTAAAGGCTACTTTAAAGCCGATGCCGGTACAGAGAACGCCCCTAAGGTGAAGTTTTAGTAGTGGCATAAGCAATAGCCGCCTGTGTATTTTGTTTCACCTTACCAATACCTACTGCCATGCTTTTTAAAAAGCAGTTTTTTACCGATGAAGAGCGCCGCACCATAGTGCAGGCTATAACCGATGCTGAGGCTACCACATCGGGTGAGATACGCCTGCATGTAGAGCCGGTATGCAAAAAAGAGAATGTGCTGGACCGTGCTGCCGAGGTTTTCTTTCAGCTAAAAATGAACGAAACGGCAGCCCGTAACGGCACACTTATATACCTGGCCTACGATGACCACAAATTTGCCATAATAGGCGATGAAGGCATTAATGCCGTAGTGCCTGCCAACTATTGGGATGGTACCAAACAGGTAATGGGTGAACATTTTAAAAAGGGCGAGTTTATGGAAGGGATACTGTTTGCCATAAAAGAAACCGGTAGCCACCTGAAACAGTATTTTCCTATTAGCGAGCATGATAAAAACGAGTTGAGCAATGATATCAGCGAAGGGTAAATCAGTTCACAGTCGGCAGTCTACAGTCCACAGTAAATACAAACTGCAAAGTCTGTTTGTACTGCTGCTTGGCGTTTTTTCGTTGGGCAACTTATCGGCGCAAACTTTTCCCGAAAAGCCCAACCCGCCGCGGTTGGTAAACGATTTTGCCAATGTGCTTTCGGGTAGCCAACGCGATGCACTGGAACGTAAACTGGTAGCGTACGATGATTCAACCTCTACACAAATTGCCATTGTAATTGTAGAAACCCTGGATGGTGCCGAAGTAGGCAGCTATGCAGCCGAACTGGGCGAAAAATGGGGGATAGGTACCAAACAAAACCACAACGGTGTAATTATACTAATGGCCAAAAAGGAGCGTAAAGTAACTATACGCACCGGCTATGGGGTAGAAGAAAAACTGGGGGCTATTATTACCAAGCGTATAATTGATGAAGAGTTGTTGCCCAACTTTAAGCAGGGTAACTTTTATGCCGGGTTTGATGCCGCTACCGATAACATAATTGCCCGACTTTCGGGTATGTATGTAAACAATAACCCGCGCAGCCACCGCGAGGGCATACCGCCCTGGGTTATCCTTCTCATCATCATTATTATTGTTTTTATACTGCCTATTATTTTCCGTGGCGGTGGTGGCGGCGGTGGTGGTACTACTTATGGTGGCCGTGGTATAAGAACCTGGGGCGGTGGTGGCTTTGGCGGCTTTAGTGGCGGTGGTTTCGGTGGTGGTGGTAGCAGCGGCGGCGGTGGCTTTGGCGGATTTGGAGGCGGTGGGTTTAGCGGTGGTGGCAGCAGCGGTAGCTGGTAATGTATTAGTTAATAAATAATTTGTTTGTAAGTGAAACACTCTTTGTATAAAGCACACCCCTGGCATGGCATATCGTACGGCGAAAACTTTCCGGATGTGCTTACTGCCTTTATAGAAATAGTACCTACCGATACCGTTAAATACGAAATTGATAAAGCCAGCGGCTGGCTGAAAGTGGACAGGCCCCAGTTGTACTCTAACATAGTGCCGGCCCTGTATGGTTTTATACCGCAAACCCTGTGCGATATTAAAGTGGGCGAATATTGCATGGCTAAAACCGGCCAGACCGGTATTATAGGCGACCAGGACCCTATGGACCTGCTGGTGCTAACCGAAAAAACCATACCCAATGGTGGCATACTGGTACAGGCTATACCCATTGGCGGTTTCAGAATGATAGACAAGCACGAAGCCGACGATAAAATTATTGCCGTAATGAAAGACGATGCGGTGTATGGGCATATAACCGATATAAGCCAGCTGGATGAGAAGATTGTAAACCGGTTGAAACATTATTTTCTTACCTATAAAGACCTACCCGGTGCAGCAGAAAAAAAGCGGGTAGAAATAGCGGCTACTTATGGCCGCGAAGAAGCGCTGGAAGTGATTAAAGAAAGCGCCCTTGACTATAAAGCACGGTTTGCTTAATGAATACTAAAGCAATAAAAGCAGTACTACTATTAGTGCTACTACTGGTTGGTGGCTATTTGTACAACAAGTACCGGGTGGCGCCTGCTGTAGCTTTCGATACATTACAATTACTTGATAGCAACGGCCAGGCTGTAACACTGGGCACGTATAACGGGCAGCCACTACTGGTTAGTTTTTTTGCTACCTGGTGCGGCCCCTGTGTGCACGAGTTACCCTCGCTGGTACAAGCACAGCAACTTTTACACAGCAGTAACGTACGGGTAGTGCTTATAAGCGATGAAAATAACGAACTGCTTAACCGCGTGCGGATGCGCTATCCCGAATTAACCGTACTGCACTCGGTAAAAAAACTACCCGAACTTGCTATTGCAACCATACCCACTACCTACCTGCTTAACAGCAAGCATGTAGATGTTTACAAAAAAGTAGGCGAAGAAGACTGGGGCAGCGCTGATATGATTACAAAAATGCAGCAGCTATTAGCTGAAAACTAAAAGGGCCGGTAAAACCGGCCCTTTTAGTTTGTGTAAAGTATGTTACTGTTTTATAAGCCGGGTGCTGCCCCAACCGGTTTGTGTTTGTACCAACAGGGTGTAAACGCCCGGCTCAAGGTTATTGAGTTGTAAACGGGCAGTTGCGGTATTCAGCTTTTCGCTCAGCACTTTACGGCCTGTTATATCCAGTAGCTCTGCCTGTAAAATATTGTTTCCGTTAGATTGGATGGTAACATTGCCGGTTGCCGGGTTGGGATACACCTGCACCTGTACCGGTGTAACCGGTGTTTCATCTATACCGGTAAAGGCTACGTTAATTTGTGCAATATGGTTTGTCTCGTTGTTTGAGCTGTACACAAAGCCACCGCCAAAATACAGGCTGTTGTTGTAAACAACCATAGTGTTAATAGCACTATCGGTATATAAAAGTGGTATGGTTACATATTGGGTAGTATCTACCGAGCCGGGCGTTGCGTTGCCAAGCTCCATTAAATCGCTGCCGTATATCATACCGCTGCTGCAATCGAAATTGCCAGCGGCCAGCAAATGGCCATTATGCGATAACAGCGATTTAATTGCAGTGCCGGCAAAGTAATCCATAACATTGTTGGCGCCCTTTAATTTTACCACCCAGTTGCCGTTTTCAAAAGCTGTAACTGCACAGGTATCGGTGCCTTGTATTATATCACAAGCGGCTATTAGTTTGCCCTCATGCACTACCAGGTCGTTTACCGGTGTAATGGTCCCCATACCCAAAGCACCCATGTAATTACCATCCCAGGTAGCCACATGTTTACGTAAAGCACCGGTGGCCAACTCAAAGTTGCCACCTACTACCAGTTTGTTATCATATACCTCTAAGGTGCGTGCCCCTTCGCCATACAAAAAGCCACCGGTTATATCGCTCCACTGGTTGCCGTTCCACTTAGCTAAAAAGCCGCTAAACTTACCGGCCGCATACAGGCTACCGTTGTAAAAAGCCAGCGCATATACGGTACTATCCAGGTTACCTATTGCCTGCCACTGGCCTTGTGCAATATCGTACACGGCTACATGGTTAGCTGCTACATTGCCGGCCATAGTAAACTCGCCACCGGCGTATAGTTTATTGTTTTGTAGTACCAATGTATGTACCGTACCGTTCAGGCCGGTGCCCACCGGCACCCAATCGTAACCAGCAAAACCGCTGATCCATGCGGCTATGTTATTGCAGGCCGTGCCACCGGTGGTATGCGAAAAACTACCACCTGCATAAATAGTTTGTCCGGTTGGGTCGGGTACAATAGTGTTTACCGTGCCGTTCAGGCCGCTATCTAAATCAAATGTAGGGGTAGTAGGCGGATAGCCGGGTTGTATCCAGGCCAGTTCATCTACTGTAAAGCCATGTTCATCTGCCCAGTCTGCTACACCGGCTGTTTTTATTTCGTGCACGTAAGCAAACTTCTCATTGAGGTCTATACGCTTTGCCAAATCATCATGGCCGCTTTGCATCATCAGGTAGCCCACTGCACAATGGGTGCCTTTACGGTCAATAAACACCGGATTTTTATAGGGCAGGTAATCGTTTACCGGAAACACACCGGCCTTCCAGTAGCCGTTTAACTCATCAAGTAAATGTATGCGGTTTTGCTTTTGTGTGGTGGTAAGTGCGGTAGTATTGCGGTTACGCAATGTTTGCTCAACTAATTGCAGGTGGGTGGCAATCCACTGGTTAAAGGATGTATTGCCGGTTATAGTAGTAATAGTAGTTAACTGCTTTGCCTCTGGCTGTTTAGGCCACTCAGCATTTACTACAGCAAGTTTTTGTAACAGGGGTTGTTGTGTGTAGGTATTACCGGCCTTACTAATGCCGGCACACACTAAAAAAATAAGTGTAGCTACTATGGTGCGCATAGGGTACTGTTTTTTCAAAATTAATGAATGATACTTTGAAAACGACAGTAATAGCTAAAGGGTTGCCTGGGGAGTTTAAGCAAATAAAAAAGCCACAGATGCTATCTGCGGCTTTCTATACTATTATAACGGATACTTACCCTCTTAAATGATACCCCTTAGGCTTGGTAAACGCACGCAAACCCTGGTGCGAAAGTGTAGAGCCAAAGCCCGAGTGTTTGCGTCCACTCCATGGTAACGCTGCACTTACACGGTCGCAGCAGTTCCAGTAGCCGGTGCCGCTGTTGGTTTGTGCCAGTATTTTTTCGGCACGTTGTTTAGATGCTGAATAAACTGCTGCTGTTAAACCATACTCCGTATCATTCATCAGCTGTAATGCCTCTTCATCGCTTTTTACTTTCTGTATGCCTATTACCGGACCAAAGCTTTCATCGCGCATTACTTTCATTTTGTGGTTAACGTTAACCAACACGGTAGGTGCGTAGAAGTTACCTTTACCGGCAATTTTTTTACCACCGGCCAGCACCTTTGCTCCTTTCTTTACGGCATCTTTTACCTGCGCATCTACTATCTGTAGTTGTGCCTCACGGGTAAGGGCGCCAATGTATACGCCATCTTCAGTAGGGGCACCTACTTTATAGCTGTTTACTTCTTTTACAAACTCCTCTACGTATTTGTTGTATACCTTTTCGTGTACGTATATACGCTCTACACTGCAGCAGCTTTGCCCGTTGTTATAAAACGCGCCATCGGCAGTACCGGCAGCTATGCCTTTAATGTCTTTTACATCGCTGGCAACGTACAGCGGGTCTTTACCGCCCAACTCTAAGCCAACCGGCACCATTTTATCGGCCACCTGCTCGTATATGTACTTACCGGTAGCATACGAACCGGTAAAGAAATAACCATCAAAATCCATCTCTAACAAAGCGGCACCTACTTCGCGGGCACCTACACCCACCTGAAAAGCATCATCGGGTACACCTGCTTTTTTAAGCAGTTTCTCTATCTGCAAACCGGTAAGGGTACTAAACTCCGATGGCTTATACAGCACCGCATTACCAGCCAGTAGTGCCGGCACAAATACGTTGGTGCCTACCAGGTAAGGGTAGTTCCAGGCCGATATATTGCAAACCACACCCAGCGGCTCATAGCTTATCTTCTCCAGCATATTACCATCCTGGCTCATTACTTCATCGCTCAGGTATCTATCGGCATTATCGGTAAGCCATTTAATACGGTTGCGCGCACCGTTTACCTCGTTGCGGCTTTGTTGTAGTGGTTTACCTACCTCGCTGGTAAGTATGGTGGCACTTTCTTCTATATGCTGCTCAAGCAATGCCGAAAACTTTTGTAATACAGCAACACGCTTTTTAAGCGGCACTGCATTCCATTTTGCCTGGCCTTTTTTAAGCGTGGCCAGTTTCTTTTTTAACGATGCTTTGTTGTCTTCTTTAAGGGTGGCAAGCGTTGCGCCGGTTGCCGGGTTGGTTACTTTCATTATTATGCTGGTTTAAAAAGCAATAATAACCATTAAGAACATTAAGGTCATTAAGCTTAGTTTATAGATAGTTTTATTCTTTAGGTAATTGAGCAAAAGATTCTGTAACAAAATGCTTAGTACTATCAATCACTTTCGTGCTGTTAAAATTAATTATCATCCCTTTGTAATTGCTTGTAAGCTTTAGATAGGTAAGCAACTGTGCTTCATGAATTGGCAAAATAGCATCTACAGCTTTCAACTCTACAACCAGCTCATCTTCTACCAGTATATCAATAACAAGATGCCCTCCAAGATTGGTATTCTTGTACTGAATGGGTACAACAACCTGCGACTCTGCCTTCAATCCTGTTCTACCAAGCTCATACATCAAACATTTCTCGTACACAGATTCTAAAAGACCCGGGCCGTAGTGCTTATTAACTTCAATAGCGCAACCCACTACCTTGTATGATAGTTCATTAAGGTACTTTTGTGTTGGCAATTCACCTATCATCTCTGTATTCTTAATGTACTCAATGCTCTTAATGGTTAGATACCTGCTTTTGCTGCCCTCAAAAAGGCCTCCCGTATGTTTTTAGATGTGGGATTGGTTTCGCGGTCGTTCATGCGCTCGGGGTGCCATTGCACAGCCAGCAGCCAGGGTTCATCAGCTTTGTCTTTCCACTCCAGTGCTTCTATTACTCCATCGGCACTGGTAGCGGTTGCTATCAACTCATCGCTTATTTTGCCTGCCGCCTGATGATGCGCGCCATTAATAGTACCGGCAGTGCCACCCACTACCTCACTTAATAACGAACCTGCTGTAATACTAATATCATGCTCATCATCCACGTTATTCATGCGACGGTGGTTCTTTTTGCCGGCTTCTTCAAGGTCCTGCACCAGGTCGCCACCCAGCGCCACGTTAACTAACTGAAGGCCGCGGCAAATAGCCAGCACCGGCAGGTTAAAGTTTAGTGCGGTTTCAAACACATGCATTTCAAACTCATCGCGTTCTTCGTTAAACTTTCCATCGCCATTAGGAAACTCCAGCCTTTCGCTTTCATAAAAGCGCGGGTGTATATCTACCCCGCCGGTAAGCACAATTGCATCGCAGTCTTCTACCAGGTCCCACACTTCTTCCAGTTCGTGTTTCTCCCAGTGCAGCTCTACAATCTCTATTTCGGGGTCGTTGCCCTTTATCCATACCGGGTAGTTTTCCCAGCGGCTTTCGGTAAATGTTAGGCCTATTTTCATAATAGTAGTTAGTAGCTAGTATTTGTTTCATCCCGCCTTTCTAAGCGGGAGAGTAATGATATAAAACGAGGAGGATTGCTTCGTCGCAAAGCCTCCTCGCAATGACGTTCTAAGCTTTACAACGCCTCGCCATACAATGCGCGGAAATCGGCACGGCTAACCGGCTTA
>CAYREY010000002.1:50105-70297 GCA_964423405.1 uncultured Chitinophaga sp. | reverse complement strand
GCTTTACAACGCCTCGCCATACAATGCGCGGAAATCGGCACGGCTAACCGGCTTAGGGTTATTTGGGTGCGCAAAATCGGCAAAGGCAAGGTCGGCCAGCGTTTCCAGATGTTCTTCTTTTACACCTATGGCGCTTAGTTTGTGTGGTATGTTTACTTTGCTGTTAAGCTCAAACAGGTAGTTAACCACACCGTTACCGCTTTCGTCTTTTAATTCTAAAGTGCGGGCAATTCTTTTGAATTTATCTTCAAAGCCAGCAATGTTAAACTTCATACCGTAAGGTATGTTAACCGCATTGGCAAGGCCGTGGTGTGTATCCAGCAGGCTCGATAGCGGATGCGCCAGCGAGTGCACCACACCCAGGCCCTTCTGGAAAGCAATGGCACCCATCATAGAGGCTAACAACATGTTGCTGCGGCTTTCTACATCGGGGCTGTTAGTTGCTTTCTCTAACGATAGATTGATAAGGCGGATACCTTCCAGTGCTATACCATCGCAGATAGGGTGGTAATTTTTAGCCAGAAAAGCCTCCATGTTGTGCGTAAGCGCATCCATACCGGTAGCGGCTGTAATAAATGCAGGCAGTTCCATTGTAAGTAATGGGTCGGCAAATACAATTTTAGCCAACAGCTTAGGCGAGAAAAGTATTTTTTTCTGGTGTGTTACATCATCGGCAATAATAGCGCTGCGGCCTACCTCGCTACCGGTACCGGCAGTGGTAGGTATGGTTACAAAGTGTGGTACACCATTGGTTACATATACATCGCCACCTATCAGGTCGTCGTATTTAAACAGGTCTTCGCGGTGTTCTATACGCAGCAGTATAGCACGGGCTACATCTAAACCGGCACCACCACCTATACCAATAATGCTATCGCCTTTGTGGACATCGTAAGCATCGCTACCGGCGTATACATCGCTCTTAACCGGGTTTTTATGTATGTTGCTAAACACCTCTACCGCAAATCCTTTGGCTTTAAGGTCGTCAACTATTTTTTTAAAAAAGCCCAGCTGTGCTACGTTAGGGTCGGTAACCACCAGCGGACGGCTCAGGTTATTTTTTTTCAGGTAATCGGGAAGTTCGGCTATAACGCCTGCACCAAAACGGATGGTAGTGGGAAAGTTGAATTGAGAGATGGCCATAAATAGTAGTAAGTATTTAGTAATTAGATTAAATGCAAAAAATTAAGGTGTGCAAACTTAATGGAGCGGGAGTGAAAAAAAAATAAAAAATACAGCCCCTAAATCCCCAAAGGGGACTTTAATACAAACAGCCCTCTACATTATTGCACCACCCGCTTATTGATAAACACGTATAGCTGTTCTACCATAAAGCAGAAAAACAGCCAGGCGGGCAGGTAATCTAACCGTATAAGGCCCATTATGTGAAACCCTGTGGTATAATGCCAGGGGCAACGGCCGGTAAATTGCTCGAGCAAAAAGCCGCTGGTAAACTCTACCGCATATATTAAGCCCACATACAGGGCCAGCCTTTGCCAAAGGGGTAAATGTTTTACGCGGCGGTGTATAAAGTGGGCAAACACCGGTATCATACCATACACCAGTATCATCCACAGGTAGGAGTGCCCCGCCAGCGACCAGCGTGCTTTTCCGCACATGGGTTCGTTATTTATAAAATCGGATATAGAAGTAAAAACCACCTCGGTAGTCACACCCAGGCAGGCAAATACTATTATCATAAAAAACGTGTGGGCGCGGCGTTGTTGGCTGAATGGCATGGCCAGTATTGTACAACAATAATCGTGTAGTTACACAACATTACAGCACAAACGGCAGTAATAATTTATAGTACGCTTGTTTATGGCCTGCTGTAGGTAAAAACGGCCTTTTGCATGTGTTCATCGCGCGATTGGTTACCGGCCAGTACGGTATAGCTACCCGTATCTACCACCCAGGCCCTGGTGGCAGGGTTGTACCAGGCAAGGTCACTAACAGGTATAGTTAACTCAATGGTTTGCTCTTCGCCTGGCTGCAGGTACACTTTTTTAAAGGCGCGCAATAGTTTTTCGGGGTGGTCTACACTACCGGCGGGCGGGCTAACATATACCTGCACTACCTCGGCGCCAGAGCGGCTACCGGTGTTTTTAACCCTTACTGTAACATGCACACTATCAGTAGCGCTTACCTGTAAACCCGATAGCTGAAACTGCGTATAGCTTAACCCATAACCAAACGGATAGCGCGGTTGTTTCTTCTCTTTATCAAACAAGGTGTAGCCGTGGTAATAGCCATAGTGGGCAGTATCGGCAAATGAGTTAAACGGCGGCAAATCGCTTTCGGCAACTGGCACTGTAAACGGCAATTTACCCGATGGGTTAACCTCGCCAAACAATAGCCTTGCCAGCGCATGTCCACCCTCCATACCATTGTAAAAAGTCTGCATAATAGCTGGCACTTCGTTATGCCATTCTTCTACCGTAATAGCACTACCGGCCACAAGGCTTACTATTACTTTTTTATTGGCCGCCGCTGCCCGGTGAATGATATCCATATCCTGCTGGTGCAGGTGCAGATAGTACCGGTCGCCCCCTACACCCAGTATACCGGTGCGGGTTATAAAGTTGCCTTTATCGGGGTTATTGCGGTCGCGGATGGTGCCGTGGCCTATGTACTCGCCCTCATCTTTGTAAGTAGTACCTGCCACTACCAGTACCACATCGGCTTTAGTACAAACCGCATTTATAGCAGCGGTATCGTTAGCGGGTGCGGTCAGCACTTCTACATTACTACCTGCCACGTAATCTTTAATACCTTGTAGTGCCGATACTACATAGCTCGGAAAACTGCGGCTGCTTCCGTGGTCGCCGGTTTCTTTAGAATCTGCCAACGAACCGATAACAGCAATGCACTTTACCTTGCTTTTATCCAGCGGCAGCAGGTTATTGTTTTTTAAAAGCACTGCGCTTTTTTCGGCTACCTCGCGCGCCAATGCGGTGTGTTCGGCACAACCCACTAAATCTTTGTTGTATACCTGCACATCTTTTTGCGACGCATACAACAGCTTGGTGCGCAGCACGGGCAGCACCAGTTCATCTATCTGCTGTTCGGTTAGCTGCCCGGCGGCAATCAGTTGCTTTACTTTCTTGTAGCTGTAGTATATGCCCTGTGGCATCTCTATATTCATACCGGCCTCTATACCTGCTTTGGTATCAAACAGGCCGTTTTGCCAGTCGCTGGTTATGTAGCCTTTAAAATCCCAGTCGCGGCGCAGTATATCGGTAAGCAGGTATTTGCTATGCCCGCAGTAAACACCATTTAGTTTGTTGTACGCGCTCATAATAGACGCCACCCCGTTTTGCACCACCATTTTAAAATGCGGCAGGTACACCTCGTGCAGGGTGCGTTCGTCCATATTCATGCTACCGCCAAAGCGGTTATTCTCCATACTGTTAGCGGCAAAGTGTTTGGCGCATGCCTGCACGTGGTGTTGCTGTATGCCCTTTACCAGCGCTACAGCCATAGTGCCTACATGGTGCGGGTCTTCGCCGTAGGTTTCCTGTGCGCGGCCCCAGGCGGGGTGGCGCAGCAGGTTCATACACACAGCCCCGCTATAGTTGGCTTTAAGGGCACGTATCTCTTTAGCAATTGCCTGCCCTACCCGTGTTTCCAGGTCGGTATCCCAACTGGCACCGCGCGCCATAGTAACCGGAAAAGCAGTAGCGCCTTTATACAGCGATACGCCCCTTGGGCCATCTAAAAATATAGTAGCTGGGATGCCCAGCTTTTTACTACCGCCTGCGTGTACCGGTTTCACTTTTTTGCTAAATAGTATAGACAGGCCAAACCTTACCACCCCATGCCCGTGCATTTCGTACACTTTCTCTTTCAGGCTCATGCGGGCCAGTAGCTCGCGGGCCCGGGTATCGGCTTGTTCAATGGTCATGGTTTGGGCGTTACAATAAGTAAAAGCAAATACAACAAAACAACAGGCTAAAGCCGGTTGTGCTACATAGCGGGCTATCTTCATAATGTGGTTTTAAAGCTAAAAAGTTTTAAATCGCAGTGGCACAAATTGCTACGGGTATTTTTGTTTTTACATTGGGCAGTTAAAACTATTTTCAGCTTATGAAAATTTCATTCGCATTCTCTTTACTCTTTGTATTGTGTTCGGTTTTCGCTTTTGCACAACAGCCGCTGCCGGCCAAAGTGTATTACACCATGCGCGATAGTACCACCAGTATGGATATAGTAATGAAACAAGGCAAAGGCGGTAGTTTGAGTCTGGATGGGCGTAATGTGCAGCTGTTTGCCAATTTTCTGGATGGTAAAACAGCGCCCAAAACCAGCGCCCCGATAGCAGGCACTATTATGTGGCAGATATATGGCCGTGAGTATATGTCGGGCGACTACTTTTTGGGCGACAGCACCGGCTATATGGTATTTAAGCGCGATGGTAAAGAATATGTAAACCGGCTGAACCAGCAGGGCAATTCGTTTTTAAAATCGCAGATACGGTAATTGGCCATCTGCAAGAAAGCAAATACAAAAAACAAACAAGCATGGCATCGTTTGATATAGTAAGCAAGGTAGATTCGCAAACCGTAGAGAACGCCATTAACGTGGCTAAAAAAGAAATTATTAACCGCTACGATTTTCACGGATCGAAAACTGAAATAGATTTTAATAAGAAAGAACTTACACTACTTATAACCACCGAAAATGAACTGCGCCTGAACGCCGCTGTAGATATCATTATCAGCCGCGGTATGAAACAGGGGCTGGATCCACGCAGCTTCGATATCAGTAAAGAACATTACGCATCGGGCCCTATGATTAAGAAAGATGTAAAGCTGAAGAACGGGCTGGATAAAGACACCATGAAGAAGATAGTGAAAGCTATAAAGGACAGTGGCATTAAAGTACAGGCCGCGCAAATGGATAACATTGTACGCGTAACCGGCAAAAAAATAGACGACCTGCAACAGGTAATTGCCCTGCTGCGCAAAGGCGATTATGGCTTTCCGCTACAGTTCGATAACATGAAAAACTGATTATTGTATTTCATTCCAAAATCTAAAATTATAGTATGGGCTTTTTCGACCAGATGAAA
The DNA here is from genome assembly GCA_964423405.1 of uncultured Chitinophaga sp. Lineage (GTDB taxonomy): Bacteria > Bacteroidota > Bacteroidia > Chitinophagales > LD1 > Bog-950. The sequence continues at coordinate 65,226 of CAYREY010000002.1, read as the reverse complement.
CAACTGAAAGAACTGCAGGACAAAATGGAAGAGGCTAAAAAACGCCTGGAAGCCATAGAGGTAGATGCAGCGAACGATTACGTAAAAGTTACTGTAACCGGCAACCGTAAAGTAAAAAACATAGAGCTATTTAAACTGGATGATAAGCTAACGCTTGAAGCCAAAATACAAAGTGCCCTTAACGAAGCCATGGCTAAAGCCGATAATGTAATGCAAAGCGAAATGATGGGTGCTATGCCTAAAATACCCGGGCTGGGCTAATATTCATCGGCCTGCTATTATTTCTGCTTTAATACTGCTTTATTTACAATAATGAATACCAGCCGTATAGATATAGCCAACATAGTACTAATGATAGTATCGTGCATACTGGCTTTTGTAGTGCCGTTCGAATTGTTTTTGTTTTCGTATGCGGTGCTGGGCCCCCTGCACTACCTTACCGAAATAACCTGGCTGCATAAGCGCGATTACTTTACCAATGGTAAATACGATTATATATGGCTGATAGCGCTGTGTGCGGTATTGTTTCTGCTAAGCTTTGTATTTACCGATGCACCGCAAAATGCCTCAAACTTTATGATATACCTGGCCTTTGCCAGCGCACTGGGTTTTGTGTTGTTTAAAGACTGGCTGTTTAAAATAGGTTTTGTAGGCATTGCCGCTTTTATAGGCGGGCTGATAATAAAGACACCCACGTTCTTTTTTCTGTTTGCAGTGTTTCTACCTACGCTTATACACGTGTTTTTATTTACCGGCCTGTTTATACTGTTTGGAGCACTTAAAAGCAAAAGTGTTACCGGTGTATTATCGCTGGTTGTATTTGCCGCCTGTGGTATCAGTTTCTTTGTTTTCTTCCCCCACTTTAGTTTTTACACCATTAGCGATTACGCCCAAAAAACACTGGTAGATAGCGGCTTCTCTATGGTTAACCAGTCGTTCCTGCACATATTCAAGTTAGGCTCTACAGCCCGCGAAACCGTGTTCTCCAGCGATATTGGTTTTGGTATTATGCGCTTTATTGCCTTTGCATACACCTACCACTACCTTAACTGGTTTAGCAAAACATCGGTTATTAAATGGCACCAGGTGCCCAAGCAATGGCTGGCGGTGGTAATAAGCCTGTGGCTGCTATCGGTAGGGTTATACGCTTACGATTATAAAACCGGGCTTATTGCACTTTACTTTTTAAGTATGCTGCATGTGTTTCTGGAGTTTCCGCTCAACTACCGCTCGTTTATAGGCATAGGCGAAGAGATAGGTGCCCTTACCGGCCTGCGCAAGCCACCTGTACCGGCCACCGCTACTGCGCCAACTGTTAAAAAAGGGAAGGCTAAAAACAACCGTTAACAGCGAATGTTACGCTGCATTTAACATCCTTACATTTTCTTTTGCAGCCACTTGCACCGCATTACCATTTCATTAACTTCATCTAAAATTAAGGTTAATGAAAAGTTACGCTCTCGTTTTTGCTGCCTGTTTGCTTTTAGTTGCATCGTGTAAAAAAGAACCTAAAGACAAGGATAATCTGGTGACCTACGATAATGGCCCTACCGATAGTTTAAAATTAAATCAGATACAGGTAATAGCCAGCCACAACAGCTACCACCTTAAAACCAACGATAGCATTTTTAACTGGATGACCAATGCCATGGCGCTTGGCCTGCTGCCACAACAGTACGATCCGGCAGGTATAGATTACTGGCACCTACCCATGGAGCAGCAGTTTAACGATTACAACGTACGCGGTATAGAGCTGGATATTTATAACGACCCGCAAGGCGGCAACTTTTATTACCGCCAGGGTATGAGCATGGTGGGGCTGGATAACGATAGCCATGTAGAAGCACTGAAAGAACCGGGCTTTAAAATTGTGCATATACCCGATTTTGATTTTAATACCAGCTACTACACTTTTAAAGAGGCACTTACAGTAGTATATAACTGGAGCATGGCCCACCCTAACCACATACCCATTTTTATTAATGTAGAAACCAAAGAAGAAACCGTAGGCAGTGCTTTGCCCGCCCTACCGGGCATGACCCTGGCTATACCTTACGATGCCAGCGCCTGCGATAATATGGATGCCGAAATAAAATCGGTATTCGGCGAACAGCTAAGCAAAGTAATTACACCCGATGATGTACGCGGCAGCTATAGCACACTGGAAGAAGCAGCACTGGCCGGCAACTGGCCTACACTGGCACAGGCCCGTGGCAAAGTGGTGTTTATTATGGAAGGGGCTGCTGAGTCGATTTACAAAGCCGGCCACCCATCGCTGCAGGGCCGCGCTATGTTTGTGTACAGCAACCCCGGCACGCCAGAGGCGGCCTTTGTAATACTGAACAACCCCACCGGTAGCAAAACACAAATTACCAACCGTGTACAACAAGGCTACATAGTACGTACCCGCAGCGATGCCGGCACTACTGAAGCGCGCAACGGCGACTATACCGATATGAATAATGCCTTTGAAAGCGGCGCACAAATTACATCTACCGATTACTACCGCCCCGACCCACGTGCCGGTACACCGGGCTGGACCGATTTCAGCGTGCAGTTTCCTAATGGCGAACTGGCCCGCATAAATCAAGTATCAGCAGCAGGGCAAAGCAGCCTGGGCGTTATTAAAGAGTAACTGCCACCGGTACTGTTATTGTTGTATTAAGAATATTTGTAGCAGTATGTAAGCCTTGTATTTAACGTAACGTTAGCTTAACAACCATTTATCAATATAGCACCGCATGAGCGCTGTAAAACGAAAGGTAAAAGTAGCGGTAATAAGCGATGTGCACCTGGGCTTTATAGGCTGCAAGGCTAAAGAGCTGAATAAATACCTGAACAGCATAGAACCCGAAATACTGGTGATAAACGGTGACTTAATTGATATCTGGCAGTTTCGCTCTTACTACTTTCCCAATTCGCATACACGGGTAATAGAACGTATTTTTAGCTTTATATCAAGCGGTGTAAAAGTGTTTTGCCTTACCGGTAACCACGATGAACTGTTACGCCGCTACTCGGGCCTTAAACTGGGCAACCTGATACTGGAAGACAAAGTAGTGCTGACGCTGGATGGAAAGAAACACTGGTTTTTTCACGGCGATATTTTTGATGTATCGATGCAGGGTTCGCGCTGGCTGGCCAAACTGGGCACTACCGGTTACGAAATACTGATACTTATAAATAAGCTGGCAAACCTAATACTGGAAACACTGGGCCGGCCTAAAACATCGTTTTCGCAGCAGGTAAAAAAAGCTACCAAAAAAGGCATTAAAATGCTGAGTAATTACGAGCTTACCGCGGCCGAAATTGCGCTGGACGAAGGTTACGATGTGGTACTGAACGGCCACACCCATATACCCTGTATTAAACAGATAACCACCGAACGTGGCAGTGTGATGTATATGAACAGCGGCGACTGGGTAGAGAATATGACAGCACTGGAATACAACGATGGCAAGTGGGAGTTGGTCTGGTATAAGGACCTTATTTTTCCGGCAACGTGGTTAGAAGTAGAAGAAGGAGATTTACCATAATACGATATACACCCACTTATAAAATGAAACACGTATTTACCTGCTGTTGTTGCTTTATTGCCGCTACGCTTACCGCACAAACCACCAGCCCGCAAACATTAACCAAAATTGCCTTTGGCAGTTGCGGTAACCAGTACAAGCCCATGGAGATATTTTATAAAGTAGCTGAGGAGCAACCTCAGCTATTTGTGTTTTTGGGCGACAATGTTTACGGCGATACCGAAGATATGGCTCTGCTGCAAAGTAAGTACGACTCGCTGGCAGCTAAACCTGCTTACCGCAAACTACAGGAAACTGCGCCCATAATAGCCACCTGGGATGACCATGACTTTGGTGTAAACGATGGCGGTAAAGAGTACCCTAAAAAAGAAGAGTCGAAAAAAATATTTCTCGATTTTTTTAAAGAGCCTGCCAACAGCGAACGCCGAAGCCATGCAGGTATTTATACCTCGTACATATATGGCGAAGCGGGCAAACGGGTGCAGATTATTATGCTGGATTGCCGCACGTTCCGCGACTCGCTGGTGTTTAAAAAACACCCTAAACCATGGGGCGAATACCAACGCAGCGACGACCCCAACAGAACCATGCTGGGCGATGAACAATGGAAATGGCTGGAGGGTGAGCTGCAAAAACCAGCCGATGTGCGCATAATAGGTACCAGCACTATGTTTCTGGTAGATTTTAACGGCTGGGAAGCCTGGATGAACCTGGCACCCGAAAACCAGCGCATGCTGGACCTGATAAAGAAAACCCGCGCTAATGGTGTGGTATTTATAAGCGGCGATATACATCACGGCGAGATATCTAAACGCAATGTAGAGGGGCAATACCCCATTTACGATTTTACCAGCAGTGGGCTTACCCACTCGGTATGGCTGGCTAATAAAAACAAATACCGTGTAGGCACTGCTTACTGCAAACTTAACTACGGCGTATTACATTTAGACTGGAATAAGCGTGAGTTGGTTTTTGACCTGAAAAACAAAAACGGCAAAACTGTACGCACGCAACTTGTAAGTTTAGATGAACTGAAATTTTGATACAAAAAACCCATACTTTAACCATAATTAAACACCACCTGATGAAGAAGTTTTACTTATCTGTACTTACCACCTTGCTGTTTGTTGTATGTAGCTTTGCGCAAAATGCCGAAGTATCGGGAACGGTAAGAGACAATGAAACCAAAGAGCCTGTGTTTGGCGTAACTATCCGCTACGAAAAAGGCAAAGGTACTGTAGCCGACGCGGTAGGTAAATACAGCCTTTCGTTGCCAGCTGGTGATTACGAACTTTCGTACAGCTCTATTGGTTACAAAACCGAAAAGAAAAAAGTAACCCTCAGCGCCGGTGAAAAACTGAAACTGGATATTGTATTGAAGCCAGATGCGTTTAAACTTTCGGAAGTAACCACAGTAAGCCAATACAAAAAAAATGCAGCGAAAGAAACCGTATCTATTTCGGTAATGACCAAAGACCAGATAAAGAATACCAACAGTAACGATATAGGTGAAGTGGTGAACAAAACACCCGGTGTACTGGTACAGGATGGGCAGATATCTATACGCGGTGGCAGTTCCTATTCGTATGGGGTAGGTTCGCGTACAACACTACTGGTAGATAACCTGGAACTTGCCAGTGCCGACCTGGGACAGACACAAAATACCTTTGTACCCTTAGAGAATGTAAAACAGGTAGAAATTATAAAAGGTGCCTCATCGGTAATGTATGGTTCATCGGCACTTAATGGTATAGTAAACGTAATAACCGACTGGCCTACCGAGGCAGAACCAAAAACAGAAATTGAAACCAACCTGGGTGTAAGCGACCAGCCAAAAGATAAACGCATGAAATGGTGGGACGCCACCCCGCCTTTCTTTGGTTCGCTTAATGTTAGCCACCAGCGCCGCATTAAAGATTTGCAGTTAATGGCCGGCGGCAACATCAGTTACAACCGCAGCTACCTACAGGGCGATGATTTTTGGCGCCTGCGTATGTTTGTAAAAACGCGCTATATAGACCGTAAACACCCGGGGCTTAGCTACGGTGTAAACGGTAGTTTTCAGATAGAGCGCGCCGATCAGTTTTTCCTTTCGCGCGATTTGGATTCGCTGTTTCTGGTACCAGCGGCTTCATCCAGCAGCGAGTACAATAAAACAACCATTGACCCGCACCTGTATTACAGCAGCCTGAAGGGCCACAACTACCGTTTTCAGGCACGTTACATTAATATATTCCGCGATGGAAACGGAACCGATATAAATGCGGTAAGCCACGGTTTAATATTAAACAACCAATACCAGTACCGGCTACGTAACATGCTGGTATTAACTGCCGGTATGCCGTTTAACATGGGTTACTCGCAAAGCAACCTGTATGTAAACAGCGGATCTCACTTTAATTTTAACTGGGCCGTATATGGCCAGGCAGAGTTTAACTACAAAGTATTATCGCTGCAAGGCGGTGTACGCTATGAAATAGCCGGACTTGACTCTAATATCAATTTTGGCTTTCCTATTAAAAGCGATGGACAGGGCAAGCAAGCAGGTATCCCTATTTTTCGTGCAGGTATGAATATACAGGCATCCAGAAGCACCAACGTACGCTTATCGTGGGGGCAGGGCTACCGCATACCCAGTATAGCCGAAAAATATATTGCCCAACCTTTTGTGGCAGGTGTAAACATTGTACCTAACGATACCCTTAAAACAGAAACCGGCTGGAGCATGGAAGTGGGCATACAACAAGGTGTACAAATTAAAGAGTGGAAACTGGGCATAGACCTTGCTTTCTTCTGGCAGGAATACAAAAACTTTATTGAGTACCAGGTAGGTTTTTGGCCAAACCAATACAGCAATGGCGACCAGATATTTAACGATACATTGGAGACCATACCCGGACAGGTGCTGGGCCCACGTGCGCTTAACGTAGAAAACGCCCGCATAGCCGGCTATGAGATAAGTGCTATAAGCAGCGGCAAAATCGGGCCGGTAGGTATTAACCTTAATGCCGGTTATACCTACAATTTTCCGGGCCGTAAAGGTCAGCTGAATGATAGTACCAACTACACCACAGCGCAGTTTTTACGCGATATGTTTGTGTATAATGGTAAGCGTGTAGAAGGCGACGAAACTGAAAAAATTCTGGCTTACCGTATCCGTCACCTGTTCCGCGGCGATATTGAGATAAAATACTGGAAAGCGTACCTGGGTGCTACCTTCTACTATGCTTCTACACCCGAGAAAGTGCCTACCTTCTTTAAAACAGTAGCCCTGTTTATTTTTAAAGATGTAAACGCGTTGGATAAATACCTGGCCAAGCACGGCAATGGCGATTTTGCTATGGATATAAGGGCAGGCATAAAAGTAAACGACCATGTATCGATGGGCTTTATTGTAAAGAACCTGACCAACCACTTATACTCGCTACGTCCGGGCCGTCCGGAGGCTTTACGTAGTTATACGTTTCAGTTTAGATATAGCTTTTAATAACAATGATGCTACGACTTGCAGCCCTGCTGATAACCTGCACTACCCTGCTGTGCAGTGTATCGGCCCAGTATATAACACACGGCCCGGTAACCGGTGCCGTTACAGCTACCTCGTGTAAAATATATCTGCGCACAGCACAACCAGCCGATATAAAAATACTGTTAACCAATAACACTACTTTTTCGGCGCATACCAATGATGAACGCGACCATACCGTAATGCTGCACCTTACCGGTTTGGCACCCGATACAAAATATTCTTTTCTGGTATTTGTAGATGGTAAGCAGGACACTGTTACAGGAAGTTTCCGCACGTTTCCGGCAGAGGGGGCTAAAGGCGATTACACTTTTGTAACCGGTAGCTGCCAGGAAACCGCCAACATGAATGTGTTTTATGCCATACCCCAACACGAGCCTTACTTTATGATGCATACCGGCGACTTTACCTACCCCGATTACCAGATAAAGCCCGACTATAGCAACAATATGGATACCGTGGCCCTTAGCTACCGCCGCCGGTACGATGAGAAAGTAATGAAACAGATGCTGTATAACGTACCTATAGATTATGTGTACGACGATAACGACTATGTAGGTGGCGATGGTGGCCGGTACAATAAAAACGGCATGCACAGCTATATGAAAAACGGCAAGGTGGTTACTGAGTTTTCATCGCCGCCGTTTCCCGATAGCTGGAGGAGAAATGTAATAAAAGGCTACGACCAGTATTTTCCGCATTACGAACTGGCCGATACCAGCACGGGTATATTTCACTCGTTTAAACTGGGCAATGCCGAGTTTTTTGTAATAGACCGGTGCAGTAACAAAGCACTGCCTAATGCGGCGGCGTTTAAGTACGATAGTGTAAAGCACCGGTGGACTTACAGCCCGCCGCCAGGCTATGCACAGTTTGGCAAACAACAAATGGACTGGCTAAAGAAAAGCCTGCTGGAAAGCAAAGCCGACTGGAAATTTATAGTAAGCGGTGGCCCGTTGAACGGTGCCTGCGAAAAACTAATAAGGGCCGGTATTAAGCTGCAGAAATTGCATTACAAAAACTGGTTTGGCATACACATAGCCAGTGGTTTTTCATCGTACTGGGCGGGTTTTCCGGACGAGCGGAACGACTTTATGAAATTCGTAAAAGAGAATAATCTGAAGAATCTGATTGTAATAAGTGGTGATACACACCACAACGTAATGGACGATGGCACCAACGCCGGTCTGCCCGAGCTGAACGCCAGCGGGCTTAGTGTAGAAACCACCGAACTGGCCCACTACCTGAAACTGATAGGCAACCTGACCGGTACCTATAAAATGAAAAAAATATGGAACAAAGGCGGCAACGGCCTTAACGGCAAAGACAGTAAAAATGCTTTTGGCAAAGTACGCATAGTGCGCGATGAGTATGTAGAGCTAAGCATTGTAGATGAAAACAACCAGGTGGTAAGCAGCTTTAAAGTGCCGTTTACCAAATAGCATTACCGCTGTAGATATTGTTCCCCACTATATGTAGTAAACATGTAAAATGCCTTACGGCATTATGCTTTTTTCACAATATTTGTTGCAACAACTGTTCACATTCGCAGCTTAATTATATTGTGAAATAAAATGCTCCCTCATGTCGAAGTTTAGTTGGTTTATTCTGGTGCTTGTTGCCCTTATAGCAGGTGTAATTGTATATAACAAGGTATTGCACCCCAAAGAGGCTGCGGCAGCAGGCCCCGCCGGCGGCCCGCCTAAAGATGTGGCAGTAACCGGTTACATTGTTAAACCACAAAACCTGGATAACGGTATACTGGCATCGGGTAGCCTGCTGGCTAACGAAGAGGTAGAACTGCATGCCGATGCATCGGGCCGTATAGTACAGCTAAACCTGAACGAGGGGGCACCGGTAAGCAAAGGGGCACTACTGGTTAAACTATTTGATGCCGACCTGCAGGCCCAGCTTAAAAAGCTAAACGCACAGCGCGAAACCGCCGAAAAAACCGAGCAACGTTTAAAACAACTGTTGGCTATAAACGGTGTAGGCCAAAGTGAGTACGATGCAGCCAGCACTCAACTGGCAGGTATTAATGCCGATATAGAATATACACAGGCACAGATTTCGAAAACAGAAATACGCGCACCGTTTGATGGTATAGTGGGGCTAAAGAATGTAAGCCTGGGGGCCTATGTATCGCCAACCGTATCTATTGCTACGCTGCAACAAATCAGCCAGCTTAAGGTAGATTTTACAGTACCCGAAAAATACTCGGCCACATTGGCCAAAGGCGACCAGCTGAAGTTTACAGTAGATGGATTTGACCAGACATTTACCGCACGCGTGTATGCCATTGAACCCCGCATAGATGAAGCTACCCGCACTATTAAAGTACGTGCACTGGCACAAAACGGTGGCGCTAAACTTTTGCCGGGCGCCTTTGCCAAAATAGATTTAGGCTTGAAGAGTATAGATAATGCCCTGATGGTGCCTACACAATGTGTAATACCGGGTGCGCGCAGCAAATCGGTAATAGTGGTGCGCAGTGGCAAAGCAGAATTTAAAAAGGTAGAAACCGGTGTGCGTAATGAAAGCTATATACAGATAACCGATGGAATAGAAACCGGCGATACAGTAGTAGCTACAGCACTGATGTATGTAAAACCCAATGGCGGGGTTAAGGTGGTGAAGGTAATGGAGTAGTTATTTTTAAAACATAACAGCCATAACCACATAGGAATATAGGAAAAACAGGAAGCAGAATTTGAAAGTATACAGCAGGTGAAGAGATGTGCAATCGATACCCACGAGGCATATTAGTAGTAACAGTGGTTATTAAAAGTTATTAAATGAGTTTACCAAGTTTAAGTTTAAAGCGCCCGGTGCTGGCCATAGTAATGAACATTGTAATTGTTCTGTTTGGCGTTATCGGGTTTAAGTTTTTGGGGGTTAGGGAGTACCCGAGTGTGGACCCGCCTACCATTACCGTACGTACCAATTACACCGGTGCCAACAGCGATGTAATAGAATCGCAGATTACCGAGCCGCTGGAGAAAGCGGTGAACGGTATTGAAGGTATCCGTACCATCTCATCGAGCAGTAACCTTGGCAGTAGTGTAATTACGGTAGAGTTTAACGTGGGCTATAACCTGGAGGCTGCCGCCAACGATGTGCGCGATAAGGTAAGCCAGGCGGTGCGCCAGCTACCGCAGGATATAGATGCCCCACCGGTAGTAACCAAAGCCGATGCCAACAGCGATGCTATTATCAGCATGACGGTGCAAAGCAACACCCGCAACAAGCTACAGGTAAGCGACTATGCCAGCAATGTATTGCTGGATAAGCTGCAAACCATACCCGGTGTAAGTACCGTGCAAATATGGGGCGAGCAGAAATATGCCATGCGTATATGGGTAAAGCCGTTGCAGCTGGCTGCTTATCAGTTGGCGTTTTCGGATATAGAGGCAGCATTGGCCCGCGAAAACGTGGAACTGCCTGCTGGTAAAATATATGGCAACAATACCGAGCTTACCGTTAAAACCTTTGGCCGCCTTACTACCGAAGATGATTTTAATAACCTGATAATAAAAGCCGATAACAACCGCGTAATACGTATGCGCGATGTAGCCGAAGTGCTGCTGGGGCCCGAGAACGAAGAAACCGTACTGAAAGAAAGTGGCATACCGATGGTAGCGCTGGCACTGGTACCACAACCGGGCAGCAACTACATAGAGATAGCCAAAGAGTTTTACAAACGGTACGACCAGATAAAGAAAGATGTACCCTCTGATATTCAGCTGAACATAGCGCTGGACTCTACCAAGTTTGTAGAGCGCTCGGTAGAAGAAGTAGGCGAAACACTTTTGATTGCGTTTTTGCTGGTGGTGCTTATCATTTACCTGTTCTTCCGCAACTGGTTAATAGCTATTCGTCCGCTGATAGATATACCGGTATCGCTCATAGGGGCTTTCTTTATTATGTATGTGGCAGGCTTTAGTATTAATATACTTACCCTGCTGGCAATAGTGCTGGCAACGGGCCTGGTGGTAGATGATGGTATAGTGGTAACCGAAAACATCTTCAAGAAAATAGAAGAGGGTATGCCGGTGCGCGAAGCCGCCGAGAAAGGTAGTAACGAAATATTTTTTGCGGTAATAGCTACCAGTATTACACTGGCGGTGGTGTTTTTGCCCATTGTGTTTTTACAGGGCTTTGTAGGCAGCCTGTTCCGCGAGTTTGGTATAGTGCTGGCAGGGGCGGTGCTTATATCGGCCTTTGTATCGCTTACGCTTACACCGGTGCTTAACGTATTGCTTTCATCATCCGATACATCGCATGGCTGGTTCTATAACAAAACCGAACCGTTTTACCGTGCTATGGATGATGGCTACCGTGCCACGCTTACCGGTTTTATGAAACGCAAGCTGGCAGCTATACCTATAGTAGTAATTTGCTTTGGTGGCATAGTGCTGTTTAGCAAACTGCTACAGAGTGAGCTGGCTCCGCTGGAAGACCGCAGCCTGTTCCGTATGCAGGTATTGGCGCCAGAGGGTACCAGTTACGATTATATGGAAAACTACACCGACCGTGTAGTACGTTTTCTGCTCGACTCGATACCTGAAAAAAGAATTGTGCTGAATGTGGTTGCGCCGGGCTTTGCCGGTAGCGGTGCGGTTAATACCGGTTTTGTACGCGTAGCGCTTAAAGACCCTGATGAGCGCCAGCGCACCCAACAGCAAATTGTAAGTATGGTAAACCGCAACCTGGGTAAGTTTAACGAGGGCAAGCTGTTTGCCATACAGGAGCAAACCATATCGGTAGGTTTGGCGGCGCGTACCTCGCTACCGGTGCAGTTTGTAATACAGAATATGAACTTCGATTCGCTGCGCTCTAAACTGCCCTTGTTTTTAGAAGAGGCCAATAAGAGCAAGGTGTTTCAGGGGGTAGATGTGAACCTGAAGTTTAATAAACCGGAGCTACAGATAACCGTTGACCGCCTGAAAGCGGCAGAGCTGGGTGTGAGTGTACGCGATATTTCGCGCACGTTGCAGTTGGCACTAAGCGCAGGCCGCCTGGGTTATTTTATAATGAGCGGTAAACAATACCAGGTAATAGCGCAGGTGGACCGCGATAACCGCGACCAGCCGCTGGACCTGAAATCGTTTTACGTACGTAACAACAAAGGCGAACTGATACAGCTGGATAACGTGGTGAAGATAGAAGAGCAAAGCAGCCCGCCACAGTTATACCACTATGCCCGCTACAAAAGCGCCACCGTATCGGCGGGCCTTGCACCGGGCTACACCGTGGGCGATGGCATAGCCGAGATGGAAGCTATTAAAGCACGTGTGCTGGATGAAACATTCTCTACAGCCCTTACCGGTTCATCGCGCGATTTTGCCGAAAGCTCTTCTAACACCTCGTTTGCATTTGCACTGGCGCTGGTATTAATATTCCTCATTCTTGCAGCGCAGTTCGAAAGCTTTATAGACCCGGTGGTGATAATGATAACCGTGCCGCTGGCGGTAGCCGGTGCGTTCCTGTCGCTGTGGATGTTTAACCAAACGCTGAATATATTTTCGCAGATAGGTATTATTATGCTGATAGGGCTGGTAACCAAAAACGGTATATTGATAGTAGAGTTTGCCAACCAGAAAGTAGAAGCGGGCGAAGACCGGCTATCGGCCGTAATAGATGCGGCGGCCCTGCGCCTGCGGCCTATATTAATGACCAGTCTGGCTACTGCACTGGGGGCCTTGCCAATTGCATTGGCGCTGGGGGCTGGTGCGCAAAGCCGCGTATCGTTGGGTATAGTGGTAATAGGTGGATTGATGTTTTCGTTAATACTTACGCTGTTTGTAATACCGGCCATGTACATTATTATACCTGCGCTTGTTAAATGGCTGATGAATTTTTTCCGCGGTAACAAAGCTGCTAAAACTACTGCGGTGTTGCTATTGCTAAGCCTTACCGGTGCACTGCAGGCACAGGAAACCCTAACAGTAGAACAGGCCATTGAAATAGCACTGAAAAACAACTACGATATACTGATAGCAAAAAATGCCGCCGAAATAGCCCACCGCAACAACACGGTTGGTAATGCCGGTATGCTGCCAACAGTAGGCGCTACCTTAAGCGATAACTTTACGCTGAACAACCTGAACCAACAGTTTACCAACGGCACCGAGATTAACCGCAACGGTGTAACCGGTAATAATATTAATGCCGGTGTGGCGCTTAACTGGACCTTGTTTGACGGGTTGCAGATGTTTGCCACCAAAGGCCGTTTAAAGCGGCTGGAGCAAATAGGGGAGTTACAGTTTAAAGATGAAATGCAAACCGTAGTAGCCAATGTAATAATAGCGTACTACGATGTGGTACGTGCACAACAGCAACTGCGCGCTATCGATTCGGCTATTAGTATATCTAACGAGCGGGTTAAACTGGCAGATATGAAGTTTCAGGTGGGGAGTGCGAGCAAGGTAGATTTGCTACAGGCCAAAGTTGACCTGAACGAGCAACGCAGCAATTACCTGACCCAGCAACGCAGCATAGCCCAACGCAAAGCCGACCTTAACACTTTGCTGGCCCGCAATGCCGAAACTACTTTTAACGTGGTAGAAACAATTCCGTTTACAGAACCATCTATCAGCAACGACCAGGAGAAAAATTTTCAGCTACAGGTGGCTGCTAAAAATGTAGAGGTGGCTAAGTTTCAGAAAAAGGAAGCCTTTGCCGGTTTTTTACCTACACTTAATGGCACGGTGGGCTACTCGTATAACCGGGCTAACAGCACAGCGGGTTTCTCGTTGTTTAACCAAACCTACGGGCTTAATGCGGGCTTTGGTTTAAGCATACCATTGTTTAACGGGCTTAATACCATACGGCTTAACAAAGTGGCTGCCATACAAGTGCAAAGCGCACAGTTTAATGTAGAGCGGGTGCGTTTTCAAACCCGGCTGGCCCACTACCGCGCTCAGCAGGATTTTGCCAATGCCAAAGAGTTGCTAAAGCTGGAAGAAGAAAACATACAACTGGCCGAAGAAAACCAGAAGATAGCATTGGAACGTTTCAGGCTGGCACAATCTACTGCTATAGAGCTGCGCGAGGCGCAGAACAGTTATGTAAACGCCCTTACGCGGTTGGTAAATGCACGCTACAACGCCAAAGCTGCCGAAACAGAGTTACTGCGTATACAGGGCGAACTGGTGAAGTAAGTTTTTATGTGCTTGCTGTTTTTGTGGTGCTGTAGTCTGCTTCAAATGGTTGGGTACAAATAACAGCCGCAACCACATAGGAACATAGAATACAAAAAAATACAAGTGGTAATACTGAGAGAACAGTAGAAAGGCATTGGCTGATTAATATAGTACTATAACAGCTACAGCCACATAGAAACACAGAATACAAAAAATACAAGTAGTAGTACAGAGCAAACAGTAGAAAGGAAATAGCTAATTAATATAGTACTATAACAGCCGCAACCACATAGGAACATAGAATACAAAAAAATACAAGTGGTAATACTGAGAGAACAGTAGAAAGGCATTGGCTGATTAATATAGTACTATAACAGCTACAGCCACATAGAAACACAGAATACAAAAAATACAAGTAGTAGTACAGAGCAAACAGTAGAAAGGAAATAGATGCATAATCAGCTTAATCTCTGCGCAGCTTCGATGAGATTTTTACGGCGTTTTAATAAGGGGCTATAAGAGTAGCCGAAAATGTAGCGTGTTAAGAACCCTTATGGGTGCAGACTACTACTGGTCGGATACATAAAAAAGGATGTCATTGCGATGACTTTATCCTAAAGAAAACAAAAGTGTCAAAGTCAGAAGCAATCTTCCGTTGTGTGATTTGTATTTATGTGCCAGTTCCCCTGCTGGCACACGTCGCAGACGTGCGCCAGCAGGGGAACTGGTGAAGTAGGTTAGTCCTCTAGTGAATTTTTACGCCATTAAATGATGTAACTCTACCACTACCAAGCCCTCCTACATATGAATAATAAAACAATGAATCGTCCGGTTGCCTTCTAAATTTAAGAGAGCTATGACTATGAGAACCATTGAACCACCCAAATGAATAATACTCGTTGCGGTCGTTATCA
>CAYREY010000002.1:47978-50005 GCA_964423405.1 uncultured Chitinophaga sp. | reverse complement strand
ACTATGAGAACCATTGAACCACCCAAATGAATAATACTCGTTGCGGTCGTTATCACATCCGGAACAAGTATAGTTATATCCGTTAAAGTAAATTTTGTCATTATTAAACACCACATCTGTTGTGTCATCAATAACAGTTAGTGGCGTTGATGTATTATTCATTGCATAATCATAATAATAGCCTGTAACATGATAACTGCCCGAAATACGTCCCTTGGGGATTTTACATAAGTAACCAACCCAGCCGGTATCGCACTGGCAAGTATAGCCTACCTCATGCTGGTTAGGGCCGCATGTTGAATAGCAATCTCCATCTATACATCTTCCATTAGCCGGGCACACTACGCCATCGCAGGCTTGTTTTTTGCAACCCATCCATAGCATACATGTAAATGCAATAAGCAGTAGCGGTTTATTCATAAATGTATTTACGTCGTTCATAAAAATAGCTATTGTAGTTTTACTCCGCTAAGTGTAGTTACCGTAGCCCCGCCGGGGCCACCTAACGTACGGTAGAAATATAACGAGTCGTTACCCTTTGCAAACCTCAGGGTACTGTTGTTTAAATGATCTGCATTCCACGAAAATGTGTAATAACCAGATGAACCAGAGGCTTGTTCATCGTACAAATAATTACGGATAGCCCCCCCGGTATATAATCCGTTTCCAGCCACTGTCATCTCCATCAGTTCATCTACAGTATCTGTGTAGTTTTGCCCCACCGTTATAGTATGATCTGTGCCATACAGATGATACCAACCAGCAAACTGCCCAACAGAAACCGTGCAATTACTTCCTACCCAGCCGGTATCGCAAAAACATGAACTGTTAACCAAGTGAGCATGAGGGCCACATAGCTGGCTGCTTTTGTTACAGGCAGGAACCAGGAACAGCACTACCATTAATGCTGGCAGATACTGCCATTTGCTGATAATATGCACCATACTGTTGTAGGTTACTGAATTTTTATTCCTGTTAATTTCGTATTATACCCTCCTGCCAATGAACCCTCACTACAGCTATAAAAAAGCGTATCAGGCAATTCTTTTCTTGTTTTAATGTACTCGTAATTTGACCCGGATGAGTAAGGGGTGACATATCTAAACAGATGGTATGTTGCAGAGTCCTGTCCATTAAGATAGCTTATATATACAAACTGTTTTTCACGTGTTATGAGTGTATCGTGTAGAAAAAATACATCGGATGTGTCATCTATGTTTCCTGAAGAATAGGGGCCACCGCCAAAACCTCCACTCCAATTACCAACAAAGTGATATCGCCCGGAATAGCGACCTGCATATATCTGGCAACTTTCACCAATCCAGCCGCTATCGCATACGCAATTATCTGCCACTGTATGCTGGTTAGGGCCACATACCGTACTACATGTGCCGTTTACGCAAACAGCATTAGCCGGGCATACTACATACTGACAGGCTTGCTTTTTGCAGGTTGCAAACAATAACAACACTACAGTTGCAGTAAGCAAAGCCATTTTATGAGAGATTGCAGTTTGTATTTTACTTTTCATTGCATTATTGTACTTTAAAACCATATAGCCTTATGAACGAATATACTGCTGGTGTGCCAAATGTAGTTTCGAAGAAAAGTGTATCGGGCTGCGACTTACGAAACCCTATCACTCCGCCATTGACCATTGATATATATGGTGGCTGGTATTGATACTGGTGATAATTTACTGAATCATACCGTCTAAACTGTGTGCCATACACAAATTGCTTTTCCCTTGCAAAAACAGTATCGGCACTAAAAACAACATCGGCAGTATCATTTATAAAAGTAGTATCACGCCGTGGTGTTGCCGTTACATTATAGCTTATTTCATAACCCGTAAAATGGTATTTACCTGCCAGCGCCGCCGAATGAACCACACAACCTATACCACCCCAGCCGGCAACACACTGGCAATGTCCGTTAACCAACTGCTGGTTAGGGCCACAGGTTAAGTTACAGTCACCATCTTTGCATTCGCTGTTGGCCGGGCAAACCACATCCTGGCAGGCTTG
>CAYREY010000002.1:22275-47878 GCA_964423405.1 uncultured Chitinophaga sp. | reverse complement strand
AGTCACCATCTTTGCATTCGCTGTTGGCCGGGCAAACCACATCCTGGCAGGCTTGTTTTTTACAGGCTGACCAAAGAAGGCACAAGGTGACAAAACATAGTAGTGTTACGTAGCGCATGCGCGGCAAAATAGGTTCACAGTAAAATTAAGTAATTATTTAATCTGGTATAAAATAGTTCTATGTTATTGTCACGCCACTGTAATATTTTACAGGGGGTACACCAACTCTATAGTTATTACATAGTTTTACTACATGAAAACACACTATACGTATTTGTTGTTTACGGTTATGCTGCTATTGTACAATTGCAAACTGCCGGCACAATCGTACACCATACCGGTGGTGTTTCATGTGCTGCACCAGGGTGGCCCCGAGAACATAAGCGATGCGCAGATAATGGACGCCATGCGCATACTGAACGAAGATTTTAATAAACAGAATGCCGATACAGCGGATGTAATTGCTTACTACCAGAACAACATTGCCGATATGCAGGTAACGTTCCGGCTGGCTAATATTGACCCCAACGGCAATTATACCAATGGTATAGACCGGATATACAGTTCGCTTACATACGTAGGCGGGCCAACCGCACGGTTGAATGAGTGGGACCCAAGCCGGTATCTTAATGTATGGGTGTTAAAACAAACGGCCACTTATTCGGGCTATGCCTATTACCCCGGTGCTGTTTTATCGGGCGATAGTTCGGTGCCGGGATGTGGCGACATGATGGTACTAAGCGATTATGTAGGATCGATAGGCACCGGTAGCCCCATTTTATCGCGCGCATTAACGCACGAGGTGGGCCATTACCTGTGCCTGCTGCACCCCTGGGGGCTAACCATGGACCCTGGTGTGGCCTGCGCCGAGGGCGATAGCGTGGCCGATACCCCGCCCACCCGTGGCAGCACTACCTGCAATCTGGCGCTTAACTATTGTACCGGCAACATACCCGAGAACGTGCAGAACTTTATGGATTTTAGCTACTGTAGCCGCATGTTTACCAATGGGCAAAAAGCCAGGGTGCATACCTGCATTAATAACTACCGCGATAGCCTGACTATGGCCAGTAACCTTACGGCTACCGGCACCGATTATGCCAACCCGCTACCCAGCCCGCCTGTAGCCGATTTTAGTGTAGATAAACGGCTGGTTTGCCTGGGCACACCGGTTACCTTTAGCGATAACAGTTATAACGGCAGTGTAGCTACGCGTAGCTGGAGCTTTCAACATGCCGATATAAGCACCTCGGCCGATGCCAACCCGGTGGTAACGTTTAATACGCTGGGTTGGCATACCATAACGCTTGCTGTAGGTAACGCGCAGGGCAGCAGTACCAAAACACGTGCGATGGTGTATGTAGCAGATGCCACGGCACAACTAAGTGTGCCATATTACAACAGCTTTAACGATACAGCCGATTTTAATGCTAACTGGATTGCTATGAATATAGATGACGACCAGGCTGCTTTTATGCCAATAGGCAACGGTGCCTTTACCAACAGCATGGCTATAGTGCTTACCAATTTTAACAGCACCGTAAACGGCAGTTACGATGAATTGATAACGCCGGCGTTTGACTTAACCAACGTAACCGCACCTAACGATAGCCTTTCGTTTGTATACTCGTATGCATCGCAGCAATTTACGCCGCCGGGGCCTATTGATTCGCTGGTGGTGTATGCCACTAAAAACTGTGGTGCCACGTGGGTACCTGTATTTAAAAAAGGCGGCGATGCCTTAATGAGCGGTGGCTACGTAAGCAACCTGTTTATACCCACCAGCGCAGCATACTGGAGCCAGGTAAATGTACCTATTGATAGTGCTTTTAAAACCGACCATGTGCGTTTTAAACTGCGGATATGGGGCTCGCGCATCAGCAATAACTTTTACATAGATGATTTTACTGTAGGCCGGGTGTTTAACGATATTACCGAAAGTAAACTACCGGCACTATCGGTGGTGCCTAATCCGTTTAGTAATTCGGTGCGCATTAATGGTTTACCGGAAGGCAATTATATCGCCAGCGTGTTCGATTTAACCGGCAGAGTGATAACAGCAACCGATAACTTATATGCCGCTAATAATTACCTGAACATGGATTTGGCAGCTGTAACCGCAACAGGTGTGTATGTTTTAAAACTAAGCAGTAGCAACGGCACCAGCTATGCAGTTAAGTTAGTGAGAGAATAAATATTGACTTACGCAGGTTTCCGTTAGTGGCTAAGCATTATTAAATGTTTGCGTTAAGCTTTTAGCTAACAGTAACCAAAGGCTACTTACTTGCCCGGGCATAGGCACAGCCCATAAGTGTTCGAAACCTTGTTTTGCTATAAGCAAAATTAGCTGTTAAGGTAGGGTTAATCGCTACATAGTAGCTTTTCCACTTTTGCTTGACCAAAAGTGGAGCAAAACTCAAGCCCTGTATGAAAACTGCCTAAAATTTCCTCCCCCCGCGCATGAAAAAAACTCGGCATACCAGTGTGCCCATTATTAGTTAATGCCCCTTGGCCTCAAACAGTTTTTCATTTCTTGCCTGGCTTCGAGGAAATTTCTTAACGGCGTTTTCATAAGGGGCATAGGTGCAGCCGAAAATGGAAGAGTTTTTAAATACAGGTTTCGAACAGTTGTGGGCACAGCCCAGTAGGGGCACCTGCTTATGCCATAACATTATTAAATACACAACGGAAACCCAATGGGTATCGGGATTCCGTTGTGTGATTTGTACTTATGTGCTTATTGCTACAACGGTACACGTCGCAGACGTGCGCCAGCAGGAGAAAGAAGAAAACACATTATTATTAATAATTATATTTAGTCGATCCTTTCGTTTAAACTGCTTAGGGGGGTGGGTTAACATCAAATTTTTGTATTTAACTGAAACCGAATTGATTGCTAATGGGGTGGGTTAACACATTTAGGGGGGTGTGAACCCGGGTAGCTAAAAACAAAAAGCCCCGTTGATAATTCAACGGGGCTTTTTATATGCTAAAAAACAGCTGTATTATGCAAACAGGTTTTTAATCATTTCTATTACCGAAGCGCTATGCTCTGTATTAACAGCAATAAGCGGAGCGATAGTTAAACCTACCAGCGATGAAAGCTTGATAAGGATGTTCATAGATGGGCCTGAAGTATCTTTGAAAGGATCGCCTACTGTATCGCCCACTACCGCAGCTTTGTGTGGTTCCGATTTTTTGTAGAACTTCTCTACCTTACCGTTCACTTCTATATCTACACCTTTCTCGAACGATTTTTTAGCGTTATCCCATGCACCACCGGCGTTGTTTTGGAATATAGCCCAAAGTACACCGCTAACAGTTACACCGGCCATATAGGCACCAAGGCACTCGGCACCTAAGCCTGGTAATAAACCAATAATAAGCGGAGTAACGATAGTGATAGCACCCGGCAGTAACATTTCGCGCAACGCGGCAGTGGTAGATATCTCTACACATTTACCATACTCTGGTGTACCGGTACCTTCCAGTATACCCGGTATTTCGCGGAACTGGCGGCGAACTTCGTTCACCATATCCATAGCGGCGCGGCCTACGGCGCTCATAGCCAGGGCAGAGAATACCACCGGAATCATAGCACCTACAAACAACGATGCAAGTACGTTAGCTTTAAATATGTTGATACCATCTATACCGGTTACAGTAACATAAGCGGCAAATAGGGCCAGTGCAGTTAAGGCAGCAGAAGCGATAGCAAAACCTTTACCTATAGCAGCGGTAGTGTTACCTACGCTATCCAGTATATCGGTACGGCCACGTACTTCTTCGGGCAGGTGGCTCATTTCGGCAATACCACCGGCGTTATCGGCAATAGGGCCAAAGGCATCTATGGCCAGCTGCATAGCGGTGGTAGCCATCATAGCCGAAGCAGCAATAGCCACACCGTAGAAACCAGCCAGTGTGTAGGTAGCAAAAATAGCTATAGCAAACAGAATGATTGGAGAGGCAGTACTCATCATACCGGTAGATAGACCAGCGATGATGTTGGTAGCAGCACCGGTAGCAGATTGCTTGATGATGTTTAAGATTGGTTTGGTGCCAATGCCGGTGTAGTACTCGGTAATAGACGATATAACCGCACCTACTACCATACCTATAATAACCGAGAAGAAAACGTTGATTCGGGCTATCTCTTTAATGCCCTCACCAAAGAATGACATTTTGATAGTAGCAGGCAACATCATATCTATAATAAAGTAGCAGGCTACTATGGTAAGCAGTATACTGCTCCAGTTACCCATGTTAAGGGCGCGTTGTACATCGCCTTTATCATCTTTAATACGTACAAAGAAAGTACCTATAATAGAGAATACGATACCCAGGCCGGCAATAAGCATTGGCAGCAATATTGGGGCAATACCACCAAAGGCAAATGCATCGGCGCCGTTTTCTTTAATAAGGTAGTTACCCAACACCATAGACGCCAGTACGGTAGCTACATAAGAACCAAACAAGTCGGCACCCATACCTGCTACGTCCCCTACGTTATCGCCTACGTTATCGGCAATAGTAGCCGGGTTACGTGGGTCATCTTCTGGTATACCTGCTTCTACTTTACCTACCAGGTCGGCGCCTACGTCGGCAGCCTTAGTGTATATACCACCACCTACGCGGGCAAACAGTGCTATAGACTCTGCACCCAGCGAGAAACCGGTTAGTACTTCCAGTACTTTAATCATGCCATCGTAACCGCCGTTAGCCAGGTTGCCCTGCATAAACAGCTGGTAGAATACAATGAACAAAACACTTAAGCCAATTACAGCCAAACCTGCAACACCCAAACCCATTACGGTACCACCGGCAAACGATACGCTAAGCGCTTTTGCCAATGATGTACGGGCAGCCTGTGTGGTACGCACGTTAGCCTTTGTAGCTATACGCATACCTAAGAAACCTGCCAGTGCCGAGAAGAAACAGCCAATAACAAATGATACTACTATCAGTAAGCTGCTGTGCTGTGCTACCTTAGGGTGCTGCGAAAGCAAACCAAGTGTTACACCAGCTATAACTACATATATACCCAGTACCTTGTACTCTGCTTTTAAGAAAGCCATAGCACCTTCGGCAATGTTGTTGGCAATACCGCTCATTTTAGCATCGCCGGCATCCTGCTTGGTTACCCAGCTGGATAGTATGGCCATATAGACCAACGCTATAACCCCGAACACGGGTAGAATGTAAATCAGATTTTCCATTGAGTTATGTTGATTAAGTTGTTAAACGGATTTTAAAAGGTCGGCAAATATAGAAATACAAGGGAATTATGGAAATATTGGTTGTTTTCATTCATTAAACAGGCAAAATAGGGCTGTACAGGCTAAAAGGCACTTTAAGTTTATATTTTTGCCGCGCAAAGCAACTATATGGGTAAAACACGTACCTGGTTTAAATCAGGTTTTGGCAAAATAGTATCCTACTTTCTGCAGGGGCTACTTCTTATTGCGCCCATGTTCCTTTCTATCTATGCTGTGTTTTACATTTTCAACCTGATAGACTCGAGCATAGAAAAGGTGTTCCGTTTCCTGTTCCATTTCTATTATCCGGGTATTGGCATAGTGGCCATGTTTTTTATTGTAGCCCTTATTGGCTTTGTAGGTTCGCTGGTGTTCTTCCAGCCATTATTACACATATTAGATGAACTGATGGAGCGGGTGCCGGTGGTTAAAGATATATACTCATCGGTAAAAGACTTTTTTGGTGCCTTTATCAGCAAAAAGAAAAAATTTGACAAGCCGGTAATGTTTGAAATGGGTAAAAATACCGGGGTGTTCCGCATGGGTTTTATTACTCAGGATGACCTGAGCGAAATGAATATTAAAGATAAGGTGGCCGTATATGCCCCCTGGAGCTATAATCTTTCGGGCACCCTTTACATTGTTAACACCGACCAGATACAGCCTATTAACGACATAGGTGCCGGTGATGTAATGAAATTTGTAATGACCGGCGGCGTTACCCAGATAGACGATGAAGAAGCCACACCCGGGGCTAACTAGTATTTACCGGCTATTTAGCTGCCACCTGGCTAATTGGCCATATTTACTATCGGTAGATGGTGAATCAAGCTCTTTAAACAGCTTACCGGCCTCTACAGTTTTGCCCTCACCTTTTAGTATTACCGCACTAAAATAAGTTGCCACGTTGGCAATAACCGGGTTTGTAGATTGCAGCAACGGTTTAAAATAATCCAGCGATTTTTCTTTCTCACCGGCCATATACAAACTATAGGCGTAGTGCATCATCCAATATTGTAATTCTATGCCCTCTTGCCTGCAATGCTCTGCCTCTTCCAGAAACTGCGTGGCTGCTGCAAAATTTTTGATAGAGGAAAGCAGTATGCCGTATTGCAGATAGGGCTCGCAACCATAATAAGTTAGCTGTTGTATAGCCCGCTGATGAATTAGCACCTTGTAATAGTCGGGTATGTTTTTATCGGCCACTAAACTTTTATACGCAGCAGGGGTAAACGAGTCGGTAGCCAGTAGCCTTTGCGCAGTGTAGTACTCGCTGTAGTAGGCGTTGCTATCGGTAGCCGCGCAAAAGCCACGTAGTGTTTCTACATATTTTGCCGATGTATCGGCAAACTGGCGCAGACCGTAATAAAACACATCCATTTTACTCTGGTAAATACGCGAGTAGCTGTTCAGCACGTTCTGGGCATCATCGTAATACCCCAGCAGGCTGTAGGTAAAAGCGCCGTTCAAAAAAGACGTTTCATCTACCGTTTTAAAGTTGTAGGTAGAATCGAGCCAGGCCAGGGCCTCATTCAGCCTGCCGGCATAAAAGTACTCCGATGCTATGTCGCACCGTACCCCTGCCAATGCGGGATATTGTTGGGCAATAAACTGATAAACGAGCATAGCTTCATCAAACCGGTTACGCTCTTTAAACTTACGGGCATACTCGCACATCCTGAAGGCTTGTTCACCATCATTTTTCTCTATCTTCATCAGCCGCACTATTTCTCTCTCCAGCGAGTCGCGCATAAGTGCCATTGCATAAATGGTACATAGCCCCTTGCTTATATCTGCCCGGGTTGAATCGAGCAACAAACACTTTCGCCAAATCCGCTCTACAGCATACACGGTTTTAGTGCTTAGTTGTTTGGGCCGCTGCTTTACGCCGCCGGTAAATATGGTAGCATCATCTTCGGTAATAAACTGCATAGGCGGGGTGGTATCCAGCGCGTAGTTTAATATCACATTGCCCTTCATCATCAGGGCATCTACATCCTTCGGGTTCTTGCGTATTACCGAATCAATGTAATGGCTGGCCTGTTGCCATTTACCCTGTTTAATAAACTCGGTGGTTACACTTATGGCCCCTGTTTGCCCCAAGGCCGTCGGTACATATACCCATAACATTATTGCAAAAGCCAGTTGCTTTATCATAGCTGCAAAATAAAAAAAAACTACCCCTAAATCCCCTAAAGGGGACTTAACAGCCACCATACAAAAGCAAACAGCCCTGAGGTGTTCCTCAGGGCTGTTTGTATTAAAGTCCCCTTCAGGGGATTTAGGGGTATTAGCTATTTATCATTACGGGCATTACCAGCATTAATAAGTCCTCGTTTTCGTTCTTCTCGGTAGGGCGTAACACACCGGCACGGGTTGGGGTAGAAAGTTCAATCTCAATCTCACCGCTATCCAGTACGCCAAGCATCTCTATCAGGAAACGGGCATTGAAACCAATCTCTATATCGTTACCCTCATAGTTACAGGTTAAGCGCTCAGTAGCTTCGTTGCTGAAGTCAAGATCCTGAGCCGATATTTTCAGCTCGCTGCCGGTAATGGTAAGCACTACCTGGTAGGTGGTTTTGTTACTGTATATCGATATACGGCGCATAGCATTCTGCAACTCCATACGGTTAATAAACAGGGTATTCGGGTTGTTTTGTGGTATTACCGCGTTGTAGTCCGGATAGTTGGCATCTATCAAACGGCATATCAGTTTGGTATTCTCAAACGTAAAAAACGCATTCGATTTGTTGTACGATACGTTAACGCCCGACTCTCCACCCGGCAGGGCTGCCTTTAACAGGCTAAGCGCTTTTTTAGGCACTATAAACTGTGCCGCTTTGCTGGCCTTAACATCGCTGCGGGTAAGCTTTACCAGTTTATGCGCATCGGTAGATACAAAGGTCATACCATCTGGCGATACCTGAAAAAGCACACCTGTCATAGCCGGGCGCAGGTCGTCGCTACTTACAGCAAACAGGGTTTTAGATATAGCATTGCTTAATGCCGGTGCTGGTATATTAATCTCAGTTACAGCCTCTGGTTGTGGTATTTTCGGAAAGTCGTCGGCGTTCTCGCCGCTTAGTTTGTAACGACCGGTTTCGCTGGTAATTTCTACACCAAAGGTTTTGTCATCTACCTTAAAAGTAAGTGGCTGCTCGGGCAGGGTTTTAAGGGTATCCAGCAATATACGGGCTGGTATAGCTATACGGCCATTATCTTTGGCTTCTACCTTTAGCTCGGTGCTCATGCTGGTTTCAAGGTCGGTAGCAAACACGGTCATTTTACCGCCTTTTATCTCAAACAAAAAGTCTTCCAGTATAGGCAGTACCGAACTGGTATTGATAACACCGCTAATGGTTTGCAGGCTCTTTAACAGGGTGGTAGTAGAAACTATAAATTTCATTGTCTATGGTTGTTTTATATACCCCTCAACGGCCGGGCCGCCACATGGGTATAGGTTTATTACTTTGGGCAAATATAATTATCGGCACAAAATAAAAAGCCGTAATTGCAAAAGGGCTGTTTGTTGATTGCCTTATTGGCTGGGCAGCACGGCCTTGTGTTATAAATGTACTATCCTTGCGCCGCTAAATTACTATAGTATGGATGAGCAGAAAAAAGTAACCCCCGTACGCGCCCTGGGCGAGTTCGGACTGATTGACCGCCTTACCACCGGCCTGCAGCTTGTTAACCCCGAAACCAAAACCGGCGTGGGCGACGATGCGGCTGTTATAGACAGCGGCAATCTGCAAACCGTGGTTACTACCGATATGCTGGTAGAGGGCATACACTTTGATATTATGTACACCCCGCTAAAGCACCTGGGCTATAAAAGCGTGGTGGTAAACCTTAGCGATATATATGCCATGAACGCCCGACCTAAGCAGATTACCGTATCGCTGGCGGTATCATCGCGGTATACGGTAGAGGCACTGGAAGAACTATACGAAGGCATTAAGCTGGCCTGCAAATTTTATAACGTTGACCTGGTGGGTGGCGATACTACCTCCTCTACCTCGGGGCTGGTGATATCGGTTACAGCTATAGGCGTAGCTACTGCCGATGAGCTGGTGTACCGCAGCGGCGCCAAAGTGGGCGACCTTATTTGCGTAACCGGCGACCTTGGCGGCGCCTACCTGGGCCTACAGATACTGGAGCGCGAAAAGCGCCTGTACCTGGAGCACCCCGAAATACAACCCGACCTGGAGAACGCCGACTACCTGATTGGCCGCCAGCTTAAACCCGAAGCCCGCCGCGATGTAATAGACTACTTTAAAGAGATGGGCCTAAAGCCTACTGCTATGATGGACCTTAGCGATGGCCTGTCGTCCGATATATTTCACCTGTGTAAGCAAAGCGGCGTAGGTTGCCAGATAGAAGAGGCACGCGTACCGGTTAGCGAAGACACGTACAATATGGCCCTTAAATTTAACCTGGACCCTATTACCTGTGCCCTTAACGGTGGCGAAGATTACGAGCTGCTGTTTACCATAGAGCCCGAGGACGAAACCAAGCTGGCCGAAGATGCTACCTTCTCTGTAATAGGTACCGTTACCAAAGCCGAAGAAGGCTGTGTGCTGATAACCCGCAGCAACAACCGCCACAACCTGAAAGCACAGGGCTGGAACCACTTTAACCAATAGCGCGTTTTTTATCGGTTTTTAAAAGCATGTTAACCCCGCTGCTTCACAAGCGGCTAATTGTCAGTATTTTGCAAATTTTAGTGTTAACACCCCTACCCCCTATTGTGTTAACCCCGCACCAAACACATATAAACTATCTATATGTGTTTGGTGCAAAAACCAGTATATCGCTTAGTAGTAGGCTATGCTGCTCAATTTACGTTGTATGGAAACCAAACACCGAGTAGTGATCGTCTGTTTGTAGCAAACAGGCACCAAAAACACTGCGCACCGTAGGTGCCGCCTGTTTTGTATTGGTCACCCGCCTGCTTTAGGCTGCATGTACCGGACGTGGCTTAGGCACGGCGCGGCCGCTTGCCTGGCTAAGCGTATATAGCAGCACGGCACCGCACCTGCTTATTTGTTTTAGCAGAGACCCTGCTGGAACACAACAGGTAGCATTATTATATAAATGCAAAGTTTACCTTGCCACTACAAACCGTGCCTTATATAGCTTGCCGGTATCGCCACCGGCTATAATGTGGTATATGCCATTTGGCAAATCGCTTACATCCAGCAACAGGTAACCGCTTATAACGGTTTGCTTAGCTACCTGCCCTACCGAATTATAAATAACCAGCTGCAACTGTTCGCGGTTATCAGCAATAGTAATTTTCACAACATCACAGGCCGGGTTAGGCGAAATTTGTATTATGTTTTTAAGCCCACTTTGGGGGTTTGGGGGCAGGCTGCTAATGAGCGTATCGCACCCGCTACCGTGTAATACGCCCAGAGAATAATTGGGCATATTTGGTACACCTATCACAGCCAGACTTCCACGTATTGTATCAGAACGATATACAAAATTACACTGAACACCTTTTTCTTCTGGGTTTTGAATGGTATTAAGGCAATTTGAATGTCCGTTAAAGTTCGATACATATATTTTACCGTTAGGTCCTATTTGCATAGGGTCGAACATGGCGTAGCTTCCCGAATCTTCCTGACCTACCAGTACCCGCGATTGCTGAACATTTGTATCAGCAAGGTCAAACTGGTGTACTTTTTTAAATGAGTTGACATATAAAAATCTGGCACTTTCCGAAAAGGCAACCCCACACCCACCTCTGCTGGTTTGATTCGGCAAGTCTAATGGTATATATACCGTAAGCCAGGGGCTTATTATACCGCTGCACCGGTCAAACTGCATCACCTTTACGCCTCCATCAAAATTAGTAGCCGCCAGGTAATTACCATTGGTAGAAAAAGCACATTGCCCATGCGGAGTTATAGTTCCGAAAAAGCCCGATGAAACCAACTGGTAACCCATTGGCAATACCGTATCGGGTGTTACTAAAAAAACATGGTAAGCATTTTTTATCACTTCCGGCATTATCAGCCACCAGTCACGGCCATTGGCGTGGCGGCAAGCGGTAAGGCCATAAGGGGCAATTTGGGTGCCGTTAAGTAAATTATTGTTTTTAGAGACCAACTTACCTTTACCGTTATTAAACTGCATATCTACAATACTGTAATAAAGCAAGTCGAATGACGCATTATTATCGTAAGCACTATCGGACATAGTATAGTGGAAATAATAATAGGTGCCGTTTTTGCGTGGTAAAATTAAAGCTGCCTGTGTTGAGTTAGCACAAGGCTCGTAAAACGCGCCCATTTTGGGCGGATGAAAATCATAAGCATTTTCTATGGTATCACAATGTTTATCAAACAAACACATACCATTGCTAAAAAACAACAAATTACCATCGCTATCGCAAACATTAGCAGTGGTTTGCATAATGTAAATTATCGGTGTAGTGTCCAAACTATAGTTAATGGCAGTGTCCTCATCAAACTGAAGAATGGATGGCAGATAACCCACCACCCATTTTTTATCAATTTGTGCAAACAGCAAATTATAAATTGCAATAAGCCCTATAGTTAAAAAGCATTTCATGCCTACCAAAGATACAGTTTACTTTACAACTGTTAGCTTACCGGTGTAAGTAAAACCGTTTTGGGTTTGTATGCTATAAACATAGGCGCCAGCATTAACACCTGCAAGGTTTATAATCTGTATAGTTTTATCGGGCACTATGGTATAAGCCATCACCACCCTTCCGGTAAGGTCAAGCAACAATAACTCACCTTTTTCCTGCTCCTCTAAATTTAAAAACAGGTTGGTTTGGGTGCCGGAAGGATTGGGGCTGATGTAAGCATACTTGGTTGTCTGGGCTTCAACAGTGCTGTTATCAGGCGCTTTTTTATATGCTACTTCGCAGGCAGCATCATCGCTAAAAATTACAGCAGGGTCAATTAAGGAATAAAGCACACGCGCCAGGTAAACTGCTTTACCCTGGGTAAAAGGGCATGCCTGTGCAAGTGCAAGTATTTGTGCCGTTTGTTCCTCATTAAACCTATCGGTGCCTTGTGTTACAATCTTATCAAGAAACAAGGCATTCATATCCTTTTCATTTTCTTCAAAGCTGTGAGTAGCCGGCACTTCATTATTTTTCTGTACAGCTTCTGCTACTTTTTGCCAGTAATCATTAGTTGATGCCAACTCAGAAACAGTATGATTGAAGTCGTTTAACTTGCCCACACTACTCGTGCGGTTTTCAGTATAAAAGTCTTCTAACAACGGTTCGTTAACCAAGATTTGTCAACTTTATAAAAGTTGACAAATCTAATCTCTGACATCTGCCAGCCCCCGGGTTTCAACCCGGGGTAGCTTTTAAAGCCCATCTGCCTGGTACAGCACAGGCTAAATAGGCCCCAAAAACAACATTTTGGATAGTCCGCCGTTAGTAATTACTTTCGCGCCCTCTGTAATGAATAGAACAAACGGCATTTTACATTTCCGGAACCCCGAAAGGGTTTCAAACCCTTTCGGGGTTTTAGGGGCTATGCGGCTGCCTGTTCTGTTGTGTGTAGCCTGTTTTCTGCTGGGTTTTTCTGCCAGCGCTCAAATACACGAGTTTGGCGTATGGGCCGGGGGCACTAACTACTTTGGCGACCTTAACACCCAAACCTCGTTTAAGTTTGTCCGCCCCGGTGCCGGTGCTTTTTACCGCTACAACATTAAATACCGCGGCGGCTGGAAAACCTCTATCAACTGGGGGCAGGTAGAGTTTGACGATGCCAAAACCAACATAGCCTGGAACCGCCAGCGCAACCTGTCGTTTAAAAGCGATATTTTTGACATTACCACCCAGATAGAGTTCAACTTCTTTAAATTCGATAAAGCCAACGCCAAAGGCAAACACTGGTGGACCCCCTACCTGGGCACCGGCCTTACGGTGTTCTTTTTTAACCCCAAGGCACAGTACAACGGCCAGTGGTATTACCTGCAACCTCTGGGTACCGAGGGGCAAAACGATGCCAGCTACTCTGGTGTTAAAAAATACAGGCTGTTCAGCCTGGCCATACCCATTGTGGGCGGTTTTAAGTTTTCGTTTAAGCGCAACTGGAACATAGGTATTGAGGCCGGCGTGCGCAAAACCTTTACCGATTACCTGGACGATGTAAGCGGCAAATACCCCAGCTATGCCTCGTTGCCGGGGGGCTCTACGGGCCTGGCAGCCGCCCTTAGCGACCGCAGTGGCCAAAACGGCGGCGAAAAAATAGGCCAACCGGGGTACCAAAGGGGCCAATCGCCCAAATTTGATGACTACGTGTTTGTAGGCATTACCTTCTCGTACACCATAATGAAGCTACAGTGCCCTACGCCCAACAACACTTATCAGTAAAAGGCTTCTCTATCGGGTATTTTAATATCTTCGCCCCCGCTTTAAAAAATTTGTTAAAGCCATTAAATGTTATCTTGTTGCAGGCAAAAGTTACTTTGCTGCCACAAAAGCATTAAACAGGGCAAAATAAATTTTAAAACAAGCGTTTAATCGTTCGCTAAGTGAGTTTGAAAGACCAAATAGATGTAACCCGTTTACCCCAGCACATTGCCGTAATAATGGACGGCAACGGGCGTTGGGCCAAGCAGCATGGCAAAAACCGTGTTTTTGGCCATAGCAATGGGGTAAATGCTGTGCGCGAAACTTCCGAAGCCTGTGCCGAATTAGGGGTAAAACACCTTACCCTCTATGCCTTCAGCACCGAGAACTGGAACCGCCCGCAGCTGGAGGTGAGTGCCTTAATGACCCTGCTGTTAAAAACGATTAACGGCGAGCTTAAAACACTCATTAAAAATGATATTCGCCTCGGTGCTATAGGCGATATCGACTCGCTGCCCAAAAGCGTAGCCAACGAGCTGCGCGCGGCCATTGAAAAAACCGCAGGGGGTAAGCGTATGGAACTGATACTGGCACTTAGCTATAGTGGTAAAAATGAAATAATTAGGGCGGTGAAAAACATAGCCCAAAAAGTGAAGAATAATGAGCTGGGGCTGAACGATATAAACGAACAGCTGATAAGCGACAACCTGTACACAGCGGGCCGCCCGGACCCCGAGCTGCTGATAAGAACCAGCGGCGAATTGCGGGTAAGCAACTTTTTGTTGTGGCAACTGGCATACGCAGAGTTTTATTTTACCGATAAATTCTGGCCGGAGTTTAACAAAGAAGAGCTTTATAAAGCTATAATTGACTATCAAAACCGCGAACGCCGCTTTGGTAAAACCAGCGAGCAAGTGGTAACCGATAAAAAATAATACACCAGGCCGACCGAAAACATATCTATCTGAAAAAAGTATTCCTTCTCCCCTTATTGTTTCTATACACCCTGTTGCTGGCACAGCAGCCACCGGCGGTTTTCGATTATTCTAAAAGCGTTGAGTACGAAATTGCCGATGTAAAAGTAGAGGGTGCCCGTTTTCTCGATGCCGGCATATTGGTAAACCTTTCGGGGCTGGTAAAAGGCGAAAAAATAAAAATACCCGGCGAGCAGATTCCCAAAGCTATTAAAACCCTGTGGCGCCAGCGCCTGTTTACCAACGTTACTATAGAGGCCAGCGATATAGTAGGCGATAAAATATACCTGATTATTAAAGTTGAAGAGCGCCCCCGCATTGGCCCTTACACCTTCCCCGGCCTTAAAACCAGCGATGTAGATGAACTGCGCAAACGTATACCTATACACGGCGGTAGTATTTACACCGAAAACGTACGCAGCCAATCTATCAACATTATCAAAAACTACTATGTAGATAAAGGGTTTTTGAACACCGAGGTTAAAATACTGGAGATAGCCGATAGCAGCATGCCCAATAGCATACGGCTTAAAATACTGGTTAATAAAGGTGCCAAGGTTAAAATAGAACAGATAAACATAACCGGCAACCGCGATGTGCCCGAGGCGGTACTTAAACGCCAGATGAAAGAAACACACGAGCGTGTAAAATTCGACCTGGATGGCTTGTTCCGCTTTAAAAAGAATTTCGCCCGCGATTCTATCACCATTAAGTGGTATCAGATATTCGGCAACCTGTCGGTAATGCGCGCTTACGATTACTCATCGCGTTACCTTAACCTTAACTTCTTTAAGGCATCTAAATTCAAGCGTAGCGATTACGAAGATGACAAGCACAAAATAATAGAGTACTATAACAGCAAGGGTTTCCGCGATGCCCGTATTATTTCCGACTCTACCTACCGCGATCCATCGGGCGGTAATAACCTGATGGTTGATATAAAGGTAGAAGAAGGTAAAAAATACTATTTCCGCAACATATACTACAACGGCAATACCAAATACCACGATTCTATACTTGCCAAAATAGTAAGCATAAAAAGCGGAGAGGTTTATAACCAGAAGGTACTGGACGAACGCATATTTATGAACCCCAACGGCGGCGATCTTAGTTCGTTGTACATGGATGATGGTTACCTGTTTTTCAGCGTAACCCCTATGGAGGTTAAAGTAGATGGCGACTCGATAGATATTGAATTGCGTATAAACGAAGGCGCACAGGCTACTATTGGCGAGGTGCGCATACTGGGCAACACCAAAACCAGCGAGCGTGTAATACGCCGCGAGTTGCGTACCCTGCCGGGCAACAAATTCAGCCGTACCGACCTGATACGCTCACAGCGTGAGATTATCAACCTCGGCTATTTCGACCCGCAGCAAATGGATGTAGTACCTATACCTAACCCCGAAAAGGGAACGGTGGATATAGAGTACCGCGTGGTAGAAAAACCAAGCGACCAACTGGAGCTTAGCGCCGGTTACGGTGGCCGTGCTACCCAAAGCAGCGCCGGTGGTATATTTGGTACACTGGGGGTTAACTTCACCAACTTCTCGTTGCGCAACATTGCCGATAAAAAATCGTGGAGCCCGCTGCCAAGCGGCGATGGGCAGCGCTTAGGCATACGTGTAAACTCTAACGGCCGGGCGTTCCAGTCGTACAGCGTATCGTTTACCGAGCCATGGCTGGGCGGCAAAAAACCACAGTCGCTTAACTTTGCCTTTAACCGCTTACGCGCCAATACGTTTAACCCGCTGGACTATACCAAAATTAACGGCAGTTATTACTCTACCAGCGTGTATGTAGGCTTAGGCACCCGCCTTAAATGGCCCGACGATTTCTTTACTGCCGAGGTGGGCCTGGAGTTTCAGCACTATATTCTTAAAAACTACAGTACCTTCTTCATATTCGATAACGGTAAGGCCACTAACCTGAACCTGCAGCTTACCCTATCGCGCGATTCGCGCGACCTGGTAGCACCTACGTTCTACAACAAAGGTTTGTACTTTATGGTACAGGGCAAGTTTACCCTGCCGTACTCGCTTATGTTTAACTCGCGCAAAAACCTTAATTACGACGACCCGGCCCTGCCCGATGCCGATCGTTACAAGTTTGTAGAGTTCCACAAATGGAAAATTATGATGGAGTGGTACACCCCTATCTGGAAAAACCTGGTATTTAAGGCCTCGGCCAACCTGGGTTTCCTGGGCTTGTACAATAAGCGCGTGGGCTACTCGCCGTTTGAGCGTGCAGAGTTTGGTGGCGATGGTTTAAGTAACCTGAACGCTGGTACCCAATTGGGCCGCGATATCGTATCGTTCCGTGGTTACAAGGTAATGACACCTACCGGTGGCTCGCCTATCTACAACAAGTTCAGTATGGAGCTTCGTTACCCTATTTCGCTTAACCAGTCGGCTACTATTTACGCCTTGATATTTGCCGATGCCGGTAACTACTGGACCAGCATACGCGAGTACAAGCCGTACGAACTGGCCCGCTCGGTAGGTGCCGGTGTGCGGGTGTTCCTGCCTATGTTCGGTCTGTTAGGCTTCGACTATGGTTTTGGTGTAGATAAAGCACGGTACGGCCAGTTAGGTAGCGGTAAAAACATATTCAGCAAGTATGGCGAGTTCAGAATAATACTGGGCCGCGAACCGGATTAATGGATATGGCTGTTTAAGTCCTCCCTTTGGGGGAGGATTTAGGAGGGGCCTCTATGCTGTTACTATTTGTGAAAATTGCGGTACATGTTTTTCTTTTGGCAGCATAATTGGTCATAACACCAAAACAGATACCATGAAACCCGTAAATAACATACGTACTAAACAAACTTCAAGTATTATGAAAAAGCTAAGTGCCATTGCCTTTGTACTATTGATAAGCGCATCTACCTATGCACAAAAATTCTGCTATGTAGATATGGAATATATACTGGGTAAAATGCCTACCTACACCGAAGCTCAAAAGCAATTGGATAAAATAGCCGAAGGCTGGCAGAAAGATGTAGAAGCCAAAATGAAAGGGGTAGATGATATGTACAAACAGTTTCAGGCAGAGCAGGTGCTGATGACCGAGCCGATGAAACAACAGAAGATAAAAGAGATAGAAGCCAAAGAAAAAGAAGTAAAGGAGTTTCAGAAAGCCAAGTTTGGCCCCAGCGGCGAGTTGTTTAAAAAACGCCAGGAGCTGATTAAACCTATACAGGATAAAATATACAACGAAGTGCAGAAATACGCTATTGCCAAAGGCTTCGATTTTATATTCGACCGAAGCAGCGGGCCGAGCATGCTGTATGCCAGCGACCGTTTCGACCGTAGCAACGATATACTGGCTGCACTCGGTATTAGCTTAAAATCAGGCAATTAAATAAGCACTACCACGTTTAACAACGGCCCGCAAGGGCCTTTTTTTACCGATTAACCCGAAAAACTATATTTGCGCCGCGTGAAAAAACTGAGTATTGCCATTTTTGTGTTACTGATAAGTGTGGGTGCTTATGCGCAGCAAAAGTATGGGCACATCAATTCAGATGAAATACTGAATGCCATGCCCGAGTTTAAGCAGATGAACAAAACGCTTGAAAACAAACGTATGCAGTATGCCAGTCAGCTACAGCGTATGTACGAGGACTATGAGAAAAAGGGCGCCGAACTACAGCAGTACGGCCAAAGCATGATGCAGGCCATTGCCGAAGAACGTAAGTATGAACTGGACAGCCTGCAAATGGCTATTATGAATTTTGAAGGCAGCGCACAGGAAGAAGTACAAAAGTTACAGCAAAAACTGCTTAAACCGCTGAACGATAAATACCTGAAAGTGGTAAACGCAGTAGCAAAAGAAAACGGTTATACGTTTATATTCGACCTGTCGAGCAACATTGTTGCTTACTACCCCGAAGAAAGCGGCGATATAACCAACCTGGTAAAACAGAAGATGGGTATTAACTAAACAACTATTTAAACCAATTAATAAACAAGTACCAAAATAGACCAAATGAAAAAATCAGTATCAGTATTTATCGCAGCTTTTCTTTTAATGATTGGCACCGCCAGCGCCCAGCAGAAACTTGGCCACATCAACTCGCTGGAAGTACTGCAGGCAATGCCCGAGTTTAAGCAAATGAGCGCCGACATACAGAAACAAAAAGACTCATACACCAAAGCACTGGAAAGCATGTATGGCGACTACGAGAGAAAACAAAAAGAACTTCAGGTATTAAGTCAGGATAAAAACACTCCCGATGCTATCATCGAGTCGAAAATACAGGAGCTGCAAGACCTGCAAAAACGTATTCAGGATTTTGAAACCAAAGTGAACGACGAACTGCAAAAGATGCAGAGCGATAAACTGAAACCTATTAACGAAAAATACCTGAAAGCAGTTAAAGAAGTAGCTGTTGCCAATGGTTACTCATACATTATTGATATAGTACAAGGCAGCCTGGCTTACTTTCCAGAAGGCCAGAACGATGTAACCGACCTGGTAATGAAAAAACTGGGCATTTCTGCTGCACCTGCCGGCACTACTGCACCTACTTCTCCTAAATAGTAGCAAACATGAACCGCGGTTATCAGCAACCGATTGGCATATTCGATTCTGGCATTGGCGGCTTAACGGTCGCCAATGCTGTTTCTAAGCTATTGCCCAACGAGCAGCTGATTTACTTTGGCGATACCGCACACGTACCATACGGCGATAAATCGAAAGAACTGATACGCAGTTACGCCACCAGCATTACCGATTTTTTGCTACAGGTAAAACAGTGCAAAGCCGTGGTGATAGCCTGCAACACGGCATCGGCGGCAGCCTACGAGGTACTGCGCGATACGTATAAAGGTAAAGTGCCGGTAATAAATGTAATAGACCCCATGGTAGAGGCTGTAATAGCCGACGATACCATTAATAAAGTAGGCGTTATAGCTACCAAAACCACTATAGCATCGGGTGTATACCGCGAAAAATTTGGCCGCCGCAAACCACAGCTGCAATATACCGAACTGGCCACCCCGCTGCTGGCCAGTATGATAGAGGAGAATTTTTACAACAACAGCATTAGCCATGCGGTTATTGAGCAGTACCTGAGCGACCCGGCCCTGCATGGTATAGATGCACTGGTGCTGGCCTGTACGCACTACCCGCTTATTAAAAATGAGATAAACGCCTTTTATAAAGGCGAGGTTAAAATATTCGACTCGGCTGAAGTGGTTGCCAATAAACTGAAGTGGATATTGGAAAAAGAAGGGTTGGCCGCTAAAGAGAAAAAAGGTAAAGACATTTTTTATGTGTCGGACTATACACAGTCGTTCGAAAAAACCACCGGTATATTCTGGGGCAGCGAAATACACCTGGAGCTTTGTAATATCTGGCGCGATTAGCCGGTTTCACAACATTTTGCATGCCCTGTAGTTACAGGTTCATTACTTTTAATCTCCTTATTTTGCAATACATTTACACTATGAGAAAGTTATCGCTGCTTGTTTGTTTACTAATGTTGGGCGCTGCATTTACTGCCAAAGCACAGGGCATAGAGTTTATACACGACAAAAAATTTCAGGAAATACTGGATATGGCCAAAGCCCAGGATAAACTGGTGTTTATGGATTGCTTTACCACCTGGTGCGGCCCTTGTAAGCGATTGGCGGCTACGGTGTTTCCCGATTCGGCGGTGGGCGAGTTTTACAACAGCACCTTTATAAACACCAAGTTTGATATGGAAAAAGACGAAGGTGTTTTTCTGGCCGGCAAATACGCTATACGCGCTTACCCTACCCTGCTGTGGCTGGATGGCGATGGCAACGTAAAACATAAAATAGTAGGCGGGCTGGATGCAGCCGGACTTATACAAAACGGGCAGAAAGCCATTGACCCCACACCGGGTATACTTACCGGTATGAAAAAACAATATACCGATGGCAAACGCGATGTGGATTTTTTATGCGACTATGTAGGCACACTTAACTCGGCCGGCGAGAAATACGATGCCGTGTTTAAAGAGTACCTGGATAAACTAACCACCAAAGAACTGACCGACCCTAAACACACCCGTACTATCTTCAACCTTACTAAAGACATTAAATCGCCGGGCCTTGCTTTTTTGATGAAAGATCACGACTACTACCTGAACCTGGTAGGCGCAACATCATTCAACCAGAAAGTTAATATGATAGCTACCAAAGCAGTAACCGAAGCTCCACGTGCCGATGACAAAGCCATGTACGAAGGCGCTATAGCGTTGCTTAAAGCCAACAAAGCGCCGGATGCCGCCGAACAGGTACTGCGCCTTTCTATGCAGTACTACGAACACATGAACGATTGGGTTAACTACGATAAAAACGCATCGGCCTACGTTAAAAAATACGCCGCTAAAAAGCCCGCTGTGCTCAACGACGTAGCCTGGACCTACTTTTTAAATGTAAACGACGAAGCCCAGTTAAAGAAAGCTACCAAGTGGGCTTACACCTGCGTAAACACCGATAACAAATACACCTATAATCTTACCTACGCGTACCTGCTGTATAAACAAAACATATACAAAGAAGCAGAGCGCGCCTGCGATTACGCTATCATTCGTGCCAAAGAGGAAGGGGTTAACCCATCATCGGCTACAGCACTGAAAGAGGCCATCAAAAAATCGTTGGATAAGTTAAAGGCCAAAGAGGCTGAAGCTGCTAAGCAGTAAGCAGGCATAATTACTTCTCTATCTTCCCCTCAGCTACCAGCTTATCTATAGCAGCTACGTTTGCTGTTTTGGTTACGCAGTACGATTTCCAGGAGGCAGTTGCTGTTTTTTGTTTAAGCGCGTGGTACTCTGCATAAATATGATTGACCAGTTGTGTGGTAAATATTTTTGGTGCGGGGCCTGTATCTGCTTTCTCGTTGGCATAAATCTCAAACAGCGATGCCAGGCTGGTATGGCTTAGTTCGGCATTATAGTCGCGGTCTATATATTTAAACTCAAGTGTTTTAAAGTGGCTGTAGTTGTACTGTACTATAAAGTTATCCCAGTTAACGGGGCAGGCGGCTATAAACACGGCATAAAAAGCCCAGGCATTTTTGCGGAACAAAAACCAGTTGCTTTTGCGTTGTATTACTTTAATAAGAGTGCTAGTTAACCCTATAAAACAAAGCAGCAGGTACACATATACTCCTATACGCTTGCGCGTAATACCCGATGATTCTATGACCAGCCAGTTGCGTTCGGCAGTGGTAATTATCAAAACTACGTTTTGCGCTATCCAGCCATAGGCCAGTAATTTCAGCCATTTATTCCCCTCAAAAAAATTAAGGTAGCCCCTGAACACAAACAGTATTACTGCTATAGCCATGCAGATAGATAGTATAAGTGTGTACGTGCCGTTATGCAGGTACTGTGCATACGTAATGCCATCAGGCATCATACGGGTAAACCAAAGGTAATTTACATCTATAGCGTTTACACTCACCAGTAGCAGGTTAAGCATACCAAACAACACCATGCCCGAAAGCGTTTCGTTGCTTATGTTAAACATGGGCATGGCAGCCATATGTTCCTCCAGCGATATCGGCCGCAGGTTATCGGGCTCTGTGCTATCTACGCGGGTTAAAAACTCCATAACACGATGCCGGAACAAGCTGGCCATTAGTATCAGGCCAACGGAGGTAAACAACAGCCATTCAAAGCTGATGAAATCGAACGAAATGCTATCGGTAAATTTTTCGAATACCGGATTGGCTGCCCGGTACACAAAAAAGAAAACAAGCGTTACCACCAGCGGAATAAACAGTACCGGTATTTTGGCAAAAACGGTTACGCCCTCTTTCTCCGTCCCGCTGCTCTCAAACAGGCCTTTTATAGCATAGGGGATAGTTACCACTACTGAAAAACAAGAGTTAATGCCGGCTATTATCAGCGATGTGCCGGCACTAAACGTAAGCCCGCCCAGCGCCAGTATCGATGTAAAGTTAGCCAGTATAGATAATGCATTGCCATACCACAACACACAAAATGAAGATACGATACAACCCGCTGCCGCCGCCAGCCACGGTAGTTGTGTGAGTGCACTGCGGTTGTGTACCGCCAGCAACACTACCAGTAGCAGATTGAACAGAAAAAAATTAAGCCCCGGCGATTGATTGTAAAACAAAAAGGAGTAAGCCGCTGTGCTGATTACTATTAACCAGTCGTTCTTTTTCATAGGGTAGTGGTTTTATTGGTTTGATAAGAAGTGATAAACGATTCGAAAACAAGAAACACCAGCCATAGCAGTATGCCGAACAGCAAGGTCATGCCATAGGTGCGCGGATACATGAACGGATCAGTAATGCGTGCCAGTGTATCGTACCATATACCGGTAGGGTGGGTAAGCAGGTTCCACGAGTTCCACCGCAGCACACGGCCCAGGTATATACCATACCCCGATGCCAGCATTGCCAGCAACATAATACCCGATGCGGTATAGTAACCGGTAAAATCTATCAGGCGACGGAAGATTATGAGTGCAGAAAATATACCTACCAGCAGACCGGTAAACGCAAACGTGTACAACATGGCCGTATCAAACCAATAAGGCGAAGCCGCACGGGGCTTCAGGTGTATCATATCGGTAATAATGTAAGGCGAGTTGGGAAAGAACACCAGCCAGGCTGTATAGCATAATGCAAATACCCATCGCTTGTGGGTACGGTTAGCCAATAGTGCAAAGGCTACGGGTATCCAGGCCAGTATCAGGTTAAAGGGCAGAAAAATAAATCCGGCATTGCCGGTGCTGCTTAACCGGTACAACTCCAGCGCAAAGCAAAATGCCGATAACAGCACCAGCCGCTTAATAACAGTTGCATACATGTACATTTATTTTGGTGAGGTAGAGGTCTATATCATCGGCTGTTGCGGAGGTGTTTAATACCCATGTAAAATCCGGCCCATATACCCCACAATACAACGGCTACAGGTACAAAAAGTAACTGTTGTAATCCCTCGTTAAACAATAAGCATAAAAATGCCAGGCCAACGGTAACAAAAGCCAGTAGCATAAAACTGCTTAAGCCAATCAAAAACCAGATTATATCTGCCAACGTTAGTTTATTGTTCATATAATATGTTATTCGTTATCCAATGCTGCATGGTATATATTTTACATAAGCAAGTGCTATGCACGAAAAGGTTTAACCAGCACATACAACAAAATCCAGACTAGCCACAACAATAAAACCAGTGGCACAAAAGGCGGCCTGCTGAATTGATCATCTAACACAATTGGCGCAGAAACAACCACTGCGGTAAATAAAACCAGCAGCGACAGACTGACCCCGCCAGCTATAGCACAGAACACATTAAACCACTTTATGCTTCTTAGTTTCATTGTTTTACTCATTATAAATTATACCAATAGCATGATAGATAACTGCTGTAATAGCCAGCTTGCGCTCCAGATGGCGGTCATCGTGTTTTAGTTCCGGTGCGTTGCTGCCGGTTTTATCCAACAGCTTTTTGGTAACCACCAATGCGCCCAGCACGGCTACCTGTTTCAGCAGGCTACGGGTATTGGTTTTACGCCGCGGCATTAAAACACCAGGTTTAAACGTTCACCCTCCAGTATCTTCTCCAGTTGCAAAGCCTTGCGGCGGCAAACCCATAGTGGTATAAAACCAAACACACCAAAGCTGCAATCTATCAGCGCCCACCAGTAGGGTATGCCGCGCAGTGTGCAGAAGGCAAATGCATACGGCAGTATCAGCACACAGGCTATCATACCAAACTCAAGCACCCATACATTTTTAACCGGGTTGCGAAGCGGGCCTATAAACGCAATAGCTATTACAAAGTGGGCAAAGGCCAGCCAGTCGTACCCATACATTAAAAACGAATACGATTTTTCGGTAGTATCCAGTGCTGTAAAAACCTGTTGCAGCCAGGGGTATAGTACACCATCCTGCGGCAACACACCAAGCAGGTACTTTATCTCGCGGTGGGCTGGTATAGCTGTAGCACCACTTACTATAAGTGCCGCCATAAAAAACAGCAGTATGGCCTGTATCTGCTTTTTTAGTTGTATTACTTTCGGGTTCATAAAAAGTGCTTTGAATTTCAAAGTTAATTGACAAAAAAATTATTGCTTATTCTGCTTTACTAATTTTTCAAGGGCGTTCAGGTGCAGTATAAACTCCTTACGGCCCAGGCTGGTAGCCACGTAGCTGGTTTTTGTTTTCTTGCCTACAAACTCTTTTTTAATGGCTATGTAATCTATTTTCTCCAGCGCAGTAATGTGGCTGGCCAGGTTACCATCGGTAACGTCCAGCAGTTCCTTTAAGGTTAAAAAATCAACCGATTCGTTTACCATCAGCGCGCTCATTATACCCAGCCGCACCCGGTTCTCGAACGATTTATTCAGTTTATCTATCAGGTCTTTCACTATTTCTGCTCCTTCATTTGTTTATAAAGCT
This sequence comes from uncultured Chitinophaga sp., assembly GCA_964423405.1. GTDB lineage: Bacteria > Bacteroidota > Bacteroidia > Chitinophagales > LD1 > Bog-950. Next base: position 22,877 of record CAYREY010000002.1, on the reverse strand, counting down.
TGCGCAATATAGATATCTGCCCGCGGTGATGCACTTCATCTTCTACATTATGGTAAAGTGTCCAGCCCAGGTCGCTGCCGTTTACTTTGTCATATATATCGTACCGGCGTTCCAGCAATTGCTCTTTGCTCAATTGTTGTATAGCGGTTTTCATGTGTTCAAATGAGCGCATCAACTCTTCCTTATAATACTCCGGTGTTTTTCCTTTCAGCTGTTCTACATATTCCCCTAAATCAAGCCCTGGTAGCAGTGCTTTTTCCTCATCGGCAGTCATCTCACGTCTGTCTATAAAATACAGCTTAAAAAAATAATCGCCGGCAATAATATGCGCCAGCAGGGCACCTATGGTATTCCAGCCCGGGTAGGGCTGCCAGTCTATCTCGTCCTGCGTTACACTTTTTATATACATACAGGTAGTAGCCCGTGCATCGTGCAGGGTGGTTATCAGGTAGTCGGCAAGTTCGTTTTTGCCTGCACCGGTTTCTATGTAATATTTACGTGACACCATTTTTATTACCAGTATTTTTTCTCCTGCGGTTTTGCTTCGTAGCGCACGTACATCATAAGGCCATACACAATATGTAAAACGCCGAAACCTATAG
>CAYREY010000002.1:16475-22175 GCA_964423405.1 uncultured Chitinophaga sp. | reverse complement strand
TAGCGCACGTACATCATAAGGCCATACACAATATGTAAAACGCCGAAACCTATAGCCCAGAACGTAACACCATAACCAATAAACACACAGTTAATCAGCCCCAGTATTATCTCCGATATACCCAGCCAGCGTATTTCATCCAGCGTGTATTTACTGGCACCCACCAATGCTATACCGTAAAATATAAGTGTGGTAGGCGCTATTAAACCTATTAAGCGGTAGTTAAGCAACACCAGGCAATACAGGCCACCGGCTACCAGCGGTATGGCCAGATTTATTATCAGGCGGCGGGCACTGGCATCCCATATAGTTTGCCCCTTGCTGCGCGCATTGCGGGTAGTAAAAAATATGGCGCTTAGTATAGAGCATACCAGTATGGCACCGGCATCCAGCAAACAAAACCGTACAAAATCAATATTGATAGTGGCCGGAAAATCGCGGAACACACGCGAGTAACCATAGTTTACATTGCTGTTTACAAAAACATAAAACGCACCGGCACCCACCAATGCAAAAAAACCGGCAAATACGCCCGCCAGTCCGCTAAGCGATATAAACCGCGATGAGCGCTCCATTATGTTGCGTATCTCGCGTATCTGCTCTAATTGTTCGTTAGTGTTATCCATTTATCAAAAGCACTTTGTGTTGCAAAGTAAAATGCATTTTTGTCAAAAAGCAACACTTACATCAAAAAATATTTTCTCTCCGGTAGTTTTAATACGGCTGCTGCGTATTTTTTATACCCCGCTTACTTGGTTATATTCGCATAAACACCTCTGCTCATGAGTACCGAAAAAGAATACACCACCTTTTGGGATTTTTACCCTTACTACCTTACCGAACACGCCCGACCCATCAACCGTGCGTTTCACTTTGTGGGCACAGCGCTGGTAATAACCTGTTTTGTGCTGGCTTTAGTAAAAATGCAGCCCTGGTTTTTGCTGGCTATGCCTTTGTGTGGCTATGGCTTTGCCTGGGTAGGGCACTTTGGTTTAGAAAAAAACAGGCCCGCTACTTTTAAGTATCCGCTATATAGCCTGGGCTCCGACTTTGTGATGTTTTACCACATACTAACCGGACAAATTAACCAGAAGGTTGACGAAGCCCACAAGATTATAGGTGTAGAAAATAAATGGAAATAAATGCGGCTGACTATTGCTTTGCTATGTTGCCTGTTTGTGTTTAGTGCTACTGCACAGCAAAGTTTTAATAAGGTACGTACCGGCAACATACGGGTGCTTAATTTTTCATCGGATGCCGAAATGCGGCAATGGTTTTTGCCCGAATACCGGGCTTATGAGCCCAACGATACCCTGCTGAAAAAGATTAACAACTATTTAACCGGCAAGCAACTGGTGCTGGTATTGGGTACCTGGTGCAGCGATAGCCAGCGCGAAGTGCCGCGCTGGATGAAGGTACTTAACCGTGCCGGCTACGATGTAGAATACATGAAAATAATTGGGGCAGGCCGCAACAAAAAAACGCCGCTACACATTGTAAATAAATACCACATAACCAATGTGCCCACGCTGATTGTGTACCAAAATGGCAAAGAAGTAAAGCGCATAACCGAGAGCCCCAAAGTAAGTTTTGAATACGACCTGCTGAACTAAATACAGCACGGCCTGTTGTATAAAAAAGCCCTACACACCGGCTTATGCATTATATTGTATCGTAAACCACTATTATGGACCTGCAGAAACTGGAGCGCCAGACCAACGAAGCTATTGACCACTGGATAAATGAGTATAAACGGCTCGATTTTGATAAAATAACGCAAAAACCATCGGAAAACGAGTGGAGTCTAGGGCAGGTGGGCATACACCTGTGGATGAGCGCCAAGGGGTTTTTCTTTAAAAATGCCGAGCGCTGCTTAAACAAGGAGGGCACCGAAAGCGGCAAAAGCAAGAAGCTGGGCGCCCATTTAATTTTTACTTTCAAAACGCTGCCACCGGTTAAGTACGAAATGCCCCGCCAGGTGGCTGTAGTGCCCAAACAACCCGAAAGTAAAGAGCAATTGATAGCCAAACTGGAAGAGATAAAAACGTTGGCTGCCGGTTACATAAAGCGCATACCCGATAGCGACCCCGCGCTTAAAATAAAACACCCGTTTCTGGGCTGGCTTAATACAGCCGAATGGATAAGCCTTTGCAACATCCATTTCCGCCACCACATGCGCCAAAAAGAGCGCATACAGAAGCACTTTGGGTGGAAGTAAAATTTTAGTTTACACAAATCGTTTACATTAGGGCCGTCAAATTAATGAAGTGAAACGCATTCGAATTTTTACAATAGCCATTTGCTTATTAGCTACACAGCTTACACACGCGCAAACCACCACCGAACTGTGGACATTGCAAAAATGTATTGAATACGCCCTGAAGAATAACATACAGGTGCGCCAGGCCGGTGTAGTAGCCGAGGTGTCGAAAAACGATAACCTGCAAAGCAAACTAAACCTGCTGCCATCGGTAGATGGTAGCCTTACTTTCAGCAATAACTTCGGTAACGGTTTCAACCCGCAAACGTATAGCTTTGCCGAGGGTAACTCGCAATCGGTGCAAATGTCGCTACAGGCCGGGCTACCTGTGTTTACCGGTTTGCAGCAGATATATAATATAGAGCGCACCAAGTACGAATTGCTGGCTACAAAATTCGATTACGAAAATGCACAGCGCAACGTGGCTCTTTCCGTGGCATCGGCTTACCTGCAGGTACTGCTCAATCAGGAAATACTGAAAGTAGCCCAAAAGCAAAAGCAACTTACTACCGACCAGAAAGCAACCATAGCATCGCGCATACGCGCCGGCTCGCTACCCGAAACAGCCGGTTATGATATTGAGTCGCAACTGGCACGCGATGAAGCCAACGTAGTAGCCGCACAAAACGCCGTTGACCTGGCCACACTGGCCTTAAAACAGCTATTGCAACTTAACGACGAAACTTTTGTGATTGCTACCCCCGATATTAAAATAGATAACGTACAGGATGTGGCGGCCCTGTCATCCAACAATATTTACCAGTCGGCCCTTTCTACCCAACCAAGTATTATGAGTGCGCAGGCCCGTCTGCAAAGTGCCAATGCCTCGCGCAAAATTGCGTACGGTGCCTTAAGCCCCACCATATCTGTGTTTGGTAGCCTGAGTGCCGGTTACTTTAGTCAGGATGCTATTTACAACACCACTACCGATAGTGTTAACCTGGGTGGTACGGTTATCCGCTTCCCACGTCAGGAATACCTGCGTAATAAAACATTCAGCGAAGGCCTTAAAGATAATTTCAGAAAAGTGGTGGGGGTTAGCTTGAGCGTGCCCATTTTCAGCAAATGGCAGCGTGTAACCAACATACAAAATGCCCGCCTGCAAATGCAGATACGCAGCCTGCAACTGGAATCGGCCAAAAACCAGCTGCGTGTGGATATAGAACAGGCGTACACCAACACCCGCGCCGCCATACAAAGCTATATAGCCAATACCAAAAGTGCCGAGGCGGCCAATAAATCGTACGATGCATTTGAAAAACGCTTTGGTGCCGGTATGCTGGGCACTTTTGAGTTGCAACAGGCTAAAAACAATGTGGCCATTGCCGAGTCGGAAATGATAAAAGCCAAGTACACCTATGTTTTCCGCCAAAAAGTACTCGACTTTTATCAGGGCCGCCAGCTAACACTTGAATAGCCTGTACACTACCATGGATAATATAACGGCAAATCAGGTATATAAATCATGCTGGTTTTCCGGCTTGCATCGTTGCAACCGTTTATATTCGCACCCGCAATACGTTACCTAAAATGAAGAACAATAAACTATTAATTGGCCTGGGCATTGCTGTTGCCTTATTACTTGTGTTTGCCGTTGCCGGCAAAAAAATGGGCTGGATTGGCAAAGGCGAAGTACAGGAGGTGGCTGTAGATAAGGCAACCAAACGTGCTGTAATAGAAACCGTAACAGCCAGCGGTAAAATAAACCCGCAAACCGAAGTAAAGCTTAGCTCCGAAGTATCGGGCGAGGTAATACAATTATATGTAAAAGAGGGCGACTCGGTAAAAAGGGGCAAGCTGATGGCTGTTATCAATCCTGCTATTTACGAAGCTGTAGTAACACAGGCCACTGCCAGTGTTAACCAGTTAAAAGCATCGCTGGCCAGCGCCCGTGCTACTTCTATACAGGCAAAAGCAAGCTTCGATCAGGCCAAACGCAATTTTGACCGCAATACACAACTACACAACGATAAAGTAATATCTGACGCAGAGTTTGAAGCCGCCAAACTTCAATTTGACCAGGCCAGTGCCAACTACGAAACCGCCAAAGAACAGATTAACGCTGCCACATTCAGCGTAAGCAGTGCCGAGGCACAACTAAAACAGGCAAACGACAACCTGCGCAAAACAACCATCTATGCCCCTATCGATGGTATAGTATCGTTGGTAAATGTTAAGCTGGGCGAACGCGTAGTGGGTACGGCACAAATGGCCGGTACCGAAATTATCCGTATTGCCGACCTTAATAATATGCAGGCCGAAGTGGATGTAAACGAAAACGATGTGCTGCGCATAAACGTTGGCGATACGGCAGAAATAGAGGTTGACGCTTACATTAAAAAGAAATTTAAAGGCATTGTTACGCAGGTGTCGTACTCATCTACCAGCTCGGTAGGGCAGGTTATCAGTACCTCGCAGGCAACCAACTTTACCGTAAAAATAAAACTGCTGAAAGAATCGTATGCCGATCTGATCAATCCGGCTATCGGCAAATTATTTCCTTTCCGCCCGGGTATGAGTGCCACCGTTGACATAAAAACTGAAGCAAAAGAAAACGTACTTACCGTGCCTATCCAATCGGTTACCACCCGCGAAGAAAAAGACCTGAAAGAAAAGGATGAAGAGTATGCTAAAACTGCTGCCGCAAAAGCACAGGCCAAAGAAGACAGCAAAAAAGACGTTACCGAAATTGTATTTGTAGTAGAGAAAGGCAAAGTGGTTGCCAAAAAAGTAACTACCGGTATACAGGATGCCAACTACATTGAAATTACCAGCGGGCTCACCGAGGGCGAGCAGGTAGTTAAAGCGCCTTTCAAACTAATATCTAAAACACTTAAAGACGGTGATGCAGTAAACGTGGTTGATGAAAAAGACCTGTTCAAAGAGAACAAAGAGGAAAGTAATTAAGCCCCGATGAAATATACAGTTGTTCTTGTTCTGTTGCTGACTGGTGTACAAACCTACGCTCAGCAAAAGAAAATACTATGGATAGGTAACAGCTATGTTACCGTTAACGACCTGCCCACGCTGTTCAGCAACCTGGCACGTAGCGGTGGCGATACTATTATCTACGATTCGAATGCACCGGGTGGCACTACCTTACAAGGCCATGCGGGCAATGCCACTACCATACAAAAAATATACTCGCAACAGTGGGATTATGTAATAGTACAGGCCCAAAGCCAGGAGCCATCCTTTCCACCGGCACAGGTGCAGGCACAAACTTTTCCGTACGCCCGTGTGCTCGATAGCCTGATACACGATAACAACCCATGCACACAAACCGTGTTTTACATGACCTGGGGTAAAAAATACGGCGACCAGATGAACTGCGCCAACTATGCTATACTATGCACCTTTGAAGGGGTTACCGCCCGCCTGCGTGAAAGCTACCTGCAAATGGCCGATGATAACCGCGCACTGGTAGCACCTGCCGGTGT
>CAYREY010000002.1:13385-16375 GCA_964423405.1 uncultured Chitinophaga sp. | reverse complement strand
AGCCATACCTATGCTGCTACCGGCACTTACACGGTAACGCTTATAGCCGCCGATAGCTGTGGCCGTAGCGATACTGCGCGCCAAACCCTTACCATTGAACAAACTACCGGTATAAACGATGTTACTTCATCTGCCATAGCCGTTTATCCAAATCCGCTAAACAGCAACAATCTTACAATTGAAACAGCTTTCCCTGCTACGGTAACAATAACCGATGTGCAGGGTAAAGTAGTTTACAGCATACTAGTAAACAGCGGTAAAACCAATACGGATGTTGCTGCACTTAGTACAGGCATGTACTTTGTTAAAGTAAGCAGTAAGGTAATTAAGCTATTGAAGTTATAATCAGGCTTCGGCGCTGCCTTCTACACCCAGTGCTTTAAGGGCGTTCATAGCGGCATTCTGCTCGGCAATTTTTTTGCTGAAACCTTCGCCGCGCGATACCGATTTTGCATTGATGTGCAGCTCTATTATAAAGTAAGCCCGGCGGTTACGGGTTTTCTCTTCTATTACTTTAAACTCTATGCTTTTGCCTTCGCGTTGTATGTAATGGAATATCTGGCTTTTATAATCGGTATTGGTTATCTCCAGACTATCTACATCTATCAGGTTTTTCAATACCCGTTTCATTATAAACTTACGGGTAGCATCAAAACCCGAATCGAGGTACACCGCACCTACCAGTGCTTCAAAGGTATTGCCGGCCAGGTCTTTCGAAACATCGTTCATGCTGCGGCGGTTAAATGCCAGTTTATCTACCAGGCCCAGTTTGGTACCAACTTCGTTCAGCGATTTACGGTTTACAATTTTCGAGCGCAGCTCGGTTATAAACCCTTCTTCTTTGTATGGATATTTTTTAAACAGAAACTCGCACACTATGGCATCCAGTATGGCATCGCCAAGCAGTTCAAGGCGCTCGTTGTTTTCTTTAGGTTCTATAAACTTGCTGCGGTGCTGAAACACCTGCTTAAACAACTTAAGGTTGCCGGGTGTAATACCAGTAACACTGCGTATGTACGCAGCCAGTTCTTTATCGGTAGAAAAAAGAGTGTTGTAGATTTTACGTATCAAAACTAAATCTGAGCGACTGTTGATGTTAAGTCTGGTGCAATTTAATGCTTTTTGTATTTAAGCATAGTAGTAGCTATGGTTCATTTACCAGCCAGGTGGTGTCAGGGTTTTTATAGCAGTTTATAATGGCTTCAACACGTACCACCCGCTGTACTTCATCCACTCTGAAATGTATCATGTAAGGGAATTTTTTTAATGGCAGGCAACGAACGTTATCATAACGTACCTGATAAAAAGGAGACTTTGTCAGTACCTGCATAAATGTATCTACCTCTTCAAAAAATTTACGGCCTAAGCCCGGGCTTAGGCTCTCGTAATAGTAAACAGCATCCTGAATATCGTATAAAGCACGGGGTAAAACAGTGACTAAAAAGCCTTTCATGCTCTACTTCAATTTTATCTTTTTCTTCATTTCATCCCATGTAATATAGTCCTCCGGTTTGGCGTCTTTAATGCGCTGGCGTACAATCTCCTTGTGCCACTCAGGCACTTCCATCTGTTCATCGGTATCTATGGTAACATAATCTAGGCTACCCAACAGCTCCAGAAGAAACGCAGCCTTGCTGTCATCTATATTCAAAGTTACCTTCATAACATATTGTTTGAGCTATAAAGATAATACAAAACCAAGAAAGCTTATTTAGCTGATTACCCTTCGTACTTTTTAAACAGCACGGTTGCATTGTGGCCGCCAAAACCAAAGCCGTTGCTCATGGCCACGTTTATGTTGCGCTTTTGGGGGGTATTAAAAGTTAGGTTCAGTTTAGGGTCAATATCGGGGTCGTCGGTAAAGTGGTTGATGGTAGGTGGTACTATACCCTCTTTTATTGCCATTATACTGGCCAGGGCTTCTACAGCACCGGCAGCGCCCAGCAGGTGGCCGGTCATAGATTTGGTGCTTGATATATTCAGGTTATACGCATGTTCACCAAACACTTTTTTAATGGCCGTAAGCTCTGCTATATCGCCCAGTGGGGTAGAGGTACCATGCACATTTATATAATCTACATCGGTAGGTTTTAGGCCTGCATCTTCCAGGGTGCTGTTCATTACAATAGCAGCGCCTAAACCCTCGGGGTGGGGTGCCGTAAGGTGGTGTGCATCGGCACTAAGGCCGCCGCCTACCAGTTCGCAATATATTTTAGCACCACGCGCCAGGGCGTGTTCCAGTTCTTCTACCACTATAGCACCGGCGCCTTCACCTATTACAAAGCCATCTCGGTCTTTATCAAACGGGCGCGAGGCCGTTTGCGGCGAATCGTTACGCTCGCTCAATGCACGCATGGCGTTAAAGCCACCCACCCCGCCGGGGCTGATAGGTGCTTCACTACCACCGGTAACAAACACCGATGCTTTATTTAAGCGTATCAGGTTAAATGCTTCTATCAGCGCTATGTTGCTGGTGGCACAGGCGGCTACGGTTGCAAAGTTAGGGCCGCGGTAGCCCCATTTCATAGATATAAGCCCGGCGGCTATATCAATAATCATTTTAGGCACATAAAACGGATTGAAACGCGGTGTGCCATCGCTTTTGGCATAGGCAATAATCTCTTCGTGAAAAACATCGAGCCCGCCAACACCCGATCCCCATATTACACCAACGCGGTCTTTATTTAAACCGGTTGCCAGGTCAAGCCCGGCATCTTTTATTGCTTCATCGCTGCTTACCAATGCATACTGGGTAAACCGGTCGATACGTTTTACCTCTTTGCGGTCGATAAAGTTAAGCGGGTCGAAATTTTTTACCTCGCAGGCAAAGCGGGTACGGAACTTAGATACATCGAAACGTGTAATGGGAGCAGCACCGCTTACACCATTCAATAAATTATTCCAAAACTCGCCGGCGTTGTTGCCTATCGGGGTAAGGGCGCCAAGGCCGGTAACTACTGCTCTTTTCAAAACCATGCTCTCTGCAATTA
>CAYREY010000002.1:0-13285 GCA_964423405.1 uncultured Chitinophaga sp. | reverse complement strand
AGGGCGCCAAGGCCGGTAACTACTGCTCTTTTCAAAACCATGCTCTCTGCAATTATGTGCCGGAAAATTAAAGTGCGTTAACAACGCGGGTTAGTGCCTTTTATTTTCCTAAAAATCTGCGCGGGCCCTGTTTCGTTTTGTATAAACCCCGAAAGGGTTTTAAACCCTTTCGGGGTTAGCTATACAAGGCACTACATTAACGGCACTATTATAAAAACAAAGTGGCAGATTATTCATCTGCCACCTTTCAATTTTTTCAAGCTCTATTATTTACTTACCGTTTTTTCGAGGTATTCAATGGCTTGTCCAACAGTGCCTATCGTTTCAGCCTGCTCATCAGGGATAGAAATATTGAATTCTTTTTCGAACTCCATAATCAATTCCACAGTATCAAGCGAATCGGCGCCAAGGTCGTTCGTAAAGCTTGCTTCAGGTGTTACCTGGCTTTCTTCAACGCCCAGTTTGTCAACGATAATTTTCTTAACTCTTTCTGCGATGTTTGACATGTCTTTTGGTTTTAAATGTGGTGCGAAAGTAAAAACATCCCGCCCTTTGCCAAAAAAATGTTTTGGCATGTTGAAATGGTGTTATAACGTGCTTTTTATCAGCGTATTGTGTCAGGTCTTTTACTCGGTATAATCCAGGTCTTTGGCAAAGGTTTCGTGTGCGCCCAGTATAGCCCACAGGGCCAGCCCCATACACAGCAGCCCAACCACAAACGCCGCCGTAACGTTGTTTACCAGGTTAGCGGTAAGAAGCTGAAACAACATGGTAATAATGGGCACCGAGCCGCGTACAAAGTTGGGTACCGTATTGGTAACTGTAGAACGGATATTGGTACCAAACTGCTCGGCAGCAATGGTTACAAATATGGCCCAGTAGCCGGTAGCACAACCCACCAGAAAAGTAAGCAGGTAAAAACCATTTACCGAAATACCTTTGGCAAAAAACAAAAAGTAAACCAGCAGCATAATACTAAATGCCAGATACAACAATACCACTTTGCGGCGGCTGCGCAATAGCTGACTGATTAACCCGCTAAACACATCGCCCACACTCAGGCCCAGGTAAGCATACATCAGCGCCGAGCCGTTTACCACCTTGCCCTGCACCTCCAGGTCTTTGGCCCAAATAAGTTCGCTGTTGGCTACTATCAGCCCAATAAAATACCAGATAGGCAGGCCTACCAGAATACACTTAATGTATTTCAAAAACCGCTCTTTGTTGTTGAACAACATCAGTATATCGCCTTTGCGTACATCGGTTTGCAGTACGCTTTTAAACATACCCGATTCGATAGTGCCCACACGCAGCATCAGCAGCAACAAACCCATTACACCACCTATAATATAAGCTACCTGCCAGTTGGCAAACGTGGTATTAAAAATGCTGCCCAGTACTTGGCCTATAGCCTGCCCATTGGCACCTACCACAGCGGCAAACACAGCACCCAGCGCACCAAACGATACTATAATCATGGTGCCATAGCCGCGCTTTTCCTTACTCATGGTTTCGCTTACCAGGGTTATGCCCGCGCCCAGTTCGCCGGCAAGGCCTATACCGGCTACAACCCGTATAATAGCATACATGGGTATGCTGGTTACAAACGCATTTACCACATTGGCGGTTGAGTAAAGCAGTATAGAACCAAACAACACCGATAGGCGGCCTTTTTTATCGCCCCATATACCCCATAGTATGCCGCCCAGCAGCATACCGGTCATTTGCATGTTGAACAGAAAAATGCCCGTGCTTTTAATCAGTTCGGGCGTAGCACCTTTCATTAATACTTCCAGGCTTTCCTTTTTAACCACATTAAAAAGTATCAGGTCGTATATATCTACAAAGTAGCCCAGGGCTGCTACTACAATTATAAAATAGGTAATGAAAGAGCTTTTCTTTTCGCTCATAGTGGTGTGGTGTTGGTTAATGTAACTACATCGCCTTCTTTAAATTTATATCTGTCCTCCTGATTGTTCAACGTAAAGCAGTAAAGGTGCAGCCGGTCGTTACCTTGCTTATCTTTTGCTGCCATGGGGGCAAACATATTGCCGGCATAGCCGCCGAGTAAATATGGCTTGTTATAACTAAACTTATAACCTTCGGTAATGCACTCAACTAACACTACCCAGCTTTTGCCGGTTAGGTTAAATACACCCTCAACTTTGCACTGTATCGGTTCCACCTGTTTTATAAAGATGGAAAATAATAAAAACCATTTCGGCTACAAGCAGCATGGCACCGCCCTGGTGCAGCATACCCCAACCCAGCGGAATTTTACCGGTGCAGTTAAGCACGGTTATAATACCCAGCAGGGCCTGTAGTGTAATAAGCAACGGAAAAAAATTGAGCCCCAGTTTAAAAATGCTATCACTGGTAATGTTGCGCGATTTATACCAGAACAGGGCAACCAATATTACCAGCAGGTACGCCGTACTGCGGTGTGTAAACTGTATAAAGGTGCGGCCCCAGTGGTCTTGCGGCAGGTAGCTGGTAAAGCCGGCCCAGGTAACCGGTTCGCTGAACAAGGCTGCCGGTATATACTCGCCATTCATATCGGGCCAGCTGGGGTACGCTAAACCTGCTTTCATACCCGATACTATACCGCCTAAAAATATTTGCACCAGCAACACTACGGCAATACCAATAGCCAAACTACGTAGTGGCTTTAATTGATAATTGGTTATTGATAATTGATAATTCTCTCGCAGTACCGATAATGTAAGCCACACCGTCCAGGCCAATAATATAAACGCCAGTACCAGGTGTACCGTTAAGCGCAGGGGTGGCACAAACACACCGGTAAGCCCGCCTTTCACCATTATCCAACCCACAAAACCCTGCAGGCCGCCAAACAAAAACAAACCTATAAGCGAGTAAATGAGTTGCTTGCTGAGATACTTTTTAGAAAGGAAATAAATAAAAGGGAAGATAAACACCACGGCAAACATGCGGCCCCAGAACCGGTGAAAAAACTCCCAGAAAAAAATCCATTTAAACTCGGCCAGGGTCATACCCTCGTTAATCACTTTGTATTGTACTTTCTGTTTGTACAAATCAAACTCCTGGTTCCAGTCGGCCTCGTTAAGTGGTGGCACAATACCATTAATGGGTTTCCATTGGGTGATAGATAAACCCGACTCAGTAAGCCGTGTTATTCCCCCCAGTATTACCTGAAAAAAAACCATTACACAACCCACCAGCAACCATATACCAACTACCCTGCGAACATGTGGAGCCATAACACAAAAATTTAACGGCGCTAAAGTGAACATTCAACACCTGAAAACCAAAATAGGTTCGCGCTAAAAGCAACAAGGCCATACCGTTGTATAGTATGGCCTTGTTATTATGTTAAACCGTGCTGTATTTACTCTTTATAAATACGCTGCGCGGCTTTGCCGTTGGCGGTAGTTATGTTTAACATGTACATACCTGCAGGCAGGCTGCTGATATCAATACTGTTATTGTGCAATTGTGGGGTAAGCACCACTGCACCCAGGGTATTGGTTATTTCTACACCGGTTATTATTTCGTTAACCGGTTCGATAGTAAGGCGGCCGCTGGTAGGGTTAGGGTACACGTTAAATGCTTTTTGTTTACCGGCTTCGTTTATACCGGTAACCTGACCATATTTAGTGTTTAGCACTGGTGCAAAATCAGGGTCAGTAGCATCGTAAAATTCTGTTTTACCGCCAGTGGCACCCGGTGTGGTTACAATAAACTGCACGTTTGCATTGTTATTAATATAAGGCAAAAAGCTGGCTGGCAGGTCCAGGCGCACCCAATCGCCGTTGGCGGTGTTAGAACCAAACAGGCATGGGTTACCGGCTGCATCGCCCGATGCGCTGAAATCGGCGGCCTCTACACTGGCAGTAGCGCCAAAGTTGCCGCTTTTAATTTTTACATCAATAGTGCTGCTTACCGGGTTAGTGCCGGTTAATGTTTTGCGGCGCAAAAACAGGCTGGCTTTGGCCAGTGTGGTATCGGCCATATTGCTGGTGTTAAACGATAGTACGGTGGCAAACTGCTCGCCGGCACTTTCGCCTACAAATAATGAACCCGATACATTACCGGCAGATGATACCGAACCGGTTTGGTTGCTGTTATCGGCCAGCGCATAAAAATCGTCCATCAACTCTTTATGGTAAAACTTCTGCGTATGGTAGCTTATCAGGTGGGCATACGCTTCGGGCGACAGGTGGAAACAATCTTTGGTAAAAGCCCAGTCGCGCATACTTACTTTAGGCGAAGGGTAGTTGGGGTCGCCCATAGGTATAGGCTGTGTGTACGGCGCATAAGTACCCGATGGCGGCACACTCATGGGGCTGGTTTGCCCGTATATATGCTGCATGAGCGAGGTGGCGTTTACATAATATACATCGGTATTCTGGCTACAGTAAGTAGTTATACCCTGCGATATATAATTCTGCATGTTATTAATCTGTATAAAGTCCGGATCGCCCATACCGTGCCAGGTGCCGTAAAAAGGGTGGCTGGTAGGTGATAAAAACTCAGTGATTACTTCTTTGAAATTGGTATAGCAGTATCCGCTCCACAGCACCTTAATGCCGGGCTTACAGGTTTTAATAAAACGGATTACCGAATCGAGGCGGAACATAACATGTGCGCCCAGTGTATCTACTTCGGCCTGGGTCATGCTTACATTCCAATCGCCCAGAAAATCGTTTCCGCCAATGCTTAAGTGTACTACTTCTATTGAGGGGTTGTTATCTATCAGGCTGCGTATTTCAGTCTGCATTTCGGGCTTCATAAAATCGTCGGTTTCGGCACCGTTTACAGCCACTGTTGTATTGCTCAGGTACTTGTAATTGCTAAAACCCCAGGTTTTAAAAACGTTATTAATACTGGCATCTACGTTCATAAACCAGGCCCAGCTATCGCCTATCAGCAATACTTTGGTTTCGTTGGTTTCGGTACACTGTGCCTGCACCCGGCCTAAAAACAAACTGACAAATAAAAGGGGTAAAAAAATCTTCTTCATGGTGGTATAATTGTTTCGTTTACTAAAGTTACTACTATGGTTATAGATATGATACGTTACAGGTATGTTGCCTCGGCTAGGTATATAACTGGCGACCATTGTGCAGGGTAATAAAATGCACCGCAAGAACTGCTGCGGTAGGCCATGAGCGATAATACATACGGTTGAGCTTGGTTTTTTCTGTTACCTGAAAGTAATAAAAAGGTATTGTAAAAAGCAACTAACCCCTTGGTTTGTACTTTGTTTACTAAATTCTAATACTTAGCTAAACAAGCTAACCCCATAATCTGTTAATAATAGAATGTGTTTTAAAAAATAGAGCAATGGCCAAACTTGCCTATCTTCGTAGGGCACCCACAAATTATTTTTAAAAATATTTTTGCTGCGCAAATAGCTTGCGCACCTAACCCTTAGTTTTGTGTTTACAAGCTGAGAGCAAAGGCACTGTACCGGAAAAAAACAAGAAACAAGGAACTGTTGCTAAATAACAAGCTAAAAATTTTAGCTTTTTTAAAAAATGCTTTTAGATTTGTAACGCAATACATTCACAAACCTAAACAATGAACAAAATGGCTGACGAAAAGAAAGAAAAACTCAAAGCCCTGCAGCTTACAGTAGAAAAGCTGGACAAAGCCTACGGAAAAGGCACTATTATGAAATTGGGCGATTCTAAGGTAATGGGCGTAGAGTCAATCTCAACCGGCTCGCTTGGGTTAGATATTGCACTGGGCATAGGTGGCCTGCCCAAAGGCCGTATAGTAGAAATATACGGACCGGAGTCGTCGGGTAAAACCACCCTGGCTATACAGGCCATAGCCAACTGCCAGCGCAACGGAGGTATTGCAGCCTTTATAGATGCCGAGCATGCTTTTGATAAAACCTACGCCGAAAAGCTGGGGGTAGATGTAAATAACCTGCTTATCTCTCAGCCCGATGATGGCGAGCAGGCGCTGGATATTGCCGAGCACCTGATACGCTCGGGCGCTATTGATATAATAGTAATAGACTCGGTAGCTGCGCTGGTACCACGCGGTGAGCTGGAAGGCGAAATGGGCGAAAGCAAAATGGGTTTACATGCCCGCTTGATGAGCCAGGCATTGCGTAAACTTACCGGTACTATTTCTAAAACCGGTTGCTGCTGCATATTCATTAACCAGCTGCGCGAAAAAATAGGTGTAATGTTTGGTAACCCCGAAACTACTACCGGTGGTAATGCACTTAAGTTTTATGCTTCGGTACGTTTAGATATACGCCGCGTAGGCCAGCTTAAAGAAGGCGACGAGGTTACCGGTAACCGTACCCGTGTGAAAGTGGTAAAAAACAAAATGGCCCCTCCTTTCAGAATGTGTGAGTTTGATATTATGTACGGCCAGGGCGTATCTAAAAACGGCGAGATTATAGATATGGGTGTAGAGATAAACGTGCTGCAAAAAAGCGGTTCGTGGTATAGCTACGAGGGCACTAAACTGGGCCAGGGCCGCGATAGCGTTAAGCAAATGCTGGAAGACAACCCGGGGCTATCGGCCGAAATAGAAGCCAAAATAAAAGGTAAGGTAATGTCGGGCATAGAAGTACTGAAAGTAGAAGAAGAGCCCGAAGAAGTATAAACTGCTGAGTTTGTAACCATACTATGAAAACAGAAAAGCCCGCTACCCGTAGCGGGTTTTTTGTTTACCCAAATAAAAAGCCCCCGCAAATAATGCAGGGGCTTTGAAAGATTCCCGTAGTTTTTAAAACTTCGGAAATCTTGTTTTTAAACTTACAGCTTACGTTGTATTTCTATTTCTTCAAACACCTCTATGGTGTCGCCTTCTTTAATGTCCTGGTAGTCTTTAACCATTACACCGCACTCCAGGCCGCTTACTACTTCTTTCACATCATCTTTAAAGCGACGCAGGCCGGCAACAGTACCAGTATGTATTACTATGCCCTCGCGTATTACGCGCACTTTAGATTTGCTGAGAATACGTCCCTCTTTAACAAAGCAACCGGCAATGGTACCCACTTTACTAACATGTATGGCGCTGCGTACTTCCAGGTTACCAATAATCTTCTCTTCAATCTTAGGCTCAAGTAAGCCCTCCATAGCGCTCTTAATTTCCTCAATAGCGTTGTAGATGATTGAGTATAGACGGATATCCACGCCTTCGGCTTCGGCAATCTTCTTCGCATTTTGGCTAGGACGAACGTTAAAGCCTATCACGATAGCATCGGAAGCTGTTGCCAGTAACACATCCGACTCAGAGATAGCACCCACACCTTTGTGTATAATACGTATCTGTATCTCTTCGGTAGATAGTTTCAGTAATGAATCGGCAAGCGCTTCCACCGAACCGTCCACATCGCCCTTAAGGATAAGGCTAAGCTCTTTGAAGTTGCCCAGTGCCAAACGGCGGCCAATCTCATCCAGCGTAATGTGTTTCTTGGTACGAATACCGGTTTCGCGTTCAATTTGTGCGCGTTTGTTGGCCAGTTCCTTAGCGTCAGATTCGTTGGCAAATACCTTGAATTTTTCGCCCGCCTGTGGTGCACCATTTAAGCCCAGTACCTGTACCGGTACCGATGGGCCTGCTTCTTTCATCTTGGTGCCGGTATGGTCGAACATAGCTTTAATACGGCCCATGTATGGACCAGCCACTATAATATCGCCCATCTCCAGCGTACCGTTTTGTACCAGTAAGGTAGTGGTATAACCACGGCCTTTATCTAACGTTGCCTCTATTACCGAACCGGTAGCTAAACGTTTAGGGTTAGCTTTCAGTTCCAGCAACTCGGCCTGTATCAGTATTTTCTCTAGCAACAGGTCTATATTCAAACCTTTTTTGGCCGAAATTTCCTGGCTTTGGTAAGGGCCGCCCCACTCTTCAACCAACAGGTTCATTTGCGAAAGCTGTTCGCGGATTTTATCGGCGTTGGCGCCGTCTTTATCTATTTTGTTGAAAGCAAAAATCATTGGCACACCGGCACTTTGTGCGTGGTTGATAGCCTCTTTTGTTTGTGGCATCACCGCATCATCTGCCGCAATTACTATCACTGCAATATCGGTAACCTTGGCACCACGTGCACGCATCGCTGTAAAGGCTTCGTGACCCGGCGTATCCAGGAAAGATATTTTACGGCCATCCGGCGAAGTTACTTCGTAGGCACCAATGTGCTGGGTAATACCGCCGGCCTCTTTTGCTACCACATTCGATTTACGGATGTAGTCAAGCAACGATGTTTTACCGTGGTCAACGTGCCCCATGATAGTTACAATAGGTGCACGAGGCCCCAGATCTTCCGGTTTATCGGGTTCTTCTTCTTTAAAGGCGGTTTGGTCGGCAGCCGAAATAAACTCAACCTCGTAACCATGTTCCTGTGTTACCAGTTCAATAATGGTAGCATCTAAACGCTGGTTAATAGATACAATAACACCCAACTGCATACAAGTAGATATAACCTGTACCGGTGCCATGTTCATTAACGAAGCCAACTCAGATACCGATATAAACTCGGCCACCTGTAGCTTGTTGTTCTGCATACCTTCCTGCTGTGCTTCCAGTTTTTCCTGTATGGCTTCACGCTTACCTCTACGCAGTTTAGAGCGGTCGCTCTTGCTGGTCTGGGCCTGTATTTTGGCCATGGTAGCCCTAATCTTATCCTCAATTTGCTTTTCGGTAATTTCGGGTGGTGTGGCCGGTTGGCTGTGGTCGGGTTTTTTAAAGTCGCGTTTGCGCTGGAAGTTCTCAACTTTTTTATCGTAGAACTGGTCGTTGCCAAGTGGCGCACGTTCTTTCTTTTTAACCAGTTTACGTTCGCGTATTTTTTTCTCGCCTGCAGCACCGGTGCCGGTACCTTCTTTCTTCTCTTCTTTTTTACGCGGGCGCGGTTCAAACTGCGATAGGTCTATTTTACCTACCTCTTTAGTACCCTCCAATGTCTGGTACTTGGTTTCAATTTTAATTTCCGGCTCCGGCTCTGGTTTTTCTTTCTTAACCGGTTTTGGCTCTTCTACCACCGGTTTCTGTTCAATAACAGGGGCTACCGGCTCTTCCTCTTTCTTTTTGGTAGTTTTCTTAGGTTTTTCTTCTGGTTCGAGCTTGCCTACAATTTTGGGGCCTTCCAGCGTGGTTTTCTTGGCAGTAATAACCTGTTCTTCCGCTTCGGGCTCTTTTTCTTTTTCCTTCTCTTTCTCCTTTTCCTTTTCTTTCTCAGGCTCTTTCTCTTTCTGAACAACGTTGCTGGTAATCAGCAGGTCTTTCTCCTCTTTCTCTTTGCGTGGAGCTACAACAATCTCTTCTTTAGCCTCCACTACCTCTTTCTTGGCTTTCTCTATAATATTAGAGTTATCAGCCTGCTGCTTAATAGACTTATCAGCGCCAAACTCCTTGTCCAGCACGGCAATCATTTCGGGCGTAAGTTTTTCGTTCGGGTTACCCGTCAGTTCAAACTTCGCCTTTTTCAACGCTTCAACAATGTGGTCTTGCGATACGTTGTAAGTTGCTCCTGCTTTTGCTAATCTAATTGCTTTTACTTCTGCCATATATTTTTTGTGAATAGTAATATTCGTTTCTATGCAATGCGCAACCAGCACATTGCCGGTTACGCATTACGTATTCGTTTGTTGTTTGTACGCTCTCATAGCCACACTAACCTTACTTCTCATCCTGGAACTCGCTCTGCAATATGCGGCGAATTTCTTTGATGGTTTCTTCTTCCAGGTCGGTACGGCGCACCAGCTCGTCTTCGCTTAGCTGCAGTACGCTCTTAGCCGTATCGCAACCAATTTTCTTCAGCTCGTCTATCATCCAGTCGTCAATCTCATCTGCAAATTCATCCAGATCGATATCGTACTCCTCTTCATTGCCTTCTTCATTTTCGCGATAAACATCAATTTCAAAACCTACCAAACGGCTGGCCAGTTTAATGTTTACACCACGCTTACCAATTGCCAGCGATACCTGATCGGGCGCCAGGTAAACCGATATGCGTTTACCTTCCTGGTTAATATCCAGCGATGTGATTTTTGCCGGAGCCAGTGCACGCTGTACCATCAGCGACAGGTTATTGGTATGGTTTATAATATCTATGTTTTCGTTTTTCAGCTCGCGCACTATACCGTGGATACGAGAACCTTTAACACCTACGCAGGCGCCTACAGGGTCTATACGGTCGTCGAAGCTTTCAACTACAACTTTAGCTTTTTCGCCCGGTTCGCGTACTATGTTTTTAATTACTATCAAACCATCGAAAATTTCCGGAACTTCTGCTTCCATCAGCTTAGCCAGGAACGAGTTATCGGTACGCGATAGGATGATAATAGGTGTGCCATTGCGAAGGTCTACTTTCTTAACTACTGCACGTACGGTTTCGCCTTTTTTAAAGAAATCGGTTTTAATCTGCTCAGATTTTGGCAGCAACAGTTCGTTGCCTTCTTCATCCAGCAGCAGTATTTCTTTTTTCCAAACCTGATAAACCTCGGCAGATAATATCTCGCCTATACGGTCTTTATATTTTTTAAATATCTCGTCTTTCTCCAGGTCGCCAACGCGCGATGCCAGCGTTTGGCGGGCAGCCAATACGGCACGGCGGCCAAAGCTTTCCAGGGTAATTTTCTCGTAGGTTTCTTCGCCAATGTCAAAATCCTCTTCTATCTTCTTAGCCTCGGTAATACCAATTTGAGTGATTGGGTTCTCAACAGCATCATCTTCCACAATCTCCCTACGGTGCCAGATTTCAAGGTCACCTTTGTCGGTGTTTACGATGATATCGAAGTTATCTACATCGCCATACTTTTTGCGCAACAGCGTACGGAACACATCCTCCAGCACCTTCATCATAGTAGGTCGGTCGATATTCTTCATTTGTTTGAACTCGCTGAACGAGTCAATCAGCTCTAAACTGTTCATGGTATTAATTTTTTTGTTTTGAAGATTTATGGTTTTAGATGATCAATTCCGTTTTTAAAATTTAAACTGTACCAATGCCTTTTTAATATCGGTAAAGCTAAGCACATATTCCCGGGGTTCTGCAATTTCTTTCGCCTTTGCTTTGGCTGCTTTGCCTTTAAGCGGCTCCAGCACCTCGCGTAGCTTTATCTGGTCGTCGCCTACTTCTATCAGTTCACCCTCCAGTTGGGTGCCATCGGTTTTTACAATTTCAAGCACACGGCCTATGCGGCGTTTGTATTGGCGGGGTACCCGTAGCGGGTTGCTCATACCGGGGCTGCTAACCTCCAGTATGTAGTTATCGGGCACCAGGCCACTGCCATCCAGATTCTTCTCTAAAAAGCGCGATATATCGGCACACTCCGAAATATGGATGCCTTCGTCACTGTCCACATACACCTCTATCTGGCGGCCCATCGGAAATTTGATGTCAACCAGAAAAAGGTTTTTCTCGTCCAGCACGGGCTGCAACCACTCTTCTATCCTGCTTTTTACTGCTTCAAAGTTCATATCCAAAAAATAAGAGAGGGGACTCTCGTCCCCTCTACCCTTTAAAATTCTGGTGCAAATATACATTAAACCACGGCATTTCCAAAACTACGTTCAGCTACAGCGGTTTGGGGGTTAGGTGGCTTTTGCTATCTTGTACCGTAAACACACCTCCACATGAAAGGAATTTACATTATAAAACACGGCGCTGCCGATGAGGCTTTTGAAGTACGCGAAACACACAAACCTGTACCCAAACCCGGCGAGGTGTTGGTAAAGGTACAGGGTTTCGGGCTTAACTTTGCCGATGTAATGGCCCGTAAGGGAATGTACGAAGATGCCCCGCCCATACCCAGCCTGATAGGCTACGATGTAGTAGGCAAGGTAGAGCGCGTAGGGGCTAACGTTACCAATGTGGCTGAGGGCGACCGTGTAACGGCACTAACCCGCTTTGGCGGCTATGCCGAGTTTGCGCTTACCGACCACCGTGCTGTAGCCCGCATACCCGAGCACATCAGCATACCCGAGGCAACAGCCCTAACCACCCAATACTGCACCGCCTATTACTGCGCTGCCGAAATGGTAAACCTGTACGAAGGCGACCGCGTGCTGATACACTCTGCCGCAGGCGGGGTGGGCACCGCCCTTATGCAGTATGCCGTACATAAAAAGTGCGAGATATTTGCCACCACCGGCAGCAGCAGCAAAGTAGAGATGCTGAAAAAAATGGGCGCCCACCATGTAATAGATACCAGCAAGGTAGAGTTTGATGAGTATATAGATGAAGTAACCAAAGGCGATGGGGTAGATGTGATATTTGATGCCGTAGGTGCCGGGTTTATGCGCAAAGGTATAGGGGCGCTGGCCTCTGGCGGGCGCATAGTATGCTATGGCGCCGCGCAAATGACCGATGCTACCAATATTTTCAGCAAGCTGGGTAAGGCCATACAGTTTGGTATATACCACCCCGCTATATTTATGATGAGCAGCAAAAGCATGATAGGTGTAAACATGCTGCGCATTGCCGATAACAAACCGCATGTGCTGCAACGCTGCCTGGAGAATGTGGTAAGCCTGGTAGAACAGGGCATATTTAAACCACAGGATGGTAAAGTGTTTAAAGCCGAAGATATAGCCGATGCACACAAGTACCTGGAAAGCCGCCAAAGCACCGGCAAGGTAGCCTGCGAGTGGTAGTGCTGTGCTGTCTTTATCTCAACTAGCTAAACACTAACCCAAAAGAACCCTGCATATATATGCAGGGTTCTTTTTTAGGGGCTTTTAAAACCCTGTTAACCCTGTTGTTTCGCAAAAGTCTAATTACCAGCGTTTTGTAAATTTCAATGTTAACACCCCTCCCCCCAATAATGTTAAGCCTGCACAATAAACATATAAATAATATATATGTATTAGTACGAAAAAGTTGCTTTGCTAATTGGTAAAAAATTTGGCAAATCTCCTAACGTTTGGCTACGCTGCTTAGTTACTTTGTGCTACAAATAAACACCGCATAGCGGTCGTCTGTTTGTGTTCCCGCGGGGTCTCTGAAGCCAGGCCTGTGCGGGGCAGGACCCCGCAGCAAGTAACAGGCTAATTTCTGTGTTAGAGTGTACAGTTCTGCGAGTAATTATGCGGGTAAAAAAGGATTGGTAAATATTACATTAGCATAATAATCTGGCATTACAAATGCCTAACCGTTTACATCCTCGTCCCCTGGCTCGGGCTTAGCTACAGACGAGGACGAGTTGGACCTTCGAAGAACGGTGCTTGCATTTAGGCACGAGCTGACGCGCCAGTGGGGCCAGCGAGGGCTTCCCTGCATTTGTCATCCTATGTTCGCTGATAGGATAAATAATGTGTTTTA
>CAYREY010000001.1:75297-158054 GCA_964423405.1 uncultured Chitinophaga sp. | reverse complement strand
AAAACAATACCTCTGGCGTTTCTCCGTTTGCGGCATATTCCGCATAAGTTTTTACGTTCATCCTCTGCAAATTTATTATTGATTAATGCTTATTGGTTAGTTGGCTGTTTGTATTTCTGTGGTCTGTCGTCCGTGGTCTATACTTAGTCTTTCTGCCAGTTCAATCTATCCTGCTGGCTAAACTGCCACGGGGCACCGTTATTTTCCATAGCGGTAAACATACCGTTCCATTCGGCCGGTGCGTTACTTTCCTCCATTATCAGGTTACGGCGCAGCTCTACTATTATCTCCAGCGGCGATATCATTACCGGGCACTCTTCTACACAGGCGTTGCAGGTAGTGCAGGCGCGCAGCTCTTCTATGCTTATGTAACCGTTTTCAATCAGGCTCTTACCATCATCTTTAAACACACCACCGTTGGCATCGCGGTTTTTACCTACTTCCTCCATACGGTCGCGGGTATCCATCATTATTTTACGAGGGCTCAGTAGCTTACCGGTTTGGTTGGCCGGGCAGGCAGCCGTACAGCGGCCACACTCGGTGCAGGTATAAGCATCCAGCAGGTTTTTCCAGCTCAGGTCCATCACATCTTTAGCACCAAACTTAACCGGTGCCGCATTCGGGTCGGCCGGTGGTGGCACCGCACTTGGGTCCATCATCAGCTTAATTTCGGTAGTAATCTGCGGCATGTTTTTAATAAAGCCCTTAGGCTCCAGTCGGCCAAAGTACGTGTTGGGGAAAGCCAGCAATATGTGCAGGTGCTTGCTGTAAGGCAGGTACACCAGCAGTGCCAGTACACCTAATAGGTGGCCCCACCAGCCTATGCGTTCAACTACTACCAGCGCATTGTGGCTCATACTGCTAAACGCCGGCATTAAAATACCGCTCACCAAAAAGCCGTACTCGCCGTTGTGCATAGCCATGTCGGCTGTGTTCATGCTGAAAATGCAGGCCAGCAGGTATATTTCTGATAAAAGGATGATAGTGGCATCCATTGCCGGAAAGCCTTTCAGCTCTGGTTTGTTAAGGCGTGGCACACGCAGCAACCAGCGGCGCGATAAAAACGCCACCGTAGCAACAAATACCAGTACCGATATCGATTCGATAAACGAAATGGTAAACACATATAGGCCGCGCAGAAAAGGAATACCCTCTACCGCATGGTAAATAAGGCGGTGCTTACCCAACAGGCCATCCAGAAATATTTCTATCAGCTCTATCTGGGTTATTACAAAACCCACATAAATAAAAAGGTGCAATACGGCCGGTATCACGTTTTTAAACATCTTTTTCTGGCCGAAGGCCACCATCAACATATTGTTGAGGCGGTCCGAAGGACGGTCGGTGTAGTCCTCTTTACGGCCCATCATGATGTTTTTGTAAACAAACAGATAGCCCTTATACGAAAAGTAGCCTGCGGCTCCGCACAGCACTATAAATACTACAATCTGGATTATGGTGAACATACGTTGATAAATGTAACGTGGCGAAAATACATTTTTGTGAAACAAAAACAATTAAGCTATTTTCAAACTGCTTATGAATAAACAACTATCCACGCTGATTTTGTTCGCTTTGGCGTCCGTATTTTTCGCACAGGCCCAGTCAGGCTCTAAACTCGATTTAGAAACCAACCTGCGACTTAAAAGGGGAGAAGTACGTACCACCAACCAGCATTTATTGGTAAAAGGCGATGTGAAAAAAATAAAGCTGCTTGCCGAGCAATACGGAGGAAAACTTAAATACAGCTATAAAGATATAGCCTCGGTAGAGATACCTGATAGTAAACTGGCCGCCTTTGCCGCCGAAGTAGCCGTGCAGGAGATACAAAACCCCAACACTACCGGCCACCTGCTGATGGATACAGCCCGCATACGCAACAATGTAGATGCTATACATGCCGGCCAGGCCCCCCTGCCGCGCGACCTGAAAGGCCGCGGTGTAATTGTAGGGGTAATAGATGGCGGTATTTACTGGCAGCACCCCGATTTTAAAGATGCTAACGGTAACACCCGTATCCGGTATATATGGGACCAGAGCTATGCCAACGGCACAGCCCGCCCGCAGCCGTACAACTATGGCAATGAATGGAACTGGCAGGAAATAAACCTGGGCAACTGCAACCACGTTGAGCCTGCTGCCGATGCCAGCCATGGTACCTGTGTAACCGGTGCCGCCGCCGGCAATGGCTTTTCATTACTGGGCGATACGCTGCCCGGCGATAGTACACCGGAGAAACGTTACGTAGGTATAGCCCCCGAAAGCGAGATAATTTTTGTACGGGTAGATGTAGCAGCCCCTAATTTTGATGCGCACATAGCCGATGCCGCTGATTATATATTTAAAAAAGCCGACGCCATGGGCCGCACTTGTGTAATTAACACCAGCCTGGCAGCCTATAGCGGCCCACACGATGGTAAAGACCTTACCAGCCAACTGATAGATGCTTTGCTGGAAGAACGAAACGGCCGTGCACTGGTTGCTGCGGCCGGCAATGCCGGTAATACCGATTTTCATGTGGGGTATAATGTACCACCCGATTCGGCATATACCCTCTTTGCCTACAACAATGCCCGCAATGGTGTATACTTCGATTTGTGGGCCGATACTTCCTCTTTTAAAAACGTTCAGTTTGCAGTAGGTTGTAACGACGAAACAGGCTTCAACCTGGCCCGTACTCCGTATTACAACGTTGTTGCCGATTTCAGCCCCGTGCAGGGCGGCTCGTTTACGCAAAGCTACTCACTACAGGATGCTAACCAGTTGTTAGGTGTAATTTACATGCAGGCCAGCCTGCTGGGTAGTCGTTATCATATTGAGTATTCAGTAGTGGTGCAGCCACCTTACACTAACCTGTGGAGGCTGCAAACCAAAGGAAGTGGTAAATTCGATTTGTGGAGCCATCCTACTTTTACCAACACATCGCAGATTATAACTGAAATTAACGGAGTGCCCGTGGCAGAAACCAGTTATCGTGCCCCCGATAAGAACAAAACTACCGGTGGCGGCTGGCAGTGCAGCGATAAAGTAATTACCGTTGGCAACTACAGCAGCCGCGCCAATTATCTCGATATCGATTCTAATGTAGTAGATCTGGTAAATGTGTTCCCGGTGGGCGAGTTTATTGGCCGCCGCTATATAAGCAGCAGCGCAGGCCCTACCCGCGATGGCCGTACCAAGCCCGACCTGATGGCAACCGGTAATACTATTGTAGCCACCGGTAACCTTACCGATATTGCTTTTCGCCTTAGCAATAATCAGCGTAGTGTAGTGGGCTTAGGCGGCAAACACCGTATAAATGGTGGTACCTCTATGTCATCGGCTATGGTGGCGGGTATTGCAGCACTTTATTTAGAAAAACGCCCTACTGCCAATTGGGATGAGATTAAAACCGCCCTTACCTGCACCGCCGCCAAAGACTCGTTTACTACCAACAACGTTAACAATGAGTATGGCTACGGTAAGGTAAACGGCTTTGCTGCCCTTACCCAAACCAACTGTATAACCTTTGGCGCGGTAGATACTTTTTGTATTAACTACAACCCACAGGCCAATGTAGATTCGGGCACTTGTGTGGCTAAGGTATATGGCTGCACCGACAGTACCGCCGATAACTATAACCCACTTGCCAATGTAAGCGATGGTAGCTGTACCTTTACCGGTATCCGCAATGTATTCGGCTCGCAGGTTAACGTGCAGGTTATACCTAACCCGTTCAGCAGTTATACCACATTTAAATTAGATGGCCTGCAATTCAACACCGGCGAAATACGTATTACTAACCAGATAGGCACCCTGGCCGATGTGATACAACTGGTACCCGGCCGCACTGAATACACCTGGCGTAACGAAAATTTAGCAAAGGGTATTTATTTTTACCTGCTACAGGCCGATGGCAAAAACGTAAAAGCCGGTAAACTGATAGCAGAATAAACCCACACCGCAACATGAAAAAAGTAGAGATTTTGAACCACGATGCTATTGTGCAGAAAACACGCCGTATTGCCTATCAGATAATAGAAGATAATTACGATGAAAGCGAACTGGTAGTAATAGGTATTAAACCCAATGGCCTGCAATATGCCTTACAGCTTAAAAAAGAGATTGAAGCCATTGATGGTATAAAAGTTACCTTGCTGGAGCTTACCATAGATAAGACCAACCCTCTTAGTACAGAAATAGTACTGGACCTGGGCAAAAAAACGCTGAACAACAAAGCTGTTATAATAGTAGATGATGTTGCCAATACAGGCAAAACACTATACTATGCACTTAAACCGGTAATGGAGTACCTGCCCAAAAAAGTGCAAGCGGTGGTATTAGTTGACCGCCAGCATAAGCTTTTTCCTGTTTCTCCCGATTTTGTGGGGCTGTCTTTATCTACCACCATGAAAGAACACATACAGGTAGCCTTCGATGCAAAAGGCAAAGGCGCTGCTTACCTTATATAAGTTTACTGTCACAATTCACAATTACACAAATGCCGCCCACTAAGCGGCATTTGTGATATATATAGGCAGCTATAGTTGTTGGCTATCTTACCATTACTTCGGTAACTACGTATTAACCTTTTCAAAACACTTTTTCGGGTGTTGGATTTTTTAGAGTATATACTTCTCGGCTGTTACCTCAGTATTTTCTCCGTGCGAAAATTGTATTTTGTATCAACCGGGGAAGCCAGCTTATTATTTTAATTAGGTCATTTGCTGCTTTTTTATTATATTAAGCGAGAACGATAAAAGTTGTACTATATGAGTTACATAATGGTTGATATAGAAAGCGATGGCCCGATACCCGGAGATTACTCCATGATTTCTATTGGGGCAGTACTGGTCGATGCTAATCTTGATAAAACATTTTATGCCCGGTTAAAGCCCATTTCAGAAAAATTTGTGCCCGAAGCGCTTGCTGTATCAGGGTTTACACGTAACGAAACCTTACTTTTTGATGAGACATATCTGGCGATGATGGATTTTAAAAACTGGCTGCAACAGGTTACTAAAGACAGGCCTGTTTTTATCAGCGACAATAATGGATTCGATTGGATGTTTACCTGCTGGTATTTTCATCATTTTACAGGGTCTAACCCATTTGGCCATAGTTCACAAAATCTGGGTAGTTTGTACAAAGGTTTGGTTAACGATACGTTTAAAAACTTTAAACACCTGCGTAAAACAAAACATACTCATCACCCTGTTGACGATGCCCGAGGTAATGCCGAGGCGTTACTGACTATGAAAAACGAGCTTGGACTGAAAATAAAGTTGGTATAGCTCCGGCATTTGTACAATAACTATATTGCCCCCATCGTTTAATAGCAGCTATTGCAACTGCATGCGCACACCTAACATCTCCTTATCTTCATGGCTGGTATATATCTTGTGTATGTTGCCGGTTATACTTTTCACCTGTTTAATGGTTTATAAGGTAATTCCCTACTACAGGTTTGAGCATACCTACGCTTTTCTATCTACCAAAACCAATCAAACCCTGGCATTGCCACTGTTTCAGTTGGGCTTTTATACACACATAGGCTCCAGTGCTGTAGTGTTGCTGGCTGGCTGGCCTCAGTTTATGCCGGCACTGGCAAGGCAATACCCTAAGGCGCACCGCTATGCTGGCAGGGTGTATGTGTTTACCATACTGGTAGTGGCGGCTACATCGGGGCTGGTACTGGCAATGTATGCCAATGGTGGTTTGCCGGCTAAAACCGGTTTTTTTGTACAATGCCTGGCGTGGTGGTTTGTTACGTTTGTTGCTTACCACAAGGCACGTAAACACCAGTATCAGGAGCATATAGCCTGGATGCTGCGTAGCTTTGCTATTACACTGGCCGCCCTTAGTCTGCGCACCGAGGGCTACCTGATGCACTATCTGTTACACACCAAACCAATTGAAACCTATGTAACCATTACCTGGCTATCGTGGGTGGGCAACTGGCTGCTGGCCGAGGTGCTGATAGTGCTGGGGCTACACAAATTTCTTTACAACAAATACATAAACAAAACAAACTAAACCTATGAAAAAGCTATTGCTGTTTACTGTAGTGGCATGTAGCCTTGCTGCCTGCAACTTTATGCGCAGTAAAAACGACAAACCCCGCACTATACTTATTACGCACAAAGAAGCTGCCGATACCATGCGCATTGCTGGTATAGATAGCGCCGCCATCGATTCGCTAACCAATTTGATTGAGTATGGCTACATACCCAACCAACAAGCCCGCGAAATACTAAAAGGGGTAGATATAGCTGCTTTGCTATCATCGGAAATCAAAGGTCCGTTTAATGGATTTTATGGCCCCGATAATTACCGCATAGAGTTTTATGTAAGTAGCGTACAGGTAGATACGGCTAATCCTCAACACATAAAAATTTCCGGAAAGAGTAAGTACAAAGAGAACATTGCTCATTTTTCAGGCACTGTTACCATTGACTCATTGTATGGCTACCGCGACCTTACCTACAACTACCGCGAGTTTATGCAGTACTCTTATGAAGATACGACACAAAAATTTGAAGGCGATACTACCATTGGTACTTACCATGCCAGGGGCACTTTTAGTATTAATGAAGATAGCCTCAAACCCGGCACCGGTGCATACCGCGGTAGCTTTTATATGGATTTTGTTCCCGATTATGACAAGGGGCGGCTCACCGGTTATAACCTATGGTATAATACCGATAATGATAGCCGCCGTGCAGGATTTATTTACGAAGGCAACTGGACCTCGTACCGCACCGGCGAGCAAAAGCCGCTGGTATTCGCTGCCGACTTGTTTATGTTTGGCAACACTATACTTAAAGATTTTAGCTACGGCGAACGTGAGATAGAGATAAACGAAAAATACCGCCACCTGGGTTGGGAAAACTACTGGGAAGCCGATGAGTGGTGGTCCGATGATAACGAAGAGCAAAAGGTAATGATGGTGCTTACCGGTTTATAAAGATGTGTTTTGTTGTATTTGTTAGTATCACATAACCTAACAAAAAAGCCACCCGTAAGGTGGCTTTTTTGTTTAATGTAAACTTCTGTTATTGGTTTATACCCAAAGCTTTCAGGGTTTCCATGTTCAGGTTGCCTACTGGCAATCCTTTATCCTGCTGAAATTTGATGAGCGCCTGTTTGGTTTTTCCTCCCATCTGGTTATCTACCGGTCCGGCATCGTATCCTTCGCGGCGCAGGGCCTCTTGTATCATTGCTATTTTGGTGTCAGTCAGGTTTTGTTCGCACATTACCTCTTTCCATTCCTGGTAACCACCTTTGGCAACTAACACTTTTTTCATCACGGTTTTGTAAGTGGCAGGTATTTCTATTTTGTTTTCGTAGGCGCTGTAAATCATTTTCTGGCGCGGCACTACTTTTGTTACAGCCGGTACCTCAACCTGTTTTGTGCTGGCAGGTGTTTTTTCAACCTTACGGGTTACTTTCTGGTACACCGCAGGTACTTCTTTCAGGCACCATACTTCACAGTCTTTAGGGTTAGCCGAAAGGCAGTTTTTGTCGGCCACACCTTTTACCCATTTCTGGCTGGCGGGTGTTACCAGCACATCTTCGGTTACGTTTTCATACACAGCCGGTATGTTTACGGTTTTGGTGGTGGCTTCTTTCAGTACTACTGTGTCAAACACAGTTTCATACTTGGCCGGTACTTTTTCTATTTTAACTGCTGCCGGTTTATCTATCACTTGCTCTTCGCGTATTTCATACTGGTCGGGTGCCAGGCAGCGTGCATAGCATTTGCCGGGTATGGCATTGGGCGGATAATCGCCGGTAGGGGCGTTGGTTGTAGCTGTTGTAGTTTGTGCAACAGGCGTAACCGGTTGTTGTACTGCCGGTTGCTCAGCTTTTTTAGGCTCTTCTTTTTTTACTTCAACAACCTTTTTAGGCGCTTCTTTAGCCGGTTCTTCGGGGGTATTGGGGGGTATGGGCACGGTTTTGCCGTTCTCCCAAATCACCGCATTCGGGTTTTCATTTTTGTACTTATCCAGGTTTGGGTTGCCGGTGTTAATAAATATCTGGGCATGGGTGCTGCCGGCTACAATCAGCAGGCCACCAATCAGGCAAAGTTTAAGTACGCGCATAGTAGTGGTATTATCTCGTTTCAAATGTAGGATAAAACAAAAGTTGGGGCAAAAATTTTCAAAGCAGTTACAAACAGCCTATAATTGTCGTGTTTCAAAAAATACTCAAATGCATAACCTGGCCGATTTACAACACGATATAGAACAGGCATGGCTCGACAGAAGCCTGCTGCAATACGATAAAACCCAGCAAACCATACGTGATGTGGTAGAACTGCTGGATAAAGGCGTTATACGCATAGCCGAAAAAAATCTGGCCGGCTGGACTATCAACGAATGGATTAAGAAAGCGGTGCTCATGTATTTTCCTATACAGCAAATGGCTACTATAGAGGTTGGGCCGTTTGAGTTTCACGATAAAATAGCCCTGAAGAAGAATTATAAAGAGCTGGGTGTGCGCGTGGTGCCCCATGCCATAGCCCGCTATGGTAGTTTTGTTGCAAAAGGTGTAATAATGATGCCCAGTTACGTAAACATTGGTGCTTATGTAGATGAAGGTACCATGGTAGATACCTGGGCCACCGTGGGCAGTTGCGCACAAATAGGCAAGCACGTACACCTGAGCGGTGGCGTAGGAATAGGCGGCGTACTGGAGCCCGTGCAGGCCGCACCGGTTATTATAGAAGATAACTGTTTTATTGGCTCGCGCTGTATAGTGGTAGAGGGCGTACGGGTAGAGCAGGAGGCCGTGCTGGGTGCCAATGTGGTGCTAACCATGAGCACTAAAATAATTGATGTAACCGGCCCCGAACCGGTAGAGTATAAAGGTGTAGTACCGGCCCGTTCGGTGGTAATACCAGGTAGCTACACCAAAAAATTTCCGGCAGGTGAATACCAGGTGCCTTGTGCGCTTATCATAGGCCAGCGAAAAGAATCTACCGATAAAAAAACATCGCTTAACGATGCCCTGCGCGAAAATAACGTAGCTGTTTAAGCTACTTATTGATTAGTAGGAGTAGGCTATCGAATCTACCAATGCACCGGCTGCATTGTAGCTGGTTTTAATTTTCACCTGCGAGTTATCGTCAAGCCCGTACCGGTAGGTAAGTACCTCCAGTGTATCGCCGTTCTGGTTAAGTTTTACCCGCGTTTGCGGCAGGTACAGCGAGCCTACCCCCATAAATCCCATACCAAAATTCTGTACGCCTATTGTATTAGTGGTAGTGGTATAGCTATACTCATAGCGGGTTTGTGTGCCGCCGGTGGTGCTTAGCAGGGTGGTAACATTTTTGGCGGTAAGGGTGTACGCATTGGTGGTGGTAACATTACCGTACGAGTAATTGGTTTGCCGTGTTAGCTGCCCGTTGCCATCATACACATAGCTGCTGCTGCTGTTTTGTGCCTGGTACAAGCCGTATGAGGTGTCGGTATATTTATCGCCCCCCAGCAGATATACTACAGCACTCGATACTACTGTGCCTTGCGACAGCGTTTGCCTGGTTACGGTATCGCCGCTGTAGGTAAACACTACCACATCGCCCGAACTGTTGTTTATCTGTGCAACATCGCCGTTGGCATTGTAGGTGTAAGTATCGGTAAAGCCCTGCCGCAGGTTGGTTTCGCTTACAACCTTGGCTCCCGAAAAGGTTGTATCTTCTTTCTGGCAGCCCTGGCTGGCTGTAAGCAGGCTAACCAGCACACCGGCTATAATTGTTATCCGTAGTTTTTTTGTCTGCATTAATGCTTCGTTTTTTTGTTATTGCTTGCCGGCTACTAACCTGAATTTTTGTTTCAGCGTGGTGCGGTCTGTTACCGCACGGGTGGTAACACGGCCATCATCGGCACCCGGCGATGACAGGTCGTTGGGGTTTTGGTTCACACCATTCATAGCGTCTATCCGGTTCATACTGCCGGTAGTACTTTGCCGTATGTTGGTGCCGCCGTTATCCCAGCCACTGTTATCGGCCGGCACTGCTTTTAGCTGCACCCCAATAACGCTAAGTGTTAAAACGAATTGTTCGTTCAGGGTAATAAATTTAGGGTCCATCAGTTCGGCCAACGGTATGGCTATTTCATACACCAGCCCCTGTACACTATCTACACCGGTTTGTATTTTAATACCGGTAGTGCCGGTAACGTTAAGTATGCCGTTTTGTGTACGGAAACCATTGGCTTTTACGGTGGCAAACTGTGCACGGTAAAGGCTTACCTGGGCGTTTATGTTACGTTGTAGCCCGGGTGCAGTGTTCGGGTTATTCTCGGTTTGTTGCATGGTAGGGAACGCAATTTCGGCATTTACCTTACGGTTCTTATCCTTACAGCTTAACACAATTTCCCAGCCGTACTGCATCATTTTGGCCACTTTATAATTATCGGCAGCGGTTACGCACAGGTATAGGTTGGCGCTATCGTTGGCAATGGCAAACAGCGCACCGGTGGCTCCGTCATACAGGTTAAACGGGGTCGGCCAGTCGTTTATCTGGCCATCTATGGCGGGTGTTTCGGTGGGCCACAAGGCTTTGCTGGCATCATCCTGGGCTGTTACGGTGGTGGTTACCACCAGGTAGCAAATGGCAATTAGCAACTGTTTTTTCATACGCGGTAAAGGGAACAAATAGTTAATACCCGCCCCCAATATGCGCTGTTTATTTGTTACTTTTTAACTTATGCGCTAGTCGTTATCAAAATCAAAATCCATATCGGGTAGCGACTCCCATATACGGCTAAAAAAATC
Organism: uncultured Chitinophaga sp.; assembly: GCA_964423405.1. Taxonomy (GTDB): domain Bacteria; phylum Bacteroidota; class Bacteroidia; order Chitinophagales; family LD1; genus Bog-950. The sequence goes on along the minus strand of CAYREY010000001.1, from coordinate 147,296 downwards.
GCCTACACCTTCCAGCACATTGTCAAAATCCAGCCACGAAGTATCCAGGTCAATATCCGGAAAGCTGGTGCTGTCAAATGAAGTGCCGGCAATATCCGATAGCATGGTGGTGCGCATGGCGCTGTAATCGCAATCTTCACCTGTGTTTTGGTGGTAGGTAGTAAAGTCTTCGCGCGATGAAAATACGCTCAGGCCCCAACAATCAAAATCGTAATTGCTATAGTCGGTATCTTTGTTGGCTTTTTTAACCTCTTTAGGTTTATAGTATTTCTTTTTACCGTACCGTTTAACCAGGCTGCGCCCCAATTGGGTAAGGTAATCCTGTTTATCTGGTGGTGGGGTGTGGCAGGGTGGTATCATACTATGTAACACGTTTACATAATAATACTTATTGTAGCTATGGTATCATAAAGTTAATCTGTGTTGCGGCATTTACATTCCCTTTTTCGGGTAGTGTAAAGGTAGCATTAGTGGTACTTACATAATCGCCACTGCTGAAATTCTGATTGCCATCCGTATCATAAAGTGCATACAGGTAGTAAGTGCCGGGGTGCATATAGTTAAAGGTAAAATCTGTATCGGTGGCATCCAGCATTACATACCGCGACCTGAAACGCAGGTTGGCATAGTTAAGGCTAAAACCGTTTATAAGCGGCTGTGTGGTAATAATCAAAAATGTTTTTTTGCCAGCTGCAGGTGTTACACCGGCATAGGTGTAGGTAATGTTGGCCTTGCCCAGGTAAGGTTGGTCTGCCTCCGGGTAAGGGTCGCCGCCACCGGTGGCCGAATAGTAAATTGCTTCTTCGCGCCCGTCAAATGCCGTAGAAAAATCTTTTGCAAGTGTTTTTTTCGGAAACCCAAAATGCGCTACAGCCGCCTGGCAACTGGTGGTATCCAGCAGGCCGGCGCTCCAGCGCATATGCAGGGTGGCCCCGCTTTGGGTATTGTACTTATTGGTGTACGAACTAAGTAGCACGCTATCGTTGCGAAAAAGCACTTCGGTGTAGGCGCGGCTAATTCCTTTCACCGCCTCGGCAAACCGGTAGTAACTGTAATCTGTTGTTTCTGCCACGCTATCGGCCACAAAGTACGATACGCGGGTCATGCCGGCAAAAGCACCACCGTTACGGAAAGCTACCCGGTACTCACCTTTGTATTTGGTTATAAAAAACGACATGTGTATATCGTTCATCGGGTCCAGTTCATTTTTCGCCGAAATCTGGTTTTCGGCCACCGGCCTGAAATCAACAATCCATAGCGGATAGCTGCCCAGCATGGTGGTAGAACTTACCGGTCCGCTCCATATACCTTTTATCTTGTTTAACACTCCATAGCCATAAGTGTTTTCAAGTGTAGTGTATTGGTTGTTGTTATTGTTCTTATCCTTGTCTTTTTTGCACTGGGTGGTAAAAAGCAGTATAAGGGCCAATACAATGGTATACCTGGTAGGCATTGGTTTCATATTGTAAATAAAGCGTTTTAGTGCATTGTTGGCAAAATGATGTTGCTCAGCGGTGGGGGTAACAGTTTTAACCCTGTTTTTATTAGCACACATTATTTGCAATAGCCGGTGTTTTTTAGCTATATTGGTATAACTAAAACTCAGCTAAGTGAAAGTTACCCCCACTATACTTTTTCTACTGGCCGTGTGCTTTTTAAATGCACAGGATAATAACCCACAAGCCACTGTCAGGCCAGTGCCTGCTATTAAATGGATGACTATAGAGGAAGCTGAAGCTGCACAGAAAACAAACCCAAAGAAAATACTGCTGCACGTATACGCCAAATGGTGCCGCTGGTGCAAATTGCAGGACTCGCTAACTTACCACAACCCCGAAATAGCTGCGTATATTAACGATAACTACTACCCGGTTAAGTTTAATGCCGAAAGTAAAGAACCTGTTACTTACAAGGGTATCCGGTATGAATATATCCAGGATGAGAACCGCCTGGCACACGATTTTGCCCGCTACATATTAAACGGTAAACTCTCGTACCCGGCAATTACATTCATTGCCGAAAATGGGCAGGTGCTTAGTACCCGTAATGGCTACCAGCAGGCCTATTTTTTAGAGCCAGTGCTGTACTATTATGCAACTGATGCTTACAAAGCAGAAAATTATCCTGATTACGAAGCTGATTTTGAGGGCAAAATAGAAGAACCGGAGTAAAGCCGGCAGGTTTAACCTGTGCTTGTTTCGGTAAATAGTTTTTTCAGCTCTTTACTGTCGTTCATTTTAAGGCGGCCAGCCAGTACCAGGCGCAGTTCGCGGCGCGCCAGTGCTGTATCATACATTTTCTTTTCAGCTTCTGTTTCCGGTACCAGTGCTATCGATTTTTTGGGCTTGCCATTGCTGTCAAGTGCTACAAAGGTGTAGTATGCCTCGTTACACTTATAGCGTGTTTGCGAAGGCAGGTTTTCGGCCCATACCTCTATGTGTGTTTCCATACTGGTGTTAAACACACGCGTAACTTTGGCAGTTATAGTTACTACATCGCCTAGCTTTATAGGGTTTTCAAACGATACATTATCTACCGATGCGGTTACCACCACCGCATTAGAGTGTTTACCGGCCGCTATGGCACTGGCTATATCCATCCAGTGCAGTATTTTACCTCCCCTAAGGTTACCCAGTGCATTGGTATCGTTGGGTAACACTATTTCGGTCATTATTATCGTCGAGTCCTTAGGTGTTTTGCTATTCATGTTGTTCGTTTTCTTTTTTCTTTCCGTAATGGTATTCGTAAACCGATGGCGATTTACGAATTTTCTCAATAGTGAGGGTACATTTCATATTAGCCAGCTCTTCTTCTTTGTTTTTAGAACTGAACGGCATACTGGTACCTTTCAGCCTTTCCATTTCTATGCCATGGTCGCTCAGGTATTTAATAATTTTCATGGCCCGCATCATCTCTATTCGTATCGATCCGGTTTTAATCCATTCTTCCCGCACCTTTTTAAAGGTAGGTATCGAGTCAATAAATAATTTAATACTATCATCTTTTGCTTTGCCAAACTCACCCTTGTCGGCAAAACCGTTTACCTGTACTACCATATCGGGGTTTATGGTAAGCCATTGCAGTAGATTATTTAATTTGTGCAGGTTTTCAGGGCCCTCAAGGTCGGCTATATTAGGCCGGTAGGTAAATATATAATTGTTTACATCAATATCTAGTTCGGGCATCAGCGAGTCTATCTTTAATATAACCCTGTCACTTTCGTTAATCATCAGCGCAGTTATGTGCGGGCTTTGTTTAATATACTCAATTACAAATTTACGCATACGGCGTTCACCCAGTAAAAATACGCTGTCTTTCAGCGCAGGGAAATATGTTTCATCGTTGTATACATAATATTTGGTTAGCCACTGTATATAATCTTTACTGGCCTTTATGTTGTTGTACTCTTTCTGAAAATTCAACATCCCCACTTTCATCATACTTTCATTTACCAGGGTTTCGTCTATTCGTTGCATTTCTTTAAGTACCATTTGGTAGGTCTCATACAGGCGGTTTTTGTCGGGCAGCATGCTTATTTTAAAAATGCCGCTAAAGTTACGGGCATCATATGTTGCAGTAAGTTTACGGCACCCTAGTTTGCGTGCTTTTACTTGTATGTAATTATTGGGATCGTTAAGCATGGCACTAAGTAAAAAGGCGTGGTAGCTGCTTTTTACATTACTACGCGTGCCCGGAAACTGCCATATAATTTCAATTTGTGGCTGCTCTACAGGGGCATTAACTGTATATTGAGTGCTGTATACCATACCCTTAAAATCAATAATCTTAACTATTGTTTCCGGGTCAAACTTAGATTTTACCAGATCTTTAAAGGTAGCTGTTACACGGTCCTGAAACTGGAACAAGTTAAAGTTGCCATATCCGTTGATAATACAGTTATTCGGTACATAGTAGCGGGTGTAATATCTTTTTACCTGGTCAATATCTATTCTTTTGTATAGGCCAGAGGTATCACCCACCAGTATTTGCCTGCCTGCATCTTTACGAAATAGTTTGGTAAGCATTTTTGTCTCATATATAGATTTGTAATTACTTTTACCATCGCTTATCTCTTTTCTAACCGTTTCAAGGGTTTGTTTCAGGTCACTTTCATAAATTTGAGTTGCGAGTACCGAGTCGTGTAGTAGTTGTAGTGCCTGCGGGTAGCTTACCGGAGAGGTGGTTAACTGAAAAATACTCAGTTCGGTGGTTATGTATGAACTGAGGGATGTATTTTGAAAAGATAAGCCAGGTTTACCCTTCCGAAGGTATGTAGCAAGTTTTTCTGCCAGCAGACTTTGGGTAATGTACGATATACCGCTAAATGAATCGTTTTCGTAAACCGGTCCGGTTTTTACATACAGGATAACCTCTACATTGTTATAGTTGCTGTTTACCTGTGCCAGCACATTCATGCCGTTAAGGTTTTTTGATAAGTGTACCTGGTTGTCCAGCTTTTTTTCTATGGGGGCATCTTGTGCTTTGCCTGCAAGTAGTATGCAAAGCATTATAACCGTAGCAAACGGTTTATAAAGGTATGTCATGACGCAAATTTTGGAAATACAATTCTTTCTTTCAAATTTGTTCGTCTTAAATTCTAAACATGAAACGTTTTTCACTCTTTTTATTTGTAGCAACATTACTTTCTTTTTCTGCTTCATCATGCAGTAAATGCTATACCTGCGATTTTGGTAACGACGATGTGCGCGAGTTCTGCTCAAAAGATTTTCCGGATAAATCCGAAGGTCTGCAAATGACCATTGATGCTTACGAAGAGCGTGGTTACGAGTGTACAGCGAAGTAGGTATGGCCTCTATCATTTATTAATGGCATCTGGCCTGGCCGGATGTTCTATCCTATAGTAGTACCCCGGTGGTGTTTATCGCCGGGGTATTTTTGTTGGTAACTTTCTGCGATTCTAAAAACAAGCTATTGTTTATATAATTATTGAATTTTGCTAAAATAAAAGCTAATAATATTAGTATTATTGTTGGCTATGAAACATGAAAATACGTATATAAAGGGTCGCGGTTCGCAGCTTAACCCGGCCAACAGGTTTCTTAAAAACAGCGATAAGCAGCTATATGTCGATGACCTGGCTACCCAGCAGGAGAGGGAAGAACTGCTGACAGAAAACCCTAAAACAAAATACATTGATGTTGCCCCCAAAACTATACTTAATAAGGTAGATAGCCCCGACTTGGGCCTTACCTGGAGCATGAACCCCTACCAGGGCTGCGAACATGGCTGTATTTACTGCTATGCACGTGGCACACACGAGTACTGGGGGTACAGTGCTGGTGCCGAATTTGAGCAGAATATACTGGTAAAGCGCAATGCCCCGCAGTTGTTAAATGATGCATTGCTAAGCCGCAAATGGAAAGCTGATGGCATTATGCTATCGGGCAATACAGATTGTTACCAGCCCGCCGAACGCAGGTTGGGTATTACCCGTAAATTGCTGGAGGTGTTTTATAAGTTTAAGCACCCCGTGGGTATTATTACCAAAAACAGCCTGATAGAGCGCGACCTGGATATACTGGCACAACTGGCAAGCCTGCAATTGGTATCGGTTACCATGAGTTTAACCACACTGGATGAAAAACTAAAGCGGGTAATGGAACCACGTACTTCTTCGGCGCACAGTGTGTTGCGTACTGTTAAGCGCCTTACTGCGGCAGGGGTGCCGGTTAATGTTAATGTAGCCCCCATAATACCTGCCCTGAACGATGAAGGTATTTTTAGTACCGTGCAGGCTGTGGCCGATGCCGGTGCGCTGAGTGTAAGCTACATTGTGGTAAGGCTTAATGGCCACAACGGCACTATATTCGAAGATTGGGTGCGGCGTAATTTTCCCGACCGGGCCAACAAAGTAATTAACCAGATAAAAACCATGCATGGCGGTAAACTGAACGATAGCCAGTATGGTCGCCGCATGCGCGGCGAGGGTAAATTTGCCGAGCTGATACGCGCACAGTTTGCATTGGCCAGACAAAAATACTTACAGGGCCGCCAATGGCCTGCACGCAACTACAGCCTTTATGAAGAAACCCGCAATGCTATTATTCTGGAGCAGGGTAACCATAAGCCACAGCTTAAATTGTTTTAGCGCCACAGCGGGTTATTTATTAAGCTATATTAAAAGTGCTTTGCACCTTGAGGGTAAAAAATTACATTCGTGCCCCTTTAGTTTTTAAAACAATATGGCAGCAGAGCAGCAAATAGCAGGTAAGGTAGAAATACACTATTACTTTTCAGATGAGTCGCACAGCATGAATGCGCAGATACGCAATAAGTGCGAGAGCAGTCTGCTGGCCATGTTTAAAGAAATTTCATCTATCCTCAATGCTCGTTTACAGGTAGAAACAGAGCCATACCCTAACCGCAAGGGTGGTTTATCCGAACGCTTTGTGCTGAAAGGCCGTAGCCCCTACTACCAGAACTTTGCAGCCGGCCTGTTTTACGATATGCTGCCGCTGGAGATTGACCTGGATAAAACAGTAAATGAAGAAGACAAGGACGAAACCAAAGAACGTATAGATACCCTGCGCCGCGAGCTTCGCCAGGCCGAGCGCGATGAAAACGCCGAGGTGGATATGGAAAACGTGCTCCATATTTTTGAGCACAACCTGAAAATAAACAAGCTGAAATCTAATTTTTATAAGCAGCTGGCCGGGTACGATAAAGTGGTAAAAGTATCGGTACAACTGTTTGATGGCGAAGAAGGCCATGCCCTGGGCCCGCCGGCAACGGTAGAAAGTACCCTGTTTAATACCTTTATTTTAAAGGCCGATGTACTGAAACCCGAAACCGACGAAGAGGCAGAAATAGATGTAGTATCGCCGGTGCTAACCGAGGGAAATTACAAGTGGAAAGGTATATACGTACAGGAGCAGAAAACCATCAGCTTTGCCATGAAAGACGAGGCTTTTAAGGCCGAGGTAGTTAAAAATGGGGTAGCTTTTAAACACGGCACCCGTATTAAATGCCAACTGGAGAAAGCCCGTAAAATGAACGAGTTTGGCGAGGTAGTAGTTACTGGCTATACCGTGCATATTGTTGCCAGCCGCCAGGATGGTAACGAGGTAACCGAAACCACACAGGGGAAAACAGCCAAAAAGAAAAAAGAACCCGAAATGCAGCAGCTCGATCTTTTCGGCAGCCTGTTTGGCGGGTAATACACTTGTTGTTTTTTCAACGCAGGTAAAGCCACATACAATTTACAGAAATAGTTTATTCCGGCTGTTTATACGTACACCGGCCTGCAACACACCTTCATTTGGTATAACGGCCAATTGGCACCATAATTGCCAACATGGGCTGTGTTGCTATATCCACCTATAAAATGTATTTTCGCACACCTAAAAAATTTAACAACCATGACAAAAGTACAACTGCTTCTTGATGAGTATGGGTCTAGCCACCAAAACGCCACTAACAAGGCCATTCACTGGATTTGTGTACCGCTTATTTTTTTCAGCATTGTAGGTCTGTTTTACGAAATTAAGCTGCCGCTGGAACTGGCTGCCGGCTTTAAGTTGAACTTTGCCATACTAATGCTGGCTTTTGTTACGGTTTATTATGTTTCTCTTTCCATTACACTGGCGCTGGGTATGGCTTTATATGCCTTAGCCTGCATTGCTGCCTGTTACGGATTGGAGCAGGCTGGCCTGCCCGTATGGCTGGTAAGCATAGTAATATTTGTACTGGCCTGGATAGCCCAGTTCTACGGGCATAAAATAGAAGGCAAAAAACCATCGTTTCTTAAAGATCTTCAGTTTTTGCTAGTAGGCCCGGCCTGGATAATGAGCTTCATTTACAACAAGCTGGGTATAGGCATGTAATACAGCCTGTACACAGGTATTTATTTTAATATAAATTATTAACCCCTCACATTAATATGAAAAAAAGCTTTGTAGTTATAGCACTGTTAGTAGCGGTAGGTTGTTTAAACATATCGGGTATCAAAGCCCCCGAAAGTCAGACACGGACAGTTGTAAATAAAATGCTGGCAGCTATTAACAGCCACAAGGGCTGCTCTTTTAACATGCGCAGCGAAGAGCGTATTATTGGTATTAAGGGCCTGCGCGGTGGTTTAATACAGAATAAGATAAACGTAAGCCCTAAAAAGATATACCTTAAAATGATTGAAGACCCTAACAAGGGTACCGAGATTCTTTACATTGAGGGGCAGAATAACGGCAAAGCAGTGGTTAACCCCGGTAAAATGCTGCCTACCTTAAAACTTAATCCTTACAGTAGTTTGCTTACCAAAGATCAGCACCACACTATCCTTTCATCGGGTTTTGGTATTATAGCCAAAATTGTACAGCAGGGCGCTAAACGTGCCGACGAGCAGGGTAAATTTGACGAAGTATTTAAGCTGGCCGGCGATGTTACCTGGAACGGCCGTACCTGTTACAAACTGGTGATAGAAGACCCTACCTGGGCTTACACTACCTACAAAGCTCAGAAAGGCGAAACCATGTACACCATAGCGCTTAAGTTTTTAGTGCCTGAGTATAGCATGGTAGAAAACAGCGGCGTTAAAAACTTTGAGGAAGACCTGGGTGGTAAAACACTTAAAATACCTACTTCATACGCTAAAAAAACCATCATGTATATCGATAAGGAAAATAACTTTCCTATCTATCAGGAGGTGAGTGATGATAAAGGCTTGTTTGAAAGGTACTCGTTCACTAATCTGGTAGTAAACCCTGCTTTTAAAGCCGATGAGTTTACCGAAGATTTTGATGGGTATGGTTTTTAAACCCAAATTTCAATAGTTCTTACCATCCCCTGGTAGTTTTATTGTATCAGAAAACACAAAGTAATATTATTGAGTTATGAATCGTGTGGTGATTACGGGCATAGGTATATGGTCGTGTATTGGTAAAAACGTCGACGAAGTTCGCGATTCGCTTTACAAAGGCAAGTCAGGTATTGTACTCGACCCTGCCCGTAAGGAGTTTGGCTACCGTTCGGGGCTTACTGGTACCTGCGAAACCCCGCAGCTAAAAGGCCTGCTGGACCGCCGCTCGCGCATCATGTTATCAGAACCCGGCGAATACGCCTACATGGCTACCCTACAGGCGTTGGAACAGGCTAAAATGGACCAGGACTTTCTCGATCACCACGAAACCGGCATTATTTACGGCAACGACAGCACCGCACAGGCGGTGGTAGAAAGTACCGATATAATGCGCGAGAAGAAGAATACCCAGTTTGCAGGTAGCGGTGCAGTGTTTCAAACCATGAACAGCACGGTTAACATGAACCTGGCCACCATTTTTAAGTTAAAAGGCATCAACTTTACTGTAAGCGCGGCCTGCGCCAGTGGATCACACTCCATAGGTTTGGGCTACTTTCTAATCCGCCACGGCTATCAGGACCGTGTAGTATGCGGCGGTGCGCAGGAGTTAAACATCTTCTCAATGGGCACTTTCGATGCCCTGGCTGCGTTTTCGGTACGCGAAAGCGAACCTACAAAAGCTTCACGTCCTTTCGACCGCGACCGCGATGGGCTTATACCCAGCGGTGGTGCGGCTACGGTTATACTTGAATCGTACGAAAGCGCTGTAAAGCGCGGTGCACCTATTTTAGGCGAGGTGGTGGGTTATGGCTTTTCATCTAACGGAGGCCACATATCTAACCCTACGGTAGATGGGCCGGTGCGCTCGCTGATGATGAGCCTGCGCGATGCCAACATTAAGCCCGATGAGATTGATTATATAAACGCCCATGCCACCAGTACGCCACAGGGCGATGCCAGCGAGGCCCAGGCCATAGCTGCTGTGTTTGGTGCCTACAAACCCCTGGTAAGCAGTACAAAATCTATGACCGGGCACGAATGCTGGATGGCCGGTGCCAGCGAGATTGTTTACTCGCTGCTAATGATGCATAATAACTTTGTTGCCCCCAACATAAATTTCGAAAACCCCGACGAACACTCGGCACGCCTTAACATTGCGACCACTACCAAAGAGAAGAAAATAGACGTATTTTTGTCTAATTCTTTCGGTTTTGGCGGAACCAACTCAAGTTTGGTGGTGCGCAAATGGGCGTTGTAAAACCCAACCCTACTAACTATGACGAACGACGAAATAATTTCACAAATCAACGGTTTCCTGATAGAGGAATTTGAAGTAGAGGGTGATGCTATTACCCCCGATGCGCCGCTTAAGGAAACACTGGAGCTGGATTCGCTGGATTATGTGGACCTGGTAGTTATTATTGAGGGTAACTTTGGCATAAAAGTTAAACAAGAAGATTTTACCTCTATCCGCACGTTTCAGAACCTGTACGATTACGTTATAAGCAAAACGGCCGCTAAGGTATAACCATGGCAGAGTGGAAGGGTAAGTCGCGGGGCAACAAACTGGGCTACAGTATTTTTGTTTTCCTGTTTAAAAACTTTGGTGTTTACCCGGCCTACTTTGTATTGTATTTCGTTGTACTGTATTACTTCTTCTTTTCTCCCGAAACATCGCGCCACATTTATTATTTCTTCAGTAAGCGCATTGGCTACAGTAAAGTTAAATCGGTTTTTAAAATATATATCAGCTACTACCGGTTGGGGCAAATGCTGATAGATAAGGTAATGATCATGTCGGGCATGAAAGATAAGTTTACCTCACAGTCTTTCGGTGCCGAAAACCTGCGGGCCATTGTAGCCGGAAACAAAGGCGGCATACTGCTTGGTGCACACCTGGGCAACTGGGAAATAGCCGGCCATTACCTGATGAATTACGGCGATACTATTAACATACTGGTGTATGACCGTGAGCATGAACAGATTAAAGAATACCTGGAGAATGTAACCGGTGGACGCAAATTTAAGCTGATACCCATAAAAGATGACCTGTCGCATATTTATGAAATAGGCGAGGCGCTGGGCCGTAACGAAATTATAGCCACTACTGCCGATCGTTTTCTGGCCGATGGTAAAACCCGTTCGGTAAAGTTTTTGGGCGAAGAGGCCCGTTTCCCAATGGGGATATTTCAAATCATCAAAACTTTCAGGGCTAATTATTCGTTTGTATATGGTATAAAGCGCAGTGCTACGCACTACAATTTTTATTGCAGGCCGCACCGCACGGTTACTAAAGAAACAACCTTAGATATGATAATGGAGGATTATGCACGCGACCTGGAAGCAATGGTACGTGAAACACCCGACCAGTGGTTTAATTATTACGATTTCTGGAAGAAAGAATAAAGGTATTATTGGTTTTACATGCCAACAGGTGTGTAGTGAGTAGTTCGGTATTATTTGTAAATTGAACATTGATAATTGAAAAACAGAAGCATGTTACCAGTAGCCGGAGAGAAATTGATAGACCTGATACCACAAAAGCCACCTTTTGTACTTATCAGCACGTTGCAAACGGTTACCGAAAGCAACTCTGTTACTACGTTTAATTTTGATAGTAACCATGTACTTTGTCAGGGCGGCAACCTTACTGTAGCCGGCCTTATGGAAAACATAGCACAAACCGCAGCCGCCAAAATGGGCTACGAATGCGATTTGTTAGGCAAAAAAATACCGGTGGGTTTTATTGGCGATGTACGCGATTTTACCTACACCCGCCTGCCTAAAGCCGGCGAAGAAATTGAAACTGAAATAGTAATTAACCACCAGGTGTTCGATGTAAGTATTATTACCGGTTCGGTTAAGCTGAATGGAGAGCAGATTGCTACCTGCAAAATGAAAATATTTGTAGAACCTGAAGAAAAACCACAGGTGCAGGCGGTATGATGGTAGATACACATACACCGGTGCTTACAGCCGTTGCCCGTATAAGGGTGCGCTTTAACGAGTGCGACCCATTGGGTATAGTATGGCATGGTAACTATGCCAATTATTTTCATGAGGGGCGCGAGGAGTTTGGCCGCACGCATAAGCTCGATTATCTGGAGTTATACCGATTGGGTGTAGCTACACCAATAGTGCACATGAGTACCGATTTTAAGCGCACCATGCAGTACAGCGATGTGGCGCTGGTAGAAACTACCCTGCGTAATACCCATGCAGCCAAGCTTATTTTCGATTATGTGATACGTGCCGAAAAAGACGGTGAGCTAATTTGCAAAGGAACCACTACGCAGGTATTTGTAAGCAGTACTACCATGGAGTTATCGTTGGTAGTACCCGAGCCGATAGCCCGATGGAAAAAACAAAACGGATTGTTATAATATGATACCGGTTTACATAGCAGCCGATAATATCACATCGCCACTGGGTAGCACTACCCGGCAGAACTACGATGCGGTACGTAGCGGAGCTACCGCTATCAGGCAGATAAACGATACCCACCTTTCGCCGGTACCGTTTTACGCAGCTATGTTTGTCCACGGGGTGTTAAATACTAACCCGGCATATACCCGTTTCGAAAATCTGTGCATCGCATCGGTTACTGAAGCGCTGGCTAACACTACCATTAATGTTGCATCTCCCGATACGCTTTTTATGTTATCTACTACCAAAGGTAATATTGAGTTGATTGAGCAGGGCGAAGTAAATGAAGAAGTGCAGCAACGCGTATCGCTGTTTAATACCGCTAAGCGTATTGCAGGGCATTTTGGTTCGTCGGTTAAGCCGCTGGTACTAAGCAATGCCTGCATATCGGGTGTGTTGGCAATAGTAATGGCTAAACGGTTAATGCAACAAGGGCTATATAAGCATGTGGTAATAATTGGTGCCGATGTGTTATCGCGGTTTATTATCACTGGCTTCCAGTCGCTTAATGCTATGAGCGCCAACCCCTGCAAACCATTCGATAACACCCGCGATGGTATTAACCTGGGTGAGTGTGCCGCTACAGTAATACTTACTACCGACAGCAGCCTGTCGAAAGGGGTGGCGGTAAACGGGGGTAGCAGCACTAACGATGCTAACCATATTTCGGGCCCTTCGCGTACCGGTGCCGAGCTGGCTTACGCTGCCAGCACAGCCATGCAGCAGAGTGGGGTAGGGGCCACCGATGTTTCATTTGTATCGGCACATGGCACTGCCACTGTGTTTAACGATGAAATGGAAGCCAAAGCATTTAACCTGGCCGGTGTGGCGGCGGTACCGGTGCATAGCCTAAAACCGCATTTTGGCCACACATTAGGTGCGGCAGGGGTGTTAGAGTCGGTGCTTAGTTACACCTCGCTGTTGCAACACGAGGTACTGCCCAGTGCCAATTATACCGAAAGCGGTGTGTCGAAGCCGGTTAATGTTAGCAAGTGTTTACAAACCAGTAATAAAAATCATGCGTTAAAAACAGCCTCCGGATTTGGTGGCTGCAACGCAGCTGTTATATATTCGCTTACGTAACAATATACTAAACAGATTGTTGCGGGCGCCACATAAACAACAAATACAGATTTATGACAACTGAAAATGTAGATGTTCTGGTAATAGGTGCAGGCCCATCGGGTACTGTAGCTGCCTCTATCATCAACAAAGCCGGTTATAAGGTTAAAATTGTTGAACGCGAAAAATTCCCCCGTTTCGTAATAGGCGAAAGCCTGTTGCCTAAGTGCATGGAAGCGTTGGATGCTGCCGGTTTTTTACCGGTGCTCGAAAAGCAGGGCTATCAGCAAAAGTTTGGGGCCAAATTTGTTAATGAAGACAGGCATGTGATGGACTTTAACTTCAGCGACCAGTTTACCAAAGGCTGGACCTGGACCTGGCAGGTGCCCCGCGCCAATTTCGATCAGGTGCTGGCGCAGGAAGTAGAGCGCATGGGCGTACCGGTAGAGTATGAAACTACTGTTACAGCTATCAAATTCGATGGCACCAACTCTACCACAACGGTAGTAGATAAAACCGGTGAAGAGCGTCACATCAACGCCCGTTTTATTGTTGATGCTTCGGGCTATGGTCGCGTAATACCGCGCCTGTTTAAACTGGATAAGCCCAGCAACCTGCCCCCACGCAAAACACTTTTTACTCACATTCGCGATACCAAACGTAACGATTACGTAGAGCCAAACCGTATATTAATTGTTGACCACAAGCCCGGTGTGTGGGCCTGGTGTATTCCTTTCAGCAATGGTATTACTTCGTGCGGTTTTGTAAGCGAACCGGGTTTCTTCGAGCCATTTGCCGGCGGAACACCCGAGCAGCAACTGCGCGATATTATTGCTACCGAATGGAGTATTGCCGACCGCTTTAAAGATGCCGAGTTTGTATTTGAACCCCGCACGCTTCAGGCCTGGTCGGTTTCTACCGATAAATTCTGGGGCGATGGCTTTGTACTAACCGGTAACGTTACCGAGTTTCTCGATCCGGTATTTTCTTCGGGCGTAACCCTGGCAGTTACCTCATCTCATTTAGCAGCTAACCAGGTAGTACGCCAGTTGGGTGGCGAAAATGTAGATTGGCAAAAAGAATACACGGATGTAATGATGCAGGGTGTTGATACATTCCGCTCGTATGTGGTAGCCTGGTACGATGGTACCCTGCAAAAAATATTCTTTGCAGAAGAACGTAATCAGGAGGTTATACGTCAGATATGCTCGGTACTGGCCGGCTATGTTTGGGACCTTGAGAACCCTTACGTTAAAAACCACGCTACTTATCTTAAACGCATGGTGCGGCTTATCAACGTAGGTAAAAAGCTAAAAGACCTGGAAGAAAGCGAACTGAATAGCGAAGTACAATAAGCTTTCTTTTTATAATAATACCGCCGGTGCTTACATAAGTGCCGGCGGTATTGTTTTTAATCAAAGCCTTATGTATTCTAAACTATTCGGCCATCTGGTTGTTTAAGCTAATTTATACCTGCACGTTTCGTTAATTTGTATTACTTCGCAGCACCAAACTACCGTACCAATAGCATGCTCAAGGGCAATTTTTACACCATTAAAGAATCGTCGGGCGAGGGTAATACCTTTAAGATGAAGATTCAATTTAATGCCGCACACGATATATTTAAAGGGCATTTTCCCGAGTTGCCTGTAGTACCAGGAGTATGCCAAACCCAGATGCTGGTAGAAGCACTGGAGTATTTGCTACAACGCCCGGTACACATGAAAGTAGCAAGCCACATTAAGTTTCTGGCACTGCTTAACCCGGTAAAAGATAACCTGCTGGATATGGATATTAAAATAGAAAAGCAAGAAGGTGATAGTCTGTGGGTGAGTGCTGCTTATTCTAGCCCTGCAGAAGTATTTTTCAGATTTAAAGGCGAATTTGTAAATGGATAAAAGCACACATAAAGGCCGGTTTAAACAATTAAACTGCTGTGTGCTGATACCTACTTATAACAACAGCACCACCATAGCAGGCGTGCTGGCCGATGTGCTGCAATACTGCGATGATGTATGTGTAGTAAACGATGGCTCTACCGATAATACGCTCGAAGTTCTCGCACAGTTTCCGCAGATAAAACTGCATAGCTATCCCCAAAATCAGGGCAAAGGCTGGGCCTTGCGCCAGGGCTTTAAGTTTGCCCGCAGCCAGGGGTATAATTATGCTATTACGCTGGATAGCGATGGCCAGCATTTTGCCGATGACCTGCCCACCATGCTCGATGCGCTACAGGATAACCGCCATGCAATTATTATAGGTGCGCGCAATATGAACCAGAGCAGCGTGCCCGGCAAAAGCAGTTTTGGCAATAAGTTCAGCAACTTTTGGTTTACGCTCGAAACGGGTATAACTGTACCCGATACGCAATCCGGTTATCGCCTGTATCCTATAAAAGCGCTGGAGGGTATGCGCTTTTTTACCTATAAATACGAGTTTGAAATTGAGGTAATAGTGCGCGCAGCCTGGGCAGGTATTAATGTAATGGCAGTACCGGTAAAAGTATATTACCCACCGGCTGAGGAGCGTATAACGCATTTTCGTCCGTTCAAAGATTTTTCGCGTATCAGTGTGCTCAATACTGTACTTGTGTTCTGGACATTTGCGTGGATAAAGCCCCGCGATTTTGTGCGCCACATTATTAAAAACGATTGGCGCACGCTGTTAGAGCAGCACCTTATCCGCAGTCACGAAACGCCAGCGGTTAAAGCCTGGAGCATGGCTGTGGGGGTATTCTTTGGTATTACTCCTTTCTGGGGTTTTCAAATTTGGTTTGTATTGTTTTTTGCCTGGGTATTTAAACTAAACAAAGCACTGGCGGTGTTGGCCTCTAACATCAGCGTACCCCCTATGATACCTTTTATTGTATTTGGTAGCTACCAGGCCGGCAGGTTAGTTTATGGCGGCAACAATATGAGCCTTAGCATAGCCGAAAATTTTAAACCAGAAACAATAGGTAAAAACGCCCTGCAATATGTAGTAGGTAGTTTTATACTGGCAGCTATGGTGGCAGTAGTTACCTGGTTGGTTACCTACCTGCTGGTGTGGCGCTTAAAGCAGCGCAAGGCCTGATATACCATAAAACAAAAACCCGCAACCATGGTTGCGGGTTTTTGTTTTATAGGTAGTATCGAACTATTATTCGTCTTTCAGGTTTAGTATTACTTCTTTACCTTCTATCACCGCGCGTATAATGCCACCTTTCTCTACACGTATGGTTTCGTATTTGTTTTCAATCAGCACCTTGCCCTGTTTGTTTATCATGCCGGCCAAACCATTTTTACGGGTTATAGCCCAAAAGCCATTAAAGCGGCCAATGTCGCCATATATATTGTCCACTATCACCTTACCGGTCATGTTTATCAGGCCCATCAATCCCTTTTTGGTAGTGTAGGCTATTCCATCGCGGCCAAAGCCCGATATCTTATCGTATTGCGGTTTAATAATCACTTTGCCGTCCTGGTTAATTAGGCCGCATTTACCGTTTTTCCATACTAAGGCTACGCCCTGGTTAAACTTTTCTATTTTATCGTATTGCTCGGTGGTCTCCTGCGCAAACGCTGCAAATGCAAAAGCTACGAATAAAATGCTCAATAGTTTTTTCATGTCTTGTTGTTTTTTGATATTACGAATGTAGTTAACTAAACGGGCATACACAACTAACAGTTATCACCTGTTTGGGGGATTTATGTCATTAAGCGGTGTGGCTTGTTGAAAAAATCATTTCGCAGCTAATGTATTTACTGCTTTATTGCAGGTAAACAAAAAACTATGGACAGGAAATATTGGGAAGATGTAGCACTGGTGCACGACGATAAAATTTTTGATGTATACAGTAACGACCGTCAGCAGGTAATTCATAAAAACATATTGAAGTATGCCTCGCCCGATAAAACTGCTATGGATTTAGGTTGTGCCATTGGCAACTGGCTGCCTATGTTGTCGGGCGCATTTAAAAAAGTATATGCGGTAGATATTGCCCGTCATTATATCAACCTGGCACAGGAGAAAAATATGCACCTGCCCAATATAGAGTATATACATGCCGACCTGGGTAAACTAAAAACCAAACTTACTGCCGATATGGTGGTATGTATCAATACCCTGCTAACGCCTAATAGCAAAAGCCGAAACGCCGCTTACGAAACTGTAATTAAAGCAGTAGCCAAGAACGGTTACCTGGTGCTGGTAGTACCAGCGCTGGAGTCGGCCTTGTACAGCGAGTTTATACTTACCCAATGGAACGAGCGCGACCGCAAGGCTGGTAAAAAAGTGAGCAAGGAAGCTATGAAACAAGGCGACCCTTTTGCTGGTATTATACATTTGGATACTACACCTACCAAACATTACCTGAAAGAGGAGTTGTATTTTATGTTACAGCACTCTGGCTTTGAAGTGGTAGAGGCGCAAAAGGTAGAATATACCTGGGCTACTGAGTTCAACAATCCTCCTAAATGGCTTACAGCACCCTGCCCGTGGGACTGGCTGGTAGTAGCAAAGCGGGTTAAATAGCAAACGGCTAAAGGTTTGAACAAACAGGTGGTTTGGTTACATTTGGTAATCAATCTACCCACCATGAAAAAGTTAGTGAAAGTATTGGCAGGCATAGTTGTTACGCTTTGCCTGTTGGTGTTATTGGCAGTGGTAACCGGTAACGGTTACCTGCTTAAAGGCCTTCGTGCCTCGTACCTGCATGGTACCAACTCAGCATCAATAGACGATGCACAGTTTTTCAAAACCAATCCCATACCGGCAGCCGGACCGGCTAAACAAAGCTGGCCACTACACAACGATTATAATAAGGCTCCGTTATCAGATAGACTACAGGCCGTACTTAAACAAACCGAAAGCGTGGCACTGCTGGTGGTGCAAAACGATAGTATATTGACCGAGCATTACTGGGATAGCTATAGCGATAGTTCGCACTCCAACTCATTTTCTATGGCTAAAAGTATTACCACGCTGCTGGCACAGGTAGCTATACAAAAAGGCGCGCTAAAGGGCTGGAACCAGAAAGTAAAAACATTGCTGCCCGGCCTTAAAGGCCCTTACGCCGATGAACTTGAGTTATGGCACTTAAGTACTATGAGCTCGGGGCTGGATTGGGATGAAGCATATACCAACCCGTTTTGCGTTACAGCCGAGGCCTATTATGGTAACGATATAGATAAGCTAATGATAGACCTGCCCATAAAAGATAAACCCGGCAAGTTCTTCAATTATCAGAGTGGCTCTACACAGTTATTGGGTATGTGCCTTATTAAAGCCACTGGTAAATCGTTATCGCAGCTATCATCTGAGTGGCTGTGGCAGCCTATGCAGGCAGAGAATGATGCCTACTGGCATACCGACGAAAAAGGTGTGGAAATGGCTTACTGCTGCTTTAACAGCAATGCCCGCGATTTTGCCCGCTTTGGTAAACTAATGTTGCATCAGGGCAACTGGAATGGCACTCAGATTCTCGATTCATCGTTTGTAAAAATGGCTACAGCGCCAACACTGGCTCCGTATTACGGATATTCGTTCTGGTTGTATAATTCGGGTGGTACCCGCGTGTTTTTTCAGTGGGGTATATTGGGTCAGTATATTATTTCTATACCCGATTACAATGCAGTAATAGTGCGGCTTGGGCACCATAGCCTTAACACCGTTAACGACGACCATACCGAAGACCTGGCTGTAATTGTTGAAGAGGTACTTAAACAGCTAAAAGCACGTGTACAGCATTAATAGTAGTGCATATTAGCCCATCGCCTGCTTGTTGTATTTATTGCGGTACTCTATGGGCGTTAGCCCGGTAATTTTTTTAAACAACTGGCGGAATGCCTTCGTGTCGGTATAGCCCACATCGTACATTACTTCGTTAATGTTTTTGCGGCTCGATTCAAAACTGCGTTTGGCGGCTTCAATCTTTACACGCTGTATGTACTCAACTATGGTATGGCCGGTAGCTTTTTTAAAACGCCGCTCTATACTACGTCGGCCAATGGCATGTTTATCGGCCAGTTCTTCTACCGGTATTTTATCGGCATAGTGTTCTTCTATATACTCCTGTACTTTAAGTATATCGGTATCGCTGTGTTCTTTCAGGCCTTTAAACATCATAAACTGCGCCTGGCTATCGCGGTCTATATCCACAGCAAAAAATTTCGATGCCAGTATGGCCGTATCGCGGTCGGTGTATTTTTCTACCAGGTACAATAGCAAGCTCCAGTACGAATTTGCGCCACCGCTGCTGTATATGCCCTGGTCTTCGGTTATAATACTGCCATCTATCAACTCAACATCCGGAAACATATTTCTAAACTCGGTAGATGAATTCCAGTGCGAAGAACATTTCTTGCCGTTCAGCAAACCGGTAGAGGCCAGCAGAAACGAACCAATGCACAACGATGCCAGTTCGGCACCGGCCTCGTATTGATTTCTCAGCCAGGGCACAAAATCTTTATTCAGCTTTAAGGCGGTGGGTATATCGCCGCTAATGGCCGGTATAAATATCATATCCGCCTTATCCACCTCATCAATCAGCTTTTCGGTATGTACCGAGTAAAGACTGTTCTCCAGCTTTACTTCGCGGGTTAGCCCCACCAGTTGCACATTAAACAGCGGTTGCTTGCCTTGCGATATAAGAAACTGGTTTACAGCCTTAAACATATAGTGTGGGTCGGCTATAGCCTCTATTACCGCCGTCTCGGGCACCAGTATCGATACATTTTTCATAGGGTGAATATAAACGTAGTATCTGTCGCAATCAACCCCTCAGTATGTCGTTTTTGCGCATTACACAACTAATTAATAGGTATCATATTTGCGTCATTAACTAATTATTACATCCCCCTAAAACAACAAACAATGGAAAACGCAACACCACAGGTAACTATCAGCGCAGTAATTAATGCACCGGTAGATAAAGTATGGAAACAATGGACCACCCCGGCCGATATTATGAACTGGAATAACGCCAGCCCCGATTGGCACACCCCGCGTGCCGAAAACGATTTGCGTATAGGTGGTTCGTTCAGCAGTCGCATGGAAGCTAAAGATGGCAGCTTTGGTTTCGATTTTGGCGGTGTGTACGATGAGGTAGAAATACATAAAGTAATAGCTTATACGTTGGGCGATAATCGCAAAGTGCGCGTAGTGTTCGAAAGCAACGGTAGCAACACTACTGTAACCGAAACCTTTGATGCTGAGAACCAGAACCCCGTAGAGATGCAGCGCGCAGGCTGGCAAGCTATACTGGATAACTTTAAGAAATACGTGGAGCAGAATTAGTCTGCAATGTTAAGCAAGCAAAGAATACAATAGTTATACAAGCTCTGTATTTAACCTAAACACAATAACAATGATTACAAATAAAATAGTACCCTGCCTGTGGTTCGAAAACGGGGCAGAAGAAGCTGCACAGTTTTATACTTCCATTTTCAAAAACTCATCTATAGGTAATATAAACAGGTATAGTAAAGAGGGGCTGGAACTACACCAGCAGCCTGTAGGTAGTGTAATGGCCGTACAGTTTACATTAGATGGGCTTGAGTTTACCGCACTCAATGCTGCCCCTCCGGGTGTTAAGTTTAACTGGGCGGCATCGCTACAGGTAATGTGTAAAGACCAGGCAGAAATAGATCATTTCTGGAGCCGGTTAACCGAAGGCGGAGAGGAGGTGCAATGCGGCTGGTTAACCGATAAATTTGGTTTAACCTGGCAAATAGTACCCGAAGTACTAAGCCAGCTAATGAGCGACCCTGTGAAAGCACCACATGTTACAGCTGCTTTCTTAAAAATGAAAAAGCTGGATATAGAAACTCTTTTAAAAGCATAACATGCCCACCATACAATCGTACCTTACTTTTAATGGCAACTGCCGCGAGGCGATGGCTTTTTATCAGCAATGCCTGGGGGGAGAGTTGCAGTTACAAACCGTTGGCGAATCGCCGTTAGCCGATAAGCTACCGCCGCAAATGAAAGACCTTATATTGCATAGCAGGCTTAGCAATGGCAACCTGGTATTAATGGGCAGCGATATGATTGGTGATGATGGATTAACCAAAGGCAATAATGTATCGCTGATGCTTGATTGCAGTAGCGAGGAGGATATACGCCGTTACTATGCTGCGCTTGTTGCCGGCGGACGTGCCACCCATACGCTGGAGATTAGCTTTTGGGGAGCCCTGTTCGGCGACCTGATAGATAAATACGGCCAGCAATGGCTGCTGCATTACGACGAAGCACAACACATAAACAAATAACACATGAGCACATTAGCCCTAATACTAATAATTGCTGCAGTAATACTTGCTATAGTGATTATTGCAGCTTTGTTGGCTCCCAAACAGATGCAGATAGAGCAAAGCATAGTTATTAACCGACCAGCCAATGCTGTGTTCGAATACATAAAACTTATCCGCAATCAGGATAGTTATAGTGTATGGAATATGAGCGACCCTAATAAACGCGTAACTACTACCGGTACCGATGGTACAGTTGGTTTTATTTACACCTGGGATAGCGATAACAAAAACACCGGTGCCGGTGCGCAGGAAATTACCGCCATTAAGCAAAGCGAAAGTATAACCTGTCAGTTGCGCTTTGAACGTCCGATGAAAAACACCGCTACTACCATTATGCGTGTAACTGCTACCGGCAACCAAAGTACGGTTACCTGGGTTTTTGAGGGGCCTACGCAGTTTCCTTTTAGCATACTTACACCGGTGTTTAAAAACATGCTGGGTAAAGATATGCTGGCCGGATTAAGCAACCTGAAAAACGTACTGGAGAAATAGGGAAGTAGCCACTACGATATTATGAAAGCAGAAGCGCCACTAAATGTAGATAGTTATATAGCTACGCAACCTGCGGCAGTGCAGCCTGTGTTACAGCAATTAAGGCAGACTATTAAAAAAGCAGCCCCCAATGCCGAGGAAGTAATCAGCTACCAGATGCCTGCCTATAAGCAAAACGGAATACTGGTGTATTTTGCTGCATGGAAAGAACATATCGGTTTTTATCCTGCATCGGTTGGTGTAAGTTGCTTTAGCGATAAGCTGGCAAAGTATAACACCAGCAAAGGCACCATACAGTTTCCCTTAAGCCAAAAGCTGCCGCTAAAGCTGATTGCCGATATCGTAAAGTTCAGGGTAAAAGAGAACGAAGCTAAAGCGCTGAAAAAGAAAGCCGCTAAGGCCAAACGTAAAATAAAATAGCCGGGTTCCTCCCGGCTATTTTATTCATACACAAAAACTAAAAAAGTTATAGCAGCTTATTTGCTGGTAATGCCATTGGCTGAGGCGTTAACCTCTACGGTAGTTACACCGGGTTTAATAATGGTGCAGGCTACGGGGCGTTTGTCAACGGTCATTAAGCAAACGGCATCATTTTCTTTCAGGTACAGGTTGTTTTTGCTAAGGCCACCTACTACGGTAATCTTAGGTTCTTTCAGCTGGTCTTTAGGGCCGGCAAACACCGCTACCGATTTTTCGGCACCGTTGCGCAATACTATGGTTACTTCTTTACTGGCCGTGTTGGCAGCAGGGGCGGTGGGGTTTTCTACTATAGCGGTGGCTTTAGGTACATTCACTGCTACTTCATTTTGCGCCGAAGCTACGGTTGCAAAAAGGGTCAGCATCATCACGCAGCTCATGGCTTTAAGTACTTTCTTCATGGTTTCTTATTTATCCACAAAGGTACGCCATAGTAAATCAGGGTTATCCACCCGCTTGCACACTAAAATGTTTACTGTCAGTAAAAGTATACAACAGTGCTGCCATACCCGTAGCGGGTGCTGTAATCGTGGTTGTAGCTGCTTACATGCGGGTGTTTATCCAGGTATTTGCATATCTCGGCCTTTAGCTTGCCTTTGCCCAGCCCGTGCACTATACGCAGTTCCATTTTACCGGCTGCAATAGCCCGGTCCAGTGCCTTTTCAAATTCATCCATCTGGTAAAAAAGGGCATCCTGTGCCGGTACGCCGGCGCGGCCTGCTTCTATTTTCTCCAGGTGCAGGTCTACTACTTCTTCGCGCATCTCTATTTTGTTGCTAAAGCCGGGGTTGGTAGCACCCATCAGGTACTGGCGCAGCAACTCGGGGTCGAAACCCGGTATACCGCTGGTGTTACCTGCTTGTGCCTTATTTTTCTTCTTCTTACCCATGGCTTACTCCAACTCTGTATTAACTCTTTATTTCTGCATTGGTATTTAATCCGAAATCTAAAATCTAAATTCTAAAATATCAGGCTCTGTATTGGTATTTAATCCAAAATCCCCAATCCAAAATCCGCATTACGAAGATACTTCCTGGAAACGTTTACGGAACTCAACTGCATTGGCTATATCCGGAAACGATTCGCGGGTGCCACCGGTGCCTATAATGGTAATAGTACCATAGCCAAGCATGCGGCCCACTATCCCCTGATCAACATTTACACTCTCTATTTTGTTCAGGTTCATCTCCAGCGTACGGCGGGAAAAGATGCCCGTTTTAACTATAATACGTTTATTGGTTACCACAAACTCATCGCTCCACTGCTTTAACGCCGGTACAATAAACAGGGTAAACAAACCCTGTAGGGTAAAGTATATTTTCCAGTGGTATTTGGTTTCGTATACCACATGTTCGTCGCGTATAAGGTTATTATCTACGTAGCTTCCCATCATTCTGTTTTGCGCGAAAATAACAGTCAAATCCGTAATACGGAACAAATAAATGTGAATGAAATGATAGCGCCCGTATACTTAACAGAATACATCGAAATGATTAGCGATGTATTTTTTCTGTGTTGTCTGTGCGTTCTGCGAGAATATGAAACTACAGGTTAGTAGCAAACAGCAAATCGAGGTTGCTGTTTTTTATACCAAACCGGTTCGACAGGTGTTCGTTGGTAAGGTTACCTTTGTACAGGTAAATACCGTTGCGGATGCCACCGTCGTCGTATATCAGGTTTTTAATACCGCTCAACTCGCCGCAGCGTAACAGTATAGGCGTAAGTATGTTTGAAAATGCATGCGAAGCCGTACGCGATACACGCGATGGTATATTCGGCACACAGTAGTGGGTTACATCGTAGCAGGTAAACGTAGGCTCGGCATGGCTGGTAACCTTCGATGTTTCGAAGCAGCCACCCTGGTCTATACTAACATCAATCAGAACGCTGCCCGGTTTCATTTTGCTCACCATATCTTCGGTTACTATTACCGGTGTGCGGCCCTGTTTGCTGTGTATGGCACCTATGGCCACATCGGCAGTTTTCAGTTCCTGCTCCAGTATCCCCGGCGAAATAGTAGATGTAAACACACGGGCATTTATTTTATCCTGCAGGCGTTGCAGTTTAAATACGTTGTTGTCAAATACCGATACCAATGCACCCAATCCTATAGCGGCACGCGCAGCAAATACACCTACCACTCCGGCACCCAGTATTACCACTTTGGCCGGTGGTACACCCGATATGCCACCCAGTAATATTCCCTTGCCTTCATTAGCATTGCTCAGGTATTCGGCAGCCAGTAGTATTACACTATTGCCGGCTATCTCGCTCATGGCCCGTACAAACGGAAAACGACCGGCCTCGTCGTTGGTATATTCATACGCCAATGCTGTTATTTTCTTTTTCATCAGCATCTGTATGTATTCCTTTTTAAGCGTAGGCAGGTGTATGGGCGATATAAGCGTAGCACCGCTTTGCAGCATCTCTATCTCATCCAGTTGCGGTGGTGCAATTTTAATTACTATGTCGGCGCTAAATACTTCCTGTATACTGTCCGATATATCGGCACCCGCTTCGGAGTAATCGTTATCGCTAAAACTCGATTCAATACCCGCACCGCGCTCTATTACTATGCGGTGCCCGTTGGCTACCAGCGTTTTTACCGATTCGGGCGTTAAGCCTATCCGGTGTTCCTGAAAACTACGTTCTTTGGGGATGCCAATAAACAATTTGGCCCTGCGTGTGGCTACCATGCTGGGTTGCTCCATTGGTTGCAGGCCTAATTTACTGGCCAGGCCTTCAAAATCCTTCTTCTTTTCCGACATACTTTATGAAGTATTGAGTAGTTGGTATTGAGTATTTTGATAATACCCAATACAAGGTTAAATGTTACTGATACCAAAGCCGTTGAAGGAGCAACAGGCATTATTATCAGTCCTTAAATATAGATACATTCCGGATATTTCCCTCGGTGCGGATAGAGATTTTAATAACATCGGCCGGTAGAAACTGTTCAATCAACTCCGGCCATTCAATAAAACAGTAGTTATCGCCGTTCAGGTAATCTTCTATACCAATGTCCAGTGCCTCATTGGCGTTTTTAAGCCGGTAACAATCCATGTGATAAATTTTACCGGTAGGTACTGTGTACTCGTTTACAATACTGTAGGTGGGGCTCGAAAAATTATCGTGCGAGCCAAGTTGTTTACATAACTCTTTTATCAGGGTGGTTTTACCGGCCCCCATATCGGCATAAAATGTAAACACCTTACAGCCTTTGGCAAACTGTAATATAGCACTGGCTACGCTGGGCAGTTCGCTTATATCAGTTATCGAAATCTCCTGTTGTTTCACAACGCAATATCTGTAAAATTAGCGGTACCTGTTTGCTATATCCGGCAAAGATTTACTTTCGCCCGCATGGCAGTTGTTGAAATATATACCGATGGTGCAGCGCGTGGTAACCCCGGTCGTGGTGGTTATGGTGCTATACTTAAATATGGCCCAACCGAAAAAGAGCTTTCGCAGGGCTACCGCTTAACTACCAATAACCGCATGGAACTGCTTGCGGTTATTGTAGCTCTGGAAACTCTTACCCGCCCCGGACTGGATGTGGTTATTTACTCCGACTCGAAATATGTGGTAGATGCCATTGAGCAACGCTGGGTATTTGGCTGGCAGAAAAAAGGCTTTAAGGATAAGAAGAACCCCGATTTGTGGCGCCGCTTTTTAGCCATATACCCCAAGCACAATGTAAAAATGAAATGGGTGCGCGGCCATAACGATCACCCCTATAACGAACGCTGCGATGTACTTGCTACCACTGCCGCCGATGGCGGTAATTTGCTGGTAGATACCGGCTACGAAAGCGGTATTAATGCCAACGGCGATTAGCCTTCTTTCTCTAAATAAAAAAGCCCGCATAGTAACTACTATGCGGGCTTTTTGTTGCGGGCCTGTTTTACTAGCAGAAATGCTCAAACACTTTTTTCAGGTGCTCGCTGATAGTTTGTGCATTGTTGCCTTCTATCTGGTGGCGCTCTACAAAATGTACCAGTTTACCATCTTTAAACAAGGCCATGCTTGGCGATGATGGAGGGTAAGGCAATGTGTACTCGCGTGCTTTGTTCACCGCTTCTTTATCTACACCGGCAAATACGGTTACCATTTTGTTGGGTAGTTTGCTGCTGTTGGTTACTGCTTCTTTTATGGCCGGGCGGGCAGCACCTGCTGCGCAACCGCATACCGAGTTAAATACCAAAAACACAGTGCCTGGGGTTTGGGTTAAAGCAATATCAACATCGGCGGGTGTGGTCAGTTCCTGAAAACCTACCGAGGTCAAATCGGCTTTCATAGGTGCTACTAGTTCTGCTGGATACATAAGAATTTAATTTTAGATTTTTTTGATTTTGGTTTGAATACAGAAATACAAATACCTGTTTAAATACAATACTAATGTTATAAAAAGCCAAGTTCAAGTTTAGCCTCTTCGCTCATCATTTCCTGGTTCCATGCCGGTTCAAATACCAGCTCAATGGTTACATCGTTTACCCCGTTTACCGATTTTACCTTCTGCTCCACATCGCCGGGCAAGGTACCGGCCACCGGGCAGTTAGGCGAGGTAAGGGTCATTACCACCTCCACATTATGGTCGGGAAAAACGTTTATCTCGTAAATAAGGCCAAGGTCGTAAATATTTACAGGTATCTCAGGGTCAAATACCGTCTTTAGCACCTCTATAATGCCGTTCTTAATAGTTTCTTCGGTTAATACTTCGCTCACAGGGGCGAATTTAGATTATATCTAAACAAAAATGAAACCCTGCAGTTTTTTACAGTTTTTTAAATAATAACAAGCGTTAAAAAAGCGTTTAAAATCAACCACAGGCACTCATTTTGTGTTGTTAAGGTATGCAGGGTATCTGTTTGCTGGCCTTGTAACAGGAGGCTTAATCTGGGAAAGGTAAGCCTCTTTTTTATGCTCCGGCCACGGCTCTTAATACAAAATCTTCGGGCGCTGGCTTTTGGTGTTGCCAGCGGTCAAGTGAAATTATGTGCTTTACAATATCCAGCAAATAGTTGAACGAGTCGGGCTTATGGATGTAAAAGTCAGCCCCTCTGGCCAGCGATTCGTCAATATCTGCAGGATTGATGGAGGTAGAGTAAATAAATACCGGAATGTTATTGAAATCAGGATGGTTTCTTATCTCGGTCAGGCATTCATGCCCGTTTTTCAAAGGCATGTTCAGATCCAGGAAAATTAATCGGTGGTCACTCTTCAGCGATTCCTGTAAATGCTCCATTAATTCCATTCCATTATTGGCAATGCTGCAATGGGCAGTAGGCACGCAAAGCCTGATGGCTTCGTAAAACAATACCCTGTCATCGGAGTCATCATCTGCCAGGAAAATATGCTGTATATGTTGCATAGGTTGTTTGCTGCAACAACTATGCAGTTTTGCTTTGCGCGGTTAATCTGTAGCTACAATTGCTTGTATATTAATTGGTAATGTCAAACCTACCGCGTCAATAGTATCACCTGCATTTTTTAATACAGGGGAACATGATACACAGGTAGGCAATAAAGTACACATTGCCACAGTTGTAATTCTGTTAAAACAAAGCAGTCCGGCTGTTTTTTACTGATAAACCAAGCCGGTACAGCGTTTGAATAATCTCAACTGTATTGTTAACCTAAAATCAGTAGTTATGAAAAATGCAACAGTAAAAAAGGTATTGGTTACCGCTTGCGTAACCCTTACCGGTGTACTAGGCTTTAATTATACAACAATGGCACAAACCCCATCCGTAGATTACAGCCTGAGTATAAAACATCAGAAAGATGCGATAACTAACGATGTTTCGCGTGTTAAGTATCAGCAACAGCGTGTGGATGCTATTAAAGAAAAGCGTAAACAGGAGCGTGCCAACGGTACCGTTTCAAAGGCTACCATAACCAGCTTATCTAAAGCACAGGCCGATTTGAAACGCGAACGTGACTATTTAAAAGCAGATAAATCAAGCCTGAAGCTACAGCACAAGGCACATGTTGCTGCGCATAAAAGTAATGTACGCGCACAACAACGGGTGCTACTGGCCGAACGCCGTAACCTGGATGCTGACCTTATGAAAGGTAACAACGCTGCTATAGCACATACTGCCGCTATTATTGAAACCCAAAAGCAAATTACTAACGGACAGAAAAAACTGCGTGCTGCAAAACTTGAGCGCAACAGCGATTTGTTAGCAGTAAATAAACAGATTGGCGATGCAAAAGGCCAGTCGGTGGTAGCATTGTCTTTCGAGAATGGTTTTGCCCAGGCCAGCAACCTGGTGTTGAAATAGTTTTTTTGTTGGTATTTCTTAAAAAAGAAAAACGCCTTCTGCTTGCAGAGGGCGTTTTCTTTAAACAACATCAACAACATGCCTGATTAGCCGGTGGAAACAAACGATAGAAACCAATTAACCACCATCAGATCTATCTAAAAACACCGGCGCAGAAAGGTATCAGGCAAATCTTTTGAATATATACAGCATGGCATATTGGTAGGCTGCCAGCGCAACTAATAGCTTAGAAACAAATTGGTAGAGGAATAAATCGGATTGTAAAACTTTTGCTTTCATACTCGTGGGTTATAAGTGCGTGTTATGTTATATAATACCTGTTTGACCAACAAAATGTTTTGGTTTTGGCTTTGAGAAAAACACAGCCGGTATTGTGGTTGTAAAGGCAGCCATTGAAGTTGCCCCTTTTTCAATCTTCAGCTTGTGAAATAGCGCGTTTATAAACAGATTTTGCCTGCACTATCCTTTATTATATTAAGCAATAGTTAAAGTGTATGTAGTGTATAACAACGTACCTGTTGTGTAGTTGGCTTATTCGGCCTCGCCAGCTGTTTTGCGTATGAACATTCGCCGCAGCGAGTTGGTGAAATACTTATCGGTAGGGTAGAGGCGGTGTTTGGTTATATTATTAAACACCATTGCAGTAACTAATAGTATCAATGAACCGCTTAGCACCGGCGATAATACATATACATACCCCAATGCCTTTATTTTCTCTGTACCTATAACTGCAATTAATGCGGTGGCACCTCCGGGTGGGTGTAGTGTTTTGGTAATTTGCATTAATACTATCGATAGGGCTACGGCCAGCGGGGCGGTAAGCCAAAGTATATCCGGTAATATATTATATACTGTAACACCTATTAGTGCCGATATAACATGGCCACCCACCAGGTTGCGTGGTTGTGCCAGCGGGCTTTGTATAGCACCATATACCAGTACACTGGATGCTCCAAAAGAACCTATAAGAAAAATGTTCTCGTACCGGCTAAGCGCATGGCTCTGAAACCAGGCTATAATACCTATGCCCACAAAAGCACCTATAAACGACCATAAGTGCTCCCTGAAATCTACCAGCGTTTCTTTATAAATTATATATCGCGATACCCTTAACCCGCGTTTAATACGTTGCCTTACCATACGCGGTAAAGTAAGCGAACTTTATTATTATCTTCAGGTAGGTTTTGTTGCTATTTTTTGTGCACATCTTTAAATTGTAGCATATCTGTCAGGCGTTGTTCTTTTTCGTTGTCAAACCCACAACTGGTAGTAAATTCTTTGGGGTTTTGGTACGTGCCAAATAGCATATCCCACCATACTATATCTCCATAGTTATTAGTGTGCTTGTTGTACTCGTGGTGTATTCGGTGCATCTCAGGTCGTTGAAATATATAGCCAATCCATTGCGGTGTTTTAATATTGGTATGGTAAAAAAACTCACCTAATGCCGTGCATAAGGTATATATAGCCCCTGCTTCGGCATTTAGCCCCAATGATACATACACCAGCAGACTGCCTATTATTGAGTTAACTATCATCTCCAACGGATGTTTATAAAAAGAGGTAATTACTTCAATGCGTTGTGGGCTATGGTGTATCTGGTGAAAATGTGTCCACAAAAAATCTACTGTATGGCGCCAGCGGTGCCACCAGTAAAAAATAAAAGTAGCAATAAAATATGCCAGCATACCGCCGGCTACCGGCCCTATATGCGACGAGATATTAAAAACAGAATGGCCGGAACTCCATTTTTCCCAGGTTACTCCGGCCAGTAACACCACGCTTAGTTGTACAAAGTTTACAGCCAACACTCGAATTGTCCAGGTAGGTACTTTGGGGAGTTTCCATCCCGGGTTCAGTCGTTCTATAATAAAGCACAGGGCAAATACAGTAAATATTATTAGCAGCATGAGTGTTTTTTTTATTAAACGCAAGACCCGCCAATAAATTTATATGCCTGACTTGTACTGTTTATATATTAACATATATTCTAACAACCGTAATTATGTGTTGCTCTTTCCATTATTGATTATTAATATGGCAATACCGGCTACTATTACTATAATACCTGCCACGGGTGTCCATGGTAGCTGGTGTTCTTGTTCTTTTGTAATTTCAAGTTTACCTATATCTAACACCTTCTTTTTTGTTATAAAGGTAGCACCTGCCAGTAGGGTAATCACTACACCTATTATTATCAGTATCAATCCTGCTTTTCTCATAATTCAGTGTTTAATTGTTAAACAAAAAAAGGCGGGTGCACCTGGTGCACCCGCCGCAACACCCACACTAACTATATTGCTCCCTTGCACTCATAGCCCTGCGACTCTTGCACATCTATGGCAAAGCCATATTCTGTGGCCGATGAGTAATCCCGTTCACATATTCTTATTTCAGGGCTCGAATCTTTAGTACACACCTGGCACTGTTTGCACGATGATAAACCCGCTGTAAATAGTAAGCCTGCAATGGCTACAAAAATTATTTTTTTCATAACACGTAGTTTTAATTGGTTAGTTAATAGTAAATGATAGAGAATTGTTTAAACCGGCTCTTTACCTTTTATCACACGTAGTAGTATGGCTATTACCGCTATTACAAGCAGCATGTGAATAATGCCTGGTGCATGGTAGGCAAACAAGCCTATCGCCCAGCCTATAACAAGGATAAGAGCGATTACATATAGCAGATTGTCCATTGTTTTCAATTTTAGTGGTTAAGCAATGTTGTTCCTGTTTGTGGTAGTTCTAATACTGTGCCATGCACTTTACCCACTTGTTTGGGTATAAAATGGGGAAACCAATCCCCAAAACAGGGTGGCAGGAAAATTGAACTGGTATGTATGGAATCAATCACAACATTGTTCACTATTTAAAAAACAAAGTATGAAAAAGTTAATGCGTAACCTGATGATGCTATGGATAGCAATAGGTGTAACACAGTATGTGCAAGCTCAGGCCTGGGGCAGGCACACCAATGTATTGTCGTTGGGTATTGGCCCATCGCAATACATACATTTAGATAGGTATTACTATACAGATGCACCTGTTCCCCGCCTGTACTACTGGCCGGTTACAGGTCAGTTTAACTTTCAGGGCGAGTTTGGTGTACACAAGTATGTAGGGCTGGGCTTTACTACTGGTATTGGTGGACGCGGCCCTGTTAACCGCAATTATCTGGGCGAGTTAAATATACCTGTAGGGCTTATAGCAAACTTTCACTTCTATCAGTTAATTGCCGATAACGCCAGCCGTAATATACATGCCGATAAGCTGGATATATATGCCGGCATTAATGCAGGCAGCGGGGTGGCATTTACTTACTACCCCGATGTGGTAAGAGCTGTACCAATTGCATTTGGTGGCGTGCAGGCAGGTATAAGGTATTACTTTGTGCCACGAGTAGCAGTAAACGGCGAAATTGGTTTTGGAAAAAGTATTGCCAATATTGGTTTTACATTCAGGTTATAAAAAACAGAAAGGGCAGCTATAGTATAGCTGCCCTTTCTGTTTTTTAGCGGTTAAGCAATTATTCGCCAATAAAATTTTTAAGCACGTAGTATAAAACGGCACCCAGCGACCCCGATACAGGTATTGTCAATATCCAGGCCCATATAATATTAAATGTAACACCCCAGCGCACCGCCGAAATACGCTTGGTTAAGCCTACACCAATAATAGAACCGGTAATGGTGTGTGTGGTAGAAACAGGTATGCCAAGCTTTTCGGTTGCAAACAGCGTAATAGCACCGGCAGTTTCTGCTGCTACACCTTCAAATGGGGTCATTTTGGTTATTTTACTACCCATTGTTTTTACAATTCTCCAGCCACCCATCAGGGTGCCCAGTCCTATGGCCGAGTAGCAGGAAAGCACTATCCAGTGTGGTATGTGTTTAATTTTACCATCTACCTGTACTACATTCAGCCAGTCGGGTATGCTGTTCGCATCTATTCCTGCTTTGTTTACATATACAATTAATGTGGCTGCTATAATACCCATTACTTTCTGGGCATCGTTGCCACCATGGCCTATACTAAACAATGCCGATGAAAGTAATTGCAGGCGTTTAAACCAGTCGTTCATTTTATACGGGTTGGTTTTAGAGCAGGCCCAGAGCAGTATTACCGATATGAAGTAGGAGAGTAGTAGTCCTATAAGCGGTGCCAGTACAATAAACGAAAGTGTTTTTACTACCTTGTCCATATTTACTACATCAAAACCGGCATGTGCTATAGCTGCACCGGCAAAGCCACCCATTAGTGTGTGCGATGAACTGGATGGTATGCCCAGATACCAGGTAAGCAGGTTCCAGAAAATGGCAGCAATCAATCCGGCCATAATAACAGCCAGTGTAATCGATTCGGGTTTTACAGTTTTTGCCACTGTATCGGCTACTTTAAATTCAGATATCCAGTATGCTACTACGTTAAAAAATGCGGCCCATACTACCGCCTGAAATGGTGTAAGCACCCGGGTAGAAACAATGGTGGCAATAGAGTTTGCCGAATCGTGAAAGCCGTTGATGAAATCAAAAACAAGGGCCAGTACAATTATTATTGCTAAAATTTCAAACATGTTATTATTAGTTTAAGGGTTAAATGGCGTTGCTCTGTTGCTGGGCTTCGGCCATTCAAACTGCAATTATGAGTTCTTCACAATTATAGTTTCAATCACATTCGCTACGTCTTCACATTTATCTGTAGCAGTTTCCATGTTCGAAAGAATTTCTTTCAGCTTAATAATTTTGATAGCGTCTTTTTCGTTTTCAAATAGCTCGGCAATAGCTGTATCAAACACATCATCGGCATGGTTCTCCAGGCTGTTAATGCGTACAATAGCTTCGCGTATGCGCACCGCGTTGTTCATGTCTTTCATGTTGCTTACGGCTACATGTATTTCTTTAGCGCTGTGCTCTATTATTTCGCAAAGCTTTTTCATGGCTGGCGATATCTCATCTATCTTATAGGTATCCAGCCTTTTGGCCGATCCGTGTATATAGTCAACAATATCATCCAGCGATGATGCCAGGTACGATATATCTTCACGGTCGAACGGGGTTATAAAATTGGTGCTTAGTTCTGTAAAAATCTGGTGGGTTATTTCATCTCCTACATGTTCCAGGTCCGATATCTTTTTCTGCAACTCATGTCGTCTGCTGGCTGGTGCGTTGGCCATCTCTGAAAATACTTTTGAAATTTCTACCAGGTTACCCGATGATTGGGTAAACAGTTGAAAGAAATTTTTGTCTTTTGGAACCAGGAATGAAAAAATTTTTCCTAAAGCCATAATGCTTGTTTTTGTTTTTAATTGTTAATGCGAAAGTATATTTACAATGTTAAGCCAATGTTAAGTTTTGGAGGCTAAAATGTGGTTTCTGCTTTGGTAACTGGGTTGTTACTGTAAAAAAAATGTCTTAACATTCAGAAAACAATGCACCCTTAAACACGCTTTTAGGTTGTTTTGCTTATTAAAGCGTAGATTGGCACCACATTTGGATATTTAATTCAAAAAACACGCACATGAAGATGATTAAACCGTTGCTAACCACAGCATTTGCCACTTTACTGGCAGTTAGCACGCAGGCTCAGACAACTACCACCACAACAACAGTGAAGAAATTGCCAACTCAGTCTGTAAGCAAAGCAAAATCTACTGTAACTAAAACCACCTCTACTGCAAAATCAGCTACAGGTAAGTCAACTACTACAGTTAAACCTACCCCTTCTAAAACTACTACTACCAAAACAGGCAGTAGTAAAACAACCAGTACCACCAAAACCACACCGGCAGGTACTAGCAGCAGTGGCACCTCTAAAACCACTACAAATACACCTCAAACCATAAATGGCGGTACAACTACCAAAACCATAAAAACAGGCACTTTAGAGAGGCCCGGTACAGCAACAGGTAGTGGAACATCCACAGATAACAATACCACTCAACAATCGGGCAACAACACCCAAACCAATACCGGCACACAACAGCAAACAAATATTGGGACAAAGGGCTCGGGTAACAATACCAACACGAATACCCAAACAACTCCCGGCAGCATCATCAATACTATTACCGATGGTGATGCCACCAGCGCTATTAAAGAAGCCCTGATGAAAGGCATACAAGTTGGCGTAGATAAAGTATCGGTAACCGATGGCTTTTTTAAAAACACGGCTATTAAAATTCCTTTTCCAACTCAGGTAAGGCAGGCAGAAAGTACCCTGCGCAGTATGGGCATGGGCAGCCTGGCCGATAATATGGTGTTAAGCATGAACCGTGCAGCAGAGGATGCAGCAAAACAGGCAGGGCCTATTTTTATAAATAGCATTAAGCAGATGACCGTAACCGATGCGGTAAACATTGTAAGCAACCAACAACCCGATGCCGCTACTCAGTTTTTAAAGCGCACAACCACCGAAAGCCTGGTTACATCTTTTAAGCCAACTATTAAAACTGCACTGGATAAAACCCTTGCCACCAAGTACTGGAAAGATATTACTACATACTACAACAAAATACCATTGGTTAGCCCTATTAGTACCGACCTGCCCGATTATGTTACCCGTAAAGCTATAGATGGTTTGTTTTACATGGTAGCCCAGGAGGAAGCAAAAATACGTAAAGACCCTGCCGGCCAAACCAGCGATATTATTAAGGATGTGTTTGGTAAAGTATTGCAACGCTAAATTATGTTTAGCCTGAACAAAAACAGCCGGTATCGTCCGGCTGTTTTTGTTATTGCCTGTTGATGTGTCTTATGGAAATATAGCGGTAGCTGCATCCTGTTATAAAAACCTATAACCTATGGAAGACATTAGCAATACCGAACGGACAGCCGGTTCCGGAAACAAACCCCGCTCACGAAAGCAATCACTTAGGGTAGATCTTACCCCCATGGTAGATCTGGCCTTTTTATTGATTTCTTTTTTCATGCTTACGGTTGTTATTACAGAATCGCGCCAAATGGACCTTGCCATGCCAGATGGCGGTGTTACTGCCCCAATTGGCGATTGTCAGGTACTGCAAGTGCTTATAGATTCTGCCGACCGTATATACACCTACGAAGGTCTGGCAATGGAAAACCTGAAAGAAACTTCTTTAAATCCCGAGGATGGTATCAGGCAGGTTTTAATGGAAAAAGCCACGGAGGTACGTGCATCGTGCCCGCCCGATATAAGTGGCAAACCACGGCAGATGGTTTGCCTTATTAAGTTATTATCCGGTTCGCATTACAGCAGCATGGTAAACATACTGGATGAGATGGAAATAACCGGTGTTAAGGTATATACCTTACAGGAGCCATCGGCCGAAGAGGTAAAGGCTGTTATTGCAACCGGGCAACTGGCTAAAACCCGGTATTAATTGTTATACAGTATTGGTTTTGCTTTTTTATAAAGTATAAGTGCCAGTATAGCCAGCACTATCAACCACCATACTTGTACAATTGCCACCAGTACATCGGTCATTGCTTCCCAGCCGGTTTGTGCTGCTTCTTTTAAGCGTAAGCCCAGGCCGGGCTGGTAAGCGTGTATATTTTTTTCGTTTGCTATCAGGTGGTGGGTAGTACCGGCAGGCTGGTATATGTCCAGGGTTATAGTACTATACTTCATTTGGTTAGCCGTGCTCAGGTTGCTTATAACGGCATCATCTGCCTGCTCCTGTTTATTAAGCAGGTCGTTTTCTGCCTCGGTAACCTGCTCAAGTTTACGCCCCCGGTTATCTATAGCGGCCGTCAGGCGTTGTTCGTGTTTGGCCAAACGTTGTTGTTTTAGTTTATTACCTAACAGTTGCAGGGCTACATCATCGGCACGTATTACGCGGTAATCCAGATAGCTTACCTGGCCGGCAATCTTTTTAAGTGTGGTATCTAAGCGGTTATTAGGCACTCTTAGTGTTATCGTATTGGTTACCTGGTAGTGCGTTACCACCAGCATTGAATCGGCTGATACCGGTATGTTGTTTTTATCATCTATGCGGCTTTGCAGGTTGGTATACGCTACGTAGCCACCCTGCTCGCTTACAGCATCTTCAATAGCATAGGTGGCCTGCGCTACATCGTTTACCTGAAACTTTATGTCGGCAGTACGTATAAAGTGTAGCGAAGTATCGCTGGTTGTAGCTACTGCTGCCGCAGATGATACCGGTAGCGATGAGTTGTTACTCTTCTCTACTTCAGCTTTTGTTTCGGTGCTGGTTCTTTCTCTTTTGTGGTTGCTGCTGCAACGAGTAAATATAAATACTACTAAGCCGGCAAGTGCCAGCATACTTATTACAGGTTTCATAATGGTTATTTTAGGTGAGGTAGATGTGGTTTATATTTTCATGGTTTGGTTACAGCTATCAGTACCCCAAAATCTCCATCTTCGTCATAACGGCCCTTTTCGGGGATATATGCCCTCGATACATACCCATCCAGGTAAAGGGCATTGCGGCATCCGGCCTTTTTATAAAAATCGGCAAAATCATAAAAGTTGATAGGCTGTGCGCTAATGGCAAACAGCAGTTTGTTGCCCGGCAATAAGCCCACCCCGTTACGTATATTCAGGTTAGCCGAGCCCGATTTAAACAGCGGGTTAATACTATCGTCAATTACCAGCATAGGCCCCGATTGGGTGGCATATTTTACGTTACTATTTCCGGGGTAGCTATTGGTTGGGCAAATGGCTGCTTTGCCAGCTGTTGTAATGTAGAGCACACCATTCGGTTCCATATAAAAATTTCCGCTTCCGCTGCGCTTGTTTATGCCGGTAATCTGCTCGCCATTTTCTATGTACAGCCCTAATGGCGAGTTGTCGGTCTGGTACATGCCTCCATTCATGGCAAATAGCAGAGTTTGTTTTTGCTGCTGTATTTTTTTTTTAAGATTGGCAATACTGCGGTATGCGCTGGTGCCATTCTTGTAAAACATTTGCAGGTGCTGTTGCTGCGGGTTTACTATGTAGGTGTCTATTCTATTTACAGGTGCAAAACCTGTAAATAAAAGCAGCAAAACAAAACAGGAGAGGAGCAGGTGTAGGATGCGTGGTATGGTCTTCACTGCATATTGAACGGACCTCAGCTGAATAAATTATATAGGTTGATTAACGTATAGCAACGTTAACCAATATTTAACTGCACCCAATAATTGGCCGCACCAAATACAAAACCAACAGCCAGTCCGGCTACTACCTCAGCAACGGAGTGTCTTTTTAGTACCAGCCGGCTTAAGCCAATAAGCACTGCAAACACCAGCATGGCCAGTCCGGCGTTAAAGTTTACAAGCAACAAGGTAATACCCAGGTAAACAGAAATAGAGGTGTGCATAGATACCTTGAGCCGGTAGTTAATTACGTACGATACTATTACCATTACCAAAAACACCAGGCTGCCGTGCCTGAAAGCTGCCGGCTGGTTTGTAAGGTATAGTATGCCGGTAACGCCGCCTATTAATAACAACAGAAAATGATAAAACCCCTGACGTTGTTCGCGGTCGCTAACGTCGTAGTTGGTGTATTTGCCATTTTTGGTTTTTACATAGTTGTTTATACTAATGGGGATTGTAACACAGCCTATTACCAGCAACGATAACAAGGCTGCCGACATCCCATCCATTGTTTTAAGGGTAATAAACAGTACAAATACAGAGAATGTTATCAGCGGGTTGCCAATGGTAGAAATTGCCAGAGAGGCTTTGTATAACAGGCTGTTTTTCTTTTCGGGTGTATGCTCTTCCATCCGGTTCAAATGTATAGTATTTGCAAAACAAAAACGGGAACCTTAAGGTTCCCGTTTTATTTATATTCTGCATTACATCCAGCTTATTCAGTGCCTTCCTGTTTATCGTTGTCGTTAACTTTGGTTGGTAGTTTGCCTTTGTAGGTTGGGTCTTCCATGTGCAGTATCCAGTCTTCCACCTGGTCGGCGCCTATACGGCGGGCACGTATAATTTTGTCTTTATCCAGTATGTATATCTGTGGCGTGCTTTGTATATCCCACTCAAAGCGGAAATTGCTGTGGCGCTTGGCATCGCACACGTTTATCCAGTCAAGGTTGTTTTTCTGTATAAACTCCAGCCAGTCTTTGTAGTTCTCCATTTCCATAATAGCCGGGCTGTAGGTTTGTACATCTATACCTTTCTTTTTAAGGTTGTGGTATGCTTCTACCAGTACTGGTATTTCTTTTTTGCAGTGGCCACAATCCGGGTCCCAGAATGCAACAATGGTGTATTTGGCTTTTATATCCTGTAGCGAGCGCCATTGCATCTCGGTGCTGTCGGTAGGTAATATCAGGCGTTGCGCTGGCTTACCTATCATTACCGGCTTAAGGCGGGTAGCCCGGTCGCATATTTTAAAGCGTTTTACAGAGTCTATCCATGGGGTAAGGGACTGTACGCAGAAATATTTTTCGCCAAGGTATTGGTATACCCCATCGTAGCCCATTATCTTACTGTTGGCCATTTCATTAAAAATGTACGTAAGTATATAGCGGTACACCTCGTTCTTTTTATCTGTTTTAGATAGTAATTCTTCGCTTCCAGCTATTATCGAATCAGGTATCTGAACAATTGTCTGGTTCATGAAGGTTTTAAGCTTATTGTGGAACACCGGTGTGCGCAGCAGGCGCTCATCGCCCAGGTCCACATAATCCCAGTAGTGGGCTTTGTAAAAACGCCATTGGAAAGCAGAATCCTTCATGCTACCATCGGGGTTGCGCGGTGGCTCCGGTACATCAATATCTTTCATCGATTTTAGCAGCTTGGCATAAAACAGGGTAGGGTATTTGGTTGTAACATCGTTACGTTTTGCCTTTACCTCGGTATCAAGCTTTTTAAGCTCGTTCAGGTATTTTTCTTTTTCCTTAGGGTCTTTGGCACCTTTCCATAAACCGCTCAGCGAGTCAGAAGCATGTTTCATTTTCGACAGGAACTTCATGTCGTCGTAAAACAGACTGTTCTCTACCGAGTTGCTAACTTTAATGTGGGCAGTCAGGTCATTGGTATCGGTTTCTATGCTAAAAGCCGATTCGCTGATGATAAACTCAAAATAACGGTTACCCAATGCAGGAAACACAGCCAGATACACCCCGCCCGGGTAGGTGGTATCCTGCTTAAGGGTTATTACCCCTTTCTTGTCAAACTGCAGGGTGTCTTTTACATACTGTTTGTCGCCATAGTAGTTGGCCAGTATCATGGTAGAATTTTCAAGCCCCTTCACAGCTATTTTAATGTTCATCGGGGTTTTGTTGGTGCCTGCAAAGGCTACCGCCAGGGTAAGAAAAGCTAATAGGGTTGTAGCAATCTTTCTCTTCATAGTTTTGGTTTAATGCGCTGCCAAATGTATGCTAATTCTGTTAACAGGCTAATAACGTGCCAACCGGCCCGCCGTTAAA
Organism: uncultured Chitinophaga sp.; assembly: GCA_964423405.1. Taxonomy (GTDB): domain Bacteria; phylum Bacteroidota; class Bacteroidia; order Chitinophagales; family LD1; genus Bog-950. The sequence goes on along the minus strand of CAYREY010000001.1, from coordinate 107,085 downwards.
ATATCTTAACCATTGGTAGTTATCTTTTCTACGTAAGCCGTTGCAACAATACTAAGGCTTTAAAAGTATTTAACTCACCTGTTGTGTTTTATGGCTGTTTAAGTCCTCCCTTTCGGGGAGGATTTTAGGAGGGGGCGCTACTACTATTCTACATACACTACCATTCCTTTCAGGTACAAACCTTCAGGGTTAAATATACTTACCGGGTGGTCGGCCGGCTGCGATAGGTGGTGCAGCACCTTTATGTTGCGTTTAGATTCGATAGCGGCCGAAGTAACAGCGCCGGTAAACATTTCGCGGTCCACCACCTGCGAGCAGGAGAATGTAAACACAATACCCCCTTTCTTGATTTTGCGGAAAGCTGCCTGGTTAAGCCTGGTATACGCCTGTATGGCATGGTGCCTGGCCGATTGCCCCTTGGCAAATGCCGGCGGGTCTAATACCACTACATCATACGCTTCATCTGAGGCGCGCATAAAGTCAAACACATCTTCGGCATAGGCTTGATGTGTGCCCGTCAACTGGTTTAGTTTAACGTTTTCATTTGTCAGGTCTATAGCTTTGGCCGAACTATCTACCGAGTGCACCAGGCTGGCCCCTGCCTGCAAGGCATATACCGAAAACCCGCCCGAGTAGCAAAACGTGTTTAATACCTTTTTGCCATGCGCGTACTGGCTAAGCAGTTGCCGGTTATCGCGCTGGTCTATAAAGAAACCTGTTTTCTGGCCCTGTACCCAGTCAATGGCAAACTTGTGGTTGTTTTCCAGCGCCACCCTTTCCTGTGGTGTGCCCCACAGGTAGCCATCGGTTTGTTTGGCACCGGCAGCAGCATCGCCCTCGCTGCCGGGTTTGTGGTGCATAGAGGCGGTACTTTTATCATACACTGCATGTATCCGGTCGCCGTAGCCTTTTTTCAATATCTCTACAAACTTATCCTTTTCGGCGTGCATGGCTTTGCTGTGGCATTGTATTACAGCCGTGCCGTTATACCAGTCTATTATCAGTCCCGGCAGCCCATCGCCCTCGGCATTTACCAGCCGGTAGGCATTGGTTGTTTTGCTTTCGGTAAGGCCTATGTTGCGGCGCAACATAAAGGCATTCATCAGTTTCTGCCGCCACAGTTCTTCCAGCGAGGTTACTTTTTCAAACGAAAAAATACGCGCGCTCACACTGCCGGTACCAAAGTGGCCTATGCCCAGGTATTCACCTGTTTCTGAGTATATCTCTACCACATCGCCCTGGTTAGGGTTGCCTTCCCGTTGTTTTACCGCCCCCGAAAACACCCAGGGGTGAAAACGTTTAACGGCTTGTGTTTTGTTTTTATGCAGTATAAGGGCCGGGTACTTCGACATAGCTTGTATTTAATGGGCAAAGGTTAGTGAAATTTATTGTATTGGCTGTTAAAGTCCCTCTCTTTTGGAGAGGCATTTAGGGTGAGGCCGGTATTTATCTCTTTAGTATTCTCCACTCTTTGGGAAAGTAATTGTTATACCTGCCGGGCATAGCTTTTATCCAGCCCAGTGGGTGTTGCTGGTGTGTTACCAGCATCCAGCCGGTTTGCGTGGTGGGTAGTTTAGGTGTTTCGCAGCGCAGGTAAGCTATGGCTTCATCGTGTATTACTTCCACCGTTGGTAAACCTTTTTTCAGGTGTATGCTCAGGGCCAAATCGTGCGATGGTAAAAAATCTTTTCCCTTTAGCGTGCCCATAAATATACCCGAGTGGCGCAGGTAAAAATTCTTCTGCATATAATCAAAATCGTTGGCTATATGCAGCGGCAGCGCAAACAACATATCGTTTTTTACATAAGGGGTAAAGGCTTCGGGCTGCTCCAGGTATTGCTCCAGTATATCGGCATATTGCTTATTGGTTTTTGCCGCAGCAGCTACCGGTTGCCGGTACGGGCTATCGGCTCCTTGTTTTTGTTGCAGCGATAGATAGAACCCTTCGCCTTTGGTTTTGTGCGGATAAAATTGGTAGCCGTATTCTGTTTTAGTAACTCCAGCCTCTAATACCCCCGCGTTTAATTCTATTGTTCTCATACCCAACCGGCCAATCTGGTTGTCGTTTTCAGCCGGTTCGTAGGTGCAGGTGCTGTATATTAAATAACCACCCGGCTTTAGTGCCATGGTAGCATATTCCAGTATCTCGGTTTGTCGGGTAGCGCATAACTCTACATTGCGTTCGCTCCATTCATCTATGGCATCTTTATCTTTTCTAAAAAGTCCTTCGCCACTGCACGGCGCATCTACCAGCACTATATCAAACCAGTTGGCAAGGGCTGCAAAATCTGCCGGTTTGTTTTGGGTGATAACGCAATTGGCCGTACCCCACTTTACTATATTCTGCTGCAATATTTTATTGCGGTTAGGTATTATTTCGTTACACACCAGCAGGCTGTCGCTGCTCATCAACGATAACAGGTGGGTAGATTTGCCGCCCGGGGCTGCACATAAATCAAGCACGCGCACCGGTTGGTTGCCGGCACCGGTAGCTAGCCAGGCCTGCTCTACAAACATACTGCTGGCCTCCTGCACATAATAGGCCCCTGCGTGAAACAACGGGTCGAAGGTAAACGAAGGCCGCTCGGCCAGGTAGCGCCCGTTGCTGCACCAGCTTACCGGTTCTTCATTGCTAAATACACCGGCAGGTTTGTAAGGGTTTAAGCGCACCGAGGTAGGAGAGGCCCCGTTCAGACTTTCTATAAAAGCATCAAAGCTATCGCCCAGTATATTTTTAAGGCGGTGCAAAAATGCTTCGGGGTAGGTGTGCGGCTGGCTCATTCTTCTACAGTAGTTAAGTCTTCTTCGGCTTGGTGTTCTTTCTGCTGGTAAAAATAGTTTAATAGCACACCTGCCAAAACCAATGCTATACCCCAAAGGGTAAGCCCGCCGTAGTGCTCGCCAAACAGTATAAAGCCAAAGCCCAGTGCATATAGTATGCCCAGGTAGTTGAAGATAGTTACGTTGGCCATTTTTTCGCTCTGCAACGCCTTGGTCAGGTTAACCTGCCCCAGTTGTGTACACACGCCAATCATTATCAGATAAAACCACTCCCAACCCTGTGGGGTTTTCCAGTTAAACAGTGTAAACACCAAACCGGTAGCTGCACCAATTAACTGAAAGTGCAGCACCACCACCATAGTATGTTCTTTCGCTTTAAGGCTGCGCACCATATTATAGGCAAAGCCCGATGCCAGCGCCGATGTAATACCTACTGCCAGCATACTCAACGATATCCGGCTATCGAACCCTTTAATAACCAGCACGCCGGCAAACGATAATAAAAAGAACAACCATTGCAGCGGCTTTACTTTCTCCTGCAACCAGAATATAGCTATGATAGTAGTAAAGATAGGAGAGAGGTACTGTATGGTAACTGCTGTACCCAGCGGTATTTGCTGTAGCGTAATAAAAAACGTGTAAAGGGCTATGGTGCCAAATATACCACGGGCTAACAGTAGCTTGCGGTTGCTGCCTTTCCAGTCGGCCTTATCCTGCCATATAATGTAAAAGCACATCAGCATAGATACCGTACAGCGGAAGAAAACTACCTCCATAGCAGGTATGTTGCTCACCTTTTTAATAAACACATTCATTACTGCAAAGCTTAGGGTGCTTAGCAGCATGTAACGGATACCGGCAGTAAAGGGTAGTGGCACGTTTTTCAAACCGCGCGCGAAGATGGTAAAAGTAAGGCAATGTTACTTACCGGCTGCCTTAATATCGGCTACCTCCAGTATGTTTTTAGCAAAGCCGCGTAACGTTACATTAATCATAGCATCGCCCACTACTTTAAGTGTAGACACACTGTTGGGGGCTATTACTTTCAGTACCGGGTACAGCCAGCCTATGTATTTGTAACCCGATAAAGCATTTTTCAATCCCGGTGTAGGCTGCATATAACCGGGGCGGAACATAAACGCCTGCTTAAAGCCCATGCGCAACAGTTCATTTTCGGTTTTGCCTTTTACCCTGGCCCAGCCCAGGCGGCCTTTCTCTGTACTATCGGTACCTGAACCCGATACGTAACAAAACGTTACGCCCTCCGGGTTTTGTTTAAGCACTGTTTGCGCAAAGTGTATGGTTAGTTCATAGGTGTTGCGGTAGTAGTCTTCATCGCTCATACCTACCGATGATACACCCAGGCAAAAATAGCAGGCGTTGTACCCTTTCAGTTGCGTTGCTACAGGGCTAAGGTCCATAAAGTTGGCGTGCACTACCTCTTTAAGCTTAGGGTGGCTAAAACCCGATGGCCTGCGGTTAATTATAAGCACCTCTTCTACATTCGGGTTGTTAAGGCATTCGTGCATTACACCTTCGCCCACCATGCCGGTGGTGCCGGTTATTATTGCTCTTATTTTCATCTGTTTATTGTTGTTGGCTTTGTCCGTTAATGTCTCACTTTTACGCAATAACGTTAAGTTAAGCTGTATTTGGTTTTTAGCTCTCCTCCTTCGCCGCAACACGGCGGCATTTTAAGGAGGAGGTGGTCGAGCGAAGCGAGACGAGGTGGTGCTTAACTTAAAGTAATGGCAGTTTACCCCTTCACCAGTGTTATCTCTGCCACCTCGGGTAGTATACCTATACGGCCCGGGTAAAACAGAAAACCAAATCCGCGGTTTACATACAGGTACTGCTTGCCATCATTATACAGCCCCGCCCATTGCTTGTAAATGTATTGCGATGGGCTCCATTTCAGCCATTTGTTTTCTACACCAAATTGTGCCCCGTGGGTGTGCCCGCTAAAGGTAAGGTCGGTATCGGGGTATTCCTGTTTTACGCGTTTATCCCAACTGCTGGGGTCATGGCTCATCAGTATCTTAAACGGTATATCGCCTGTATTTTTGTAGGCCTCTTCAAACTTACCATACTTCGAAAAATTACCCCCGCCCCAGTTTTCTATACCTATTACGGCAATCTTCTGTCCATTGCGTTCAATTACCCGGTGCTCGTTCAACAACAGGTCCCAGCCAAGTTCTTTATGTGTGGCTATAAAGCGCTTAAAGTTTTCTTTTTTCTCATCGTCATTATCCCAGGTTACATAGTCGCCATAATCGTGGTTACCGGTTACCGACATTACACCATGCTTTGCCTCCAGCTTGTTGAACACATTCATAAACGGCTCCATCTCGCTGGCTACATTGTTTACCAGGTCGCCGGTAAATAATATCAGGTCGGCATTGGCAGCGTTTATCTGTTTAATTACTTTTTCTATCGGCTCGGTTTTGGTAAAGCTGCCGCTGTGTATATCCGATAGCTGTATAATCTTAAAACCATTAAAGGCATCGGGCAGGTTGGGAAACTTAATGGTTACCCTGCGAAACTGATAATTATATGCATTAGCCACTACACCATACAACATGGTTACAGCCGGTATGGTAGCCGCGCCCAGCGCCAGCTTGCTCAAAAACTCATTGCGCGACATTCCCGCCGCATCGCTTGGCGTACCCGATAGTTTACCCGATAAAAATTTAAAGAACCTTGAAATATCTTCGGGAAACAGAAACAGCATTACAACCAGCTTGGCCAAAAATATAGTGATGAATAGCACGCCAAAATACGTAGCCAGTGTTTTGGGCATTACCTTATATAAAAAAGGCCGGTAGGTGGTAAACAATAAAAAAAGCGCGATGCTGATACCCCAGTACAGCCACTTGGCTCGGTTGATATTTTGCGGTTGAAACGCCGTACGGATGGCCTGCCACCCGTAGTACTCTATAGCGCTGTAGATGGTTAAAACAATACTAAAAAAGATGATTGGCTTCAACATGTTGTCAATTCAGTTTACCTTAACACGAATAAGTCGGCAATTTATTTCAATTTCGGATTATTAAACAATTATAGCCAACACATAGTTTATGATAAAGCAAAGTTTGTTAGTAATAGTAAGTTGTATGTTGGGCGTGCTGACCTTACAGGGCCAGTCGCTCATTAATCAGAAAAAGGAATATACCCGTGCCGATACCCTGCGCGGCTCATTGCGCCCCGAGCGCACCTGCTACGATGTTACCTACTACGAACTGGATGTAAAAGTAGATACTGTTAAACGCTCGGTTACCGGCAGCAACCGTATTGTGTATAAAGCGGTAGAAGACTTCACTACCCTGCAATTGGATTTGTTTGATAATATGAAAGTGATTGCCATTACCGCCGGCGGTAAAGAGCTTCGCTATCGCCGCGAGTACAACGCCATTTTTGTGGAGATGCCTGAAACTGTTAAAGCCGGTACCACCGGCGAGTTGCTGGTTAACTATTTCGGCGTACCTACCGTTGCTAAACGTGCCCCCTGGGATGGCGGCTTTAGCTGGAGCTATGACCGTAACGGCCATACCTGGATTGGTGTTAGCTGCGAGGGTATGGGTGCCAGTAGCTGGTGGCCCTGTAAAGACTGGCTGGGCGATGAACCCGACAGTATGCGCATACATTGTAATGTACCCGGTGGTTTGCGTTGCGTAAGCAACGGCCGCGAAGAACCTGCAAGTGAAAAAGAAGATGGCACTACCACTTATAACTGGTTGGTAAGCTACCCCATTAACAGCTATAACGTTACACTTAACATTGGCGATTATGTAGAGTTTAGCGATGAGTATATAGCTGATGATAAAACAAAACTGCCGCTTAACTATTATGTAATGCGCTATAACCTGGATAAAGCCCGCCTGCATTTTATGCAGGTAAAACCTATGTTGAAGTGCTATGAAAAATACCTGGGTAAATACCCTTTCTGGAACGATGGTTATGCACTGGTAGAAACCCCCTACTTAGGTATGGAGCATCAGGGGGCTATTGCGTATGGCAATAAATACCTGACCGGTTATGCCGGTACCGATTACTCGCGCATCGGGCTCGATTTTGATTACATCATTATCCACGAAACCGGCCACGAGTGGTGGGGTAATAGTGTAAGCTGCAACGATATTGCCGATATGTGGATACATGAAAGTTTCTGTACCTATACCGAGAGTATTTATGTAGAGTGTATGTTTGGTAAAGACACTGCCATTAAATACATCAACGCACACAAGGCACATATTGGTAATAAAGAACCCATAGTAGGCCCCTATGGTGTAAACGAAGAGGGCGATGGCGATATGTATGCTAAAGGTGCTTTGTTTCTTAATACCATCCGCAGCATTGTAAACGATGATACCCGCTGGTGGGGTTTAATTAAAGGCATGTGCGATACTACCTTTAAAATGAAGAACATTGGCTATACCGATGTGCTGGCGTACTTCAATCAAAAAACAGGTAAAGAGCTAAGCACCGTATTTGCCCAATACCTGAAGCACCCTGCTATACCCGTATTTCATTACAAGCTTAAAAAGGTACGCAGGGGCGAGTATGAGTTAACCTATTACTGGCAGGCCGATGCCACCGGTTTTGCCATGCCGGTTATTGTTAGTACTACCGGCAATAAAACCATGCAACTGCCCGCTACTACTATGGGCCAGACAACTACACTTAAACTAAAGAAAGAAACGGACTTTAAAGTACGTACCGATTTACAGTATATAGAGGTGAACACAAATTAGGGGCTTTTAAAAACCATGTTAATACCCTGCTTATTTAACTTGTTTATTTTCAGTGTATTATAAAAATCAATGTTAACACCCCTACCCCTGTTTTAGTTAACCCGGTTTATTTATTTTAATATTATTTAATGTGTATTTAGCATATTGAGTAAGCTGATAAAAATATGCTGAATTGTAAATTGCTAAGCACTCATTACAGCTTAGGTATCCGGTTTGCATAGGGTGGTAGTTCAATTGAGGGCAGGTATGCTTATTGCTTTTTTTATATAATGTTTTGCTCATTACTATTTGCCTGAACCAAACCCGGCCCCCTGTTGTTGTACTTTCAACCAACCACACACCTGCACCAATCCATGCTATCATTATTTTCTTATTTTCATCGCTGCATGCGTTTTCTGTTAACCGGGGTTTTTGTGGCGATGGCTTATCTGGCATGGGCATTTAATGTGCACGGTGTGGTGTACGGACCCAATAAGTTAGGTATAGGCTATGCCAATATTTATGTAAAAGGTACCAGCAATGGTACCTCGGCCAACGGCGCCGGCCAATACCAGTTCGACCTGCCCGCCGGTACCTACGAGTTGGTTTTTCAGCACCTGGGCTATAAGCAGCACACCGAAACGGTAACCATAAAAGCAGATCTGGAACTGAATGTAACGCTGGAGGAGCAGCAGTACGAAATACGCGATGTGGTGGTAAACGCCAGCGAAGACCCTGCGCTGGAAGTTATCCGCAAAGCCATACAAAAGCGTAAATACTTTTTAAACGTAGTAGAAAGCTACAGCTGCGATGCCTACGTAAAAGGCATGCAGCGCATACTGGAGGCACCCGACCGTATACTGGGCCGTAAACTGAATACCGGTGGCCTGCTTAGCGGGCCTAAAAATTCGGGTATCCTGTACCTCAGCGAGTCGCAGTCTAAACTGTACTACAAAAAGCCTAACAAGTTCCGCGAGGTAGTGTATTCATCTAAGGTAAGTGGCCGTGCCAATGGTTTTACATTTAACTCTGCCCAGAATTTTTACTTTAACTTTTACGAGCGCAACATTACCATACCGTTCATAGCGCAGCGCCCATTTATTTCGCCACTGGCCGAAAACACTTTTTTCTATTACAATTTCCGTATGCTGGGTGCATATAAAGAGGGAGAGTACCTTGTAAACAAAATACTGGTTACACCAAAGCGTAAATCAGACCCATGCTTTACCGGTGTGCTCAGTATTATTGAAAACAACTGGAACATACACTCGCTAGAGTTGACCCTTACTAAAGCCAACGGCATACAGTATATAGATACACTAAAAGTAACCCAGTACTTTGTACCGGTGGCTGGCGATATTTGGCTGCCTACCCAACAGCGCTACGATGCCAACGGTGGTGCGCTGGGTATAAAAGGCGATGGCTACTACCTGGGTATTTTTAAAAACTACATTGTAAACGATATAAATGGTATGATTCCGGTAGCTGCCAGGGCTGCTATAGTAAAAGCCGATTCGGTAAAAGCACCTAAAAAGTATGCTAAACAGATAAAGAAAGCCGAACAACAGGCCGAGAAACTGATTTTTAGCGAAGAGGTATTGAAAGTAGAGGAGAAAGCCAACAAACGCGAAGAGGCCTATTGGGACAGCATCCGCCCCGTACCGCTTACCGAACTCGAAGTTTCCGACTACCAGTTAAAGGATAGCATACAGGTTATCCGCGAGTCGAAAGAATTTAAAGATAGCACCGATAAAGACCTGAATAAGCCGGGTTTCTTTTCTATACTAACAGGCTACAGTTTCCGTAAACAGTACAAACGCATTCAGGTAGATTTTCCATCATTACTTAATCTGGTAAACTACAACACCGTAGAGGGGGTAACTTTTCAAATGAAGTTTGCTATACGCAAAGAATGGAAAGAAAAGGATGTACGGCTGGTGTTTGAACCCTGGTTCCGTTATGGCTTAAGTAACCGGCACTTTAATAGTATGGCTAAGTTTACCATACGCACCAACCAGATACACGAGGAGTTTATCACCATCTCGGGTGGTAAGTATGTAAGCCAGTTTAACGAGGTGCAGCCACAGCCCGAGTTTGGCAACACCTGGCAAAGCCTGCTGTTTAAGCAAAACCGCATGAAACTGTTTGAGCAGTATTTTGGGCGGGTAAGCTACTCGCGCGAGTTGTACAACGGTATCACCGGCACATTTATAGTGCATGCTGCCCACCGCATGCCGCTGGAGAACATGAGCCACTTCTATTTTTTTAAAAGCGTACATGGCTCGTACTCGCGCAATGGTATGGAGTTGCCCGAAACCAACTCGGTTAACTATAATATACAGGAGCATAACATACTGCGGGTAGAAGTGAAAATGCGTTTCGTGTTTGGTCAAAAATATATTACCCGTCCCGATGCCCGTTTCCGTACCGGCTCTAAGTGGCCCGAATTATTGGTTACCTACAAGCGGGCTATACCAATTAAAGGCTATAGCGATCTTAACTACGATTTTCTGGAGGCTCAACTGGAGGGTAACATACCTACCAATATACTTGGTACTACTTTTTACCGCTTTGGCGGCGGCGGTTTTCCGTATGTAAAAAATATAACCTACCCCGACTACAAGCATTTTTACGGCAACTTCTTTACGCAGGGCACAACCGACCTGCTTGGTTTCTTTTTACTACGCTATTACCGCCACAGTACTACCCGCTATTTTGCCGAGGGCCATATAGAGCATCACTTTGGTGGTTTTCTGTTCAACAAAATACCCGGCATACGTAAGCTAAAGCTGGATGAAGTGGTGGGTTTCCATTTTCTGTACACACCCACCCGCCAGCAATGGCTACAGGTAGATGTAGGTATTGCCAACATTCTTAAAGTACTGCGCGTAGATTTTGTAGCCGGGTTCGGCTCACATAAAAATGAAGATTACTACGGTGGCCGCATAGCGCTGGCGCTTACCGTATTAAGGTAATAAACTGGTGTATTTTATTTAACCAGTACCCCGCGCTCGTTTACTATAACTTTCACTTTAGCCTTGGCTGAATTTACCTCCAGTTCGTACAGCAAAATATCGGCTTCCGGCCTTTCAATTTTTTTTGCTGTTAGTATATCGTTGGTGCCGTAGTTTTTCTTCACATAATCGGTAACCGGGTTGGGTAATTGTGAAGGTGAAATAGCTGTTTTAGTTTGAAGCCATTTGCCGTCCTCGTTATAATTAACCCACATATATACGCCACTGTATAAAAAGGCTGCCTGGTAGTTGTTGGCGCTTTCCTTGCTCCAAACAATATCTTCTGCTTTGGGGTAGGTAGCCGCCAGTGCTTTTTCGGCAGCAGCCGGGCCGTCGCCGGCCAGTACGTTAAAAGTAAGCCCCAGTACGGCGGCTATAGTAATTGTTAATTTGCTCATAAGTGTTTAAATATATGCTACTGCAATATAGCTAATATACGTTTTTGAGCCGCATTTGTAGGTTTATGTTATTAATGTTGGGGCAAACAGCCGGTGCCGGTTATTTATCTGGCTATACATACTAGTGGTTGATGTTAGTAAAAGGCTACTACTTCGCCGCCTGTTTTGCAGCGTTTATGTTACCTTGCATGTAGCTATTATGTGAGGTGGTTGTTGTACAAATTATTCCCTGTTTTTTACCCTAATACAAGCTGCATTTGGTGAAACATTTTGAATGTTTGTACAGTTTAATTACAATGGAACCGAAGGAATTGTTTTACCGTAGATGCAACAGATGCAATAGCGTGCCGCATCTACATTAAAAACGAACAAACTTAACGTGAGAAGGATTATTACTCTTTTAGCAATCCTGTTTCTGTGGCATGAAGGGGCCATGGCGCAGGTTACAGCACAGTTTACACCATCGCTGCTGTTTGGCTGTCCCCCATTGGTGGTGTCGTTTACTAACCAGTCTACGGGTGCAACCACCTATAACTGGGAGTTCGATAACAGCAACACTTCTACGCTGGCTAACCCTACCGCCACATTTTCGCAGCCCGGTATATATAACGTGCTGCTAACGGCATGTAACGGCAGCCAGTGCGATACGCAAACCCAGCAGATTAGGGTGTTTCAACCGGCAGCGCCTAACTTTACGGCTGCTAACAGCACCAATGGTTGTGCCTCGCCCTGCCACACCGTTAACTTTATTAACCAAACCATACCCGGCGAAAGCCCGGTAGCTGAGTATGTATGGGATTTTGGCGATGGTAGCTTGCCACAGTCTGGCTATAACGTGTCGCACTGTTTTCCCAACATAGGTACTTTTGCTATTACCCTTATAGCCCGCGATCAGAACGGTTGTCAAACCAGCCGTACTATACCTAATTTTGTAACTATTGGCCCCGGCCCCACGGCTACACTTACCGCCAATCCTTCTCAGTCGTGTACAGCGCCGCTTAACGTAAGCTTTACAGGTGCAGGGTCGTCGCCTAACGGTGCAGTATCCTTTGCCTGGTTTTTTGGCGATGGTAATACCTCGGCATTGCAAAATCCCAACAATAGCTACGCAAACGGTATCTGGAACCCCATCTTAATTGTAACCGATGCCTTTGGTTGCCAGGCTACCGATACCGGCCTGATAGAGGTAACCGTAATGCAGGCCGATTTTGTGGCCGAAAGCAACAGCGGCTGTGCAGGCCTGCCTATTCAGTTTTACGACAGTTCAAACTATGCTACATCATGGAGTTGGGATTTTGGTGATGGAGGAACTTCTACACTTCAAAACCCTACTCACAGCTATAGCGCACCCGGTAATTATACCGTATCGCTTACCGCTACTTACAACAACTGTTCAAATACCTATACCCAGCTGGTTCCCATTAATATTACAACCCCTATCAACTATACTTTTGCCGCCAGCGATACATCCAGTTGCTCGGCCCCGCTTTCAGTAAACTTTTCTAACACGGCTATGGGTGGTGTAAGTTACATGTGGTATTTCGGCGATGGCGATTCATCTACACTTGCCAATCCCTCACATACTTACAACACACCCGGTAATTACACAGTTAGTTTGTCTATTGCCAACGGACAGGGCTGTACCAACGTAGTTACACAAACCAATTATATTGGTGTAGGGCAAATTAATGCAGCTTTTACCGTCGATTCGTTTGAAGGTTGCACGCCGATGCTCGTACGGTTTACCAATAACAGTTCATCCGATGTACCTATCGTATCGTATCAATGGAACTTTGGTGATAACTCGCCTATTGCCGGTGGTGCTAATCCGCAACACAACTACACCGTTTCAGGTACTTATCTGCCCACATTGGTAATAACCGATGCCAGTGGTTGTGTTGATAGTGCCGTACTGAGTGATGATATAGTGGTGGGTAATGCCCTTATTCCCGATTTTGTGGGCGACCCATTGGTACAGTGCGTAAACCAGCCGGTTAACTTTACTAATAACACACAAGGTTTTGATAACAACACGTTATGGCTGTGGGAATTTGGTGATGGTGTAAATAGTACGTTGCAAGACCCTACACATGCTTACTCCGATACTGGTGTGTACACAGTTACCCTTACAGTAATAAACGAAGGCTGCCGTACCGATACCGAACGGATAGATTATATATTGATAGTAGTGCCCAAGGCACAGTTTTATTTCGATTACGACTGTACTTTGCCCACTACTATACAGTTTAACGATACCTCGCAGGGGGCCGAAACCTGGTTCTGGGATTTTGGCGATGGGACTTCCAGTACCCAGCAAAGCCCTTTACACGTATTCCCCAGCACTGACGTGTATGAGATTACCCTGGTTGTAACCAATGCTACCACCGGTTGTGTCGATTCCATGAAACAAAGCATTCCGGTTGGTTCGGCAGGCACAGCATTCAGCGCCGATACCACGGTGGGCTGTACGGCTTTTGCGGTAACCTTTACCGATGAGTCGGCACTGGCACAAGGCTGGCGATGGGAGTTTGGCGATGGTAGTTTTGCAACCACCCAAAACCCTGTACACACTTACACGGTACCCGGCTTGTACGATGTTACCCTTATAACCAACCCCGGCGGCCAATGCCCCGATACACTGGTTAAAACAGCCTACATTACTGCCTACGGTATTATCGCCGCTGCGGTAGCCGACCCATATGTAGGTTGCGATCCGCTGACTGTAAATTTAAGAGATACTAGTACCGTTTTTATGGGTACCATAGTTAGCTGGAGCTGGGATTTTGGTACCGGCGACATAGATAGCGTAGCCACTCCAACATATACATACGTCAATCCGGGTATTTATTCCGCGGTACTTACACTAACCGATAATCATGGTTGCACCGATTTCGATAATGTGGATATAAACGTACAACGTCCGGATGCCTTCTTTACAGTTGATTCGATAGCCTGTCCGGGCGAGTCGCTGCAATTTACCAACGTTACACCTGCCAATACAGCTTTCTGGGATTTTGGCGATGGAACCACCAGCACCCTGCAAAATCCTTCGCATGCCTATGCAGCTTCTGGTAGCTATACAGTAACACTTATTGTGTACACGTATGCTACTAACTGTCCCGATACATTTACGTTGGTTAATGCTGTGAATGTAGATACACCGTCAGCCGACTTTTTTGTAACCACCAGTTTTGCTCCTTGCCCACCTTTCCCGGTTCAGTTTTTTAATAGTACTAACCGTACCGATTTGATGTGGGAGTGGCACTTTGGCGATGGCGATACCAGTACAGCTTTTCAGCCGCTGCATGTTTACTTTTTCCCCGGCGATTATGATGTTACACTTATTGCCTATGATTCGTCAGGCTGCCGCGATACAACAACTTATATAGACATGATACGTGTGCGTGGTCCAATTGGTAACTTTACTGCCACGCCCGATAGTGGTTGTGTGCCCCTTACCATTTCTATAAGCGGTACTACACAATCTACCGTTAGCAGTACGCTCGATCTGGGTGATGGTATGGTACTGAATGATACGGTTAACTTAAGCCATGAGTACACCCTGGCCGGTAACTATTATCCGGTGTTTACACTTACCGATAGCGTGGGCTGTGTGGTATCGTACCCGGTAGATACTATTGTGGTGGGTATTATTCCTTATCCTAACCTACCAGATGATACTACCGTTTGTAAAGGAAACTATGTAAGGCTGGAGTCTGAGTTTGGCGATCATTTTACCTGGACCTCGTCACCATCACCTACCTACCTCGATTGCGATACCTGCAAAAGTGTAATCTGCTCAGCACCCGATACGCTTACTTTATATGTAACTGCTACTACCAATATTGGTTGTGTGGCCAGCGATACAATTCGGGTGAATGTAGATAAGCTGCCTCCTATATTCCCGGGTATTTCGTTCCGTATTTGTTTGGGCGATACCCTGCAATTAAGTGCCGGGCCTAACGTAACTGCTGCTACATGGACCCCAAACCTGTTTATAGACGATACCAACTCGGTTAACCCCAAGGTATTTCCGCCCGATAGTGCTGTTTATCGTGTTACCGGTGGTAACAGCACCGGATGTACAATATCGCGGCAGGTACGTGTATATGTAATTGATAAGGTAGAGGCTGAGTTGAACATAACAGACACGCTGTTGTGCGAAGCAGGTGTGTTGCCGCTCGATCTGTCGGTATACCAGGCCTCTTACAACGATACCTCTTATACCTGGACCCCGCCCACTTTCCTGAACGCACCTAATATCCAGGACCCTGTAGTGGCACCGCCACCGGGCGATTATACCTACACTGTTATTATACGTAGCTCTACCTGTATACCCGATACAGAAGTATTGCACCTAACAATTGCACCAAACCCTGTAGTGCAGGCCGGCGATGATCAAACGGTAACACCGGGCACCCGGATACAGTTGTATGCTTCTTCGCCCGATGATGTATCGTACCTGTGGACTCCGGTAGATTCTATGAACTGTGTTGACTGCCGCAGGCCATACCTTACAGCTACGCAAAATCAAATAGTATATGTAACCGCTACCAACCAGTATGGCTGCCCAGGGGTAGACTCGGTAAAAATACGGGTAATAGATTGCGATCCGGAATCGATATACATACCTAACACGTTTACACCTAATGGCGATGGATTGAACGATGTTCTTTTAGTTCGCGGTATAGGCCTTCGTAAGCTCGATTTCTTCCGTGTTTACGACCGTTGGGGTAAACTGGTTTTTGAAACCGCTAACCTGAACGATGGCTGGGATGGTAATGGCCCTTACGGCAAATCGGCCGACGTAGCCACCTACGTTTATGTAGTTAGTGGAATTTGCTCTAACGGCAGCTCTATTCAAAAGTCGGGCAACGTTACATTAGTCAGATAAGTCATACTTTTTATAAAAACAAAACGGGCCCCATCGGGGCCCGTTTTGTTTTAGTTGGTATGCCTTTATTACTTGCGGGCATAAATACAATCTTCTTTTAGTGTGTCTTGTGCAAAGCAAAAACGCTTACGCCCGGTGCTGTCTTCACTAAGATAAATAATTGTACTTACCGTACCTTTTAGCTGTAGGGTGCCTTCGTTGGTGCAGCTACAGGGTATCACCTGGCCAGCTTCTTCCAGCGTAAAGTTTACCCCATCGTATTTAATAGATAGTACCTGGTTGCGGTCGTTATAATCGCCTACATAGCGTTTGCATTTGCTTAGTTTATTGCAGTCTTCCAATGCAAAACAAAGCACCAGCAAGGGTAGTAAAATTTGTTTGGTAATCATGTTTGTAGTTTGGTGGTGTAAGTAATTTAATGTACGCAACCTGTTTGCAGTAACGGAGGGTATGCATGTAGTATGCCCGCAGCTGCATCCGGCTGGTTGTGTATTTCACTAGGGTCAATTGGCTTTCATCAAAACTGTTTGTGTAGTAGTGTAGTTTGTTTTTATGGTTAAGTAATATAGTCCTTTGGCAAGTAGTTGTACATCGGCAGTAATTAATGTGTCGGTTATAGTGTAAGGTACGCTTACCGTTTTTCCTGTGGCATCAGCAACCTGCAGCGTAGCCGTATTGTTAATGGCGTTACCTGTTATGGTTACCAGTGTAGTGGCAGGGTTAGGATACAGCAATAGCTGCTGAGCCGCTAAATCGTTAATGCCGGCACATACATCTACCACTATTGTTTCGTTAGCATTGTTGCTACAACCGGCAGTGTCGGTGTAAGCGTAGGTAATAGCATGTATGCCTGCACCGGCTTGTGCTGCGTTAAAAGAACTGCCGGTTACCCCGGGTCCGCTGTATGTACCGCCTGCTGGTACACCACCACTTAGTGCTATTATACTACTGTTAGTACAGGCTGTATCGGCATTGCCACTAAGGCTTACCTGTGGCAGTGCTTTAAATGCAATAGTTATAGTAGTAGTATCATAGCAATCGGACGTGTTTTTTAGCACCAGTTTATACACACCGGCAGCGGTAGCATCAAACGTGTTGTTAGTGCCGGCTGTACTATTATTAAATAACCACTGGTACTGGTTAATAGTGGTGTCGGCCTGTGCGCTAAGTGTAATGGTATCACCGGTGCAGGCAGTGGCAGGCTGTGCTGTTGCTACAGCATTGGGTGCCTGCAGGGTAGTAATGTTTACAATATTGCTGGTAGCATAGCACAGGTTGTTGTAATACAGCAACCGGTAGTTGCCACCGCTGCCGGCGGTAAGTTGCAGGCTGGTTGCCCCGGCAATGTTTGCATTATCTTTCAGCCATTGGTAACTGTATGAACCGCCACTGCTACCACTTAGCTGTACGGTACTGCCCTGGCAAAAAGTAGTAGCGCCACCGGCAGTTACCACAAAGTTGTTGGCCCCACCTGTTACCGTGTAGCTAATGGTATCGGTTACAGTATTGTTATTGGCATCGGTTACAGTAACGGTAAAGCTGCTGTTTTGGGTAATAGTAGCCCATGGGTTAGCGCAGTTGTTGCAGCTAAGGGTGTTACCTGTTGCGCTCCATGCATATGTATAAGGTGCCGTACCGCCGCTTACTGCGGGTTGCAGGGTGGCTATACTGCCGCTGCACACGCTGGTGTTATTGCCAATAAATGCGTTAAGCGGTAGTGTGCCGCAACTACCGCCATACGGTATAAAGGCATTGGCTGCAGTTTGTGTACTATCTACCGGTGTATCGGCATCGCTGCTGTTTTTAAGGCGTACATAATACTTTAATCCTGCCTGGTCGGCATCTACCTGCGCATTACCAAAACCCAGGTCAACGGTTACAATTATCCGCATTTTGTATTGGCCGGTAGGGCCACAGGGTACACCGCTTACCTGTATACAGCCGCTCTCCTGGTTAGCGTAGGTATTGTTGGGTTTGTTGCTGGCCCAGCATAGTCCGGGTGGCAGGTTATCTACCGTGTCTATACGCAGCGAGTTTACAGTGTAATACCCTCCGCCAAAATATACGGTGTTGAAATTTTTAAAGAAAATAGTGGTGTTGGCCGGCTGCCCGTTTACAAAGGCCGGTAGCGAATCGGGGTGAGGGGTAAGCCAGGGCTGTGCCAGTGCCGATGTAGTACACTGATACGTTCCCGAGTTACCACAATACTGTGCTTGTGTGTAAGTTGCTATAAATACCAATACAGCAGCAAGTAATTTTTTTGCCATTTACTAAAACTGTTTAAAGTGTGATAAAACTGCCGGGGTTGAAAAGAGACCGTAAAATAGAGGTTGTTTTTTGTCTTGCAAAACAATAGCAAATTTTATTGTTTGAGTTACCCGTTGCAACACATGATAATGCTAACAAGGTATGCTCCGTTTATTTTCATAATCTTTGCGGAATGAACCTGAAGAAAAGAAATCTGGAGAGTGAAATGACCTTCCGCACATCGCGTAGCGGTGGGGCAGGAGGGCAGCATGTAAACAAAACCGAAACGAAGGTAGAACTGCTTTTTGATGTACATAAATCGGCCATACTAACCGATGCTGAAAAGGAGAAGTTTGCTAAAAAATGGGTTAACCGTATTAACGATGACGGTATATTCAGCCTGTGTAGCAGCCAGCACCGCTCGCAGGGTGCTAATAAAGAGCATGTAATTGCCAAGTTTTATACCATGCTGCAAAAGGCCTTTGAACCTGAAAAGAAGCGTATACCCACCACCGTGCCTAAAGCAATTAAGGAAGATATACGCAAAAACAAACGCCTGCACTCACAAAAGAAAGGCGAAAGAAAATTAAGGACCAGAGACTTTTTATAATCAAATCAGCCACTTATAATGACAGTTAACGAGTACCGTACGTTTGCAGATAAGTGTTGTGAGGAACTGGAAATACTTCAGGATAGGTTTAAGCTGAACTACGGATTAGATTGGTATGAAGACTGGCACCAAGTACAGGATGCAGGTGTATTTTACTTACAAAAGGGTAATGCTAAGCTATATTTTAACTACCTGCTTGTAGGTACTTTTTCAACCAGAAGTAATACTTGGAAATGGTCGTGGGATAACCCTAATATTTCTGCAAGAGTAAAGTTACCTGTGCATAAAGTGCAGCAATTTGGTCACGATAACAAGATAGATGAACTATGTACCGGGCTTTTACAAGCCGATGAATACATGGGATGGAATTTTACGGCTATAGCTGCAAAACTTCTTCATGCGAAAGCTGCATATAGAGTTTCTTCTGATAACCTGCATACATATATGTTGCTGTTAGAGGAAGTTAGTGAACAGTATGCAAATTTAATGATAGAGAACGTAGTAGAGTGCAATACTCATAGTGCAGGGTGGGCCTCATTTATTTGTCAGCACTTAAATACGCATACAAAAAATGGGTTTAACGAGGCTTTTGATTCATCACCTGATATGTTATTGGAGCCTGGCGATAGCTTTCAGGCATGGTGTAATGACTGCGAAGTCGAGAGGTTGAAAGAAGGTGAATGGAATGATAGGTCAGAGGCATTTGCTAAAATAAAACTGGTTTGCTCTGGTTGCTACTTTGATATTAAAGAACACAATCTTGGTAGCAGATAATTGATTGTAAGTCATAAAAACAAAAAGCTCCGTTCATTGAACGGAGCTTTTTTATAAGTCATATACAGATATTGCTTATTCAGCAGCAGTTGTAGTTTCTTCAGCCATACGTTTTTCCTGAATACGGCTTGCTTTACCACTACGCTTACGCTGGTAGAACAGTTTAGCACGGCGTACACGGCCAATTTTGTTTACAGTAATGCTATCTACAAATGGAGAAAGCAGAGGGAATACACGCTCTACACCTACACCATTGCTCATTTTACGAACGGTAAACATTTTGGTAGCGCCTTCGCCACGAACCTGAATCACGTCTCCACGGAACTCCTGGATACGCTCTTTGTTACCTTCGGTAATTTTATAAGATACGGTAATGTTATCGCCGGGGCCAAATTGCGGATGTTTGTTGGCAGCGTACAGGGCGTCGTTTACAGCTTTAATTTTTAAGTTCATGGCTTTATAACTTTTATGTATTTTCTAAAAAGGCACGCAAAAATAGTAAAGTTTACCGAAAAAGAAAGTCCCTTTGTATTATTCCTGTATTAGTTGCCAACAATTACAGCAAGGCCAACTGAAATCAGCATTGTTGATATTACTTATTCATTATCAAGCAGATCGGGCCTGCGTAGGCGGGTGCGTTCCAGTGCCTGTTCGTGCCGCCACTCGCGTATGTTGCGTTCGTGTCCACTTAATAGTACCTCGGGTACTTTCAAATCCATAAATGTTTCGGGGCGGGTGTATACCGGCGGCGAAAGCAAATTATCCTGAAAAGAATCGAACAGGGCCGATGTTTCATCGTTGAGCACACCGGGTAACAGGCGACCCACCGCATCTACAAAAACAGCCGCTGCCAGTTCGCCGCCGCTCAGCACATAGTCGCCTATGCTAACCTCGCGGGTAATGTACAACTGGCGTATCCGCTCGTCTATACCTTTATAGTGCCCGCACAGTATTATCAGGTTTTGTTTTAGTGAGAAACTGTTCATCATCCGTTGGTTCATCTGTTCTCCATCGGGTGTCATGTATATTATATCGTCGTAGCTGCGTTCTTTTTTCAGGTGTTCTATACAGTTGCTGATAGGCTCACACATCATTACCATACCTGCACCGCCACCATACTGGTAGTCATCTACCTGTTTTTGTTTACTGGTACTAAAGTCGCGCAGGTTTACCAGGTTTATTCTAAGCAGGCCCTTGTCTTTGGCGCGCTTAAGTATGGAGTGGTTAAACGGGCTTACCAGCAGTTCGGGTAGTACGGTTATTACATCTATATGCATGGGTGGCATTGGTTTTATCTACAAATCAAGCAGCCCTTCGGGCAGGGTTAATAGTATCTCCTTTTCAGCTTCGTTTATTTCTACTACAAAATCATCTACCAGTGGTATCAGCACCTCGTTGCCATTGCGGTTTACCTGCAACAGTATTTGCGCCGGGTTTTCTATCACTTCTTCTATAATGCCTATTACGCCCGTTTCTTCGTCAATAGCAGTATAGCCGGTCAGGTAATCAAAGCCTTCATCCTCTTTTTTAAAGTAGGTGCTTACGTCTTTCTCGCTCAGGTATAATTCGCTTCCTGCAAACTGTTTAG
Organism: uncultured Chitinophaga sp.; assembly: GCA_964423405.1. Classification (GTDB taxonomy): domain Bacteria; phylum Bacteroidota; class Bacteroidia; order Chitinophagales; family LD1; genus Bog-950. Next base: position 86,049 of record CAYREY010000001.1, on the reverse strand, counting down.
CCTGCTCGGGTGTGGTAATATCTTCAAAATGTATAAGCCCTTCGTTGTATGCCAGCCACTGTATTTTGCTTACAAACCAGGGTAGCATGCTGCCCTTTTGCAGTACCATAAAATGCTTAGGCTGCTTCTTATTGTTCTTTAGTTCGCGGTGCATATAAAAACGGAAAGCCCCGTTTACTCCGTGGGGCTTTCCGAGTTTACCTACTGCTATATTTTTTGTATCGGCCATATCTATCAATTGCGGTACCCTTATTTAACAACAAAGCAACCCCCAAATGTATGAAGATTGCTTTGTTATATCTGCTGCCGGTATTGCTACCGGGTAGTAAATTATTCTGCCGGTGTTTCGGTAGCTTCTGCTGCAGGGGCATCGTTGTTCTCTGCAGTTTCTTCAGCGGCTGGGCTGGCTTCAGCTTCGGCAGCTTTAAGGGCTTCCTGACGTTTAGTTTCGCGGTCAGCAGCTTTTTTCTGCTCCTGCTCAAGTAAGCGGGCTTTAATCTCGCTCTTGTCTTTGTGGTGTTTTTTCTGGTGGTCAAGCACTTTGTTTTTGTGCTCATCCAGCCATTGCTGAAACTGTTGTTCTGCGGCTTCCTGGGTAAGGGCACCTTTGGCTACACCGCGTTGCAGGTGTTTTTTGAAAAGTACGCCTTTGTATTTCAGTATCGCTTTTACAGTATCGGTAGGCTCTGCACCTTTGGTTAACCAGTCAACAGCGCGGTCAACATCTACATGTATAGTAGCCGGTTTGCTTAGTGGGTTGTAGTCGCCAATGCGCTCAATGTAAGCACCATCGCGTTTTTTACGGCTGTCGGCCGCTACAATGTGATAAAAAGGACGCTTACCGCGGCCATGTCTCTGTAATCTGATTTTTACTGCCATGTCTTAAATAAATTTAAGGTTTGGGTTAATTAATTTGTTTTTACCCCTCCGTTTCCGAAAGGGCCGCAAATATGGCCTAATTTTCCGAAAAAGCAAAAGGCTACCCTAAAATATTATTGTAGTAATCCGCACTGTACCGTTCTGATTTTTAGTTGCTTAGATGGTTACCCTGCTATTTTGTGGCTATGTGGCATTGCCACTATTTACCCTGGTACTATAAAAAGTGAAGGCAGGGTCACCCACAAACCCTGCCTTCTGTATAAGAGAGAAAGTTGCACTACCCCATTATTACAGACTCTATGTCGAAGTCCCAAACCGGGGTATCGTCAGTGGTACCTGTATCGGTACCTGGTATGTCTGGTTTTGTTTTCATGCAATAGTTACAGCAACAATTGTACCTTACGTTTTTTGTGTAATAACAGGAAAAACATACCACACATTGCTAAAAACATGATACGTAACTGTACTAATTGGGGAAATTTGTGCTGCTCAGCGACTGATTACAAAGGTGCTTTTAGCCAGGTAGTTGTTACCTGCCAGTTGGGCTACATACGTACCCGGTAACAGATGCGATACATTCACCTTGCCATCGGCTGGCAATGCAGTTTCCAGCACTTTTGGGGTATGGGCAAAAAAATGATTGTTTGAATAGAGCCGGGATGGTTGGATAGTTTTGCGCCAGCAGGTTCAGAAGTTATTATCTTAGTAACCTCTTTGCTTAAATGTTTTTGTTTCAGAAATAAGAGAATAAATTTGGCACTATCACCCGATAATACGATTCAATGAGGCATATTTTAACCTTACTAATTACCTGTTTGTTTTTTGTAGCTGAGCTAAAGGCACAGGTAGGTATTAATATTCTTATACCCGATTCAAGTGCAGTATTGCAACTGGAATCTACCAACAAAGGTTTAGGTCTTAGCCGTTTAACCACGCCGCAGCGCGATGCTATCAGCAACCCGCTCAGGGGCCTTACTATTTTTAATACGCAGGATAGTGTTATAGAATACTGGAATGGCGAATGCTGGTTAAAAGTGTACGAAAAAAACTGTTACGAGTGCGCCTTTACCATGAGTATAGATGATGCTACCGATACGCTGGACCGCGTTGTTACCGATTCGGTATCGTCGGTTATATCGGTAATACAAACCAATGGCAACCAGGATATCAATGTGATATTTGTTTCATCGTTGCCACAGGGTGTAAATGTTTATTTTAACGGCAATCCCACTATCGATTCTACCGGTAGTGTAGAAATAGTAGTAAAGGCCGATATGTGTGCCAATGTAGGCGGCAATTTCCCGATAATGATTCAGGCCTTCTGCGGCGACCAGATTCGTTTTGTTGCCTACAATGTTTACATACGTCCGCCTTTGCAATACACTATCCCTATCGATCAGTTTGATTACGACTTGCAGGCTATCAATAACCTGCCTACCAACTCGCCGCAGTTTGTATTGCTAAACGTAGCCAGTTCGGTAGCAATACGCTCTACCGATAACGATATACCGGCCTACACCAGTGGTAACCTAAACCCCAACTCGGTGGTATGTGTGGTTAACGATGGCGATATACTGGGCCGTGGCGGCAACGGTGGTGGCTTTAACTTTCAAAACGGTGGTTTGCTGATAGTAGGCGGCGAAGCCGGTGAACAAGGTGGCGACGCTATGAACCTTACTACCCGCACTTACCTGATAAACAACGGCGCTGTTTACGGCGGTGGTAGCGGTGGTGGCTCGGTAGGGTTTGCACTGGGTACTCCTAGTATTCCTATTATCGGTTCAATAGTAATAGGTTTCGGTTTCTGTGGTGGCGGTGGGTCAGAGTCTGGCCTGGGTGGCACCGTAAACCAGGGCGGTGGTATCACACTGGGCCTGTTTCAAAACGGTGGCAATGCTACCTGCTGTGTAAACTCGGTACCCGGCCTTGGCCCGCAAGCTAATTACCCTATTACTATCCCTATCAACATTGCATCTATTAATATAACACCTACTGCCCATGGCGGCGATGGTGGGGCGTTTGCACAAACCGGCACACCGGGTTTTATAGATGTATCGCTGGAAGTTTGTGTTGATATTCCTATTATAGGTACTATCTGTATTCCTATTCCTATACCCGGTGGTATATTGCCTTTTTATGGCCCTACCAGCGGCGATCCGGGCAGAGCAATACGACGTAATAACCACCCGCTGTTTGGCCTGCCGGATGGCACCTACAATTCCAGCCAGGTTAAAGGCATAGTTTCGCAGTTTTAATAGTAACCCGTTAAAAAACTACCATGAAAAAGATACTTGTATCACTTGCTTTACTTACCGGCGCAGCTTCGTTGTTTGCCGGCAATGGTATAGTGGTTACCCAAAAATATAACAGCGGCAACCAGGGCCGTAACATAACTGTTACCTGGTATGTTACCCCAACGCAGTGCAAGCTTAAAATGCAGTACAGCGATAAGGATGTAAACACCAATACCTACTTTATACCATCGGGTGGGCAGTTGCTTACCTATAACGATGGGCCTGTGCCTTCGGGTGCCACCAAGGCCTATTTTGCTGTGCCGGTAGGCAACATTAAAGCAAAACAGGTGAGCAACTATACTGTAGAGCGTACCGGCGAGGTTAAAACCATAGCCGGTGCCAAATGCGAGAAAATTATTGCCCGCTCTGGCTTTAATGTAACCGAGATATGGGTGAGCCAGGACTTTAAAGGCGAGGCCTATCGCTTTGCGCCGTATTTTCAAAGCAATGCCGAGTTGAAAGCATTGAGCGATGCCGGTATTCCGGGCTTTCCGGTAGCATCGGTAACTAAAGATGCCGGTGGTAATGTGGTAAGCTCTTATGAGGCTATATCGGTAAGCAATACCGATATTAGCGATGCAGAGTTTACAGTGCCTGCCGAGTATAAAAACGCAGCCGAAATTAAAACCGGCAAGTAAACCGGTAGTTCCTATAAACAGCAACGCCCACTGTACAGTGGGCGTTGCTGTTTATAGGAAGTTGGTGTATTTACTCACAACTTTTCTTTATTGCTTTTTCGGCGGCAGGGTACCCAAGCTCTGCCGATTTAGATAAATCAAGACAGCCTTCCAGTAACTCTTTGTTGCCTATTTTGGCAAGGCCGCGGTAGTAATATGCCGATGGATCGGTATCGTCAAATATCAGGTAGCGGGTAAAATCATCAACGGCCTCCGAGAAATTGCGGGTAAGCTGCTTAATCATACCGCGTTCTTTGTACGCTTTGTAATAACTGCGGTTAATAGATACCACCCGGTCGTAGTCGGCCAGTGCCAGGTTATACTCTTTATAATCGCCGTATAGCGTAGCGCGGCCCATGTAGGCCAGTATGTAAGCTGTATCAAGCGATATGGCACGGGTAAAATTTTGAATAGCCTCGGTTTTCTTTTTGCTTTGCAAGTGCACGGTGGCTATCTTATAAAACAGCTTGGGTTGTGCCGGGTCTATACGTACGCACTGCTGGTAGCTGCTCAGCGCTTTCACCGGCGAGTTGTTCTGTGCCTCCAGGTCGGCCAGTGTCATCCACGCCTCATAGTTGTCTTTCCACAACTCTATCGATTTATTCAGGTATTCCTCAGCCAGCTTGGTTTTCTTTTCGGCAATGGCTTTTTGTGCCCTGCGCAGGAAAAACTGCGATTTTATATTCTGTATCGTATCGGCACTTTGGGCAGTGGCAGGCTGGCTTTTGGCAACCGGTTTGGTATCTTTTACAATCACCGTATCCTTTACTGTTTTAGCCGGTTTGTTTGCTGCTACGGCCACGGTATCTTTTATAGTGCGGTTATCGGCTACAATTACCGTTGATTTTTTAACGGTATCTTTTACGGTAGTAACAGGCTTATTGGCGGGCTTATCGGCTTTCTTGTCGGGTGCTTTGGCAATTACCGCAGTATCTTTAGCTGGCTGCACCGGTTTGGTTTCTTTGGCCGGTTTTTTATCAGCTTTAGCCTGTAAGGTGTCCTTAGCCGGTTGGTTACGGGTTATTACCGTATCTTTTACAGTTGCCGGTTGGTTGGCTGTGGCAACGGTATCACGCTTTGTTGGTTGTTGGTTGTCTGCTTTAATGGCTACAGCAGCGGTGTCTTTAGCGGTTTTAGCTATGTTTTTATTGCCTTTATCTTTTGCGGGTTTGCCTTTATCGGGTGCTGCCGAGGCTATAATTACGGTATCTATGGCCGGTTTAGGTTTGGCGTTTTTATCTTTCTTATCCTTTTTTTCTGCTACCGGTTGTTCTGTTGGTTTAGCAGCTACAGCAGGTTCTTCTATCTTCTTTTTGTCTTTTTTCTTGTTGTTTTTTACGCTGTTGCTGGCGGTGGCATTGCTTACATCGGGGGGCAGGTTAGCCAGCGAGTCCAGTTTGTGCTGGTATTGCTGGTAGGGGGTAAGCCTTGCCATTACTTCTTCGCGCTGGGTACGCAGTTTAGTGCAATCCAGCGTCAGGCTATCGCGCATGTATTCCAGGTAGGGTAGTAGCTGCTTGCGGTCGCGCGCACGTTTCATCCGTATCAGTATCTCTTTTACATCGTTACTGTTTTTTATACCCGATTCCGGTGCATTCAGTGTATCCACGCTGGCTTTTACACCCGCCAGCATAGCCTCATTCAGCTCCAGGGTAGCATCTATCAGCATCAGGTTGTTCTGGTCTACCTCCGGGTCATAGTTAGCCTGTATGCCCTGGTTAGTGCGCAAGGCTTCGGCATCCTTTTTTTGCCTGGCCATGTTAAGGCTATCCTGTTTCAGTTTTTCGCGGGCCTGTTTAAGGGCGGCTTCTTTTTCTTTTTCAGCCTCTTTGGCCAACGCCGCCATATTGGTATCGCCAGCCTTTTTCTTTTCCTGCGGCTGCTTTTCTGTATCTTTTTTCTTTGGTTCTTCTTTGGCTGCCGGTTTGGTATCTTCTACTATTACAACAGCATCCTGCTTCTTATCTTTAGCCGGTTCTTTTTTATCGGCCTTGGTTTCTTTGGCTGGTTTGTCTTTGGGCTTTGCGGTAGTTGTTTCAGTAGGGTTCTGCTTTGTAGTCTTTTTTTCTTTTTTATCAGCCGGTTTGGTTTCTTCTATTATTACAACAGCATCCTGCTTCTTATCTTTAGCCGGTTCTTTTTTTTCAGCTTTACTTTCTTTGGCTGGTTTCTCTTTAGCTTTGGTTGCTGCCGGCCCTGTAGCTTTCTTTTTAGTGTCGGTAGCTTTGGGCTTTACATCCTCTACAATCACTACGCTGGAGGCTGCATTGTTGCCGGCAGGCTCTTTGGTTTCTTTTGCAGCAGTTTTATCCTTTGCTTCGGTTTTCGCGGGCTTTTTTTCTTCGGCTTTGTTAGCGGCGGGCTTCTTTTCTGCTTTGGGCGGCACCGGTGGATATACTACCCCTTTGGCGTATACCGGCACTTTAAGCCTGCGCCCTTTGCCCAGTTGCTGTGCATCGTTTTTAAACCGGTTAAGCTTAACAATAGTAACGGGGTTTACCTTCAGGCTTTTGGCCAGTTCGGCTACAGTCTGGGTTTTCTTAACCTCGTAGTAACTTATTTTGTAGGGGATAGTATCGGTTACGCTTTGCGCCCAAAGCTTGGCAGTAAACAATAACAGCACCATACCCAAACAAAGGCTATGTTTCAATCTCATTCCTCGGTGTTATAGAATCAATACATCGTTTATTACGTTATCTCCCAGCTCTTTGTTAAGTACTTCCTTTATTTTTTCCTTAGAAAACGATAATTCGTGCTTAAGTGCGGCAGAATTAACCTTTAAATACAGTTTACCCTTACGCAGGTGTATCGAGGCTGTATTACGGGCTATCATATTACCCATAATACGTGGCCAGATTTCGCGTATACGCGACTCCTGCACACCGGAACTCAACCGGAATTCCCTTACCATTAGCTCCAGAGCTTCTTTCAGAGTAACGGAATTTTTACGCATCCCCATATAGTTTCAGGTTTAATATTAGGTAAATTTTCAGGCTTACCTGTTAAAGTTGTTCAGGCGGGGGCGGGTATGTGAAGAGATAACAGTACAGCAGGTTTTTACTGCCCGCTAACGTAAATAGGCACCGTACGAATGGCATTGCTGAAGTTGCCTGCCTTGTCGCGCAGTATAATGGTGTACACTACCGTATCGAGCGGGCAAAGTGGATCAGGCACTATCAGGCATTTTTTCGAATCGATAGCCCGTATTACTTCTATTTCTCCGGCTATGGCTTTAAGGTTGCCGTCGGGTTCTACATTGGCAGAGGCAAACGTACCTACACAGTTATCGCGGTCATCTATCAAAAAAACATTAAAGCCGCTCATACGCAGGCAACTGGAGTCGCCACTTGCAAGCCCGCAAGGGTTGCAACTGTCGCCATCCGATTCACGTACGCCTATGTCGCCATCGCCATCGGTAAACGAGAAGGTAATGGTATCTACACTACCACTGTAAATAAAATCGGATGATACCGATTTAAACTCGATAGCCGGTATCACAGGGTAGCTCGGCTCTTTTACACAGGCCGAAACCAGGCACATAACTACAAAAACAAGTAATAAACGCAACTGCATCAGGTCAAATAAACTCAAAATTGCGGGGTTTATTGCATTTTTACAGCCACAATTTTAGGTGATTGGAACAATTAACACAACGGATTTTTGATGTAACAGAAGATGGGTTTGAGCCGGTGGCGCTGGAGGTTTTTGCTTTTCAGTACCGGAGCGTACCCATATACAAGCAGTACTGCGATTTGCTGAAACGTACCCCTGCCAGCGTAAACCGGTTAAGCGAGGTGCCTTTTTTACCTATAGAGTTTTTTAAAACACACGCAGTAATAGCCGAAGGCCGCGGGGTGCAGCGCATATTTGAAAGCAGCGGCACTACCGGCCAGGTACCATCGCGTCACCGGGTGGCCGATACGGATATATACGAACAGAGTTTCCGTAAGTGTTTTGACTTGTTTTACGGGCCGGTAGATGAGTACGTAATACTGGCCCTGTTGCCTTCGTATCTGGAACGCGGTAACTCATCGCTGGTGTACATGGCGCAGGACCTGATAACCCGCAGTGGGCAAAATGCCAGTGGCTTTTTTCTGAACGATTTTGAAAAGCTGTACGACTGGCTGGATGTGCTGCGCAACGGCCACCGCAAGGTAATGTTGCTGGGGGTAACCTTTGGCCTGCTCGATTTTACAGAACAGTACAAAATTGATTTCCCCGATTTGATAGTGATGGAAACCGGCGGTATGAAGGGCAGGAGAGAAGAGCTGACCCGCAACGAGGTGCACCAGCACCTGAAAGTGGCTTTTGATGTGCCTGCCATACACTCCGAGTATGGTATGACCGAGCTGCTATCGCAGGGGTACAGCAAGGGCAACGGCATATTTTACACACCGCCGTGGATGAAGATATTGACCCGCGATATGTACGACCCACTGATGCTGCAAACACAGGGCACTACCGGTGCGGTAAATGTGGTAGATTTGGCTAACCTGTATTCGTGCTCGTTTATTGCCACCAGCGATTTAGGTAAACTACACGCCGATGGTGGGTTTGAAATACTGGGGCGTATGGATAGCGCCGAGGTGCGTGGCTGTAATTTAATGGCGGTGTAAACGACGGCACCGGCTGTTGCACCTCCCTTGAGGGAGGTTAGGTGGGTGACACTGTTTTATGTTTTATAATACGAAATGGATATACTGAATAATACCTTTTTACACAAAACCTACCGCGATTATAAACTGCTGTTTGCTGTAGTAGCAGTATGGGCTATTGGCACGCTGTGGTATGCCCTGCACAGCCACGAGGAGTTTCCGTTTATGTTGTTTGGTATGTACTCGTTAAAGCAGGAGGCAAAACCCGAATACACGCAGTATGCCCTTATAACCGCCGATGGTAAGGAGTTTTTATACGCCAACCTGAAAGACCCGCAGCGCGAACTGTTGCAGCATGGTATGGTACAGGTAGTTACCGATACCAACGCGGCACCTGCTTTCAGTAAATGGGTTACGCAGCATATTACCGGCGGACAAACCTTTACAATTGTACAGCGCAACTATACTTATAACGCCAGCGGGCAACCGGTAAATACATCCACCCAACAAGTATACCCGTATGATAAACCATAAAGGCTTTGCCGCACAATACGCGCTAAAGGCATACGTGGTGTTTGCTGTGGTGGTGCTGGTGGTTATAGGCCGCCTTACGGCACCGGCAGGGTTTACCTATATGCCACCGCTTACCGGCCTTGCAGAAAGCGAAACCATATACCGCTGGTTGCAACAGCTTGGTTTGCCGCGTTTGTTGTTTGCCAATAGCACGGTGCCGGTAGTGTTAGATGTACTGTTAATACTATTGCCAGTGGCTTTTGCCTTTACCTTAAAGCGGGCGTTTGCCGTAGGCACGTTTGCGGTGTTGCTGCTTTACTTTTTTACCTACAACATGGTAACCGGTCACCATTACCACGGGCTTATTGGTGCCCTGCTTATTACCATGCCCTTTTTTGCAAAAAGCGAAATACTCTTTAACCTGCTGTGGCAGGCAGTACGTTACTATTGGCTGTACATATTTGCCAGTGCGGCCCTATGGAAAATACTGCGCGGCTCGGTGTTTTACTCCGACCAGATGAGCAACATTTTAAAAGCCCAGCAGGTAGATTTGCTGGTACAACAGCCCGATAGCCTGCAGACGCATATATTACATTACTTAATAGCCAACCCACAGGTGGCACATGCTGTATTAATAGTAAACGTACTGGTACAATTAAGTTTTATTATCGGCTTTTTTACCCGCCGGTTCGATGAGGCGCTGTCGGCACTGGCGCTTGTTTTTTGTATAGCCAATTATTTCGTCATGAGCATTGTATCGGCCGAGTTGCTGATACTGAACTTAACGCTGACAGATTGGGGGAAGCTGGAGAAGTTATTTGCTAAGAGATCCGATAAAGCGACCTGATCTTTTTATTGCAATAAATATTATTGAATTGAGGTGGATATGGGTAATTAATCTTCTACCCAGTTAGGGTTTTCTATTAAATAATTATTTGTCAGTTCTTCAATTGTCATTTTTTTATTCTGTTTCCCGTGCTCTATTGCAAATGCGTTTAAATCTTCAGTTGTAAATACCGGGCTTTTTAGCGCTTCGTAATCTTCGTATTTTTTTGCCAGAGTATACAGCAACGATTTGTAGTTGCCGGTTTCAGTATAAAGTAATTCATCAGGCCCGTTATCACAAATCCAAAACTGCCAGTTGTTAGCAAAGCGTGCTTCTAAGTGGTTATAAAACCAATTTCTGGCCCTGTAATCTTCATTCCACGAAGTAGAATGGTCGCGAAAGCGGTAAAGAAAACCAAATTTAAAATCGGATGCGTTCAATATATCTTCTTGAAAAAGTGGTATGCCCCAACTCTCGCAATTAGCATTAAAAAAGGTATCACATTCAACATCTGTGCATTGAAGGCGTATAAATTCTGCTCTGCTTAGCGCAGCAGTGCTGCCAACTTGTTTTAATGCATCTATTATTTCAAAATGAATGTCCGCTGGTTTAGATAGCTCAGTCTCGTTTATCTCTGATAACTTATTTAACAGTTCTTTGTTTAATAAGGCCAGTGGTGATGTAATAGGTTTAAGTAATCTGAAATACTCATCGCGGTTTCCCCCAAAATCTGAATTGTTATCCCAATTTATCATGCTGGTTTTGCTTTGCAGGTAAATGCCAATTGCCCAATCTTCTCAGTGTTCCGAAGGACCACTTCAAAGATTGTATGAATAAGGAAGCCTCTGACTTCCGCTATAATTTACTAACCCTCGCCCTCAACCAATGGTCCACTATCACTAACGCAGCCATAGCCTCTACAATAGGCACGGCGCGGGGTACTACACAAGGGTCGTGGCGGCCTTTGC
>CAYREY010000001.1:47042-75197 GCA_964423405.1 uncultured Chitinophaga sp. | reverse complement strand
GCCTCTACAATAGGCACGGCGCGGGGTACTACACAAGGGTCGTGGCGGCCTTTGCCTTGTAGTTCTGTAGCGTTACCATCTTTATCAACCGTTTCCTGCGCCTGCATAATAGTGGCTACCGGTTTAAAGGCCACGTTAAAGTAAATATCCATGCCATTGCTAATGCCGCCCTGTATACCGCCCGAGTGGTTGGTGTGGGTTATAATGTTGCCGTTGGTGTCGGTTTCAAAGGTGTCGTTATGGGTGCTGCCGTTCATTAGCGTGCCTGCAAAGCCGCTACCATATTCAAAACCATGTACGGCGTTTATGCTTAGCATGGCCTTGCCCAGGTCGGCATGCAGTTTATCAAATACCGGTTCGCCCAGCCCGGCGGGTGTGCCTTTAATTACGCAGGTAACCACACCGCCCAGCGTATCGCCTTTGGCGCGTGTATCCTGTATCAGCTCTATCATACGGTTGGCGGTATCGGTATCGGGACAGCGTACTATGTTGCTATCGGTTTTCAGTAAATCAAGTTCGGTATAAGGCTTGTTAACCTTAATACTACTCACCGCCGAAACATAAGCTGCTATTTCTATACCTGCTTTGCGCAACAGTTGTTTGGCAATAGCACCGGCTATTACACGCGCAGCAGTTTCGCGGGCACTGGCACGGCCACCACCACGGTAATCGCGGATGCCGTATTTGGCATCGTAGGTAAAATCGGCATGGCTGGGGCGGTAGGCTTCTTTCAGGTGTGTGTAGTCTTCGGGTTTCTGGTCTTCGTTTTTAATCATCACCGCAATAGGCGAGCCCAGCGTTTTGCCTTCAAACACTCCCGATAAAATTTCGAAGGTGTCGCTCTCTTTACGCTGGGTGGTAATAGCCGATTGACCGGGCTTGCGGCGGTCCAGTTCGTTTTGAATAAATGCCAGGTCCAGTTCAAGCCCTGCGGGGCAGCCATCTATTATTACACCTATGGCTTTACCGTGGCTTTCGCCAAAGGTGGTTATTCTGAAAATTTCTCCAAAGCTGTTTCCGGGCATGATAGAAGTATGAGGTACGAAGTTAGAAGTACGCGGTTAAATGCAAAATGCGGAACAAAATTAGAAGTACGAAGTGGGAAATACGAAGTAAATAATGTACGCTGTATTACCGCTAAAGTTTTTGTAAGATTGTTACATGAAATCGGTGCTGATTAAAAATATTAAAACGCTGTACGGCATCCGCCGCGATGATGAACTGCTGGTTAGTGGCGCCGATATGAAGGAACTGCCTGCTATAGATAATGCCTGGCTGCTGATAGAAGACGGGCTTATTAAAGCCTTTGGTCCGGCAGCGCAGCAACCCGAACGTGCCGATGAAGTGATAGATGCCACCGGCAAATTGGTGTTACCGGCCTGGTGCGATTCGCACACGCACATTGTATATGCCGGCAGCCGCGAGGGTGAGTTTGCCGATAAAATAAAAGGACTTACGTACGAAGAAATAGCCGCCCGTGGTGGTGGCATAGTCAACTCGGCTAAACGCTTGGCCGATGCTACCGAACAGGAACTCTTTGAAAGCGCCTGGCATCGCCTGCACGAAATGCGCAGCCAGGGTACCGGTGCGGTTGAAATTAAAAGCGGTTACGGCTTAAGCTACGAGGGCGAGTTGAAAATGCTACGCGTAATACGCCAGTTGAAAGAAGAATCGCCGCTGGCTATTAAGGCCACTTTTTTAGGGGCGCACGCCTACCCACCGCAGTATAAAGATAACCACGGGGGGTACATCAATCTGCTGATAAACGAACTGTTGCCGGTAATAGCCGGCGAAGGCCTGGCCGACTACATTGATGTGTTTTGCGAGCAAAACTATTTTACGGTTGAGCAAACCGACCGCATACTGGCGGCTGGTGTAAAGCATGGCCTTAAACCCAAAGTACACGTTAACCAGTTTAATGTGCAGGGTGGGGTAGAGGTAAGCGTTAAGCATGGGGCGTTGAGTGTAGACCACCTGGAACTGATGTCGGATGAGGATATTGAAACCCTGAAAGGTTCGGCTACTATGCCGGTAGCCCTGCCGGGTTGTTCGCTGTTTATTAAAATACCCTATACCCCCGCCCGCCGGATAATAGATGCTGGCCTGCCGCTGGCACTGGCTACCGATTTTAACCCCGGCTCGGCCCCATCGGGCAATATGAACCTGATAAACTCGCTGGCCTGTATAAACATGGGTATGTTGCCCGAAGAGGTGGTAAATGCCTCTACCCTTAACGGGGCCTACGCTATGGGGCTGGCAGCCCGTTTGGGCTCGGTTACTGTGGGCAAAGTGGCCAACCTGATAATTACCCGCCCGGCCGAATCGCTGGCGGCGCTGCCCTACTATTTTGGTGCAAACCCTGTTGAAAAAACGCTGGTGGCCGGTTATTAATATTATTTGGCAATTAAGCCCCCGGTGGTATATTTACATTGGAAACCTTGCAAAGTATTTTTATATCTTTGCATCACTTAAATAATTAAAAACAAAAGCATTTGGCATTATTAAATCGTCCTTTTAATCCGCGCGGCAGAGCGCCATTTAAAAAAGAAGCGGAACACAACATCAACGAAAAAATACGTGCTGTAGAGGTACGTTTGGTTGGTGAAAACCTTACACCCGGCGTATACAGCACTAAACAGGCTATGGATATGGCAATAGAACAAGGGCTTGACCTTGTTGAAATTTCGCCGAACGCCGTACCACCGGTTTGTAAAATTGTAGACTACAATAAGTTTCTGTACGAGAAAAAACGTAAGGAAAAAGAAATTAAAGCACATGCTAAAAAGGTAGAGGTAAAAGAAATTCGCTTTACACCCAATACCGATGAGCACGATGTGGAATTTAAAGCAAAGCACGCCGAAAACTTTTTGAAAGAAGGCAACAAGGTGCGTACCTTTGTAATGTTTAAAGGCCGTGCCATTGTGTTTAAAGAGCGTGGTGAACTGTTGCTGCTTCAGTTTGCCGACAGGCTGAAAGAAGTTGCTGTGGTAGAACAACTACCTGCACTGGAAGGTAAAAAAATGTTTATGACCCTGGCCCCTAAAAGCAAAAAGAAGTAAGCTTTAAGAACCAGGAACATAGAAACAGCCCCGCAACATTGCGGGGCTGTTTTTGTTTTATACAACTCTCGCAGACTTCACAGAAGACCACAGAAAAATGCAGATGTCAGTTCTATATTGTCTTTATGTACTGTTTGTATTACTTAGCTGCCTCCAATTGCTTGCAGCCGACTTGCCTTTTTATGCAGTCCGTGTTTTCTGTGAGAATATAAAACACGGGCTTTAGCCCGTTCAGGTAGATACGGCGTTTATTCCTTTTCAGCCGTATGCTTTAGCTTACGGATATATTTCTCACAGACTACACAGAAGACCGCAAAAAAAATGCGAATACCAATTTTGTGCAGTCTGTGCTTTCTGTGAGATGTTCTCTCTTGTTTTTTGCCAACTGCTTGTTGCCTTTTAAACCGCTATAAATTGAAAATCCCCGCCATTGCTGGCTGGGGATTTCCTGGAACCGAGATTGAAGGACTCTTTTGGCAGGTTCGGTTTACCTGCTCTTGTATTTTCTGTCAACAGGCAACTGTCAACCGTTAACTGTTTTAGTGTATGTATGCCATCAGCAGGTGAGGGCTGGTGCTTTCTTTAAGCTGGCGGATACATTTTTCTTTTATCTGGCGTACACGTTCGCGGGTAAGGTTAAATTTCTCGCCTATTTCTTCCAGCGTCATCGGGTGTTTACCATTCAGGCCAAAGTAGCTGCTTATTATCTCTGCTTCGCGTTCGGTTAACTGTGCAAGGGCCTCGTTCAGCTGGCTTTCTACATTTTTCTGCATTAACTCATCTTCCGGCGATATGTCGGTTTTATCGTAAAGTGTATCGCTCAGTGAGCCACCGTCTTCTGAATTGCCGAATTTAGAATCGGTAGAAACTGTTATGGTGTTTACCCGGAAATATTCATCTATTTCATCTTTGGTCATACCCAGCATCTCCATCAGTTCTTCCACATCCGGTTCGCGCTGGTATTCCTGTTCAAAGTTCTGGAATGCTTTGGTTATTTTGGTGTAGGTGCCAATTTTGGCTACCGGCAGGCGTATAATGCGGCTCTGCTCAACTATGGCCTGCATAATGGCCTGGCGTACCCACCACACGGCGTATGATATAAATTTAAATCCTCTGCTTTCGTCAAATTTGTAAGCGGCGCGTATTAGGCCCAGGTTACCCTCGTTAATCAGGTCGCTTAGCAGCAAACCCTGGTTTTGGTATTGTTTGGCCACGCTTACCACAAACCTCAGGTTACTTTTTACCAGTGCATCCAGTGCATCGGTATCGCCTTGTCGTATGCGCTTAGCCAGTTCTGCCTCCTGCTCAGCAGTTATCAGTTCATTTTTGGCAATCTCAGCCAGATATTTATCCAGTTGAGGGTCGCGGGCAGCAATGTTATGAGTAATTCTTAACGGCCTCATAAGCGGTGGTTTGTAATTGGGTTTTCAGGTAGGTTTACGCCACGGCTTCACTAAGGTTTCAGGCGGGGTGGGGTAGTTCACAAGTCATAACCTTGTAAATAGGGTGTTTCTGTATGCTTTCATAGAGGTAACACTCAACTTTAAACTTGTAAGCAAAATGTAACCTGCGTGGCTAAGGGGTTACATTATAGTAATGAGCGGTGGTTATAGGCCAAAGCAAGGGTAAGCTACACCGCCATATTTTAATAAATTCGCGCCCTGTAAAAACAAACCCCTGATACATGAAAATAGCATTGATAGGCTACGGCAAAATGGGTAAAGAGATAGAGAAGGTACTACTTGACCAGAACGCCGGCGATGAGATAGTATTAAAGATATCCGGCAGTAACCTGAACGAGCTAACCATAGCCAACCTGCAAAAGGCCGATGTGGCCATAGAGTTTACCCAGCCCGAAGCAGCGGTAGATAATATAAAGCTTTGTTTGCAGGCCGGTGTGCCGGTGGTAGTAGGTACTACAGCCTGGCTTGGCAGATTGCCAGAAGTAGAGCAGGCCTGTGCCGAAAGCAACGGCACGGTGTTCCACTCGCCTAACTACAGCATAGGGGTAAATATATTTTGGGAGGTAAACCGCCGTATGGCTCAGTTAATGAACAGCCAGCCGCAGTATGCCGTTAGCATGGAAGAGATACACCACACCGAAAAGAAAGATGCGCCCAGCGGTACGGCCGTTAAAACAGCCGAAGTGATGTTAGAGGAACTTACTGCTAAAAGTGGCTGGGTATTGCAACAGGGCACCGGTGAAGTACCGGCGGCTATGTTGCCAATAATTGCAAAAAGAGAGCCTAATGTACCGGGCACACACATAGTAACCTATACCAGCAGCGTTGATTTTCTGGAATTTAAGCACGAGGCTAAAAGCCGCCGTGGCTTTGCCGAGGGAGCGGTAATGGCCGCCCGTTATGTAATAGGCAAAAAAGGCATATTGGGCATGAAAGACCTGTTGGCTATATAACACGGCAATGTCGGCTTAAATTTTATTTTCGTTTTTAATACCAAACTGGCTTAACCAAACACGATATGATTTTTCTTTTGCTTGTAGTAATATACATGATTGGCATACGGATAGGTACGTATGGCATATTTAAAAAATTGGGTGTAGATAAACCCTGGAAGGCATTTGTACCTGTATTGTGCTCGCAGGAGTGGCAAAAAATTATCCAGCAGCCATCGTGGTGGACCTGGATGCTGTTTATACCCGGTGTAAACCTGTTTTATGTAGCCAGCCAACTTACCGAAATGAGTACGGCTTTCCGCCGCCACGGTTTCTGGGAGCATTTTGCAGCAGTAATGTTTGCCTTTGTTTATATCCCTTACCTGGGTTTTTCGCCTAACGAGCGGTTTATTGGCCCCGGTGGAGTAAAACCCGGGCAGCCACCACTGCCACGCAGCGCTGTGCGCGAATGGGCCGATGCCATTGTTTTTGCGGTGGTAGCAGCTACCCTTATCCGTATTTTTGTGGCCGAAGCCTATATGATACCTACCCCAAGTATGGAGAAAACATTGTTGGTGGGCGATTTTCTGTTTGTATCTAAGTTTCACTATGGTGCCCGTGTGCCTAATACGCCGCTGGCTATGCCTTTTGTGCACCACACCATACCGGTGTTTAATACCCAATCGTATGTAGAGTGGATAAAGTTGCCTTATAAAACCCTGCCGGGTTTTCAGAAAGTGAAGCGAAATGATATGGTAGTGTTTAACTTTCCGGCCGGCGATACGGTGGTGCTGGAAAATCAGGGACCTTCGTACTACGATATTGTTCGTTATACTGCTGCACAGGCTGGTATGTCGTATAATGAAGCGCGTGCCATGATATGGAGCGACCCTAACACGCACATAGCTGCCCGCCCGGTAGATAAACGCGAAAACTACATAAAACGATGCGTAGGTGTGCCCGGCGATATACTGGAGATTAAAGATGGGGTGCTATACATTAACGAAGCACCCGCTTACCGCCCCGAAAACCTGAACACACCTTACCTGGTGATGTTTAAACCGGGTATGGAACCGGGCGAAGCACTGGTAAAAGAGTTGGGCATGGAAAATATGTCGGGCGAAATTGATGGCCTGCCTGCCAACCATTTTGTGGTTCTGCTTACCCAGCCGGCTATGGAAAAACTGAAAGCCATGGGTATTACCAACAGCATTGCGCCCTATTCGTATGGCAAGGGGCAAATACAAACCTATGCTATGGGCCGCGATGGCAAACAGGTGGCCGTTCCCAGTATGTTTCCCAACGATGTAAACCGCTACCACTGGAACGTAGATAACTTTGGCCCTATTATGATACCTAAAAAAGGCTGGACGGTAACCCTTACCGATTCTATATACCAGCAATACGACCGCGCCATAAGGGTATATGAGGGCAACTCGGTTGAGCAGCGCGATGGTAAGTTTTACGTAAACGGGCAGGAAGCTACCAGCTACACTTTTAAAATGGATTACTACTGGATGATGGGCGATAACCGCCACCGCTCGCAGGATAGCCGCTTTTTTGGCTTTGTGCCCGAAGACCATCTGGTGGGCAAAGCCTGGTTTATATGGATGAGCTTTAACAGCAACGCCGATAATTTCTTTAATAAAATACGCTGGAACAGGCTGTTTTCTTCTATCCATGGCAAGTGGGCGCCCGATGATGAGAAATACACAAAGTAGTTTTATGTATTTGATTTTTAGAGTATTGTGTTATTTGGGGTAATTGTTTTGAACGTTCTGAAAAATGATTATTTTTGAAAGCTGTCTTGTTCTTTAAACAATACAAATCAGCAATTTACCAACATTCGGGGGCGCATTTGGTATTTCAGGAATATTCTTGCATATTTGCGCCCTCTTAAAATTAAAGCTATGAGCAAAGTATGTGAATTAACAGGCAAACGTCCAATGTTCGGACACTCGGTTTCTCACTCAAATGTGAAAACCAAGCGTAAGTTTTTGCCTAACCTGAAGAAGAAGAAATTCTTCATTCCGGAGCTTGACGAGTGGGTAGAACTAAAAGTATCTGCTTCGGCTCTTCGCACTATCAACAAAAAAGGTATTTACAACTACCTGAAAGAGTTGAGCAAAAAAGGCGAAATTAAATTGAATTAATCATCTCTGAAATCAGATAACAATGGCAAAGAAAAGCAAAGGAAACCGCATACAGGTAATACTTGAGTGCACTGAGCAAGCCGCTTCTGGCGTGCCTGGTACCAGCCGCTATATGACTTACAAAAACCGTAAGACTACTACCGAGCGCCTGGAGCTTAAAAAATATAATCCAAACCTGAAAAAGGTAACTATACACAAAGAAATTAAATAATTGAACCATGGCAAAAATTTCGAAGAACGCGAGAACTGACCGTGCAACCGTAGTAGGTTCTAAAGACTACGTTAAGGTTATTAAAGCGGTTAAAGGCAAAACCAACAACTACTCTTTTCTTGAGAAGATAGTGCACAAAGACAAAGTGCAGGATTTTCTGGCAGGTAAAGAAGTTTAGTCTGATACTAAATTATTTTTACAAAGCATCTTTCAACACGGGAGATGCTTTTTTAGTTTAATAAAACCTACCTGAAGTAGCTTGTACAGCAGGTAAAACCGTAACAGAAAATGGGATTATTCAGTTTTTTCACCAAAGAAAAGAAAGAAGACCTGGACAAAGGCCTGGAGAAAACCAAAGAAGGGTTCTTCTCTAAAATTACCAAGGCTATTGCCGGTAAAAGCACTATTGATGTAGAGGTGCTCGACAATCTGGAAGAGGCGCTTATATCATCTGATGTGGGTTTACAGACCACTATTAAAATTATTAAGCGCATTGAAGAACGTGCTGCCCGCGATAAGTATGTAACCACTGCCGATATGAACCGCCTGATAAAGGAGGAGATTGAAAGCATACTGGCCGAAAACAAAAATCTGGATCAGGAAAGTTTTGATACGCCCGCCGATAAGAAACCGTATGTAATAATGGTTGTAGGTGTAAACGGCGCCGGCAAAACAACTACCATTGGTAAACTGGCTTACCAGTTTAAAAACAGTGGCAAAAAAGTGTTGCTGGGTGCTGCCGATACCTTCCGTGCCGCAGCGGTTGACCAGCTGGAGGTTTGGGCTAAGCGCAGCGACGTAGAAATGGTGCGTGGCCAGCACAATGCCGACCCTGCTTCGGTAGCTTACCAGGCTATTGAGCGTGGTGTAGCGGCAGGGTCCGATGTGGTGATAATTGACACTGCCGGCCGTTTGCATAACCGGGTGGACCTGATGAACGAGCTAGCCAAAATACGCAAGGTAATGCAGAAGGTAATACCCGATGCGCCACACGAGGTATTGTTGGTATTGGATGGCTCTACCGGACAGAACGCTATGGAGCAGGCCAAACAATTTACAGCCGCTACTCAGGTAACTGCACTGGCCATTACCAAGCTTGACGGCACTGCCAAAGGCGGCGTGGTATTGGGTATTTCCGATCAGTTTCACATACCGGTTAAGTATATAGGTGTAGGCGAGGCAATAGATAAGCTACAGGTGTTTAATAAACGATTATTTGTAGAGACGCTGTTTAAGGGAGCGTAACAACCTCGTTGTTCGATTACACGGATGAATGCAAATGATTACGCTGATAAATGCAATTAAATGGCAGAGGCTGTAAATGATACATTAACGGAGCGGATAATAGGATTGTGCTATGAACTGCATAGAAATCTTGGTCCCGGTTTCCCAGAGAAGATTTATCACAATGCATTGATTGTTTTATTGAAAAGAGAACATATTGACTATAACAGCGAAAAGAGATTTGAAGTTTATTTTGAGGGGGAAAAGGTTGGGGATTTTAGATGTGATTTAGTTATTGAAAACGAATTGATATTAGAATTAAAGGCAGTAGAAGGTAGTATGCCTAAACTATTCATTAACCAAATGGTTTCATACTTAAGAGTGTCTGACTTTACAAGAGGGTTATTGATAAATTTTGGAAACGAGAGTTGTGTAGTGAAAAGAGTTTCTAATAAATCTAAAATGGAATAGAACATAGTTTGTATTAATCTGTGTAATCTCTTGCATTATCGGTGTAATCGACAAAGAATTTGTGTAATCGATGAAATAGCATGAAAACGAAAGCAATTAAAAAAGACAAAGTATCGGTAATCACTCTTGGCTGTAGCAAAAATACAGTAGATAGCGAGGTGCTGATGGGTCAGCTGCAACATGGTGGCTACGATGTGC
This sequence comes from uncultured Chitinophaga sp., assembly GCA_964423405.1. Taxonomy (GTDB): domain Bacteria; phylum Bacteroidota; class Bacteroidia; order Chitinophagales; family LD1; genus Bog-950. The sequence goes on along the minus strand of CAYREY010000001.1, from coordinate 65,486 downwards.
AACACGATAAGTGGAGCAAAGGCCGCAACATAGTAATAGTAAATACCTGTGGGTTTATAGATAAAGCGAAAGAAGAATCGATAAACACCATTATGGAATATGCCGATGCTAAAAGCGAAGGCAAAATTGAGAAGCTGTATGTCACCGGTTGTCTGTCGCAGCGGTATAAAGATAATCTGGAGACAGAGATACCGGAAGTAGATGCGTTTTTCGGAACGATGGAGTTGCCGCGCCTGCTTAAAACCCTGAAAGTAGACTACAAGCACGAGTTGATAGGCGAGCGTTTTTTAACCACACCTATCCACTATGCCTACATGAAAATTAGCGAAGGCTGTAACCGTACCTGTTCGTTTTGTGCCATACCGTTGATGCGTGGTAAACATGTATCGCGCCCTATAGAAGAACTGGTGAGCGAAGCTAAAAAGCTGGCCGCACAAGGTGTAAAAGAGTTGATGCTGATTGCACAGGAACTTACCTTTTATGGCCTGGATATATACAAGAAAAGAAGGCTGCCGGAGTTGTTGAATGAACTATCGAAGGTTGAAGGTATAGAGTGGATACGTTTGCATTATGCTTATCCGGCGCAGTTTCCTATGGAGATAATTGATGCCATAGCAGAGAACCCTAAGGTGTGTAGCTATCTGGATATGCCATTGCAACATGCGGCAGATAACATACTTACCGGTATGCGCCGAAACATTACCAATGCCGAAACCCGCGAACTGATACACAAAATACGCGAGCGTATACCCGATATTGCTATACGCACTACTATGCTGGTGGGCTACCCCGGCGAAACCGAACAGGATTTTGAAGAATTGAAAAGCTTTATACAGGATATGCGCTTTGAGCGCCTGGGTGTGTTTACCTACTCGCACGAAGACAGCACCCGCGCTCATATACATGAAGATGATATACCGGAAGAAGTGAAAGAGCAGCGCGCAGCCGAGTTGATGGATTTGCAGCAATCTATATCGTTTGAATTGAACCAAAAGAAAGTGGGCAAAACTTTTAAGGTGCTTTTTGACCGTAAAGAAGGTGGTTACTTTATTGGCCGTACCGAGTTCGACTCGCCGGAGGTAGATAACGAAGTACTGGTGCCTGCTACCAACAACTACATCAGCAAAGGCAGTTTTGCCAATGTAAAAATTACCAGTGCCGAGGAGTTTGATTTGTACGGCGAATTGGTGTAACCGATATCAACATATGGGTTTGTTTTTACGGCTAAATGTTGTGTAATCTTGTACCAATGTTACAACCCAAAGAAACAATTAACTGGACAGATGCAGGTACACTACCTGCCCTGGTTACAGATTATATAGCACAGAAAGAGGCGATAGCTTTTCTTACCAAATACCCTTTTGAGTTAAATGCGTTTGCACAGGTAATTGCCGATAAGCAAAACGATAGCACCAACCGTACTTTGTTGGTAGATGTATTGCGCTTGCAATACAGCATTATACCCACCACCGATATTGTAACTGCTAATATCGAATCGCTGTTGGAGAGCAATACGTTTACCGTTACAGCGGCCCATCAACCTTGCTTGTTTTTAGGCCCCTTGTATAACGTATACAAAATAGCCTCGGCTGTTGCATTGGCTAATCAGTTAAAGCAACAATATCAACAGTGTAATTTTGTGCCGGTGTTTTGGTTAGGCAGCGAGGACCACGATGTAGAAGAGTTGAACCATGTGTTTGTAAACAGTAAAAAAATAACCTGGGAGGGTGCCGGCACCGGTGCCTCGGGTAGATGGAGTACGGCTACAATGCAGGCTGCCATTGATGAACTGAAAGCTATTGTTAATCAACCAGAAGTAATTGCTATACTGGAAGAAGCGGTGAAGAAGTACGCTACCTTTGGCAGGCTGTCGCAGTATTTTGTAAACGAATTGTTTAAGCAATACGGCCTGGTAGTGCTCGATCAGGATGATGCGCGGCTGAAACAATTGTTTGCAGGCTACATAAAAGATGAAGTGCTTAACAGCCGTGCTACAAAAGTGTTGAAGCCAACTATTGATTTTTTGGAGGTTAACTATAAAGCGCAGGCCAAACCGCGTGATATTAATTTCTTCTATCTGGGCGAAGGCTACCGCGAACGTATTGTGCTGAATGAAGCCAGCGGAAGATACGAGGTGAATAATAAAGACATTCTGTTTAGCCGCGATGAGATAGTAGCTGAAATTGATAGCCACCCCGAGCGCTTTAGTCCGAATGTTATTTTCCGTCCGCTATATCAGGAGGTGATATTGCCTAACCTGGCCTTTGTTGGCGGTGCCGGCGAGCTAAGCTATTGGCTGGAACTTAAACCGCTATTCGATTACCATCAGGTAAATTACCCTATGCTGGCTATGCGTAGCTCGGTAGCATTACTAACCCCGCCGGTGCTTAAAAAGTTAGATAAACTCGGGCTTACTGCCAAGCAGTTTTTAGGCGATGTAGAGCAGTTGATAAATAACTATGTTAAGCAGGGCTTAACCGACGATGCTAACCTTGCCGTAGAGAAGCAAAAAGCAGACGAGTTTTTTGAGGCGATAATTGCCAAAGCTGAAAAGGCAGATACTACCCTTAAACAAAGCGCAACAACCGAAAAGCAAAAGCTGCTGACTGCGCTCGATAACCTGGAAGGCAAAATGCTGAAAGCCGAAAAGCGTAAGCAGGAAACTACCGTTAACCAGATACGAAGTATACAGGATGCACTGTTCCCCGGTGGAATAGGACAGGAGCGTTACGAAAACTTTATTCCATTCTATTATCCCGCCTTTATAGATGAATTGGTGCCTTACCTGAATCCGCTGGATAAGCAGTTTAAGGTGTTTGTAAAAGAATAGGTAGCGTGTCGAATAAAGATCAGTGATGTGTTACGTTGTTAACTTAACCACCACCTCGTCTCGCTTTGCGAGCCACTCCTCCTTGAAAACGCGCCGTGTGGCGGCGCAAGGAGGAGAATCATACAGCCATTAAGCGTAACAGGCCGCTACAATCCTTATCTTTACCGGTATGCAAATACTATCGGCAGAGCAGATAAAGGCATTAGATGCTTACACCATACAGCACGAACCTATACTGTCTATTGATTTAATGGAGCGGGCTGCAACCACTGTGTTTAATGAACTTGTTACCCGCATAAAATTTACCACACCGGTATATGTGTTTTGCGGTATGGGTAATAACGGCGGCGATGGGCTTGCTGTTGCGCGCCTGTTGGTACAGGCGGGTTATCGTCACGTAATAACATTTGTAGTGCGCCATTCGGCTAAGGCCAGTGCCGATTTTATACTTAACGAAGAGCGCTACAAACAGGTAGCTTCTATACTATACATACAGGCCGAAAACCATTTGCCTAAAATACCTGCCGGTACGGTGGTAGTAGATGCTCTGTTTGGTACCGGTTTATCTAAACCGGTTACCGGTGTAGCGGCATCGGTAATACAGGCCATTAATGCGGCCGGCGTAGCAGTGTATTCGGTAGATGTGCCTTCTGGGTTATACAGCGATATTGCCAATGGGGCCGATGATGTGGTAATACAGGCTACAGAGGTGTTTACATTTCATGCGCCTAAGCTGTCGTTTATGTTTGCTGGTAATGGTATGCAGGTACCGGCATTTAAAGTGCTGGATATAGAACTTGATAAAGATTATGCCCACCAGCTAACCACACCATATACCTATATAACTTCGTATACCGTTAAGCAATACTTTAAGCAGCGCAACAAGTTTTCGCATAAGGGTACATACGGCCATGCTTTGGTGGCCGCCGGTAGCCTGGGCAAAATAGGCGCGGCTGTGTTAAGCGTAGGCGCTGTTTTGCGTAGCGGTGCAGGTTTGGTTAGTGTAGCCTTGCCACGTTGTGGTTACGAAATAATGCAAAGTACCTGCCCCGAGGCGATGGTGCTTATAAGTGGCGAGAGCACACTAACAACATTGCCCGCTGTTAATGCTTACACCAGTGCAGCTGTTGGCCCGGGTATAGGCACCGGCGATGATGCAGTGGCTTTTATGGCGCACCTGTTAAGTAACTACCATCAGCCTATGGTGATAGATGCTGATGGTTTAAATATACTGGCGCAGCACCCGCATTTGTTGCAGCACATACCGGCAGGTAGTATACTTACTCCACACCCCGGCGAGTTTAAACGGCTGGTGGGTGAGTGGACCGACGACTTACATAAACTAACCCTGCAAAAACAGTTAGCTGAAACGTATAAGGTAGTAGTAGTGCTGAAAGGCGCGCATACATCGGTGGCGGTGCCGGGTGGTGCTGTATACTTTAACAGCACCGGTAATGCCGGTATGGCCAAAGGTGGTAGCGGCGATGTGCTAACCGGAGTACTGGTTGCTTTATTGGCGCAGAAGTATGAGCCGGTAGCTGCTGCGGTAACCGGTGTGTATATACATGGACTTGCAGGTGATTATGCTGCTGATAATCTTGGACTAACCGGTATGAACTCCGGTGATATAGTGCGGTATTTGCCCAAGGCGTTTAAAGCGCTGGAAAATACAGTTTGAACCATTGAGGACATCAAGGTCATTAAGTATTTGCTTCCTTAATGTTCTAAATGTACTTAATGGTTATAAATACATTTACGCCGCAGTGCCTTTCCTCTCCATCTTTCTTGCCCGTATTAACTCCTGGCGTATGTACCAGGCCCGTTTATAGAACGGGAAGTGGTTTAATTCCTCTTCGGTAAAATCGGGTGGTATGGCATCGTGTACAAACTTGCGTTCTTCTTTTGGCTTCAGCATTTCTTTAGCCAGGTGTTCAAACTTGGTTTGCAGGGCTGCTAAACTCCACTGACCGAAAACGGTATGTCCGCCCTCGTAAATCTGTGCCTGATACTCTTCGTTGGTAGTCATATAGCCCGAGTAGCCATTGGCATACGGGCATAGTATAACCCGTGTAACACCGCGCTGTGCCAGTGTTTCTTCCAGCGATTTGCGCAGGCGCTTACCGGCTATGGTTGTAATTTCGAAAGGGAAACCAGCCAGTGCTACATCGCCCAGTATAAACAGTTGTATGGGTAATACTTTAGGTGTCCAGGGGCGTTTAAGGTGCCCTACTTTACGGTAAAAGTATTTGAACGATGCAATGGCAGGGTCGGCCCAGGCCGGTACAATAATACGATCGAGCTTACCGGTGCCTAATACACGGCGCGCATTGCTCTCTATCATTATATCTTTTGTGCCATGTACTTTGTACTTGCGTTCAATCAATTTTTTGTATTCGGGGTCGCCAAAGCGGGCTTTAAATTTTTCGAGCCACTTAATAAAGCGCGCAGCTTTTTTTACCACATAGCCTAACGCCGGGTGCAGTCCGGGGCCATCTATACGTGTGCCGGTAAAAAACGCAACACCCATTGTAGCAAAGCCTGTTTGTGCATCGGTGCGGCCATTGGCAAATTTAGGGTCGGCGGTTACATCGGTAAAGTTTACAAACATCAGCTCATAATCCACTTCACCGTTCAGTTCTTTAAAGCCAGCCGATTCCGAAATCTCTTTCGCCTTCTCGTACTGTACATGCCCGTTGTATTTGGCACTCTCTATATCATCGGGGTATTTGCCTTCCCACTGTCCGCGCTGAAACGGATAAACCGGATTGTATTTTACACGCGGTGTAACGTCGCCACAGGTGCCTTGTGCAAAGGCTGCCATGTAGTCACTGTTTCCTTTCTGTTTAAAATCCTCTTCCAGGTATGCCGAGGCATAGCCTTTGTTATCGTAGCATAGTTTATGGTTGGTATTGGGCAAGTTGGTAGGGTGTACGCCATACCAGTTAATGCTGCCCATCTCTTTGCCATCTTCGCGCACCAGTTTCATAAACGTCATCTCGTGGTCAAGGGCGGTGTGGCGCTGGTCGAATGTTATTTTAGGATTTACCTCGGGGTTCAGGTTGTAGGCTTCCATTGAGCGCTGATAGGCCACCTCTTTATTCGGGTCCATCATGCCGGTGTTCCACTGCACACTGGTGTTATGCAGGTTCTTCTCGGCGTTCAGTATTGCTTCAACAATACCATCCACTATCTTTTTATAAATCTCCATTACAAAGCCCGGTGTGCTAAGGTTGTATAAACCGTAGTAGCTATAACCGCTGGGGCCGCTGTGTGTATGCTGTGCAGTAAGCATCAGGTTATCTTCATCGTAGTTCAGCTCGGGATTGTTACGGTCAAGGTGTTTAAGTACCCCTTTTTTTATAGCTATGGTTATAAAGCCCAACTCGCAGTTTACAAAGCAAACCTTGCGCGCTGTTTTCTTATCAATAAAAATATACGCACGGGCCGATAGCGGGGTCTCTATCTCCTCCATAGTGTTGTAATGGATGCCATATCCCAGCATGCCTGCGCCTTTTTTAAAGGCTGTAATATCTCCGCGTCCAGTTCCGGCTAAAAACATCTGCACTGTTATTTAAAGTGTGAGGGTAGAAAATTGAAGCATTCAAAATTAGCTTGTCCGTAGGTATTTCCTAAGATTGAACCAATTAAATTTTGTTAGCAAGCTAACGTAAGTTTCGCTGTTGTTTTACAGGCTTTACACGAAATAATTTTGCATGTTTGCTAACGTAACTTAAACAGCAGCAGATGGAGAAGATACTGGTAGCCAACCGTGGCGAAATAGCAATACGCGTAATGAAAAGCGCCCGCGAGATGGGTATTAAGACTGTAGCCGTTTACTCAGAGGCCGACCGGTATGCTCCACACGTACGCTATGCCGATGAAGCGGTGTGTATAGGTCCGGCTGCCTCTAAGGAGTCGTACCTGCGTGGCGAGAAGATAATTGAAGTAGCCAAGGCATTAGGCGTACAGGGCATACACCCCGGTTATGGCTTTTTGAGCGAGAATGCTGCCTTTGCTAAAATGGTAGAGGAGCACGGTATTACCTTTATAGGCCCTACCCCCGAAGCTATTGAGATAATGGGTAGCAAGCTGGCCGCCAAAGAAGCCGCCAAGAAATTTGATATACCCATGGTACCCGGCAGCGAAGGCGCTATTACCGATGTAAACGAAGCCAAAGCACTGGGCGAGAAGATAGGTTACCCTATACTGATAAAAGCCAGCGCCGGCGGTGGTGGTAAAGGTATGCGCGTGGTTAATAGACCGGATGAGTTGGAAGAGCAGATGCAGCGCGCGCAGAGCGAGGCTATCAGCGCGTTTGGCGATGGCAGTGTGTTTATAGAAAAATACGTAGGCTCGCCCAAGCATATAGAGGTGCAGATACTGGGCGATAACTATGGTAACATCGTTTATTTGTTTGAACGCGAATGTTCGGTGCAGCGCCGCCACCAGAAAGTGGTAGAAGAAGCACCGAGTAGCTGCCTTACACCTGAGAAGCGTAAAGCCATTGGCGAGGCGGCTGTTAAAGTAGGTAAATCGTGTGCGTACATTGGTGCAGGGACAGTTGAATTTTTGGTAGATGAAGCGCTGAATTTTTATTTTCTGGAGATGAACACCCGCCTGCAGGTGGAGCACCCTGTTACCGAAATGATAACCGGTGTAGACCTGGTGAAAGAGCAGATAAAAATTGCAAGAGGAGAGCAGCTGAGCTTTACGCAGGACGACCTGCAAATGCGCGGGCACGCAGTAGAACTGCGCGTATATGCCGAAGACCCGTTGAACAATTTTTTACCCGATATAGGTAAGCTGCTGCAATACCAAAAGCCCGAAGGCCCCGGCATACGGGTAGATGATGGCTATGAAGAGGGAATGGATATACCTATTTACTATGACCCTATGCTGGCTAAGCTGGTAGGTTACGGTAAAGACCGCACCGAGGCAATAGACCGGTTACTACGCGCCATACACGATTACAAAATTGTAGGCGTTAAGAACACACTGGCCTTTGGTAAGTTTGTGTTGCAGCACCCCGATTTTGTAAACGGTAAGTTTGATACCAACTTTGTAGGCAAAAACTACAAACCCGAATACCTGAAAAGCGAAAGCCCTGAAGAAATGGAAATAGCTGCGCTGGTAGCACAACATATTTTTGAGGGCAAAAGCAAAAAGACTACTACTGCTAAAGGCGGTTCATCATCTGGTAACGGCAACCGTAAAAGTAACTGGGTGCGCAGCCGTAGTAGCTACAGAGATTAATGTTATTCATTAAACATCTGAAGTTTTTAAAACTTCGGATGTTTAGCTTAAAACGGATAGCCGATGGCTAACTGAAACTGCCCGGTTTTAAATGCCTGCCCGTCTTTAAACTGCCAGCGCTTGCCTGCTACCCGGCGTGGGTCGCGGAGAGGAAAACCATAATCGAAACGGATAACAAAGAAGTTGAAATCGAGGCGCAGGCCGGCACCGGCATCTACCGCAAACTCGCTCCAGAAACGTTTAAAATTAAACTCGCCCAGGGTACGGGTATCTTTCCGCATTAGCCATACGTTACCGGCATCGGCAAATATGGCCCCTTTCAGCCAGCGGTAAATATCAAAGCGTATTTCGGCGTTCATCTCAAGTTTTATATCACCGGTCTGGTTAAAGAAACCGGTATTTGTTTTCTCGCCTGTTTCGGCATTGTAGGCGGCTGCATCGGAGTAGCCACCGGGGCCAATTTCGCGGATAAGGAAACCGCGTAAGCTGTTAGGCCCACCTACAAAAAACTGCTTAACGAAGGGTAATGCTTTAGAGTTGCCATACTGCACACCTATACCGGTGTACACCCGCATACCAAACGAGCTGTGGTTGCCCATACGGAAATGGTTGCGCAGGTCACCATCTATACGGAAAAACTGCGAGAATGGGCGTTTGGCTATGTAATAGGTTTGGTTGGCGCTGTTAAGGTTGGCCAGTTTAAAACCGGCATATATAATGTTGCCGGCTGTTTCCATGTTACTGCGGAAATAGGTAATAACGCGGTCTTTATCGGTACGCTGGCTGTTGTAGGTAAACGTATAGTTAGGGCCAATTATCACCTGCTCTTCAAAACTGCTTTTTAGTATAGGGTTAAGGCCCAGCCGGCGCTCAAACTCATCGCCACGGCGCGGCAGCAGGTAAAAGCTAACTGCTATAGGGTTAAACAGGTGCGTTTTGTATCTGTTCTCTGCCCACTCGTAACCAAAAGATGCGTTAAAACTATGTAACTGATACAGGAACGATACCAGGCCAAGCGTATCAAAATCGAAACGGTGCTCGAAGTTATAACCTACGCTTATTTTGGTGCGCGGATTGGTGTTGCGCGAAAAAATCTTAGCCCTGAATGGCACCAGAAACTTGTTGATGTAATAGGTAAAGTTGGCCGATACAGTACCATTCATTACCTGTACTTTTTCTTTTTTGCTGAACTTTAGCTGAATACCCGAGCTAAGATCAAACAGAAACTGGTCGGCCCCTTTGGTCAGGTTTTTGTTTTTATAGCTGAGGGTGGCAGCCGTACCAAAAAATCCCTCGTTGGTTACGTTTAACTCGCCACTGGCTGTAATGGCCTGTTTGGGTGCCGGCGTAAGCGATATAATACAATCGAGGTAGTTGCCCGGTGCATCTTTCACAGGCCGGTACTCCATATTTATAAACTTAAATGCACCCAGTAACGAAAAGCGGTTAAGCGTACGTGTCTCTTTGCTTTTCATGTACAGGTCATCGTGTTTAAAGTACACGGCATCCATTAATACCCCTTTGCGGAAATTAGGTTTGTTGGCTATCAGCATATACTCGCCGGCCATTACGGTATCGCGCAAGGTAGAGTCGGAAAACCGGTCCACAACATAATCTGATATAATATAAATGTTGTTGATGCGGTACTGCTCGTGCACGGTACTATCGCTGGGCTGGTTAATGTTTATTTTAATATTAACCACATGCGGGGTGGTAACGGTATCAAACTCGTAGGTTACATACTCGCGGTTAAAGTAAAAGAACCCGCTGTTGCGCAGTACATTCTCAATTCTGTCGCGTTCGTTTTTAAGTGTGGCTACACTAAAGCCATCGCCTTTTTTAAGGTACGAGTTTTTATAGTTTTCGCGTACTATCGAGTCGGTAGCAGTACGGCCACCGGGTAGTTGTACATTGCCTATTTTCCACTGTACGTTAGGCAGCACGGTATAAATAACCCTGGTGCGGCGTTTTTTGGTAATAGCGGTATCGGTTACCTGCCTGTTGAAATAGCCGTAGTTCCACAGGTAGTTTTCCATGTTGGTAATGCTTTTTTCGCTCGAGGTACTATCGTACACCACCGGCGGCTCGCCCACTTTATCAATAATCCACTGCTTAAACTTGGTTAGTTTTTTACCGCGGGTAGCGCTGTAGTACAGCCACATTCTAAAGGGCATAATACCTAAAAAACGAACGTTGGGCTTTTGTGCGGCAATTTTGCTCAGGTCGTCATGTACGCGTTCTTTTTCGGTAAAGCCCAGCTTTTTGCTTTTTATATCAAACTTGTTTTTAACCAGCAGGGTTTGCCCTTCGGGCAGGTTTTTTACCACCCGGCACGAGGGCAGGGTGAGTACAATAGCGCAGGCCGAGAGCAGGGCGAAGAGTATGTTTCGGGTATGCTTTGGCATGCTTTATTATAAAACGTTGGTATTTTGCGGTTTACAGTTTTCAGTTTACGGCAGCATAAACCATATTTGTGTATGCTTTCCAAACAACAGGTTTCGTTTATCCGCTCGCTTCATCAAAAAAAGTTCCGCCAAATGTATGGCAAATTTTTAGTTGAAGGCGATAAACTGGTGCGCGAGTTGCTGACAAGCCATTTCAAAGTTGATGCCATTTTTGGAATAGAGGCCTGGCAGCATACTGCCGACCTGAAAAATGTGCCTTTTTTTGCCGTTACTGAGGCCGAATTAGCAAAAATTTCAACTCACGAGGCGCCTAACCAGGTGGTGGCTGTAGCTTATGTGCCTACCCCCAAAAACGGTTTACAGCTTGAAGATGCGCTATACATAGCCTGCGATAACCTGAACGACCCCGGCAATGCCGGTACCATTATCCGCACGGCCGATTGGTTTGGTATTAAGCAGGTGCTGTTTTCCGAAAACTCGGTAGATGTATATAACCCTAAGGTGGTTAGCTCGGCCAAAGGCTCGCTGTTTAGGGTGGGCTGTACCTATACCGACCTGGCTACGCTGTTTACCGCCAACCCACAGCTGCCGGTGTATGGTACTTTTATGGATGGCAGCGATATTTATAAAGCCCCCCTTACAAAAAGCGGCATTATACTAATAGGTAACGAGGCTAATGGTATTAGTGTAGAGCTACAGCCACTGGTTACGCACCGCATAGCTATTCCTAATTTTGGCAACGCCGAATCGCTGAATGCAGCCATGGCGGCGGGTATAGTAATGAGTGAGTTTAGTAGAAGGCTATAAAAACAGACCTGCCAGGTTTTTAAAACCTGGCAGGTCTAAACTTCCTTAATTCAACACATACGATATCCTCAACTGGTCCAGCTCTTTCAGCAGGTCGTTGTTAAGGTCTATGTTGCGTTGGGTGGCGTTTACGCTTACTACTATGCTTTCTTCTTCATCTATCAGTTTAAGGCGCAGCTTGGTTTTGCCGGGGTATTTAGATACTGCCGTATCTATATCCTCAATCAGCTTTTCATCCAGCACTAAACATGGTACTTCCAGCGTTAGCGATTTGGTAAGGCGCGTGCGCACTTCCGATAGCAGGTCTATCTTCGAAATCTTAAACTCAAACTCGGTTTCGCTGTTCCACCGCGATTGGTAACGCCCGGTAATGTGCAGCATGGCGTTGGGCGTTTCTACAAAGGTTTTAAACTGCAGGTAATCTTTACCAAACAGGGCAAAGCTGTAGTTGCTGGTAAAATCTTCTATACTAAAGCGGCAGTACGGGTTACCGTTTTTACTGAATTTGGTTTCGGTAGTGGTTACTATACCGGCTACTTTCATTTCGCGGTTTTTTACCTTGTCAATATCGGCCAGTGTGCCGGTGGTAAAGGTTTTTATCTCCAGCCGGTAATCATCCAGCGGGTGGCCGCTGATGTAGATACCGGTTACCTCTTTTTCTTTTTTCAGTTTCTCCAGCAGGCTCCACTCTTCGCTGCCAAACGATGTTGGCTCGGTTAAGTCAACCCCGCCCTGCATTTCGCCAAACAGCGAGTTTTGCTGGCTGCCGGCCGAGCCCTGCACGTTTGCCCCATAGCGCACGGCTTTTTCTATCAGGTTCATGCCGTCTTTCTTATCGGGCAAAAAGTATTGTGCGCGGTGGTAGTTGTTAAAGCAATCGAACGCGCCGGCATAGCCCAGCGCCTCTAAGGCTTTTTTGTTTACCGCCCGCAGGTTAACGCGTTTGGTAAGGTCGTATATGCTTTTGTACGTGCCGTTGGCTTTGCGCTCGGTTACTATCGATTCTACAGCCCCTTCGCCCACGCCTTTAACGGCAGCCATAGCGTAACGTATTTCGCCGTTTTTGTTTACGGTAAACATTACATCGCTTTCGTTTACATCGGGGCCTTTTACGGTTATGCCCATACGGCGGCACTCCTCCATAAAAAATGTAATCTTCTCTATGTTCCCCTGGTTGTTGGTAAGCAGGGCGCTCATATACTCGGCCGGGTAGTTGGCTTTGAGGTAGGCCGTTTGGAACGCCACAAACGCATAGCAGGTACTGTGCGATTTGTTGAAGGCGTATTGCGCAAAGGCCTCCCAGTCGGTCCATATCTTATCCAGCTTTTTGCCATCTAAGCCTTTGGCCTGCGCGCCCTCCATAAACTTGCTCTTCATCTTGTCGAGCGTCTTCTTATCCTTTTTACCCATGGCCTTACGCAGTACATCGGCATCGCCTTTGGTAAAGCCTGCCAGCTTTTGCGAAAGGAGCATCACCTGTTCCTGATACACGGTAATACCGTATGTTTCGTGCAAGTATTCTTCCATTTCAGGCACATCATACACTATCTGCTGTTTGCCGTGCTTACGCAAAATGTAGTCGGGTATGTAAGCCAGCGGGCCCGGACGGTACAGGGCGTTCATGGCTATCAGGTCGGCAAACTTATCGGGCTTTAGCTCGCGCAGGTACTTTTGCATACCGGCCGACTCGAACTGGAACGTACCGTTGGTTTCGGCGCGTTGGTACAGCTCAAATGTTTTAGGGTCATCCAGCGGTATGTTGTCTATTTCAATATCAATACCGTGGTTCTGTTTTATCAGCGCCAGCGCATCGCGTATAATGGTCAGGGTTTTAAGGCCCAGAAAGTCCATTTTAATAACACCGGCATCTTCAATTACCTTGCCTTCGTACTGCGTTACAAACAGGTCGCTATCTTTGGCCGTAGCCACCGGTACTACTTCGGTTAAGTCTTTAGGCGCAATAATTATACCCGCGGCGTGTACACCGGTACCGCGCATACCACCTTCCAGCTTTTCGGCCTCGTGAAGTACTTTACCTTCCAGCGTATCGCTGTTGTATATGTCGCGTAGCTTTTGAGCATCGGCAATTTCCTCAGCACTATAGCCTTCTTTCTCTTTCAGGCTGTCCTTACCATCCAGCGGTGCGTGCAGTAGCCTACCCAGGTCGGCACCGGGGCGGTCGGTTACCAGTTTGGTAAGCGCTATTGATTCGCTCAACGGTAAATCGAGTACACGGGCAACGTCTTTAATACTAACCTTAGCAGCCATGGTGCTGTAGGTTACAATTTGCGCCACCTGGTTACGGCCGTATTTTTTCACCACATAGTCTATTACCTTCTGGCGGCCTATATCGTCAAAGTCGGTATCAATATCGGGTAAGCTCTTCCGGTCGGGGTTCAGGAACCTTTCGAACAGCAGGTTGTAGGCAATAGGGTCTATATTGGTAATACCTATACAGTATGCCACAGCGCTACCGGCCGCACTACCACGGCCGGGGCCTATCAGTACGCCCATATCGCGGCCTGCTTTAATGAAATCGGCTACGATAAGGAAGTAACCCGGAAAGCCCATGGTTTTAATAGTATGCAGCTCGAAGTTGAGGCGTTCCTCTATATCGGCCGTAATTTCTTTGTAACGCTGGCGGGCCCCCTCAAAGGTTAAGTGTTTCAGGTACTCCCACTGGTTCAGTACATCGTCGGCATGTATCTGAAACTCTTTTGGTATAGGGAAGTTGGGGAGCAGTATGTCTTTCTTCAGGTTCAGGTGCTCTACTTTATGGAAAACATCCATAGTGTTTTCTACTGCATGAGGAACATCTTTAAACAGATTGCTCATCTCTGCCTGCGTTTTAAAATAGAACTGATCGTTGAAGAACGCAAAGCGTTTGCCTTTCATGGCGTTTTCATCTTCGCTGAACTCTTTGTTGGTAGGGGTGCTTTGTTTTTCGCCGGTGTTAATACACAGCAGAATGTCGTGCGCGTTGCTGTCGTCCTGATCGATGTAGTGCGAATCGTTGGTGGCAATAACCTTAACGTTATATTCTTTACTCCAGCGTAGCAGCACTTCGTTAATCTTATCCTGCTCGGCCATGCCGTGGCGTTGAATTTCGATGTAGTAATCTTCGCCAAAAATATTGAGCCACCATTCAAATACTTTACGGGCTTCGTCTTCGCCTTTTTTCAAAATGGCTTGTGGCACCTCGGCACCTATACAGCAGGTGGTGGCTATCAGGTCGTGGTGGTATTTTTCTATCAGTGTTTTATCTATACGCGGGTACTTGCCATACAGCCCCTCTATAAAACCAAGCGAGCACATTTTGCTAAGGTTTTTGTAGCCGTTGGCGTTTTTGGCTATCAATAACTGGTGGAACCTTTTATCGCGTTTATCTTTACTAAAGCTTTGTACAAAGCGGTCTTCTACCAAATAAAACTCGCAACCTACAATGGGTTTGATAGGCGAGCCATCGGCCAGTTTGTGTTTGTTGGCCTCGGCTACAAAATCGAACACGCCAAACATATTACCGTGGTCGGTAATGGTAAGGGCTTTCATGCCGTCTTTAGCGGCTTTTTTATACATACCCGAAATGCTGGCGGCACCGTCTAACAGCGAATATTGGGTATGGGAGTGGAGGTGAATAAACTCGGGCATAGCAACAGAATTACCAATTTACAATTATCAAATTTCAATAAAAATCAGAGGCAGCTAAGTTCGGAATATGGCGGGGTATTTACCGCACGCTATACCCAAAAGTTATTGGTGTATTTAACACAGGTTGTTGAAAAGAATATTGCCGGAAACGGGCACTATAGTGTGGCTGTTAAGGTATGGTATCTGTAACCAGGGCGTGTATATCGGGTGTAATTACATTAGCCAGCATCTGGTAGCCGTTGGCGTTGTGGTGTTTATCTAATTGCCAGTAATAATTGCCGGGCGTGGTATTAGTGGCCTGTATGTAGTTTTTGTAACGGCCCAGCAAATCTATAACAGTAATGTCCGTATCTGTTTTTAAGGTGGTTACTATGTTTGTAAGGTCGTATGAATAAGCGTTTTCAGCTATCTCATTTATATCGGGGCGCAACACCACTACCAGTTTTATACCTTTTTGCCTGCACAGGTTTTTATACCCGTTGAATAGCGCTATAAAACTACTATCAATTTCCGGCCGCATTTTATCTATTGCGTCGGGCTTTAAAAAAAGCTCGTTATACCCGGCTGCATGGTAGAATATCCGACTTATGTAGCTGATTGCATAAAGGGGCTCTGTTATGGGCGTTGTGCGATACGATACAGACGGGCTATTAAATCGTTCCAGCCCGCCCCGGGTCATAAAGTCGCATTCTATATCGGAACTAGAAAGTGTTTGGATGATAATGTCGGGTTGATATGATAGTAATTTTTCTTTTAAATGAATGTAATTGTAAAACGGGTCGCTGCCACAAACTCCTGCATTCATCATGTAAATACTATCGCCCAGTTTTAGCAGGTTTTGTTTAAGAAATACAGGATATGTAGAATCGTACGGTGCACCATCGCCCTCGGTAAACGAATCGCCTATGGCCATAATGCGCTTAGTGCCGTGTGCACTGGTAGTTGTCCAGTTGGAATCGGGTAATCCTTCGTTATTGGTAGGTCGCCAGTAAACAAATTCTGTTTTTTCAATGTAGTGAGGGTTAGTTGCCCATACATGGTATCTTTTGCCTTTTAGTGTGTGGTATTGCGAGTAATAGTATCCTAACTGTTTTTCGAGCGTTGTTTTGTATCTGCCTGAAACCATTAGCACTACCTCAATAATAAAGAGTGTGAAGATAAGTGATGAATACGCCGTTATAAGGCCGGGAATTGCGGTGGGGAATGTACGTTTGCCTATAACCCAGATAATTAAATTGCCAATAAAAAACAGATATACCGGAAACGCCAGGTGCGTATGCCATTTTACGCACAGCAGGTTTACCTGGCTATACCAAAATATCTCCCACAGCAGATATGCTATCAGCATAGGTATAATCAACAGCAGTAGCAGGTATTTAAATGTTTTAGAACCTGTAAAATTTTTCAGGCGGGTATGTAAACGATCCTGTGCTGATTGCTGAGGCATACTCTTTTTTTAGCAACGGGTGTAAAATTGCTACTTGTACGTTTATTTAATTGGTAGGCTGAATATAGCTAATACCAAATACGCGGCTGAAAGATTCGGCAAATACCCTGGTAAAAGCGGCCATCTCTACCTTTGCGCCCAACTCTTTCTCAATAGAGGTAGTCCCTTTACCATCGAGCCCGCAGGCAGTTATTTTACTAAACCAGGTAAGGTCGGTATTAACGTTAATGGCCAGGCCGTGCATGGTTACCATGCGGCTAACACGGGCACCTATGGCAGCTATTTTACGTTCCTGCGCCCAGGCGGCGGGCATACCCGGTACAGGTTTTGCTTTCAGCCATATACCGGCAGCCCCCTCTATGCGTTCGCCGGTTATGTTATAGTGTTGCAGTGTTTGTATAATTGTTTCTTCCAATTGGTGTATGTACTGGTTTACGCCTATGTTCAGGCTATCCAGGTCTAGTATAGGGTAGGCTACCAACTGCCCGGGCCCATGAAAAGTTACATCGCCACCGCGCTGTATGTGGTAAAACTCGGCACCTATTTCAGTATCGCTTACCAATATGTTTTCGCGTTTACCGCTTTTGCCCAGTGTAAACACCGGGTTGTGCTCGCACAGTATAAGGTGGTTAGTAGTGGGTTGGCCGGCTAACTTTGCTTCAATGTTTTGGTTAAACCATTGCTCCTGCATGGCCAGCACCTCCTGGTATGGCTTTAGTCCGGTATCTTTAAGTAGTAGCTGCATTACTTAAACGGATTGTAGCGGGGCTGTTTTTTACGTTCGGCTTTCAGTCGCTTTTTCTCGGCTTTCAGTTCTTCTTTCATATCCTTTTTTACCACCAGGCGGTTATAAGCCCTTTCCATATCGCGGCTAAGGGTACGTACGGCAGCATCAAAGTTTTCGAGGTAAACACCCTCTACATAAGGGAACGGGCGTTGTAATTGTTTCAACTCTTTATCAAGCAGTACCAGCCCGCTGGTGGTGGCCGGTGATGTAGATGTGCCGCTGGAATGTTGTTCCATAGCCTTGTCGTCCATCTTATCAAGGTTAACGCCCGATACATTGCCGGCAACCGGGTGGCTATAGTCCTGAAACTTAGAGTAGGCATCTACACTGCCGTATTCGCAAAAAACAAAATTATTACCTGTCAGGGTTATGCTGGTATCATAGGCTAGTGTGTCGTTAAGAAACACTTTGCGGTTACCTTCCAAAAAAGCTTTTGTATCGGATGAGTAGATAAAGTATACTTTACAAAAAAAGAAGTTGCGTAGAAAAGCATCTATCAGTTTTATGTTTTGCTTTTTTCTGCCGTCTTCTATTTTATCGGCTATATCGTTACGGCCGGCTTTGCGGTAAGCCTCTACGCTTTTGGGGCTGGTTTTTAACCGTACTATTACAGCACCGTCTTTCAGGTAACGGAGTGTTTCCGATGACTGCTCGGTAAATGTAAGTGAGTCAATATCGGCTTGTAGTATAGCCATGCTTTGCTGGTTTAATACACCCAACGAATCCATTTTTTGTGCGCCGGCCGATACGCACCACAATAATACAACTCCCACTACCAGTATTTTCTGCATGATTACTTATACTTAAAATCCTTTACAATTTCTTTAGGTACAAACTTATTTATCTTGCCTTTGCCACGTATTATTTCGCGCACAATGGTAGATGATATAGACGATAGCTCGGGCTTAGACAGTATCAGGATAGTTTCCAGTTGTGGTAACATATCGTGGTTAAGGTGGGCTATGGTTTTTTCATATTCAAAATCGGCAGCGCTGCGTATGCCGCGCAGCAGGTAGTTGGCTTTTTTCTTTTCGCAAAAGTTTACGGTAAGGCCTTCATACGCCTCTACCTTAATTTTCTTTTCGCCGGCAAACACCTGTTTTATCCAATGTATGCGTTGCTCCAGCGGAAAAAGGCTTTGTTTTTGCGAGTTACTACCGATAGCCACTATAATTTCATCGAACAGGGGCAGTGCGCGCTTTACTATATCGGCATGGCCAATGGTAATAGGGTCGAACGAACCCGGAAAAACAGCAATCTTTTTCAT
>CAYREY010000001.1:37589-46942 GCA_964423405.1 uncultured Chitinophaga sp. | reverse complement strand
CATGGCCAATGGTAATAGGGTCGAACGAACCCGGAAAAACAGCAATCTTTTTCATAAGTACGAAATAAGAAGTTTGAAATACGAAGTAAATCCAAATACAAAGTTTATGGGCATTTTATCAAAACTTTTATTCTATAGAATTATTGCGTGCTTTTTTGATTGACGATACAATTATAGCTACTAATTCGTTGGCTTCTTTAGCCAATTCAACCGACTTAACAGAATTATGGAAGTTACCTTCACGCATTATATCTAACCAGAACAAAGTCTCGTCGCACTCTTCTTCGCATATTTTAAGTTTGTTGATAAAGTCTTTTGATGATTTTGCCCTTTGTGAGGCCCTGTAATTGGCAGCAACTGAGGGGGCTGAACGTGCTAGTTGACCAACAATTACGTTCAGCGATCTTTTATTGGGTAAAGTATCGGCAAACTGTAATACCTCTATAGCAAATTGCTTTGTCCTGATTTTCATATCGTACGGTTTGTTACTCATTTTTTTGTGATTTATCCGTAAGATAGGTAAAATTATTTATGTATTCTACTTCGTATTTCAAACTTCGTTCTTCGTATTTGTGAAGATTGAAAAGATGGTAGTGCCGTAATTACGGCTGCGGTAAAAGTGCTTGTGCTGCTCGAAATTATGGTTAGGGTTATGCTCCAGTATAAACCAGCCTTCGCCTTCTAATAAACCATACTGAAATATCTGGTCGGGTATGGTGTTCAGGTTAGGCAGGGGATATGGAGGGCCGGCAAATATCACATCGTATTTCTGGTTAGCAGTTTCAATAAATTTAAACACATCCATTTTCAGTACCTTCAGTCCGGTCATGTTGTGTTTTTGTGCGGTCTGTTTAATAAAGTCGGCGCACTTGGGAAAAATCTCTACCGTAGTAATATCGGTGCAGCCCCTTGAGTGAAACTCGTAGCTGATGCTACCGGTACCACCAAACAGGTCGAGCATTTTTATGCTTTCAAAATCAAAATAGTTGTTCAGCACATTAAACAACCCCTCTTTGGCAAAATCGGTAGTGGGCCTGGTAGGTATATTTTTAGGCGGTTCAAAACGGATGCTTTTCAGCCTTCCTCCAATCACTCTCATATACTCAGATTATAAAGGTTAAAATGCAGGTGGCGCGGGTACACAGCAAACTCTTTGGCAAACTGTATGCCTGCCGGTTCGTTAATAAAACTAAGGTTTTTAAAATACCGGTAGCACAGGTCGTATATCTGGCTGCCGGTGGTTACCTCGCCCAGCAATACCAGTTCGGTTACATCGCGGTCTATTTTCAATTCATCGCAGCACAGTAGTACGTAATATATAAGGTCGCTGGCTGTTTGGTAATTATACCGGTTCATTATCAGCAGGCTGCAGGTTGTATCAAACCGGATAACATCGAGGTGGCCGGTGCTTATGTTAACAAACAGTTTATCGTTGTTTTCGGTAAGGTATTGTGGCAGGGTGTTTAAACAGGTAGTGTTTAAGTGTGTAACTGTTGCCTGGCGAAACAACTGCTTAACTGTATCCAATACCGGTTGGGCATAATCGAACACCAGTTGGGTATCGCCGCAGGTGCAGTTTAAATGGTTGTTATCTACCATAAACGAAAACTTGGCCGGCAACAGGGTGTATTTTTCATCGAAGGCTACCAGTACAGTACCGTAGTTTAACTGTAGCACTTCGTCTTTATTATAAATCTGCACTATCCGTTCTGCCAGTTCGGCAGGGTTAGCTACATGGTGCAGGGTGTAGTCGCCATAAAAAATAACCTGCCGGTGGCTGGTGGTAAGTACAAAATAGCGCAACGATTGCTGCGTTACCGCCACATTTAACTGTAACGTAGCCGGATGCAGCGAAGCATCTATTTCGCCAATGCTGTTATACGAATTTTTTACCTGTACGGGAGCCACAGCGCTAAAATAGAATTGTTCTGCAATTGTTACCTGATGTGGGTCAGTGCAATTTGTTGCGTTGGTAATCGTTAACTTTTCTATGTTTGGAAAAGATGAAAAAGTTAGAAGCGCGTAACCCCAACTTTAAAGCGTACACCGAACTGATGATGCAGCGGAACAAGTTTCTGCACTGGATAGGTTTTGTATTTACCACTATAGAACCCGGCTATATGGCCGGCGAGATGGAGTTTAAAGAAATACACCACCAGCAAAACGGCTGGCTGCACGGTGGTGTTACCTCGGCCATACTGGATATGGTGCAGGGTTTTGCGGCATACGCTATGGTAGAAGAGGGCCAAAAGGTGTTTACCGTAGAGGCCAAGACCTCGTATTTTAACCCCGGTATAAGCGATAAGTTTTACGCGCGGGGCAGTGTGGTAAAAGCAGGTAAGCGGTTTCATTTTTGCGAGGGCGAGTTATACTATATAAAAGACGGAGAGGAGGTAACCGTAGCCAAGGGTACTGCTACCATGGCTGTAATAGAAAAGTAAGCAATGGCACAACTAAAGGCAACATACAAAGAGATATTAACCATATCGCTGCCGCTGATACTGGGCAACCTGGCCTGGACCAGCAACGGTGTGTTTGATACTATTTTTGTAGGAAACCTGGGCAAAACCGAGCTGGACGCCATAGGCTTTGCCAGTATATTTTACTCGGTGCTGTTTATGGCTGGCTTTAGTTTTACGCGGGGCACACAAATGCTGATAGCGCGTAGCATGGGCGAACTGAACCTGAAAGGGGTGGGCAACATAGTAGATACCACTATTATTGCCATGCTTGCGGTGGCACTGGTGTTTTTCGGGCTTATAAAGGGCTTTACCCACGAAATACTTGGGTTTATGCTTACCAGCGAAGAAATAGTGCAGAAGTGCGAGGTGTTTCTCAGCTACCGTATTTACGGGCTAATACCCAGCTTTATCAGTTTTGTGTTTATAGCCTTTTACTCGGGTATAGGGCGCACGCCTATACTGGCAGCCTCGGTGGGGGTAATGACCTTTTTCAATATCTTTTTAAACTACGGGCTGGTGTATGGTAAGTTTGGTTTGCCGCACATAGGTATTGGCGGCTCGGGGCTGGCCACCAGTATATCCGAGACACTGGCCGTGCTGGTGTTGTTTGCCGGTACGTTTCACAAGCAGCGCATTCACGATTTTTTTCTTTTCAGGTTTAAAAAGTTTGATGGCGGGCTGATGCTGAAGATGGGTAACATTGCGGTGCCCTTAATGTTGCAATCGTTGGCGGCAGTGGGAGCGTGGCTGTTTTTATTTGCCCGTATAGAAACCCAACTGGGTGCCGATGCGTTGGCTATATCCTCTATATTCCGTCAGTTAATATTGTTTTTTACTATTCCTACTTGGTCGCTGGGGTCAACGGCCAATACAGTTATCAGTAACCTGGTAGGCCAGCGCGACTACAGCGGCGTTAAAAGCGCTATCTGGCGTATTAGTGTAATAAGCATGGGTTTTGCGGTGTTGTCGTGCCTGGTTATTTATCTGTTTCCGCAGTTTTGTATAGGTGTGTTTACCAGTAAACAGGATACCGCTTTAATACCCATGGCTATAGAGATACTACCGGTAATATTTGTAGTGTTTATACTCATGTCGTTTTCCAATATCATATTTAATGGTGTAATAAGCCTGGGCGATATATACATAGCGCTGGGCATACAGGTGGTTACTGTAATTATATACATTGTTTTTTTTCAGGTACTATTTAAAATGCCTTTTGTAAACACCTTTTGGATATGGACCGCCGAATGGGTGTATTGGGTTTCTATACTTATAGCCAGCCTGTTGTTCTTCAGGTTTAAAAAGCTGGATATTGTTTAAAGGCTTTGCCACATACTTATTTGCTGTGCTTAACCGTTGTATTAAAACAACAACGCGCCCGTTGCTTTGTTGGTAACAGGGTTTTGGTGTTAGGTTGTGTATAGCGTAATTTGTGAGTGTAATAAGTAAGCATGGAGGCAGAAACCGTAATCAGTTATAAGCATGTAAATGTGTACCAAAGCGGTACGCTGATACTTAGTGATGTGAATTTTGATTTGCAGCAGGGCGAGTTTGTGTACCTGATAGGCCGTACCGGAGCCGGCAAAAGCAGTTTTATAAAAACCCTGTATGCCGAAATTAAGGTAAACGAAGGCGAAGCCGCTATTTGCGGGTACAACCTTAAAACCATAAAAAAGAGCGAGATACCTTATCTGCGCCGTAAAATTGGTATCGTTTTTCAGGATTTTCAGTTACTGAACGACCGTAACGTGCAGGATAACCTTGACTTTGTACTGCGCGCCACGGGGTGGGAGAGCAAACCCAAGCGCGAGGAGCGGATTGCCGAGGTATTGAACGAAGTGGGCTTAACCCACCTATCGCCTAAAATGCCTTACCAGATTTCGGGCGGCGAGCAGCAGCGCCTGGTAATTGCCCGTGCCCTGCTTAACAACCCGGCCGTTTTTATAGCCGATGAGCCAACCGGCAACCTGGACCCCGAAACATCGGACGAGATAATGCGCCTGCTTATAAAAATTAACCGCGAGCATAACACCGCCGTTTTAATGGCTACCCACAATTATCAGCTTATTGAGCGGTACCCTTCTAAAATATATAGTTGTTACAACAACTCCATTAATCTGGAAAAGGGGATTAACATACGGCCCTGATAGTTTTACACATTATTTAATATATAGTATATGCCGGCAGCCCTGTTGTAAGGGCTGTCGGCTTTTTGTATGGGTTTGGTTATCAGTATTTTGGTGCCAGTTTGTAGTAGTTGTTATACGCTGGTGCAATACAAAATGCACGTTGTAAGTGTTTAGCTGTGTACTGTAACTTTTGGTTTGCGGTTGCTGTATAACAAAGCAAGAAAGGAAAACTTTAAAAACACAACTTTTAAAATCAGAAACATGAAAAACTTATTACTAATTGCAATAACCCTGGTAGCAGTAAGCGTAAATGCCCAGTTCTTCTCGGTTAAAGTAATGTACCAAAGCCCGCTTTGCTATGGTGCTTCTACAGGTTCGGTTAGCCTGCAGGTAGATGGTGGCACGGCCCCTTACTCATATTTGTGGAGCAATGGTTCTACCACTTCATCTTTAACTAACCTGCCTGCCGGTTCATATACAGTAACTGTAACCGATGCCAGCAGCCTGGTATCATCAAACACTGTAGTTATTGCCGAGCCATTTCAACTTACAGCTAACGCGTTTGTTGTAAACGTAAGCAGCCAGGGCGGTAGCGATGGTGCTATTAACCTTACTACCCGTGGTGGTACGTATGATTATGCTTACCAGTGGAGCAACGGTGCTACTACCGAAGATATCAGCAACCTATCGGCCGGCACTTACGCAGTAACCATTACCGATGGTTTTGGTTGCCAGACTGTAGCATCGCATACCGTATCGGAAATAGGTGGCTTTAATGTTGGTGGTTTCCATAACAACAGCACCTCTAACAATAACAACAGCAACAACAGCGGACTGCTGGCACCAAATGCCGGTAACGCTCCTAACCTTAGCCTTAGCCTGTACCCAAATCCAAGTTCAGACTTTTTGAAAGTAGCCACTAAAGAAGGCGCCGAGATAACAGTAATGAACACCAACGGCCAGGTGGTACTTAGCAAAAAAGCAGTATCGGATATTGAAACACTTAGCACAGTTGACCTGCCTAACGGTAACTATGTGGTACGTGTAAAAAATGGTGCCGAGGTACTTAACCAAACAGTAACTGTAAGCAAGTAATAAGTTGTATATAAGTTATCATTTCAGAAAAGCATCCCTGTAAGGATGCTTTTTTTGTTTTCTTGATTTTTGGCCTAGCCTAACCTGTTGTTATTCTATGGCCTTTTGCCTCACCCCTCAGCCTTTGGCAGCTCCCCTCTCCTTAAAAAAAGGAGAGGGGAGCCCTACCTGATACGATATTGGTGATAATGGATTATGTTACGATAATCAGCGATTCAGAAATTGTATGTATAAATACTTTGCACCGCTACATGTGTGGCGGTTTTATATTTTCACGGGCATAATAAACAGCTATGCTGAAAGTGAAACAACTGCTATTATTAAGTTTAGTGCTATTGGTATGCCAGGTGTGGGCACAAACGTACCCGTTTGGCGAAGGTTTTGAGGGCCTGCCATCGGGCCAGGTGCCGGCCGGCTGGGGCGGTAGTATGAAAGTGGCATTGGCACATGGCCGCGACGATTCCAAGGGGCTGATAGCCAAACTAAGCAGTACCATCCGGCAGGATTCTACCATTACCCCGCTGGTAGGGCCGCTTAACAGCCAGTCGGTAGTATCGTTTTATTACCGGGTGGTCGATCAGAATATATACCCCTCTACCCCTACGGTGCTGGATGATGGCGATACCATTGACTTTTTTATAAGCACCGATAACCAGAATTATATACCGGTGCACAGCATAAATAAAAGCAACCATACCACTAACCTTAATTTTGTACGCCGCCAGATATGGCTGGGGCCTTACAGCGGTAGTAATGTTACCCTTAAAGTACGTTGCCGCTTTGGCAGCGGTGGCGGGTATTTTGTAGATTTTGATACCATCTCTTTCCGTAACGACCCACAGGCTGCCATTGGCGAATTAAATGACAACGTAGCGTTGCGCATTTACCCCAACCCATGCAACTATGCTACCGGTTGCCATATACAACTAGATGCCGGTGAAACTGCCGAACTACTGGTGCTGGATATAGCCGGCCGTGTGGTGTACCGTGCCGAAAACTTTACAAGGGGTACCCTGCCGGCCAATGGCTGGCAGCCCGGTTTATATTTTGTGCGTGCCGGCACCACTACCCGCAAACTGATAATAGAATGAGCGCCATAGTAGTAACCGGTGCAGCGGGGTTTATTGCCAGCAACCTGGCACGTGGGCTTAACGCTGCCGGTTTTACCAACCTGATACTGGTAGATTATTTTGATAACCCTGCCAAGGCCGCTAACCTTACTGGTGTAAAATACACCAGCCTGGTTAACCGCGATAATTTTATTGAGTGGCTGGCCGAGAACAGCGAAGAGGTTGGCTTTGTGTTTCACCTGGGGGCGCGTACCGATACTACGGAGTTTAATTTCCGTGTGCTGGATTCGCTGAACCTTAGTTACAGCAAGGCGGTGTGGGAGTTATGTGCTGTAAAGCAACTGCCACTGGTGTATGCGTCATCGGCGGCTACGTATGGTATGGGTGAGAAAACCTTTAGCGACGACCATACCTTACTAAAAGAACTGAAACCGCTAAACCCCTACGGGCTTTCGAAACTCTTGTTCGATTTGTTTGTAATGGAGCAGGTAGATAAAGGCATAGCCCCGCCCTTTTGGTGCGGCCTGAAGTTTTTTAATGTATATGGCCCGCATGAGTCTCATAAAGGCCGGATGGCCTCGGTAGTGTGGCATGCCTATAACCAGATAAAACAGCATGGTAGTGTAAAGCTTTTTGCCAGCCACCACCCGGCGTATAAAGATGGCGAGCAACTGCGCGACTTTATTTTTGTAGAGGATGTAGTGCAGGTGTGCCTTAACTTTTACAATGCCGCAGTTGCCGGCCAGCCGGCCCCATCGGCTATTTATAACCTGGGCACCGGTAAGGCGCGTACGTTTAACGATTTGGTGAACGCTATTTTTACTGCCCTGCAACTGCCCGCGCAGATAAGCTATATACCTACCCCTGCCGATATACGCGATAAATACCAGTATTTTACCGAGGCTGATATGGGAAAACTAAAAACAGCCCACATGGCTCCAGAATTCACTTTATTGGAGAATGGAGTGAAAAAATACGTTGATTATCTACAATTGTTATAAAAATTAAGCCCCCAGCACCTTGTTTTTGGTATTTTAGCGCCAAGTAAATACATAATTATATTTTTATAATATGAGGACAAGGTACTTCATTTCGTTTTTTGTGTTGGCTTTTGTTTGTTGCCTGGGTTTGTTTTATAACCCCGAATTGGCAGCCCCCACATCGGTAAACATAAACCCGGCCGATATTGCCTGGATGCTTACGGCATCGGGTTTGGTATTGTTGATGACACCCGGCTTATCGTTTTTTTACGGTGGTATGGTGAGCAAGAAGAATATCATCAGTACCATGCTGCAAAGTTTTGTAACGCTGGGTGTAATTACCGTGTTATATGTATGCTTTGGTTTCAGCCTTTGCTTTGGCGAAAGTTTTCACGGGCTGATAGGTAACCCGTTTTCGTTTTTTATGTTTAAGGGGGTAGATTTGAATACGCACCCCACCTTATCACCGGGTATACCGTTTTTGCTGTTTGCCATCTTCCAGTTAAAGTTTGCCATTATTACCCCGGCCCTTATTACCGGTAGCTTTGCCGAGCGCGTAAAGTTTAACGCCTACCTGTTGTTCATCTGTCTGTTCTCTATATTTATATATGCCCCGCTGGCCCACTGGACCTGGCACCCTGAAGGCTTTTTGCACAAATGGGGGGTACTTGATTTTGCCGGTGGTACCGTGGTACACATGAGTGCCGGTTATGCCGCACTGGCTGGTGCTATTATACTAGGCAGCCGTAAATCTTTTCAGGACCAGCAGCATGTAGAGCCCGCCAACATACCGTTTGTAATACTGGGTACCGGTATGCTTTGGTTTGGCTGGTTTGGTTTTAATGCAGGTTCATCGCTGGGGGCCAATACAACGGCTGTGCTGGCCTTTGCCACTACGGTGGTAGCCTCGGCAGCGGCCATGATGGCCTGGATATTTTTTGATGCCATACGCGGTAAAAAGGTGTCGGCTATGGGGGCCTGTATAGGCGCTGTGGTAGGCTTAGTGGCTATTACACCGGCAGCGGGTTTTGTAACCATACCCCACGCTTTGTTTATTGGCTTTGCGGCTTCCATCATCAGCAACCTGGCCGTTAAAGCCAAAGATAAATACCACCTGGATGATACGCTGGATGTGTTCCCCTGCCATGGTTTGGGTGGTATAGTAGGTATGATATTA
The DNA here is from genome assembly GCA_964423405.1 of uncultured Chitinophaga sp. Taxonomy (GTDB): domain Bacteria; phylum Bacteroidota; class Bacteroidia; order Chitinophagales; family LD1; genus Bog-950. The sequence continues at coordinate 38,029 of CAYREY010000001.1, read as the reverse complement.
ACGGGCGTGTTTGCCAAAGATGTGGGCCTGTTTTATGGCCATACTACTACCTTTTTATATCACCTGTTGGGGCTGCTGATAGTTAGTGTTTACACCTTTGGCGGTTCGTATATACTGTACAAACTTACCGAGAAAGTAGTGCCGCTACGTGTAAGCCTGCAGGAAGAGATAGACGGGCTTGATTTTACGCAACACGGTGAGGTATATAAGCTTAAAAAGCCCGGTCAGCAATAATGGAAACCCCACCGGTAGGGCCCGACCCTGAACTGCTATTGAAACTGGTAGAAATGAAAATGCCCTTTGGTAAATACCAGGGGCGTTTGCTATGTGATTTGCCTGTATCGTACCTGGAGTGGTTTAAGCGCAAGGGCTTTCCGCCGGGTAAACTGGGCATGCTGCTGGATACTATCTACGAGATTAAACTGAACGGCCTGGAGCAA
>CAYREY010000001.1:30191-37489 GCA_964423405.1 uncultured Chitinophaga sp. | reverse complement strand
TGTGTGTTGATGTAAGTATAAAATGCACCAAACTCCGATGGATTGTTTTCACATTCAGTAAGGTACTCCAGTGTATTAACCTGGTCGCAAGGTATGTTGCCGTTCCAATTGTAAACCGGTATGGGTTGGTAGTTGCGGCTGTTAAAGTGATTATACTTAAAGTGGCTTATCTGGCAGGTAAGTTTATTATCTTCTACTATTACAATAACGGCATACTGTACATAAAACAGTTTAATACAGCCACCGGTCTGGCCATGGTAGCGCAGTATGCCTTTGCCACTAAGCCTGTCCGATTCGGGGTCGACAAATTGAAGCGGCTCGGGGTTGGCAAATTCTTTTTCGGCAGCGGCTTTGTTTTCTATACTGTTTTTATCATTCACTTTAGCTACTGCTGTGTTGTTGGCTTTGTTGAAAAGTTGTGTCTGCGCCAGCCAGTCCTGCACCAGTTGATAAAGTGCCTGTTTGTTGACCGGCTTATCGGTTTGTATGGTATAGCTGTAGCTGACCATGCGACTGGCAGGGTCAACAGGCAACTTTACCTGCGCGTACAATACGGGTGTTGTAAGCAGGCACACTAACAGGGCAATAACTATTTTTGGGGCTAAGGGGGCCGTCATTACCATACTATACGGCAGGTTGGTGGGGTGGTTACAAAAGCATGGCAACTATTTGGCGGCACGTGTTATATTAGCGCGCATGAGCAACGTAATAATAGCCCCATCGGTACTAAGTGCCGATTTTGCCAACCTGCAGCGCGATGTAGAAATGCTGAACCGCAGCGAGGCTGAATGGATACATATAGATGTAATGGATGGGGTATTTGTTCCTAATATATCGTTTGGCTTTCCGGTGTTGCAGGCTATACGTAAGCACACGGCTAAGTTTTGCGATGTGCACCTGATGATAGTGCAGCCGGAGAAATACCTGCAACAGTTTAGAGATGCAGGTGCCGATATGATAACGGTACACTATGAGGCAGTAACACACCTGGATTCGGTTATCCACCAGATAAAGAAAACCGGTGCCAAGGCAGGTGTGTCGCTTAATCCCGGTACACCGGTGTACGTATTGAAAGATGTAATTCACCTGCTGGACCTGGTGCTTATTATGAGTGTAAATCCGGGTTTTGGCGGGCAGAAATTTATACCTACTGCCACCCGCAAAGTGAAAGAAGCCAAAGCACTTATAACAGAGAGTGGCTCGGCGGCTGTAATAGAAGTAGATGGAGGGGTAGGCTTAGGCAATGCCGCTGAGTTGATAGAAGCAGGTGCTAATGTGCTGGTAGCCGGTAATGCAGTATTTGCAACCGAAGACCCGGTAGAAACAATACACAAACTGGTACACATAGCCGGCTAGTAAACCACACGCAATAAACTAATTCAATAACCGTTTAGCAGTTCGATGTTCAAAAAAGCAGTCCTCTCTTTTCTTTTATTGTTGGCAGTAGCAGCCGTATGGGCACAGGCTACGGGAACGGTTAAAGGTGTAGTTACTGACTCTACCGGTAAGAAACTTGATTTTGTATCGGTAGTGGTGTTTGAAGAACAGCAGTACACCACCAATAGTAACAGCAACGGTACTTATGAACTTAAAGTACCGGCCGATAAAAAAGTAACACTGGTCTTTTCATCTATAAACACCGTTACAATACGCCGCGAGGTAAAAGTAGCTGCCGGCGAAGTGCTGGAGTTAAACCTGCAGATGAAAGAAAAGGTACGGGCTATTGAAGAGGTGGATGTGGTAGCCCGGCGCAAAGAAGACCAGGTAAGTATGGTAGAGTTAAAGAACCTGCAAACGCTTACCAGTGTAAACGAGAGCTTTGAATCGCAGCTGCAGTTTACCGGTATCGGTGTTTCTAAAACCAATGAGTTAAGCTCGGCTTACTCGGTGCGCGGTGGTAACTTTGATGAGAACCTGGTATATGTAAACGACTTTGAGGTGTACCGTCCGTACCTGATACGCAGCGGGCAGCAGGAGGGCCTTAGCTTTGTAAACGGTAGCCTGGTGGGCAATGCCAAATTTACCTCGGGTGGTTTTCAGGCCAGGTATGGCGATAAGATGAGCTCGGTACTGGATGTGACGTACAAAAAGCCAAAATACTTTGCCGGTAGCGCTTATGCCAGTTTGCTGGGTTTTGGTATTCATTTCGAAGGTGCCGATAAGTCAGAGCGGTTTACGTTTCTGGTGGGGGTACGTCAGCGCTTAAGCCAGTATGTGCTTCGATCGCTGGAGACAAAAGGTGAGTACAGTCCTAACTTTGTAGATGCACAGTTGTTTGCCACCTACACCTCTAAAAACAAGAAGTTTGGCGTAGAGTTGATAAGCAACTATGCCCGTAACCAGTTTGTATTTAAACCGGTAACCCGAGAGACAACATTCGGTCTGCTTACCGATGTAAAGAAGTTAACGGTGTATTTTGACGGGCAGGAGAGTGACCTGTACCAGACTTTGATGAACGGCCTTTCGCTGATTTATTCTCCTAACGAGAACCTGCGGTTTAAACTGTTGGGCTCGCACTACCTGAACCGCGAGAAAGAGGCCTATGACATATTGGGCGAGTATTACCTGAGCCAGGTAGAGAGCGACCTGGGTAAAGATAATTTTGGTGAAGTGCTTTACTCGCTGGGTGTAGGTGGCCTGCACGATTGGGGCCGTAACAAACTGAACACCGATGTGTACTATGCCGGTACGCGTGGCAACTGGTTTAAAGAGATTGGTAAGGCCCGGTCTGAGCTTAGCTGGGGGCTTGATTATAAACGCGAGGTGATTGACGATAAAATAAGCCAGTGGAAACGGCTGGACAGTGCCGGCCATTCGTTGCCATACCGCTACAATACCGATTTTAATAACCCTGTGTTTGTAGATACCAATGCTTATTTCCTATCGGTAAAAGAGGGGATAGGTATTGATGAGTTTTTGCGTTCTAAGTTCGATTTGAAATCGAACCGTGTTTCGGGTTTTATACAAAACTCATGGCGCTTTGGCGACTCGGCAAGTGCGCGTGTAACACTTAACTATGGCTTGCGTTTTTCTTATTGGGATGTGAATAAGGAGTTTATTGTTACGCCGCGTATGCAGCTAACGTACAAGCCAAAGGGTAAGAAAGATATATTGCTGACCGCAGCCGTGGGTACTTATTACCAGCCACCGTTTTACCGCGAAATGCGCGACCTGGACGGTAAAGTGAATACCAGTCTGCGTTCGCAAAAATCGTTACATGCCATTGTGGGCTTTAACTATGCCTTTAAAGCCTGGAAACGGAACTTTAGTTTTATTACCGAGGCTTATTACAAATACCTGTGGGACCTGGTACCTTACAAGTACGATAATATCCTTATCCGCTATCTGGGGACTAACTCATCGAGAGGCTATGCGGCTGGTATAGACCTACGCCTGAACGGTGAACTGGTAGAAGGTGCCGAAAGCTGGATAAGCATGAGCATTATGCAAACCAAAGAGGATATTATTGGCGACCGCTACACTACTTACTACGATAGTAATGGAAGGGCATGGGCCAATACTGCTGCCAATGCCGACCGTATAGTGGATAGTGCTGTGGTGTATCCGGGTTATATACCGCGCCCTACCAACCAGATTATAAACTTTGCCATGTTTTTTCAGGATTACATACCTAAGTTTAAATTCATAAAAGTAAGCCTTACCATGGTGTTTGGCGCTGGCTTGCCTTTTGGCCCACCGGGGCGCGATAAGTATAAAGATGTACTTACATTGCCTGCTTATAAACGTGTAGATATTGGCTTTAGCGGCCAGTTATGGAGCCCTGTATGGGCCAAGCAGAAGAACAAGTTTAACCAGGGGCTTAAAGGGGTATGGCTGTCGCTGGAGGTGTTCAATATATTCGGTATTACCAACACTGTATCCTACCTGTGGGTGCGCGACATAAGTAATACGCAATACGCGGTGCCTAACTATCTTTCATCGCGCAGGATAAATGCCAAGTTGTTGGTTAACTTCTAAACGTAGCAGCAACGCTACATTCCAAACATGTGCTTTTTGGTAATGGGCTCCAGCTTTTCAATGCTGTCTATTTGTGGGTGGCCTTTATTGATAATGCTGTAGTAAACCTTTTCTATATAAGGAGTTTTGGTTTTGCCCCCATCGGTTACAGCAAATTTTATTATCTGCCCTACCACTGTGTAGCGGGTTACATGCCGGTAAATTACAGTGGTAGCGGGTTTATGGTAAACGTACACATTAGGTAGCTCGGCACCTTGTATAACCCCCCGGGGTTGTAACTTAATAGAATCGAGCCGGCGGTATTGCGACTCAAGGTATTTCCAGGGGAAGCGGGCCTCGTTTTTCATGCCTTTATACAGGCTGTTTACCTTGCCAATGGTTACCGGCATGTTCAGTTCAATTTCGTAATAGTAACCTATAGAGCGTTCGGGTGAGCCGGTAAACTCGCTTAGAAAATAAGCGTCCAGAGCGTTGCTGCCCAGCATACCCCTTACAGAATCGGCTATGTTTTTGGCTACCGAGTAACTAATGTTATAGGCATTGATAGAATCGAGATAGGCCAGATACCGTGGGTCGCGTTGGTTTTCTATATACAACGTATCTGCCGACTTTGACATTAGCGATAGTAAACTAAAAACTAAAACAAATGCGTACTTCATTATGGGTAGAGAACAGTTGACATGTTGGCCCTGTTCTACAAAGCTGCATTATTTATTGGCAACTATGTAGTTAAAGCCAACTAAAAACAATTAAAATGTTTTAATTTTCTTAACGTTCGAAGGTTTTACACCAGTATACTTTTAGTAAACAAAAAATGGCTTGTTATGGTTCGGTAACAGGCAATAATGCCGGGTGTCTACCGTTTAAAATTTCAGGTGCATAACTTGCCGGGTTATGTGTTGCCATACGTTGGTTTATAAGGTAGTTTCGCGGCATTATTATCATTCCATATTTCACCAAATTACTTGTTATGAAACTGTGTGTTAAAGTATTCTCTATTGTAGCCCTGCCGCTGGTGCTGGGCTCTTGTGTAACGCAAAAAAAGTATGCCGCCCTTAAAAGCGATTACGATAAACTTACGGCTGATTTGCATGGCTGTAACGAACAAAAAGACCTTTGCCAGAGCGACCTGAAAGTATGCCAGGCCACTTTAGCCGGTAAAACCGAACAGAACACCTTGCTTGCCGAACAACTAAGCGACTGCAAAACACAACGCGATAAGCAACTAACCCAGGTGGGCGACCTTACTGTACTTAACAAGAGTGCGAACGATAACATTAACCAGACCCTTTCTCAGTTAGAGAGCAAGGATAAATACATACAAATGCTGCTGGCGGCTAAAACCAAAGCCGATTCTATTAATCTGGCGCTGGCGGTAAACCTGAAAGGGGTATTGAAAGAAGGTTTGGATGACCAGGACGTAGAAATTAAAGTAGATAAAACAGTGGTGTTTATTAACCTGTCAGATAAGATGTTGTACAACTCGGGTAGCTACACCTTAACCAAGCGCGCCAAAGAGGTGCTGGGCAAAATTGCAGCTATTGTAGCTTCGCGCCCCGAGGTAGATGTGATGGTAGAAGGGTACACCGATAATAAAGCTATAAGCAGCGAGTGTATTGCCGATAACTGGGATTTGAGCGTAAAGCGCGCCACCAGTGTAGTACGCGTATTGCAGAATGATTACAAGATAGACCCTAATAAACTGATTGCAGCCGGACGTGGCGAGTACAATGCACTAACCAGCAATGCTACTGCCGAGGGCCGCGCTACCAACCGTCGCACGCGTATTATTATTATGCCTAAGCTTAACCAGTTTTACGATTTACTGGACCCTAACAAAGCCGCCGGTAAATAGTAGTGCCTGACCGATAAGCCCCTTGCAACCAGCAAGGGGCTTATTTTTTGTACATAGGGCCAACCTGTGGTTTATAGTTCACACTTACAGCTTTCGGCTAAATTTTATTTTCACGTTGTATGATGAAGAAGATATGGACTTTTATCTGGAAAGCGGCGCTTTTCTTTTTTGTATTCAGCTTGTTGCTGGTTATAGCCTTTAGGTTTGTGCCGGTGCCGGTTACTATACTAATGGTACAACGGTGTGTAGAACAGAAAATGGATGGTGAGGATATGAAGCTGAAGAAAGACTGGGTGCCGTTAGCTGAAATATCGAACAACCTGCAACTGGCGGTAGTTACCAGCGAGGACCAGAATTTTTTGTTTCACAACGGTTTTGATTTTGAGGCCATAGGTAAGGCCATGAAGTATAACGAGAAGCAGAAAAAGCGTAAGCACCCCAAGGTAAAAGGCGCCTCTACCATATCGCAGCAATGTGCTAAAAATGCATTCCTGTTTCCTGCCCGTAGTTTTGTACGTAAAGGCTTAGAGGTGTACTTTACCGTGCTTATAGAACTGCTGTGGAGCAAGGAACGAATTATGGAGGTGTATCTTAACATTATTGAAATGGGCGATGGCATATATGGCGCTGAGGCTGCTGCGCAAGCATACTTTCACACCCATGCCAAAAACCTAACACCCGGTCAGGCTGCTTTAATTGCTGCCTGCTTACCTAACCCACTTAAGTTTAATGCCGGTGCCCCATCGGGCTATGTTTATAAACGGCAGGCTGCCATACTTACCCAAATGGCCCTTTGGGGTGGCAAACTGGATTACAACATGAAAGAGTGGGAAGATGAGAAGTGAAATTGAGGAAAAGATACCATCTACAGCAAAAATACTTTTGTTCAGGCATCTTAATAAAGATATAAATGAGCAGTGGGTTGATTGGGCTTGTGATGCTTTGGTAGCCGGTTTCGATACACCTAACATAAGGATGTTTGCGGCAGAGTATTCGCCTTTTGATCAATTGAAATTAAAACCGTTAGCCGACTCAATATTTGAAGAGTTGGGTTTAACCTATCAAATTAAAGACAGGGTAGTTGAGCAATATGCTAACTATCTTGTAAAAGAAGCATTAGAAAAGCGGATAGATAATTTTATTGTGTTAAGAAAATTGAGGAACCTGTATTTGGAACTAAATGATGAACCGCTTTTGCATAGATTCTACATACTGCATGTAATGAAGGATGACGAGTTGGGTGGAATGCAATACGATGTAGATATCGACCATGAAATTTACAACTATTACCTGCAATGGATAAATGAGCATAGTAAGACTTAGCTTACTTAGTCAGGTTTTATACAGTTTTAGCGATTTGCTTTTATATTTAGGCCAATTAACTACACTTAGATGGCCGATTTATTCCGGAAGAAAGATATTGGTAAAGTACTACGCGATGCCGAGCAAGGGTATGGCGATGGAG
>CAYREY010000001.1:0-30091 GCA_964423405.1 uncultured Chitinophaga sp. | reverse complement strand
AAGAAAGATATTGGTAAAGTACTACGCGATGCCGAGCAAGGGTATGGCGATGGAGAGGGCGGGAGCGGCCTGGCTAAAACACTGGGGGTGCGCGACCTTACCGCTTTTGGTATAGCCGCCATAGTGGGCGCAGGTATTTTCTCAACCATAGGCAAAGCCAGTTTTGATGGTGGCCCCGGTATTATTTTCCTTTTTCTGTTTGTGGCAGTGGCCTGTGGTTTTTCGGCATTGTGCTACGCCGAGTTTGCCAGTATGGTGCCGGTTAGTGGTAGCGCTTACACCTACTCGTATGTGGCCTTTGGGGAATTGATTGCCTGGATAATAGGGTGGGACCTGCTAATGGAGTACGCCATAGGTAATATAGCGGTGGCCATTAGCTGGAGCGATTACTTTACTACGTTACTGGAAGGGTTGGGCATTAACCTGCCGGCCTATATCACTATGGACTACTGGACGGCTAAAGCGCAGGCCAGTGAGGTGGCTAAGCTGGCGTGGAATACTGCACCGGCTATAGGTAGCCTTAAATTTATATGCGACATACCAGCCTTTGTAATAGTTTGCATAATAACATACGTTACGTACCTGGGTATTAAGGAGTCGAAAAACTCGGCTAACTGGATGGTGGCGCTTAAGCTTGGGGTAATTGGTTTGGTGGTAGCTGTAGGTGCATTTTACATTAAGCCGGAGAATTGGCATCCTTTTCTGCCTAATGGTATAGGGGGCATATTAAAAGGTACGGCCGCCGTATTTTTTGCCTATATAGGTTTCGATGCTATTTCAACCACTGCCGAGGAGTGTAAAAACCCACAGCGCGACCTGCCGCGGGGCATGATTTATTCCCTGATTATCTGTACGGTTATTTATGTGTTGCTGGCATTGGTGTTAACCGGTATGGTTAACTACAGCAAACTGGATGTGGGCGACCCGCTGGCCTTTGTTTTTCAGGAGGTAAACCTTAACTGGATTGCCGGTATTGTTGCTGTAAGTGCGGTAATAGCCACCGCCAGTGTATTGCTGGTATTTCAAATTGGGCAGCCCCGTATATGGATGGCCATGAGCCGCGATGGATTGTTGCCTCCGGTGTTTTCTAAAATACACCCCAAATACCGTACGCCTTCTTTTAGCACTATACTTACCGGTGCCGTGGTAGCAATACCGGCCTTGTTTTTAAATATGAATGTGGTAATTGACCTTACCAGCGTAGGCACCCTGTTTGCGTTTGTACTGGTATGTGGTGGGGTATTGCGTATGAGCCTGTACGATAACCCACCGCAAAGCAAGTTTAAGGTGCCGTATATCAATTCGAGGTTTATTATGCCGGTTTTGTTTGTGGCTAGTGCTGTACTGTTGTGGGTTTATCATGGCGAAACACTTACCGGTTTCTTTACCATACCCGAGGGCAGTGCCTGGGATGTAATACGAACCCGCATTCCGTACATTGCCTTTTTTATTCTTGCGCTGGTAGTTACAGTACTTTCTGTATGGAAAAAGCTATCGCTGATACCTGTGCTGGGCATGTTAGCCTGCAGCTACCTGTTATGCGAATCGGGCACCAGCAACTGGGAACGGTTCCTGCTGTGGCTGCTGGTAGGTTTTATTGTGTATTTTGCTTACGGCTATCGCAATAGCAAGTTAGCGGTTAAAAATTGAGTTTAATGGTTGTAGTTTATATAAATAAGGCCCCTAAAAGGGCAGGATACTTTATCGCCCTAAAAAAACTGCTTACTATATGCGTTATGCTGTATGGTATGGCGGGGTGGTACACTATGCAGGCACAGGATGTTTCTGTGGCCGATACAACGATGGTTACAGCCGGTTTTCCGTCCGACCTCGACTCCCTTAAGGTGGATTCGTTTTTTCGTGAGAAGGGCATTGATTTAGCCCTGGCCAAACGCCCCGAGGTGTATTACGAGGTTTACCGCTGGTACCGCACCTGCTACCGCTATGGGGGCAACACCAACAAAGGCATCGATTGTTCGCATTTTGTAAACATGCTGTACGAGAAATTTTATGGACACCGCTTAAATAGTAGCTCGTCAGCTATCTATACCCAATGTACCATAAAGAAAAAGAACTACGACTCTGCCGAAGAGGGCGATCTGGTGTTTTTTGTAATTAAAAAGAAACGGGTATCGCACGTAGCTATTTACCTGCAAAACGGCAAGTTTGCACACGCTACTACACAGGCCGGTGTTATAATAAGCGATAAAGATGAAGCCTATTACAGAAAGCATTTTTACCGGGTAGGCAGGGTAGAGTAAACCATGGCACCACCCAACACAATATACCCGCATACTTACGTTAATAACAGGTGTTTTATTATCGGGCTTATAACTTATGTTTGCGCCGCAAATACAGTATAAATGAATAAAGGTCTTTTCAGCACATTGGTAGTGGCAATAGGTACAGGTTTGCTGTTTTGGGTATCGTCATGCTCTACCGGTGGCAACCCTTACCCTACAATTGCTTTCAGAATAAAAACCGACTCGGTTAGTACACAATCATCGTATGTGTCGCTACCGCACGATACTATCTTTACGCTTAATATCAATGCCTCTAAAACCGGTCCCGATGGCTTGTTGAAAGAATTTAAGATAACCCGCAACATCAATGGCGGGCCGGATTCTTTGCTGCTGGATGCCATGGTTAATACGCAGTACTTTTCGCAGTTTTACAGCTATAAGGCAGGAGATTCGGGCACTATAGAGACCTATACTTTCACCGTAGGAAATGCCGATGGCTATACATCAAGTATCCAGTTTGTAGATACGGTACGATAAGCAAAACAGAAAAACATAGTTGCCGCATTGGCAACCGCATTACTATTTTATCAGCTTACTGATGGCTTTAAATTCATCGGTCCCAGCCTGGTCCAGCAACATAAACAGTATCATTTCTACCGAGGTAATAAACACGCCCGACTGGCGCATACGCTCCAGTGCCAGTTGTTTGTTTTCCGGGGTGCGCGATGATACTGCATCGGCCACCACGTGTACTTCGTAGCCTGCCTTTACAGCATCCAGCGCAGTTTTAAGCACACAAATGTGCGACTCGGCGCCACATATAATCAGCGATTTGGTATTGGTAAGTTTAAGCTGGTCGGCTACCGGTTCGCTCAGCATACAGCTAAAGCATACTTTCTCCAGCAGCGTTACATTTTCGCCAAGCTCCACCTCGGGGCAGGTGTTGCCCAGCCCTTTGGGGTATTGCTCGGTAACTATGGTTTCAAGCCCCAGTATTTCGGCACCCCGCAATAGTTTGTTTACGTTGGCTATTACCTTTTCCTGCTCGTGTATTACGGGCATCAAGCGCTGCTGTACATCTATTACCAACAGGGCTGTGTGTGCTTTAACCGGTATTCCTAAACTCATAGTATCTTGTTTTTGTATTTCTTACAACAGGCAACTGTTTTACACAGATATTGATCCCTTGCGGAAATCGGTTTTGCCTATAATGGCATTAATAATATAGGGTATGCCCTTGCGCGTAAGTGTTTTGGCTTCTACCACGGCAGCTTTAAACGCATCCAGGTTATCTACCTTTACACCTTCGGCACCAAAGGCTTTACCTATGTTTTGGTAATCGCTAAAGGCCAGGTTCATAGCAGCATCGCTCTTTAAAAACTCTACCTGGTCGCGCGCAATCTGGCTCCAGCAGGCATCGTTACCTATTACCGATATTACCGGCAGGTTGTGGCGTACAAATGTGTCATACTCCATTAGGCTATAACCGGCGCTGCCGTCACCGTAGATAATGTACACATCTTTCTCGGGAAACACCAGTTTGGCTCCCAGTGCAAAACCGGCGCCAACGCCCAGCGTACCAAACACACCGGGGTCCAGCCAGCTAAGCGGCTGGCGGGGGCGCAGGGTATAGGCACCGGTGGCTACAAAGTCGCCGCCATCGGCTATCAGTATGGTATTCTCATCCAGTTCGGGTTCCAGTTCGCGGAATAATTTAATAGGGTTCATACCCTTGTTAACAGCCGCCGCGGCCTGTTCATCTATACTTACCTCGCGTTTGGCATCGCGGCCGCGCAGGGTTTCTATCCAGCTATCGTACTTGCCCTGGTATTTTTCCGACAGTGCTATCAGAAAATCGCCCGGGTCGGCCAGTATAGGCAGGGTAGGGGTTTTGTTCTTCATCAGGTCCTCGCGGCTGCGGTTGATAGATATGAACGTGCGGCCACCAATGTGGTTACCGTAATCAAGGCGGAAATCGTTTGGCACACCGGCCAGTATTATCAGGTCGGCCTCTTTAATAGCTTCTTTACGGTGGTGGCGCATTTGCAGGGTATTTTCTTTACCCAGCAAGCCACGGCCCATACCGCTCAGGTACACCGGTATACCCAGTTTGTTTACCGCTGCTGCCAGGGCGTGTGCTTTCTGCGGGTTCATCATGGCCCCGCTGCCTACCAGCATCAACGGCTTTTTAGCAGCTTTCAGTTTGCTGATGGCTTTATCTACCTGCCCCGATGAATGGGTTGGGTATTTAACCGGTTTAATGGGGGCATCAAAGGTTACGCTGTCCTTACCCGCAAACAGGTTTTTAGCATGGTTGTTTATGTACCATTGTACTATGCGTTCTTGCAGATTTTTAGGAGGCGTTTCTTTGCTTTTGGCGCCGTACCAGCTACGCACCAGTTCTTCGCCGTATAGTGTGTCGATAGGGCACTCTACAAACACCGGGCCGGGTACACCCTCCTGTGCTATGGCAAAGGCTTTTTCCAGCGTAGGTACTATATCTTTTACACGGGTAATGGTGGCGGCCCATTTTACATTGGGGCGCATCATGGTCATCTGGTCTATATCCTGCAGCGAGCCACGGCCTTTCAGTATGGTAGCAGCAGCACCACCCAGTAGTACCAACGGCGACTGTGCCAGGTAGGCGTTTTTAACCGCGGTTATGGTATTGGTTAAGCCGGGGCCGGCGGTTACAACAGCTACACCCGGTACACCGGTAAGACGCGAAACCGCATCGGCGGCAAACACCGTGTTTACCTCGTGCCGTGTATCTATCAGCCGTATGCCCAGGTTTTGTGCCGAAACAAATATGGGCGACACGTGCCCACCGCATAGCGTAAACAAATATTTTACACCGTGTTTTTGCAGTACCCGTGCAATTATTTCTCCTCCGTTCATTATGGTGCGTTTAGTTGTGTGAATATAAAAACTGGTTTGTATTATTTCTGTAAGGTTACTTTTGCAATGTGAATAAACACCTGCTTGTTTTCTGTCTGACTTTAGTCAGTGTTTTTTTAAAAACCGTGGCAGCCCAGCAACCCCTGCCCAATGCACACGCGCACAACGATTATTTACACAAACGTCCGCTGGCCGAAGCATTGGAGAACGGCTTTACCAGTATAGAAATAGATGTGTTTTTACATAACGGGGAGCTAAAGGTGGCTCATGTGCCGCTGGGGCTTGGCAAAAAGAAAAGCATACAGCAGTTGTATCTGGACCCCATCCGCCGGATTATAACCAACAACGGTGGCCGTGTGTACAGCGGTTACAGTACCCCGGTTATTTTTATGATAGATTTTAAAACCGGTGGGACAGAAACATACCTAAAGTTAAAGGAAGTATTAGCCGCTTACCGCGATATACTAACCGTTTACCATCACGATTCTGTACTTGAGCAGAAAGCGGTTAATATTCTTATATCCGGCTCGGCACCGGTTGCGGCGTTGCTTAAAGAAGATACCGCACTGGCTACGGTAGATGCCGGCCTGCACAGTATGGGCGATACCTTACAGGCAAAAGTTGTAACACGGTACAGCAGCGGCTGGGGTGCTTACTTTACCTGGAAAGGAAAGGGCAAAATGCCCGAAGCGCAACAACAGAAACTAAATGCATTGATAGCACAGGCCCATAGCATGGGTAAGCATATCCGCTTTTACCATATACCCGATAAGCCCGGGGTGTGGCGCACCCTGAAAGAAGCCGGTGTTGATTGGATTAATACCGATAAGCTACAGAAGTTTAATACATTCTATACTGTAAGCTATTTGCAAGTAAGGTAAACGTTACTCTTTTGGGTAGCAGTAGTAGTCCTGCTTGGTATAATAGTTAACAGCATCGTTAACCTTGTTGCTGTTGTCGCACACATCCCGTTTGTCGGCTAGTTTAGAGCAGTTGTAGCCCTGTAGCATAAATGCGGTTTTGATAGAGTCAACCTGATATTGGTTACGATACTCGGTAGCACACACTTTGTGGCGCAGGCCGGTGCTGGTTTCGCAGTACATACAATATTGCTCACACGTTTGGCACTTGTGGCAGCCAGTGGTAAACAATAAAACCCCAAAACACAGTATCAGCAGGTATCTCATATTTAACAAACGTAGCAAGTGGAAAATATTTTCAGAGCATGAAAATAAAAAAGATTTTATTTGTCACCGCTTAGGTGGTTATACTATGTAACAATGGTTAACCTTAAAAGGGAATCCCGTGCAATTCGGGAGTAGTACCCGCTGCTGTAAGCTCTAATTATAGTTTTTTACCACTAATGCCACTGGCGCAAGCCGGGAAGGCGGTAAAAACAGAGCAAAACCAGAAGACCTGCCTCGGCATATTATTTCACAAGCTTTCGGGAAGAAAGGCTGAGAATTGAAACAGGTGCACGGTTTCCATTTTCCCCCTCTCATTTCGTAGCTGAATTTTTTTAAACAAAAAACATGTTCAGCCATGAAAAAATTTAACTTTTTTCTTTTTGCAGTATTTCTCGTTACCCGTTTATCGGCACAAACGGTAGCCGGTTTCGAAAACCTTGTACTACCTGCCGATACTTTTTGGAACGGCAGCGACCAAACTGGTGGTTTTTACAGCGGCAAAGCATTTTTTACCAATAACTATAACGCCAACTGGAACGCCTGGAGCGGGTTTACCTACTCTAATAAAAAAGATACGGTAACACAGGGCAGTGCAAACCAGTACAGCGCCATAACCGGTAGTGGTTATGGTGGCTCTGCCACCTACGCAGTAGCCAACGATTATGGCGATGCCAAAGTGCGCCTTACTGCCGGCTGCGATGGTAGTGCTGTTAAAGGCTTTTACGTTACCAATGCTGCCTATGCCTACTACAGTATGAAAAACGGCGATCAGTTTGCCAAAAAATTTGGTGGGGCTACGGGCACTGACCCCGACTGGTTCCGCCTGAATGTGCAGGGCTGGGATAATGGTGTACTGAAACCACAGAAAGTAGAGTTTTACCTGGCCGATTACCGCAGCAACGATAGCACACAGGATTATATACTTAAAACATGGGCCTGGGTAGATTTGCAGGTGCTGGGTAGTGTAGATAGTCTGGTGTTTCATTTAGAAAGTACCGACACCGCCGGCGGCTTTGGTATGAACACACCAGCGTATTTTGTGCTGGATAATTTTACAACTTACGAAACACTTTCGCCGGTAGGTGGTGGTTTTGAGGCGCTGGCGCTGCCAGCCGATAGCTTTTGGAACGGTAGCGACCTTAGCGGCGGCTTTGCCAGCGATCATGCTTTTTTCAGAAACAACTACAATACCAACTGGAATGCCTGGAGCGGCTTTACTTACTCTAACATAAAAGATACGGTAACACAGGGCAGTGCAAACCAGTACAGCGCCATTACCGGTAGTGGTTATGGTAACTCTGCCACCTATGCAGTAGCTAACGATTATGGCGATGCCCGCATAGTATTGAGTGGTGATGCTACAACCAGGCCGGTAAAGGGTTTTTATGCAACTAATGCCACTTATGCTTATTACAGTATGCGCGATGGCGACCAGTTTGCGAAAAAATTTGGTGGTGTAAGCGGTACCGATGCCGATTGGTTTAAACTAACGGTGTATGGATACTTAAACGGAGCCATGAAAGCCCAATCGGTAGATTTTTACCTGGCCGATTACAGAGACACCCTATCTGCCAACGATTATATAGTGCGCGACTGGCGCTGGGTAGACCTGCAACCACTGGGTAATGTAGATAGCCTGGAGTTTCATCTGTCATCTACCGATACGGCCGGCGGCTTTGGTATGAATAACCCGGCCTACTTTGCTGTAGATAACTTTACAGCCTATGCGGCACCGGTTGCCAATAACGATGCCGTTACTGTTAACTACGTAACCGATACGCTGATAGCTATACTTACTAACGATGAGAACCTGGCTTACGATGCCTTTACGGTAGAACCTGTGGGTACTTCACTTATTGCCGGTTCGGTGGTAGATGTAGTATGTGGGCAGTTGCATTATACCCCTGCGGTGGGTATAGTAGCTACCGATACTGTTTACTACCGCATAGTAGATGCCTACGGTGTAGCCGATACTGCCGCAGTAGTGATTAATGTAACCGGCTTAACCGGTGTTGAGGAAGTGGCCGCACAAGTTACCGGATTTACAGTTTACCCTAATCCGTTTACCGGCAGCAACCTGAATGTGGTGACCGGTACAGCGGCAATAGGTAGCCAGTTATATATGTTTGATATTACCGGTAAACTGGTGTACAACACCAATATAACCGGGAGCAATCAATTGCTGGATGTAGAAACACTGAATGCCGGTATCTATCTGGTTAAAATTGGTAGCACAGTTAAAAGAGTAGTAAAACAATAATTGTTTACCGGCGCGTGTTTCACCTGCCGGCTTAATACCAACACATGAGAACGATATTGTTTATTACATTTTGGGGTATCTTCAGTCAGGCGGTTGCGCAGTTTGCCCCTGCTGCGGGTATGGAGGGCTCTACTGCCATTAGTAAAGATTCGGAGGAACTGGTGGCCTGGGCTACCGGCTGCACCCTACAACGCGGGTATATGGACATAGCTATACCCGATTCGGGCTACACAACTGTTGGTTCCGAAAACTCAGCCATTAGTGCTGCGGGGCAGAACGGAGTGGTTAGCCTGGGTGATAGCGGTATGGCTACCCTTACATTTGCACAAACCATTTACAACGGAACCGGGTACGATTTTGCAGTATTTGAAAATGGTTTTTATACCGGTGCTCCACTTGCTTTTCTGGAGTATGCTTTTGTAGAGGTGAGTAGCGATGGGGTTAACTTTTTTCGCTTTCCGGTAACCTCGCACTTACCCGATACCACGCAAATGGCTATGGAGGGCAGCGATTGCAGCCTGGTGAACAATCTGGCCGGTAAGTATGTGTTTGGCTATGGCACACCGTTCGATTTAGAGGAGCTTAAAGATGAACCGGGCCTGGATGTAAATGCCATAACACATATACGTGTTATAGATGTGGTAGGCTCGGTTGGCGCACACGCTACGCACGACCAGCACGGCACCCGAATTAATGATCCGTACCCTACACCTTTTGCTTCGGGCGGTTTTGATTTAGATGCCGTGGGGGTGATACATGCCACCGGTATCTCTACCGGTGTAAGTAATGTGGCTGCTGCTACGCTGGCATACACCATTTATCCTAATCCCTCTACCGGTAATGTATTTGTAAAGGTGAACGATGAACTAATTGGCATGCCGATAACAGTACACGATATAACAGGTAAAATACTGTTGCAGCAAGTTGTATCATCTTACAATTGGCAACTATCAACCGATAGCTTTAGTAAAGGGTTGTATTTTGTAACAATAGCTAACCACACTACCAAATTGGTTGTTGAATGAAATGGGCTGTAACATATCTGTTTGCAGGCTGGTTTGCCGCAGTGCAGGCACAGTCGGTAACCGATAGTGTTTATACCCTGCCACAGGCTGAGAAAGTATCAATAGCAGTAATAAAAACAAGGGCTTTCACTCAATATAACCGTGCGCGCAACCTGAACGATATACTGAAAGAAACCAGCAATGTATTTATCCGCAACTATGGCGCTGGCCAGTTGGCTTCGCTAACGGTGCGCGGCACCAGTGCGGCACAAAGCGATTTGCTTTGGAATGGGGTTAAGCTTAACTCGCCCTCGCTGGGCCAGGTAGATGCATCGTTGTTTAGCGCAGGTATGGCCGACCGGATAGATGTAAACGGCACCTCGCAGGCTGCCAACATTGGTGGCTCGTTTAATTTTACGGTTAACGATAAAATTGATTCTACCACCGGTGCAGAGTTTGAGCTTGGTTACGGCAGTTTTAATACGTACCGTGCGTTTGGTAAAGTACACATGGGCAATGGTAAAATAGCGGGCAATACCCGTGTAAGTTATTTTCAAACCGATAATAATTACCCGTTTGTAAATACCTATAAGCACGGTACACCCAAAGAGAAACTAAGCAATGCCAAGGTACAGTTGCTGCATTTTATGCAGGAGTTTGGAGCCCGTATAAATACCCGCAACACTATAGCTTACTATTTCTGGCTAAGCGATGCACAGCGGCAGATACCACCGGTTATCAGTAAGCCGGATGGAAAGGAATCGCAGGATGATTACTCAATCCGCAATATGCTGAACTGGCGGGGCGACTATGGTAAAGTAAAAGTTGGTGCTACCTCTGCCTATCTGTATGACGTAATACGCTACCGTAACCCGCAGTTAGAAATGGATGAAAAATCTGTAATGCAGGCGTGGCGTAACAACATAACATTCACTTATGATAGTCTGCACAAGTTTCAGGTATTGGCCGACGTTGGCTATGATTACGAACAGGCACAGGTAAATGCTTATGGTACTATACGCCGCCGCCACTCCGGCAGGTTATCGGCTGGTGTTAAATACACACCGGTTAGCCAGATAGAGCTATTGTTTAAACTGCGGCAGGCCATATACGACAAACAACTATCGCCATTTGCACCGGTGCTGGCAGTAGTTTTTCAGAACAGTTTTCACAGCAACCACTTAAAAGTTGCCCTCAATGCTTCACGCAATTACCGTTTTCCTACGCTTAACGATTTATACTGGGTGCCCGGTGGCAACCCTGCATTAAAACCCGAAAACAGCTGGGATGGCGAACTGCAATTGTATTATGGTTATCAGACGTACTTTGTGCTACGGGCCAATGCTTTTGCAAAGTACATCAATAACTGGATACAATGGACCAACAACGGTGTTTACTGGGAGCCCGGTAATGTTAAACGTGTATTTACCCGCGGCTTAGAATTGAACATTAGCAGCCACACCGACTATAACCGGAAGTTTATGTTTAGTGCCTTTACTGCTTACACCTATACCCGCGCTACCAACCTCGATCCGCTTTCGCCTTACGACCAATCGCTGAATAAGCAATTGATTTATGTGCCCCTGCATCAGGCAAGGGCCATAGTTACTTTTTATACCTATGGTTTTTATTTAAAAGCAGCCAACAGCTATACTGGTGCCGTGTATATTACCACCGATAATACCCAGCAGTTGAAAGGCTACTACCTGCTTGACCTTGAACTGGGTAAAGACCTGGAGATACGTGACCGGTATTTTGTAGGGCTGGCGTTAAAGGTTAACAACGCTACCAACCAGCAATACCAGAATGTAGCACAACGCCCTATGCCGGGTATTAATTTTGAAGGCGCACTAAAATTTCGTTTCAGCCGATGAGAAAATTGCTTTGCTATATCATCCTATTATTGTTCATTGCCTCTTGCGGTAAGGACAACGCGCCTGATTTGCCAACCGGTAAAGGCGTGTACATAGTAAATGAGGGTAACTTTAATTTCGGTACCGCCGAAGTTTCTTTGTACAATACTACAACCAACGAAGTAACCAATGGCCTGTTTAATGCTGCCAATAGCTATATGCTGGGCGATGTAGCACAAAGTATGTATGTAAAAGACAGCACAGGTTTTATTGTGGTAAACAACTCTGCAAAGGTAGAGGTGGTGCGCCTGCCATCGCTTACGCGGCTGCATACTATTTCTATTCCCAACTCATCGCCCCGTAGTTTTTTACCGGTTAACGATAGTATAGCGTTGGTTACCGAGCTGTATGCACGTAAAATATGGGTGGTAAATTACGCTACCGGTGCAGTAGTAAACCACATAAACACCCAGGGCTGGACAGAAGATATGCTGGTTATAGGGGCCGATGTATTTGTGCAACAAAAAATAAACCGCACCCTTAGCAATACATTTGCTACCATACATAAAGTAAACGTTGCTAACTATACAGCTACGGCCCATGCAGGCACTTTTGCCGGCAGAGATGTAAACGGAATGGTAAAAGATAAGTATAACCGTATATGGGTAGCGGTAGATGAAGATACGGCTGCGCATCAACCGGCAGGGTTTTATTGCTTTACTACCAACCTTACCGAGGTAAAATCATTTTTCTATACCGGTTACGGGCACCATCCTTCGCGCCTGTGTGTTAACCCCGCCGGCGACAGACTTTATTTTACCGATGGTAGTGTATATAGCTTTGGCCCCGATGATAGCGAGGTGCCTGTTACGCCGCTTATACAGGCTGATAACCGAAACATATACAGCATGGCTGTAAACCCAGCCACCGGCGATATTTACCTTTCCGATGCGCTGGATTTTGTTCAGCAATCTGTAATTTACCGCTACGATAAAAACGGCAACCCATTGCATTCATTCACTGCCGGTGTTATATCGGGCAATTTTGCTTTTTATGAATAAACACTTGCTTACGTTGATGCTGATGTTACTGGTTGTAGGGTGTTTATTCATCGGTTGTAACAGTACGGGCAAGCCTGCGGCAACGCACACACCACATTGCGTGCCCGAGGCCAGGCTACCGGTTAAGTATGCCCGTGGGTTTTCGGTAGATTATTATAATGGCTTTAAGTTGATTACTGTGCGAGATTTGAAGGATAGCTTAAATATATTGGCGCAATATGTTTTGCTGCCTAAAGGAAAAGCTGCGCCGGTAGATTTTACCAATGCCGTACTGCTGGATACGCCGGTACGGAAAGTTGTTTGTGTTTCTACCAACCACATTACCGCATTAGATATGCTGGGCCTTGCCGACTCTATAGCCGGTGTTGCCAATACAGAACTGATATACAACAAAGGCATAGTCGATAAAGTAAAGCAGGGCCTTATTGCCAATATTGGCAGCGGCGAACCCAACTACGAGAAGATAGTTGAGTTGGATCCTGCCTTTGTTATCACATCGGGTAGTTGGGATGGTGGCGATAAGATGAAAGTGAAACTCAACTCACTACATCTTACATCGGTATTGAATGTAGATTATATGGAGCAGGAGCCGCTGGCCCGTGCCGAGTGGATTAAGTTTACTGCTGCCTTTTACGATAAGGAGGTAGAGGCGGACAGTATCTTTAAGCAGATAGAGACAAACTACCTGGCATTAAAAGCCAAGGCGCAAAGCGTATTGCAGCAGCCTACTGTTTTTGTAAACATACCTTTTAAAGAGATATGGTACATGCCCTGCGGCGATAACTACATGACGCGTATAATAGCCGATGCCGGTGGTGATTTTTTGTGGAAGAATGATACCGCCAACAACGGCCTGAACCTGAACCTGGATTATGAAGCCGTGTATGCCCGCGCTGCCAATGCCGATTACTGGCTGTGTAACGGATTTGTTCGCTCACTGGCCGATGTACAGGCCGCCGATAAAAAGAATACTTTTTTTAAAGCCTACCAGACTGGTAAGGTATATAA
Source organism: uncultured Chitinophaga sp. (assembly GCA_964423405.1). Taxonomy (GTDB): domain Bacteria; phylum Bacteroidota; class Bacteroidia; order Chitinophagales; family LD1; genus Bog-950. The sequence continues at coordinate 16,577 of CAYREY010000001.1, read as the reverse complement.
TACCGATAAGCGGAGTACAACAGCCGGTGGTTTCGATTTTTGGGAGAGTGGTACCATGGCACCCGATAAGGTACTGGCCGATATGATTTATATCTTCCACCCCGAATTGCTGCCGGGGCACCAGTTGTATTATTATCGTAAGCTACAATAACCACCCAAGTGAAAAGAACAGCGCTGTTTATAGTTATGGCCTTTGCAGTAGTGGTTGTGTTTTTTTTGCAACTGCTACTGGGCTCTGTAACTATACCTGCTGCCGATGTGCTACATATATTACTGGGCAACTATACCGGTAACATTGCCTGGAGTAACATTGTGTTGGAGTCGCGCTTGCCGGCGGCACTATCGGCTATTGTGGCCGGTGCGGGGCTTTCGGTTAGCGGATTGCAAATGCAAACCATGTTCCGCAACCCGGTGGCAGGGCCTTATGTGTTGGGTATAAGTTCCGGTGCCAGTTTGGGCGTGGCATTGTTTATTATGGCGGCCTCGGTATTTGGTGTTTATCAGTTACAGTTATTGGGTAGCTGGGGTATTATACTGGCTGCCGCAACCGGTGCGGTGCTCATTTTTCTGGTTAACTTTCTCATATCGTACCGGCTTAGCGATGTGGTGGCTATCCTTATCATTGGCCTGATGATAGGTGGTGGAATCAGCGCATTGATAGAGATAATGCAGGCGTTTACCAGTAACGAGGCGCTTAAAAATTATGTATTGTGGACTTTTGGTAGTTTCAGATACGTGTCGCTAACGCAGTCGCTTTACCTTACGGTGGTAGTGCTGGCGGGTATTGCTTTTTCATTTCTGTTATCCAAGCCATTGAACCTGTTGCTACTTGGCGATACCTACGCCGTTAGTTCGGGGCTTAACATACGCAATGCCAAGCTACTGATTGTGCTTTGCACCAGTGTACTGGCCGGTAGTATAACTGCATTTTGCGGGCCGGTAGGTTTTGTGGGGCTGGCGGTGCCTCATCTTTCGCGTGTATTGTTTAAAACTGCCGACCATAAAATACTGATACCAGCCTGTGTGCTTACCGGTGCAGCTATCTGCGGTTTATGTAATGTAATAGCCGCCACACCCGGCAGCGATAATATATTGCCGGTTAATGCAGTAACATCATTGCTAGGCGCACCGGTGGTTATCTGGATAATTTTACGACAACGAAAACTATAATGCAGCTACAGGCAACACAACTTAGTATTGGGTATGGCGCTGCGCAGGTGGTGTTTGGCGATATAACATTTACCGCTGCCACCGGCGATATGGTAGCTTTACTGGGTGTTAACGGTATAGGTAAATCTACTCTGTTACGTACGCTTACCGGTTTACAACGCAGTGTGGGTGGCTCGGTTACCATTGGTGGTAAAGAACTAAACAGCATACCGGCACAGGAGCGTGCCAGGCTGATAAGTATTGTACTTACCGAGCGGCTGCTGGTAGATAATATACTGGTGCATGAATTTATTGCCCTGGGCCGTATGCCTTATACCAACTGGCTGGGCCAACTTACCAATGCCGACAAACAAGAGGTAACACATATAATTGAAGTAATGAAGCTGGGTAAGCTGCAACACAAGCTTTTTAATGAGCTTAGCGATGGTGAGAAACAAAAAGTGTTGATTGCCCGTGCACTTTGTCAGCAAACACCGGTTGTAATACTTGATGAGCCTACGGCCTTTCTTGATTTTAGAAGTAAGAAAGAGATACTGGAACTACTGGCCGGGGTAACCCGGCAACTAAACAAGATTGTTATACTCTCTACGCACGATGTAGAGGCTGCCTTGCAACATTGCAATAAATGCTGGGTAATGACCGAGCAGAATAAATTTGTAGAAGTAGCGCACAGCAACAACTTTACCAGCGAGGTAATGCAATTACTCTTTTAAGCTAACAGTAAATTAGTGAGGAGAGGAGATGTGTTACTATATGTAATAATTAAATAGCCATTCTTAATTCGTCGTATACTTTCTCTATATAAAAAATAGAGAGGCGTTGTTTTACCTTGATAGATTCTTTAATAGAGATAAAAAAATCTACCAGCTTTTTAAAGTCGGCTGGTTTTTGCAGGTAACCATCGGCGCGCAGGCGGTAGCACTCAATCATATCGCGTTTGTAATCGCTGTTGGTTACTACTATCACCGGTGTGTTTTCAAGTTCCGGATCGGTTTTAATTTTCTCCAGCACTTCTTTGCCGGTTACCTTGGGCATATTCAGGTCAAGCAAAACAAGGTCGAATGGCTTACCTATAATTTTTGCGGTGTCTAACTGGTCGCAGGCTTCTTCACCATCGTAGGCATACTCAAGTTCTACATCATCGCTCAGGCCGGCCTCTTTAATGGCCTCTTGCATTAGGCGTACTTCGGCGGGGTTATCTTCAACTAAAAACAGGCGGTAGGGATAGTTCCGGTTAACAGTTAACATAGCTGAATTGGCTTTTATTTACTGCTAAACTACTGCCATTGGTAGCCCTAATTGGTATTACTTATTAAACGATATGTGTGGGTAATGTTGGTACTGTTCAAAAACACTACAAAAAACAGTTTTAACTTGTGTAGATGGGTGTGTAAACACGTTCTAAGCTGTATTTATAAGCACTTCTAACTATTCTCTAATTATTTGAATTGACCCGCGATTTTTTCGCACATTTTTGTATCTGCTTGATAATTAAAGGCTTGTTGTTTTGGGCGCTTATTCTACCGAAATGATGGTCTGTTTAACGTTGTTGAAAACGAAGGCATCGCCTTGTTTAAGGCCTATCATCTTACTGCCAATAGGCGAGGAGGGAGAGATGGCCAGGTATTTTTTGTTGTCTATTACAATAGCACCAGCTGCCACCGATATATAAAACACATTCTTATCTGTTTCAACTATACTGCCGGCTTGCACGGTATCGTGTATACGTTGCGTGCTGATTAACTCCAGTAATTGTTTTTGTGCAACAGCTTCAGCTATGGCGGCGCTCAGTTTATCTATTTCCTGCTGTATCATCTCGCGGGTTGTTTCATACTTATCGCCAGCACTGCTTTTGGTTTCATCGTTGGCCGAACTGTTTGCCATGTTCATTGCCTCGCTTGCGGTAGCTATGCGTTGCTCTATCTGCTGCATACAAAGCGCATGAAGTTGTTGTTTTAATTGCTGCATGGTTGCTGTTTAGTACCCGTATTTTTCTTTCCACTGTTTTTTTAACTGGGCGCGCATTTCGGCCTCGCGGGCATTGTTGCCGGGCTCAAACAGTTTTACGCCTTTCAGTTTGTCGGGCATAAATTCCTGCTCTACAAAGTTACCCTCAAAGCTGTGGGCATATTTATAATCCTTACCATAGTTCAGGTCTTTCATCAGTTTGGTAGGTGCGTTGCGTATGTGCAGGGGTATGGGTAAATCGCCGGTTTGGCGCACCAGGTCAATAGCAGCGCCTATAGCTGCATACGCTGCATTGCTTTTGGCCGATGTAGCCAGATAAATAACCGTTTGCGATAGTATAATGCGGCACTCAGGGTACCCTATAACATTTACTGCCTGAAAACAACTGGTGGCCAGTAACAGGGCGTTTGGGTTAGCATTGCCTATATCTTCGCTGGCCAGTATCAATAAACGGCGGGCAATAAATTTGGGGTCTTCGCCGCCTTCTATCATCCGGGCCAGGTAATATACCGCAGCGTTAGGGTCGCTGCCGCGAATAGATTTGATAAAAGCAGATATGATATCGTAATGCTGTTCGCCGCTTTTATCGTAGATGGCCATTTTTTGCTGTACCACCTGTTCTACCAGTTTGTTGTTTATAAGCGTTTGTCCGTTGGTAACCGGCGTGGCATTTACTACCAGTTCCAGCACGTTCAGTAATTTGCGGGCATCGCCGCCCGAGTATTTAAGCAACGCTTCTGTTTCCTGAACCTCTATATTTTTTTGTGCCAGTACCTCGTCTTCCTTTACCGCATGGGCTATCAGTTTTTCCAGGTCTTCGCGCTCCAGTGGTTTTAATACATATACCTGACAGCGCGATAGCAATGCTGATATTACTTCAAACGAGGGGTTTTCGGTAGTAGCGCCAAACAGTACAATGGTACCTTTTTCTACAGCCCCCAACAGAGCATCCTGTTGGGCTTTATTAAAACGGTGAATCTCATCTATAAATAAAATAGCCTTGCCCGATGTAGTGGCTTCATCAATAACCTTGCGCACTTCTTTTACACCGCTTTCAATAGCACTTAGCTGAAAGAACGGCATCTTTATCTGCTCGGCTATAAAACGCGCCAGCGATGTTTTGCCCACACCCGGTGGCCCCCAAAAGATAATAGAGGGAATGTTGCCGCTTTCTATCAGTTTGCGCAGCACTTTGCCTTCACCTATCAGGTGTTGCTGCCCTACAAAACCGGCTATGGTTTTGGGGCGGAGCCTTTCTGGTAGCGGAGCAAGCATATTATTAAGCAGGTTTAATTTTTAATAGGCTTCAAACTTAGCAAATGTGCCAAGTAATTGCAGCACCGGCAGGTGGATAACCCTGTTTAACACAGCGGTTAATTGGTTTTGATAAACCGGGTGGTATAGGTGCGGCCCTGATAAGTACCAGAAACAATATACATACCTGCAGTAAGCTGCTCTACAGATAAACCAATACGGTTGTGGTGGCTTTGTACTACAGGCACGGGTATTTGCTGGCCGGCAAGGTCGGTTATGCAAAGTTGTTGCAGTGGTTGGCTACTTTCTATAGTAAGTATATTGGTAGCTGGGTTGGGGTAAACCGAAAGCTGTGCGGCCGCTATTGCATTAATGCCGGTTTGCAAACTGGTATCGGTATATACTGCTATACCGCCACCATTGGTGCCTATCCACAGCCGGCCATCGGCTTGTTGCACCATGCAGGTTACATGGTTATCGGGCATGGGTGAATTGTTGACCGTAAACGAATCGAATTGTAACCCGTTGTCCCAGCGCACCAGGCCCTTGTCGGTGGTGCCTATGTATTTTATATCGTTAGCGCCTATATGCAGGCAGGTAGTAGCATTAGTAGGTATGGCCGAGTTTGACTGCAACCTATAAAACCAGTTGCTGCCATTGTAGCGGCCTATGCCGTGTGCGGGCGTAGTAAACCAGATGTTTCCCAGCAAGTCGTGCTGTATATCCAGCACGGTGTTATCTTCCATGCCGCTGTTTTGCGTGTTGTAAACCGTCCAGTTGTTGCCCTCTTTTTTTACCATACCGCCGTTAATGGTGCCCAGCCATTTTACATTGCTGTTATCGGTATAAACATGCGTTACGTTGTTAGAGGTAAGCGGCGAATTGAACATATTATAGGTAACCCATCCTTCATCGCTTTGCCAGGTTACGCCACCCGATGTACCCAGCCAGGCTGAACCGGTAGTATCGAAACCAATGCAACGGATATGGTTATCGGGTAGTGTGCTGTTGCCGGTGTGGTAGGTAACCCAGCTTTGTCCGTTGTATATACAAACCCCGCCTGTAAATGTACCCACCCATACGTTACCGCCGGTATCAATAGCCAGGCTGCGGATCTGGTTAGAAGGGAGGGGCGAGTTGCCGCTGTTATACACCTGCCAGTTTGCACCATCCAATCGGGCTAATCCGTTTTCGGTGCCTATCCATACATAACCGGCGCTATCAATAGCCATGGCATGTACGTTGTTGTTGGGCAGGGGCGAATTGCCGCTGTTGTATAGCTGCCATTGCGCTTGTGCCATATTACACAGGCACACAACAACTGCTACCAATAACAGTAACCGGTTCATTATTCAATGGCTAGTTTAACGGTGTGTACCTGCCGGCCATTACTTATCTGCAAGTAGTAAAGGCCTTTGTGTAACTGGCGCAGGTCTATATTCTTTTCGGTATTGGCAGTAAGCAAAACCTGTGTTTCTTCCCATAGTTTTTGCCCCAGTATGTTGGTTATGGTAAGCGTGGCCGGTAAACCAGGCATACCGCTTGTTTTTAAGGTAAACAGCCCCTTGCCCGGATTGGGGTACACTACTATCTGTACCGATGATGGTTGCCGGTTAATGGCTGTGTTGCTATCCAGCACGGTAATGTTTACACTGGCCGTACCGGTGCAGCCGGTGTTGTTATCGGTGTACTGGTAGCTGATAATATAAGGGCCACCTACACCAGCCTGTGCGGGGCTAAAGGAGTTGCCGGTAACACCTGTACCACTAAAGCTACCACCGGCAGGTGTGCCTGTAAGGGCTACCGGTGCATCGTACACATAATATACGGTATCTTCTGTGCCCAATGCTACAGCCGGTGCGGCGGTAATGTTAGCCGGCACGGCTACCCTTGCACTGGTGCAGCTAATGGGTGCTTCTTCTACCTGCCAATTGTAGTAGCAATACCAGCGGCTTAAATCGCCGGATGAGTTACCGGTTATGCTCATTACATCTGAAAAGGTGTAAGGGTAATTTGCCCCTGCACTGTTGCGGTACCAATCGGGGTTGCTTGCAATGGGCCAGCCCAGCTGATAATCGTTACCGGGCACTACGTAAAAGTTAAGCGGTACCTGTTGCACGCCTTTATCCAGAAACACATTTTTTGATTGCAGGGTAGTGCCAAACTGATTGCGTAATTCAATTATTCTGTTTTTGCTGCTGTTGGTATATACTGTTACGCTTTTAATAAGCATGGGTTTAAATACCGAAAAAATCTGGTATTGATCGTTTTGATAATAACCACCGTTGGCTACTGTATCGGTAACACCCACTGTGCCACTGGCACCAAACAATGTATCGCGCGATTCTACATAATACGTATTGGTGCCTGCTGTAGCCGGGGTAAATGTTGCGCCCCTACCTACGCTGGTGGTTGAAGAGTCGGTGTTATACCAGTAGGCGGTACCGGTTACGCTGGCCTGTAATGCTGCCTGCCCCTGGCAACCGGTGGCTGCGGTAGTGCTTAGTACCTGGCTGGGTATGGTGGTTACTGTTATTGTATCGCTGGTACCAGCACCGCATACCGAGTTGGTAGCTACCGAATACGCACCTGCATGTGTAACGGTAATACTTTGTGTGGTATCGCCGGTGTTCCACAGGTAATGGCTGCTTTGCCCCGAGGTTAGTGTTACACTATTGCCGCTGCAAATGGTGTTGTTGGGTTGGGTAGTATAAACAGGTACATTGCCATTGCCCGATACGGTTTGCCTGGTAAGGGTGTAGGGTATGGCTATTACGTTGTTGTTCTCGTTGGTTTCGGCAAAGTAGTTGCGTGGGTCAATATGTACTACTATGTAATATTCGCCATTGCACACGTTGGGCGGAATATTCAGGTACATATCATCCAGGTACTGGTAGTATATATCTACATAACCTGCCGATATGCCTTGTTCGGCGGGGTTGCAGGTATAGTTGCCGCCCCCTAAACCATAATTAGGTATATCGTTGTTCAGTAATATATTTCCGGCGGTATCTTCGCAGTGGCCGTTATAAAAACTGCAATTGCCATAATCCATCAGGCAGAAACCCAACTTGGCACCGGTACCAATAACGGGCCATTGCAAAGGGTCGGGGTTGGTAGTATCGCGGCTGCGCAGGGTATATACGCCCCAGTCATCTACGTGCATGTGGTTGTGGGTAGGGTGGTAGGTCATGCTGCCGGCGGGGCGGTCGTAATAGGTCATGGTGTTACCAGTTTTGTGATACACCCGCTGGTAGCACAATATACGTGGCGAGCCACCACCGGGGCAGGTGCCGGGGTCGGTAGTAAATGTATCGTTACCACATATATACTGCGATGAAGTAAGCACCGTAAGCGGCCCGTAGCCAATGTTGGGTGTTGATACCGATAAGCGTAACCGGCCATTTTGCAAGCCATTGCCTGTTTGCGAATATTCTATAACCCCGTTGTTGCCTGTTTCGCGCAAGGGTTCATCGGCCACTATAATATCGGGTAGTAAATCGCAGTTGGTAGTGCCATCGGGGCATTGGCAGCCGGTAGCATCGGTAGTGGTGCACTGGGCCTGTATAAACCCATACAATACTAAAGCAAAGGCCAGTGCCGTTATTTTACGCATGTTCTAAAGTAAGAATAATCTGCCTAACAACCGGTGCAGGCAAATTGTTCTACTGTACTATCAATCTGGCAGTATGTAGCTTGCCGCTGGTGTTAAGCGTTAGCTGGTACACACCCGGTGCTGCGTTAATAGTAAGTGAGTGGTTGCCGTTGCCGTTAACGGTGGTTTCATATACTTTCTGCCCCATTGTGTTGGTAACTGTAACCACCGAAGCCTGTTGTACATTGCCTGTAAGGGTAAGCACAAAGTTGCCGGTAGATGGGTTAGGGTACACCGATATGCCTGTAGCATTGTTATTAGCTGCTATACCGGTAGGTTCGCTAACGCTCACCTCTGTAGTGCTGGTGGCGCTGCAGCCATTATTATCGGTATAGGTGTAGGTAATAGTATATGGGCCGCCCACACCTGCTGTGGCCGGGTTAAACTGGCCCTGTGCAACACCGGTGCCGCTAAAGGTACCACCGGCCGGCGTACCGGTAAGTGTTACCGGTGCAGCATCGGCGGGATATTGGGCATTAAGGCTGCCAATGCTTACTACCGGTAGTGGGTTGTTGGTTACGGTAAGTGGTTCTGAAATGGCGGTGCAGTTGCCATCCAGTGTTACGGTTACGGTAACAGTTTCTGTTGCCAGTAAGGTAATGCTTTGGGTGGTAGCGTTATTGCTCCACAGGTACGATACACCCTCTGAGGCTGTTAAAGTTACCGAATCGCCGGCACAGAACGAGGTGGACGATGACGGGGTAATAGCTGCTGTGGCATTGTTGCTAACGGTTACTTCTACCGGTGTGGCAGTAGCCGAGCAACCATTATCGGTAACGGTAAGGCCTATTGTGCTGCTGCTGTTTACAACTACCGATTGTGCGGTAGAGCTATTGCTCCAGGTGTAGCTATACCCATTGCCGGCTGGTGCGGTAAGTGTAACGCTATCGCCGGCACAAAGTATGGTAGGTTTGTTGCTGGTTATATCTGCAGCCGGTACGGGATGTACCGCAGCAGTAACCGGCAGGCGTACGCTGGTGCAGGCAATAGGTAGTTCCTCTACCTGCCAGTTGTAGTAAAAATACCAGCGCACAGGGTCGTTGGCCGAGTTGCCGGTAACAGAGATAAGGTCTTGTATGGTGTAGGGATAGCTGGCACCATCGCTGTTGCGGTACAGGTTAATGTTGCTGTTGCCCTGTATGCCCAGGCGGTAGTTGGTGCCGGGGCTTACGGTAAAGTTTAGCGGAACTACCACGGTGCCGGTACCTATATTAACCGTGGCCGATTGCAGCACCGTACCGCTGCTGTTACGCAATTGTATGGTACGGCTGCCCGCGCCGCCGGAGTAAACGGTTACGCTTTTTATCACCAGGTCTTTATACACATCAAATATCTGATACTGGTTGGTGTTGTAGTTGCCACCGTTACCAATACTATTGCTGGCAGGGCCTACTGCACCCGATATACCCAGTACACTATCGCGCGACTCTACATAGTAGGTAACGCTGCTGTCGGCCAGTGTGGGTGTGGTAAAGCTGGCACCGCTGCCTACAACATTACCACCGGTTTCGGCATCGTACCAGTACAGGCTACCGCTGCCTATGGCCTCCAGGTTTATAGCCTGTGCATTGTTGTCGCAAAGGCTTAGTGATACCACGCTGGATACGTGCGAGGCAATTGGTGCTACGGTAATCGTATCGGAGGTAAACTGGGCACAGGTACCTTGTATGGTTAATGCATACGAGCCCGGCTGGGTAACGGTAATGCTCTGTGTGGTTTCGCCATTGCTCCACTGGTAGGCTGCTGCCGATGAACTTTGCAGCGTTACACTGTTGCCCTCGCAAAATACAGTTGGGCCTGATGCAGTAATAGTGGGCGTTTCATCGGGCTGCGATTGTACCGTGGCTATTTTAGATATGCTGCTGCAACCGTTATCGGTAAGGCGAACGGCATAGTCGCCGGCGGTAGATACAGCAATGTTTTGTGTGGTTTCGCCGTTGCTCCACAGGTAAGTATAGCCCGCAGGTGCCGATAGGGTTACTGATTGACCTGCACACAATACCGAAGGTCCGTTAAAAGAAACCAGGTTATCGGGCGATACACACACGTTTTCTTTAGCGGTAATAAACTGGTCGGCAGCACGGTTGTATAATGTAGTAACCAGCCCGCGTGGCCAGCGGATGATGGCAGAATCTACCACGGTAGCTGTACCCAGGCCAAAATGGAGCATAAACGAGTTGGTAGTGCCGTAGCTTTCGCCGGATCGTACCTCGCGCACCTGTTTGCCCCATGCGCCATACACTTCTACTTTGGCCCCCAGCGCATCGCTGCTGCTTTGGGTGCCCTGCAGGTTAAAGGTTATAAAGTGGTTGCTGTTGTTTACCGTATTCAGCCAAAGCACATCGTTAACTGAACCGCTTGGGCTGTTATACACCCCGCCATAACTACTGTACAGGTCAATTTTACCATCGTGGTTCAGGTCGCCGGTGGCAAACGATAGCATACGGTTGGTGTTAAACAGGTTATCTATACGGGTAAAAGTATTATTGCCGTTATTGCGGAACACCCGCACATCATCGCCCGAAATAATAATGTCTATATACCCATCATTATCCAGGTCTTCCATTTTGCTTTGGTATGGGGTTACATCCAGCACAAAACCGCTGTTGGCAGTTATATCGGTAAAGTAACCGTTGCCATCATTTAGCAGTAATTTACTTGGGGCATCGGTTTCTGTGAGCACACAATCAAAGTCGCCATCGTTATCAATATCGTCAAAGCTGGCAGTCCAGGTTTGCTGAAAGTTGCGCAGTCCACGTGCGCCGGTGGTATCCAGTATATAGTTGCCACTACCGTTATTTATAAAAAGCTGATCTAAGCGGCGGCCATCGGTATTGCCGGTGCTTTGGCGGCAGTGGGCAATGTAAAAATCCACATCGCCATCGTTATCTACATCGGTCCATATACTGCCGTAGTTACCGCTGTTATCAGATGCACCCGGGTTATTCATGCTGAAAAAGTTGGTGGTAGCAGGCAAACTGCCCGAACCGTTGTTGCCCCAGAACAAACTGGTGCCCACATCGTTACAGCCAAACAGGTCTACCCAGCCGTCGTTGTTTACATCGGCAAAGTTCATGTTCTGAAAAAAGATGTTGCTGTTAGGTAGTGTAGTAACCGGAAAGTTGCTTAAAGCCGTATTGGGTATTATCAGTTTACCCGAGCCGTTGTAGCCCACAGCCACATCGCGTACCCCATCGTTGTTTACATCGGCTACTACCATAGCCCAGCAGTTGCTGTTACCTGTAGATGCCCCGTGTATTTCATTAAAGTTATCGCCAACCCGTTGTATAGTATAGTACAGGTCGTTGGCGTTATTCAGGCGGGCAATATCGTCCAGTCCGTCGCCGTTCATATCTACCACGCTAAGGGCATTGCCACTGCGGAACGTAGCGTTGGTAAACTTTGAGTTAGAATTGGTAAACGAGAATGGTGCCTGAGCTATAACACATTGCAACATCAAACAGGCATAAGCCAGTGTAAAGGTCTTTTTCATCTATCCGTTAGTTTGTGTGTATACCAAAGGTAGATAATTATGTATATGGTGTAAGGTTTTTTTCTGCCCCGTTTTTAACCGTTAATAAGGGGGGATGAGCCTGAAATTTAGGTTTAGTAAATGAACCAGCAAGGTTTTAGGTACGTAAGAACGTTTTTATTCTTCATTGTATGCCCCTATGCGCGTGCCTAACTTGCATTCCATATGAAAAAATACATACTGTTAATGTGCTTTGCACTTACTCAATTATTGAATTACGCCCAGGCGCCATTAAAAAAAATGTGGGATAATGCATTTGGTAGTCCCCAACATGACCAGGTGGTAAGTATAAAAAAGACATTTGATGGGGGCTATATTCTTGCCGGAGAATCGAGAGGGCCTGCCGGAGCCGACAAGTCACAGCCTAATTGGGACACCGCATATAATTCGCGCGATTATTGGGTGGTAAAAATTAATGCCTGGGGTGTTAGAGAATGGGATAAACGTTTTGGTGGTATTTTAGACGACCACCTTTACTGTATACAACAAACTGCTGATGGAGGGTACTTGCTGGGCGGGAACAGCCAATCGGGTATTAGTGGCGATAAAACTCAAGATAAATGGAGCCAAAGCTGGTGGGATTACTGGGTAGTTAAAATAGATGCACAGGGTAATAAACAATGGGACAGGAGGTATGGAGGCTCTTTAGATGAATGTATGATTGAGCTTCAGCAAACAGCTGATGGGGGGTATGTATTGGCTGGTTATTCACAATCGGATAGTAGCGGCGATAAATCAGAAAATCAATACGGAGGCGGTGATTACTGGATAGTAAAAATAGATGCGCAGGGCAATCAGCAGTGGGATAAGCAATATGGAAGTGCGGGTATTCATGGGCACGAATTGCTTACTGCTTTTAAAATTACAGCCGATAAGGGCTTTCTGTTAGTTGGTTCTTCTACCTCTGGTATTTCGGTAGATAAAACAGATACCTGCCGTGGATTGAGAGATTTTTGGATTGTTAAAACAGATTCTGCAGGTAACAAACAATGGGATAAAACTTTTGGAGGGGCATTGAATGATGAACCGGTTGATGGAATACAGTTGGCAGATGGAGGGTATTTGTTTGCGGGTATTTCCGGTTCGGATGCCGGAGGTGATAAGACTGACCCCAACGTGGATATAGGGCCACTTGAACACTGGGATTGGTGGGTAGTACGAACAGATGCGCAGGGTAATAAGCTGTGGGATAAAAAATATGGTGGAACAGGCTGGGAAGATTGGTTTGGCAATATAGTGCCTGCGGGGCCAGACAGATTTTTATTAACGGGGAGTAGTTACTCTGACATAAGTGGCGATAAAACAGAAATGAATAGAGGTGAGAGCCAGGCTTGGATGGTGATGATTGATGATACCGGTGATGTTATATGGGATAAAACGATACTAACAGATGGATATATATATCAGCGGCAAACCGGTTTAGCTGTGCTTGCAGAAAGCAGCTGCTATACAGTGGCACTTAATACTTATTCTGGCATTGCCGGCGACAAAACAGCGCCATCGCGGGGGGAATGTGATATGTGGGTAGTAAAATTTTGCGATACTACAGTTGCATGTAACAGTAGTGTATCTGTAAGCGTTAGTGGTAACTATTTAACAGCCTACAATGGTGCTGCTTATCAGTGGTATTTAAACGGTGAGGCTATAGCCGGTGCAAATTCGGCAAGTTATTGGGCCATGCAGCCGGGTTTATATACCGTAGAAATTATATATTCCAATGGATGCTCGGCGCTTTCGTTACCCATTACTGTTGCCGCAACAGCTATTACAGAAACAGCATTGGGTACGGTTGAGTTATGGCCTAATCCGGCAGAAAACAGGTTGTTTATTAACGCTAATGTTCCTATTGCGGAGGTTACTATTTATACGGTAACCGGTATGCTTGTATATAGCGGTGGGCCTGTTTTGCAGGGCATAGATGTAAGTGGTTTTTCAAGCGGGGTTTACATAGCCGATATTAATACAGGTAACGTACACCTAAAAAAGAAATGGCTTAAGCAGTAAGCTTATTTTTTAGCCTTTTTGTTGTACTTAATGGTGTAGGTAACTGTTAGCAGTACATAACGTTTCAGTACGTTTGTTTTGCTATCTTCTACATAGGTTTCGGTTACGGTACGGGCTATGCCGGTGTTTTGGTTAAGTATGTCGTTTACACTGAAACGTACATCCAGGTTTTCATCCTTTAAGAATTTATAGCCCAGTGATGCGTTCCATAAAAATATGTTTTGGTTAAAGCCCTGTGCTATACCCGCGTACAGGGTGTTTTGCAGGTTGGTGTTAAACACAAACCCTTTCCAGAACTGCCAGTTGAAACGCACACCGGCGTTGTGCTGATAGTAGTTGTTGTTAGAAGCCGTTTGCAACGAGTTTTGTACAATGTTGTACGTACCCATGTAGTTGATGGTAAAATCTATTTTGCTGCTGATGTTGCTGCTAAGGGTAAGGCCACCGTTTACACCGTATGTGTTAGCCAGGTTAGTAAGGTTATTGATAAGGCTGGGTGTGCGCAGGTAGGTAAAGCCCGCATTAAAGTTGATGTTGCTTTTTATTTTGGTAATAGGCAGGCCGTAGTTTAAAAAGGTATTGGCGTTTAACTGCCCCTGTATATTAACCGGGCGGGTTAACTGCGAACCGGCTTTAAGCGTTACCGTTCCGTTTATCAGTGTATCGGCAGTGGCAATAAAGGTAGAGTTGCCGGCATAGTTTTGCGTGTAGTTAACCGAACCAAAAACAAAAAAGGAGTGCGATGTTTTAGGATTGGTAAGCCCATAACGCACCATAGCAAAATGAGCATAGGTCTGTTTCAAATCGGGGTTGCCGGTGGTAAGCAACAGCGGGTTGGTGTTATCTATTACGCTTTGCAATTGCGATATGGAGGGTGGGTTGGTAGAGGTACGGTAAACCAGGCGTATGCTGCTGTTGTTTTTAAACTTGTAGTTAAACATGGCGTTGGGCAGCACGCTGTAGAACGACCGGTTGGTATTATACGCCAGCGGAAACACACTTACACCGGTAAGCAACGCATACTGGCCGCCTAAGCCCAGCGTAAGGTTAAATTTTTGGCCTTTTAGTTTATAGCTGGCCGTGGCGCGGTGGGTCATGTAGTCGTTATCGTATTTGTTAGACAGGAGTGTATCTAACCGGTTGTAATCGTTGGTAAGGCCGGTGGTATCGCGGTTAAGGGTTTGTTTATCGCTTTTGTTCCAGGTGTATGATGGTTCGTAGCTTAGCTGCACCATACCCGATTTACCTGCCGGTTCGGTATAGGAGATATTGCCATAGGCTTTGTAACTGCGGCCTATAGTAGTAGCCTGTTGGTCGACCGATGCCGAGTCGGAAGCTTCGGCAAATGAGTTGACTGCCAGTTGCGAGCTGTTGCCATCTTTATTGTTGATAGCTGTACCTACATTGATAGATAAGGTGCGGTATTGTTTACGGAATTTATGCTGGTACAACAGGTCGCCCGATATATTGTAACCGGTGCTTTTGGCATTGTAGTTACTGAGCGTTCTACTCAAAAACTCGGTTTGTGCTATGGTGTTAGTGCCATCAATAGCACTGCTCTGCTCATTTTGCTGATAGCTGAACTTAGGCGTAAAAATCAGGTTGTTCATGCTATCTATCAAATACTCCATCCGCAGGTTAACGCGGTGGTTCATGTTGGTGCTTTGCGATGTGTTGGTCTCTTTGTAATACGTAGAGCTATCGCCGGCGTTGAAGTATTGGCGGTTAAGCTCAGAGGTGTTTACGTTATTACCGTAATTGAAAAAGTAACTGCCGCTTAGTTTCAGGTTGTTTTTTTTGCCCAGCACATCGGAGTAGTTAAGCCCCACCGAGTGGGTGGTAGATATACCGCCCTGCTGGCCCACCATAAAGTTGCTGGCGGCGCTGTTGCCCCAGTTGCCGCCGCCACCACCCGGTCGCCTGCCGCCACCCATGCCACCGCGCATACCACCACGCCCGCCACCCGATGAACCGGTTACGCCCAGCAGGTCCTGCATATCAAAATTTTGCAGGTTTACATTGTTGCTCATGCCTATCAACGACAGGCGGCGGTTACCATCAAAATAGTTTACACTGGCACCGGCCGTGTAGCGCGAATCGGTTATGTAACCATAGCCTGCATACACTTTGCCAAACACGCCCTGGTTCATCCCTTTTTTGGTAACAATGTTCATGGCCTTTTGCGAGTTGCCATCATCAAAACCGGTAAAAAAACTCTGGTCGCTCATCTGGTCAAATACCTGCACGCGGTCCACAATATCCGATGGCATATTTTTCATGGCCAGCTGGGCATCGTCGCCAAAGTATTCCTTGCCATCTATCAATACCTTTTTAACCTGTTCGCCCTGTGCTTTAATAGTACCGTTTTCGTTGGTTATGCCGGGCATTTTGGTTACCAGGTCTTCTATATTGGCGTCTTTATTTGTTTTAAATGCGCTGGCGTTGTACTCGGTAGTATCGTTTTTCTGCTGGGCGCGCACGGCGTTTTCTACCACGTTTACATCTTTCAGCACGGTGGCATTTTTAGCTGCCTGCACAGGCCCCAGGTGTACATCGGTACCGGTTACAGCCACCCGTTTAAAACCGGCTTTGTAGCCCAGGTAATTAACCTGCAACTGGTAGTTGCCGTTGGTTACTGCGCCAAATTCGAAACGGCCGCTGTCATCGGCCATAGCGGCCTGCCATTGGGTGCTATCGGCCAGGCTGGTCAGCTTCATTACTGCACCTGCCAGGGGTGTCTGGTCGTCGGCATCCAGCACGGTGCCATCTACCTTATTTTGTGCAAACAGGCTGGTGGTAAATAGCAGGATAAATAAAGCCGGGAGGGCAAGTCTGGTCATTCGCAACGCTACAACAATATGCATGGTAAATTTACACTTTAATAGTTCTGTTCTTTTCCCGGGGTTGGTGAACAGACCGGCAATAATGCGGTACGTTTAATTGATGCCGCATTTAGGCGCTCAATATCAGATGGTTTTGTGAAATTTTAAGAAA